>CAYSZV010000046.1:0-4829 GCA_964435595.1 uncultured Candidatus Izemoplasmatales bacterium | reverse complement strand
ATTACTCTTGATACAGTAGCAACGCTTACGTTTGCTTTTTTAGCTACATCTTTGATTGTTGGCATAATATCACATCCATTTGCACTAATTATATTATAATTAAATCGGTTTGTAAATGTATTAAAAAATGATATAATGTCACTGATTGGAGTGATATAGATGAGTATAATTACAAAAAAAGAATTAAGACAATTAATGTTATATCAAGTATATGTTAGAAACCATACTCTAGACGGAACATTCGAAGCCCTAGAGAAGGACTTAAATAGGATCAAAGAATTGGGCACAGATGTCTTGTACTTAATCCCAATACATGAAATTGGACAAAAACAAAAAAAAGGTGAATTAGGTTGCCCTTATTCAATAAAAGATTTTCGTAGTATCAATCCAGAATACGGAACATTAGAAGACTTCGTTTCACTGATTGAAAGTACACACGAAGTTGGAATGAAAATGATGATAGATGTAGTATATAATCACACCTCTCATGATAGTGTTTTGATCGAAAAACATCCTGAATATTTCTACAAAAATAAACAGGGTGAATTTAGTAATCGTGTTGGAGATTGGTGGGACATTACAGATTTAGATTATACAAAGGATAAAGGATTGTGGGAAGAGTTAATCTCAACCCTTGAATTCTGGGCTAAATTAGGGGTGGATGGATTCCGTTGGGACGTTGCTTCTTTATTACCTCTCGGCTTTCTAGAAATGGCTCACGAAAGATTATTGGAGATCAATCCTGATATAATCTTTTTAAGTGAAAGTGTTCATGGTGGATTCGTATCATTCTTAAGAAATCAAGGATTTGACTGTCTAAGCGAATCAGAAATATATCAAGTTTTTGATATGTCATATGATTATGATTTACATCCTTATTTTGAAGGATATTTGAAAGGTGAAAACACATTTAAACGTTTTTTAGAAGAATTAAAAAGACAAGAAGAAGTTTACCCAGAAAACTATATCAAAATGAGAAATCTTGAGAATCATGATTTCGGACGTTTTGCTCCGATGGTAGATAATAATTTAGACAAAATTTATAACTGGACTGCCTTAGCGTTTTTTAGCAAAGGATCAACAATGATTTATGCAGGACAAGAGTTTTTAGATAATAATAAGCCAAGTTTGTTTGATAAAGATTTAGTGAACTGGGATGGAACAGACATTAGTCCATTTATTACTAAAGTTGCTCATTTGGTAAAAGAAGACATCTTCAGTCATGGAAATCATTTTATTAGAATTACAGATAGAGATTTATATGTAGGGTCATATCAATATAAGGGAGAAGAGATTGTTGGAATATTTAATGTGGGGCTTGAAGAAGGACAATTCCATATTGATATTGAAGATGGTATCTATGAAAATATATTAGACAACACAACATTTACAATCAAGAAAGGTATGATGGACTTAACAAAAAATCCAATCATTTTTAGGAAATAATATGAAAAAAATACTACTTATAGTAACAATGTTCATTGTTACATTTACACTTGCATCATGCGAAGAACCAGTACCGACTGAACTAGATTATAGTGATTTTCCAGAACACTTATTAACGAGTTATGAAGCAGCAGAAACAATACAAGATGAACGCTATATTATTTACTATTATGGTAAGAGTTGTGGCCATTGTTTGAATGTAAAACAAGACTTGTTAACATTCTTTTCAACATTTGACTTATTACCGTTTTATATACTAGAAGTGCAAGACACTCCTGACACATCATCTTTGGATGAATTTATTGGAACACCTACAGTATTCTTGATGGCTGATGGTGTAGTGCTAGATCAATATATAGGGTCGATTGAAATCTATGACTTCTTTGATAATTATGAATCGATTGATACAATTCCACTTGATTATTCTCATTTTGAATCGCAACATTTATCATCATATCAAGAAGCACTCGAAATTGATCAAGATGCGTATTTTATTTATTACTACTTGGATGATTGTCCACACTGTATTGCAGCAAAAGATGATTTTCTAGAATGGGCATTTCAAAGGGATTTAAGAGATGTATACTTTATGAATGGTGCAGAAGTTTCAGATAGTGGGAACTTACCAACAGAATTAATCATTTTAAATTCTGGAACACCAATTTTAGCAGTCATGACAAATGGTAAATTTGCCGATGAGTATTATTCAGGAACTACAGAGGTACTAGAATACATCGGATTACTTGGTGATGGCGACATCACTACAGACCAATACGTTGAATAAGAAGGAAGCCACAATGGCTTCCTTGTGTTATAATATAAGAAAGGTGATCGTATGAAACAAACAGTAACAGTAATAGGAGCTGGACTTGCAGGGAGTGAAGCAAGTTATCAACTTGCAAAAAGAGGATTCAAAGTTAAATTATATGAAATGAGACCAAAGAAACTAACGCCAGCTCATAAAACTGGTGGATTTGCTGAATTGGTATGTAGTAATAGTTTAAGAGCGAATTCTTTGGAAAATGCAGTGGGACTCTTGAAAGAAGAAATGAGACTATTAGATTCTCTTATAATTAGATGTGCTGATACTACGCAAGTTCCTGCAGGTGGAGCACTTGCTGTAGACCGTGATGTATTTAGTGAAAAAGTAACAGAAGAAATTGTAAATCATCCGAATATTGAAGTGATATATGATGAACTTACTGATATACCTGAGGGACCTGTAATCATAGCGACTGGTCCACTTACTAGTGATGCCTTGTCTGAAAGTATTAAGAAATTAATTGATGAAGAGTATTTATATTTTTTTGATGCAGCTGCGCCAATTGTAGAGTTGGAATCAATTAATATGGATATTGCATATATGAAATCAAGATATGATAAAGGGGAAGCAGACTATATAAACTGTCCTATGACAGAAGACCAATTCAATCATTGGTATGATGAATTGATCAATGCAAAAGCAGTTGAAATCAAAGACTTTGAGTTAAAAGTATTTGAAGGATGTATGCCCTTTGAAGAAATTGCAAGACGCGGTAGACAAACATTATTATTTGGACCGATGAAGCCGGTAGGACTAAATACTCCAGATGGTGTAAGACCATATGCTGTTGTCCAATTGCGTCAAGATAATATGGAAGGAACCTTATACAACATTGTAGGATTCCAAACGCATCTGACCTTTGGAGAACAAAAAAGAATCATTCAAATGATACCAGGTCTTGAAAATGCATCGATCGTAAGATATGGTGTCATGCATAGAAATACATTTATCAATAGTCCAAAATTACTCACAAGAAATTACCAACTTAGAACAAATAAAAATATCTTCTTTGCTGGACAAATTACAGGAGTGGAAGGATATGTTGAAAGTGCAGGAAGCGGACTTCTTGCAAGTATCGCTATTGCAAGAATGTTAGATGGAAAAGAAGAAATCATTTTCCCAGAAACAACCATTATTGGTAGTGAATCATATTATGTTTCACATGCATCTATCAGTGATTTTCAGCCAATGAATGCCAATTATGGTATTTTACAGAAATTAGATTTTAAACATAAAAAGAAAGAACGTAAAATGCATTATAAAGATCGTTCTATCTCATTAATGAAGGAACTTATAAGAAAATTGGAGGACTAGTATGGATTTTCATAAATTAAAAATTGATTTATTTGAAACATACAATGGAATCAATCTTCCACAAGAGTTTTCTCCCCCTCTTGCTTTATCAGATACTCCACAAGTGTATTTTATGTTCGTATCAACAATTCAAGAAGTTATGCAAGCATTAAATATTGTACAAAACAAGCAAACAAACAAAGACAATCGCATCTTCTTTGTTTTTCGAAAAGGAAACAAAGGATTTGGTCGAGACCATATTTATAGTGTGGTAATGAAACACCCAAATATAAAGAGAAAAGCACCAGTATTGGCTTCTCTCGATAATATCTACAGTGTATTTAGTTTCCTAATCGAGGTGTAATATGGCAAATATGGAAGTGATACAACTATTTAAAACATACTTAGATACTGAAAAAGGGTATAGTGAAAACACCACGACCTCATATCTTGATGATATGTATACGCTGATTCATTTTCTAGATAACGAACAATTTGGAGATTTATTATCTGTTTCTCCTAGGATTGCTCGCTTTTACGTTGCTTCACTTCATGAACACTATACACCTGCATCCATTGCTCGAAAAATTAGCTCAGTAAGAAGTTTTTATAATTATTTGATGAAAGAGACACTAATAAGATCGAATCCGTTTAGAGATGTAGAATTGCCGAAAAAAGAGAAACGATTACCAAAGTTTATTTATCCAGATGAAATCGAATCATTATTTGATAGTATAGACACATCTGATTATTTTGGAAAACGAAACTTATTAATTATGGAGTTCCTGTATGGAACTGGAGTTAGGGTATCAGAGTTGTGTGGTATAGAACTCGGAGACATAGATTACTCTCAAGGACTGGTATTGATTCATGGAAAGGGCAGTAAGGACAGATACGTACCGCTTCATGAAAATTTAATACATATGTTACGAGAGTATATTATTATGACAAGAGAAGAGTTTTATAAACGTTCTGACACAACAACACGTGCACTATTTTTAAACAATAGAGGAACACAACTTACTCCTAGGGGTGTCAGACTGGTAGTAAATAAAGTGATTGAAAACTCAAAAGAAAGTTTAAAAATTAGTCCACACACACTAAGACATACATTTGCAACACATCTGTTGAATAACGGAGCGGATTTAAGGAGTGTACAAGAATTATTAGGACATAGTCATTTATCGAGTACTCAAATTTACACGCAAGTAACAAAAGAAAAGTTGAAAGAAAATTACTTAAAAGCCCATCCAAGAGCAAAAAGAAA
>CAYSZV010000045.1:0-5437 GCA_964435595.1 uncultured Candidatus Izemoplasmatales bacterium | reverse complement strand
TTAATCATTAAAAAAGCCCAAATTTGGGCCTTTTTTATTCTCCTAGATGACGATTGTGGTGTGAGCGATATTCTAAATCAGGTTTACGCTTTCTTCTAGGAGGTCGGTCTTCTTCATGAGGAAATGCTTGTCTAAGTTTTTCACCAAACTGTTCCGTTACTTTAACAACATTTTCTAGTTGCTCAATTTCTTCCTTTGTAAAAATACTTAATCTCTTCTTAATATATTCATCTCTTTGTTGCCCAAGTTCTTTAACAAGTGATTCACCCTTTTCAGTAATCTCTAATGTTTTTCGTCGTTTGTCTTCTTCATCCTCAATTTTGATAACTAGGCCCTTTACTACCAATAAATCAACGATGTAACTAAATGATCCTTTTTCCAAATGAATATGTTTTCCATATCTTCTAAATGATTGGTTTGGGTCTCTACTGACTAGCATTAACAAGTCTACTTCACTTCTATTAACCTTTTCTGATACATGTGGGCGAAAGCCCCTTTTCATATCTTTTGCAAATCTTTCTAACTCTTTAAAATCTAACATAACTCATTTCTCCTTTCGTTCGATTTCGAACTTATTATAACTCTATATTTCTCGTGTGTCAAGTGTTTTATGTTCGATTTCGAACTTTTTATAAAGTTTAGAAATTTGTTTAAATCCTCTAATCTGTTTATACTAATTTCATACTCTACAGTGTATAATAGATTCAGGTGATATAATGGAAAGAATGTTATTTTTATTTATGATGTTTAGCATTATAGGATGGGTATGGGAAACTCCATATGTATCAATAAAAGAAAAAAGATATATTAACAGAGGATTTTTGCACGGTCCGTATATTCCTATTTATGGATTTGCAGTAATGACTGTAGTCTATACAATGCAACTACTACAAGGATTGGATCATTCTAATCTTGGAGTAGCTATATTAGAGATTGTATATATCGGATTGATCACAGCTATATGGGAATTTACAACGTCTTACATTATGGAAAAAGTATTTCACGCACGATGGTGGGATTATAGTCATCATCGTTTCAATATACAAGGAAGAGTTAGTTTGTATGTGACTACTTTCTTTGCCATAGGTGGATATACATTATGGAGATTCGTCCTTCCTCCGTTTGATACATTGTACAATATGATACCGATAAATTATATGTTATCTATCTTATCTGTGTTCTACTTTGTGTTTATTATTGATGAATACTTTACTTTACGTGATCTATTTAAAGTTAGAGATATTATTATTACATTAGAACATGCCGGTATAGACTTAAGTATGAAACTTAATTTAAAAGTTGAAGAAGTAAAATCTGAGATTGTTCTTCACAAAGAAAACATGATGGAATCATTACTAGAATTCAAGGAAGAACTTGAAGAAAAATTCAAGGATATCAAAGAAGAAAAATTTGTTGCAAGAATTCGTACTCAATTAGATGTTGTGAAACAGGCAATCGAAAATAGACCTAGATTAAAGAGATTATCTGATAAATTTCCTAATAGTCACAGTAAAACAATTTTAACATTTAAACAAGCTTTCTCTGCTCTACGAAAGAAAATAAAAAGAAGTTGATTCAATCAAACGAATCAACTTCTTTTTTATAAACTATCCTATCATAATTTCTTCATCTGGATATTGAATTACACTAGCAACTTGACGTCTTTGAGCAAGTGCCATAAATAAGGTGAGCGGACCAATACGTCCCACAAACATTGTAATAGTTATAACCAATTTTCCAATTGTACTAAGTTGAGTAGTAATACCCAACGAAAGTCCAACTGTACCAAATGCACTAATTACTTCAAATAATATGTCAACAAATGTTTGATCTTCAGTAATCGATAATATGAATGTGACTGTGATAATCCACAATAATGCAATTGTTAAAATGGCTACTGCTTTATTTACCAAACCTCTTGGTAATTTTCTTTTAAATGCTTCTGCATCTTCTCTTCCTTTAAGGGTTGAAACAATAGATGCAATTATAACACCTACAGTTGTAACTTTAACCCCACCAGCAGTACCAGCACTACCAGCACCAATAAACATAAACAGCATTGTCATTACAATCGTACCCATCATTAATTTATCCATCGGTAACGTGTTAAATCCTGCTGTACGAGGTGTTACAGAATGGAAGAATCCACTTAAAAATTTTCCTCCAACACTCAAGTTACCCATTGTTTCTGGATTATTAAATTCTAATGCCATTACAATTACATAACCTGACAACAATAAAACTAGTGTCATTAACAATGCTAATTTTGAGTGCAAGCTCAATTGTTTAATACTTTTCTTATCTAATAATTCAAAGATAACAACGAATCCAAGTCCACCAATAATAATCAATCCCGCTACAGTCAAACTAACAATCGGATCATTCACATAAGGAGTTAAACTCTGGAAATCACCAATCAAGTCAAAACCTGCATTACAGAATGCACTAATAGAATGAAATACAGAAAGCCAAATCCCTTCACCCCATCCAAATTCTGGAACAAATCTAGTTGCTAGGATTATTGCTCCAACCCCTTCAACCGCAAACGTTAATATCAATATATATTTAGCTAATCTTACAACACCATTAAGTGTGATTTTATTCATTGCTTCTTGCATTACAATTCGTTGACGAAAATTGATTCTACGACCCAATATTAAAGCAAACAAGGTTCCCATAGTAATAATTCCTAATCCACCGATTTGAATCAGAACGATAATTACAACATGTCCAAACGTTGTCCAATATGTAGCTGTATCAACTACAACCAAACCCGTAACAGCCACTGCTGATGCCGCAGTAAACAGGGCATTTACAAAACCTACACTTTCACCAGAAACACTAGCAAAAGGTAAACTTAGCAGTATTGCACCGAACAAAATAACACCAGCAAATCCCAATACAAGGAGTTCAGCAGTGTTCAATGATCTCAGAGCGAATCTTCTTTTTTTGTCATCCATATTATGCACCTTTCTCCCTATATTTCCATATCATAGAGAATTATACGCTTTTTAATACCAAAAGTCAAAATAATACAGGTAGTTTAATACTCAAGTTCCCTTACTCCAACATATAGAATTGATTCTGGATTATCATAAGAAAAGGTAGGAGGTATAATTTCTAAATCATAGGTTGAATCATGACGCACACCTTTTCTCTTCAAATGCATATACATTGTTTGAAAAAAATCTTGATCATGAGTTTTGTTCACACTTTCGTATTTATAGTATCTACCTTCTGGGATCGTGATTTTTTCTACACTTTTATATACTTTATCTTTTCTTTTTGGAGCCAATGCATAATAGAAATATGATTTTCCATTAAATGAAGAATAGTCTTCATATCCAATATAAAACTCTTCATCCAAAATCGGAAATTCTTTCCTAACTTTGTTCCAAAGCGATCGAAAATCCACAGATGTTACATCCTTAATCGGAACTTCCACTTTATAGCCAATATAATCAACTTGATACACATGAACTATTTCAAATTTCATGACAGCCACACGACCACCTCCAAAACTACTCTTATTATACCATATCATTCCCTATATTAATTATGTTATAATATTCATAGATTGAAGGTGATCAAATGAAGTACATAACAAATACGATACAAGTATCAACTTCCAAGAAGAATGAAATGGTAAATGTCTCAGCTAAGGTAAATACGCTCTTAAAACAATCACATATAATGACTGGGAAAATCATTCTTTTTGTTCCACACACTACTGCTGCGATAACAATCAATGAGAATGCTGATCCAGACGTGCAATCAGACATGCTAAACGGCTTAAATAAGACATTTCCTAACCATAGAGATTACCAACATTTTGAAGGAAACTCTGATGCCCATATCAAATCAAGCATCATTGGAGTAGAGCAAATTATATTAGTAGAACGTAACACTATGATTCTTGGAACTTGGCAGGGAATCTACTTTATGGAGTTTGATGGACCACGAAATAGAAATCTAATAGTTAGGATTGAAGGTGAATAAAATGATAGACTCTCCAACATTTATGGAAAAAGTAAAAATAGATTATTGGCTTATGACGTCAACATTTGTAATATTGATTTATATTGTAATCGGCACAATGATGATTGTTATGGTGCCAGATGAACCATATGTACCATATATATTCTTTGGTTTCGCTCTGATAAGCGTAATCGTTTCCTTCTTTAGAAGTAAAGTAATTGATCGATATTTTGATCAAGGTGACATTACTTCTGCTACCATTGAAAAAATTAGACTCTTTTCTAGATATCCTTTTTTCAAAGTAAACTACCAATACAACAACGAACACTTCACAAGAAAAATATATGTAGTTAGAAACAGACAAGCAAAGGAATATAAAGCTGGTGAGACCATCAAAATACTTGTCCTTAAAGATAATCCAAAGAAAGCAATTATATTTTCATTTTACGATAAAATTTAAAAAAAGCACATTATTCAACTGAATAATGTGCTTTTCCTTTATATTAAATTTTACCTTCTGCCCATTCTTTCATAAACGTGTAGAGTTCTTCAAATTTTGGACTTCTTGCATTTCTAACATAAAATCCAGATGTTGACATTCCTGTCAATAACGCTTGATCTGGATTAAGCCCCAATAAGAGTCCCAACATGAACCCAGCATTAAAATTATCTCCTGCCCCTGTTGAAAGTTTTGGTTTTGATATATATGGTCCTTCTTCCATATAGAACGTGTTATTAACTACAACACATGAACGATCAACCGGATGAATGACAATATAGTCTATATCTAAATGTTCTTGTAAAGCAATATTCAAGTCTTCCAAAGAAACCTGCATATGTTCTAATGATGGTCCATCAAACAAATCAAGTACATTTGCAACATCATATGCTTCTTTCTTGTTCAACCCTAAGACAACTCTAAATTTGCTTTTAAATTGTTTCAACAATTCTAATGCTTCAACGATTTCTTCATTCTCTCTTTTTTCCGGATCTGCAAGGTCAACAAATAAGAATGGTTTAGATTTTCTATCTGGAAGTTGTGGTAATATGTTTTTTATTAATTTTACCCACAAATCAGTTAGTAAAGGCAACATACTCCAGTTCACGTTTGCCATCAAATCTGTTTTAGATAACATATCTACTAATTGAGTTTCACCAACTGTTTCTATTAAGTTTTCATATGTTACATCATTCAAAGATTGCATTTTACCAAACATCAACTTACCATCATCAAACTCTAACGCATCTGTGTGTCCGCTAGTTGCAAATGAATATAGATCAACTTTGTCTTCCATCACTTTAAATACATCATCAATAGAAGGATGACCCAATGCTCCCATATAAGCTAATTTGGGATTATGCATTGCGAACGCATTACACATAATGGGCCCATTTCCACCAATTTTTTTAATAGTTGGAACCAGTTCTATATTTGTAGATAGACCTGCTGCTCTTAAGA
>CAYSZV010000044.1:0-7436 GCA_964435595.1 uncultured Candidatus Izemoplasmatales bacterium | reverse complement strand
GGGGAAACCGATCAATTTAATGAACGTGCTAAATTGATAACAGAACAAGAGAAAGAAGCTGATGAGCACTTAGTAAATATAAAATTTGTGCTTTTTAGATATAATTTGGTTCCTAATTTGAGTGCCGATATATTGGAACTAATGGATGCTATGGACGATATAAATGATGTTGCAAAGGAAGTGCTTTTAGATTTTCAAGTCCAAAAACCTCAAATCGATCCTTCATTGATTGATGATTTTGGTCATATTGCTAAAAAATCAAACAAGGCTGTTGAAGCAGTTATTAAGGGTGTAAGGATTTATTTAACTGAATTTAGAACTGTTGAAGATTACATTACTAAAACGAATCTATTTGAATCCGATGCTGACACGTTATTACACAATCTAAAAGTTAAGATTTTTGATGAAGAACTTAAGATTTCTCTTTGTGAGAGAATTCTTCTCAATAAATTTGCAAATGAACTAGTTGAACTTTCAGATATAGCTGAAAGGGTTGCTAGTAAGTTATCTGTGTTTAGATTTAAAAGGAGTATATAATGTTACTTACAATGAAGGAGGTGGATAACCTATGGATTTAATTGTCATTGGTATTTTCCTCTCAGCAGGACTCTTTATGGGGTGGTCACTTGGTGCGAATGATGCAGCTAATATTTTTGGAACAGCTGTAGGAACTAGAATGATTCGCTTTAGGACTGCAGCTATTGTGTGTGGTGTTTTTGTAATAATTGGAGCTGTTGTAGGAGGATCTGGAACATCAAATACACTGGGAGAATTAGGAGCAATCAATGCGATTGCAGGAGCATTTGCAGTCTCAATATCAGCTGCTTTCACAGTTATGATGATGACAAAAAGAGGATTACCTGTATCTACTTCACAAGCCATTGTTGGAGCTATTATTGGATGGAATGTATTTGCTGGATTACAAACTGATTCAGCAGTAGTAGTTAAAATTGCTCAAACTTGGATTTTCACACCAATCCTAGCTGCTATATTTGCAGTTATCATTTATTGGATTGTGAAATACTTTATAGAGCATACAAAAATCCATGTTATTAAAATGGATAAATATATTAGATATGGTCTTATTATTGCGGGAGCATTTGGTTCATATAGTTTAGGTGCCAATAACATAGCCAATGTCATGGGTGTTTTTATTCAAGTTTCACCCTTTAATGATATTGTAGTTACCAATAGTATTACTATTACTGGTATTCAGCAACTGTTTCTATTAGGAGGTATCGCCATCGCTGTTGGTGTCTTTACTTATTCCAAAAGAGTAATGATGACAGTTGGAAATAATATTTTCAAGTTGTCGCCAATTAGTGCGTTTGTAGTTGTAATGGCTACATCTCTTGTACTTTTTGTGTTTTCATCAGAAGGATTATATCATTTCCTTACTTCAAGAAATCTACCAGCACTTCCACTTGTTCCTGTATCACAATCCCAAGCAGTTATTGGTGCAATAATGGGGATAGGCTTAGCAAAAGGCGGAAGAAATATTGATGTATCGAATATGGGGAAAATTGGTATAGGTTGGATTTTGACACCTTTACTCTCCATGGTGATTTCAATTGTTGCATTGAATATTCTACAGAATGTTTTCTTGCAAGTTGTAGTCGGCTAAATTTGAATGTATTTTTAAAAAAATATTGTCTGAAGAAAAACATTACAAGATTCAACTCAAATGTTAACTTCAGACTTTTTTTTAGGATTTTTGCTTTTCTAAACAATATACCAATTATTAATGATATACTAAAATAGAAATGGATGATCAAGGAGGAATGTTATGAAATTAATTTCATGGAATATTGATTCATTAAATGCTGCATTAACAAGTGAGTCTGATCGAGCTGTACTATCAAGAGAAGTAATTCAAACAATTTTAAAAGAGGATGCAGATGTGATTGCTTTGCAAGAGACTAAATTACCAATTACTGGTCCAAGTAAAGTTCATATAAAACACTTGGCAGACTATTTTAATGGATATAATTATGTTTATAGAACATCTGTTCCACCAGCGAGAAAAGGATATGCAGGTACAATGTTTTTATACAAAGAGAAATATCAGCCGGATGCATACTTTCCTGAGATTGGTGCCCCTGATACAATGGATGTAGAAGGACGCATCATCACTTTAGATTTTGGTGAATTTTATTTGACTCAAGTATACACTCCTAATGCAGGAGATGGACTAAAGCGATTAGAAGGAAGACAAGTTTGGGATCAAAAGTATGCTGAATATTTATCAAATTTAGATAAGATTAAGCCAGTACTAGCTGTTGGTGACTACAATGTAGCACACAAAGAGATAGATTTAGCAAATCCAGATGGCAACCATCAATCTGCAGGATTTACAGATGAAGAAAGACTAGGATTTGCAAATCTTTTAGGAAAAGGATTTACCGATACTTTCAGACATATACATGGTGATGTCCCTGGAGTATACACCTGGTGGGCTCAACGTGTTAGAACAAGTAAAATGAATAACTCAGGTTGGAGGATTGATTACTGGCTTGTTAGTAATAGAATTGCAGAAAAAGTAATTGCCTCTGAAATGATTGATTCTGGTACAAGACAAGACCATACACCAATTATGTTGGAAATTAATTTATAATAACTATTCATCAAGTATGATATAATAATACAAAGGGAGTGATTAAATGGACAAAAAGAAATTTGAACCAATTGAAGTAGAACTAAAGAAAAATAAAAGTTATTATTGGTGCCAATGTGGTGCAAGCCAAAGCCAACCGTTTTGTGATGGTAGTCATTCAGGATATTTCTGTGAACCGGTGCTTGTCACTGTAAAAGAAGATCAAAAAAGAAAACTGTGTACCTGTAAAAAAACGTCTACACCACCTTACTGTGATGGGACACATAAATCACTATAATAAACAAAATAAAAGAGGTTTTCTTAAATAAATCTCTTTTATTTTTTGTTTCTTTACTAATTAAAATGTAAAAGAAGAATTATTCTTGCAAATGAGCAGAAGTGATTTTTATGGTATAATACATATGGGTGATAATATGTGTGGTAGATTTACAGTAAATTATACATATGAACAAATGTTAGAATACTTAGGTAAAGAGTATTCTATTTTTGATTTTGATTATGATTTACCACGATATAATATTGCACCTGGTCAACAACTACTTAGTGTCATTTATGATGGAAAAAATTATAGAGTTGGAACGTTCAAATGGGGACTTGTGCCATCATTTAGTAAAGATGATAAATCTGGATTTAAGATGATAAATGCAAGAAGTGAAGGAATTGAAGAAAAAGCTAGTTTTAGAGATTCCTTTTTTCATAAACGATGTATTATTTTATCTGATGGATTTTATGAGTGGGATAATGTATCGGGAAGTAAAAAGCCATATTACATCACATTTGATAATAAGAAACTAATTGCTTATGCAGGTATTTGGAGTCATTATGTTAAGAATGGTAAAAGTTTATATACTTGTTCAATCATTACTACGAAAGCAAATGATGCAATCAGCGCAATACATGAGAGAATGCCTGTGATATTAGACAATGATAAAGCCAAGCAATGGATTGGAACTAACAATGGCTCTGAAACCCTAAAAGAATTGCTCACACAGTATCCATCAGAACGAACTCATATGATAGAAGTTAGTACGAAAGTAAACAAAGTTGTTAATGATGATCCTTCTTTAATCGAAGAACATCAAGATTATACATTATTTTAAAGGAGAATATTATGTGGATCAAAGAAATTGAAAACTATATACCAAAAAATGAACAAGAAAAGACAGATCAAAGAGCGATGATTGCATTTGCTGAACGAAATCCTGATGCTTTGTTTCGTGATAATTTAGTTGGACATTTCACATCAAGTGCAATTGTTCTCAACAAAGAATTATCCAAGGTTTTATTCATTCACCACAATATTTATAATTCTTGGGGATGGGTAGGTGGTCATAATGATGGGGATACCGATTTTTTACATGTTGCACTCAAAGAAGCAACAGAGGAAACTGGTGTAACAAACATCGTTCCGTTGAATAAAGATATTCAAGGTATTGATACGATTTATGTCCCTAATCATAAGAAGAAAGGGAAATGGGTACCTGATCATGTTCATATGAATCTAACCTATTTCTTGATTGCAGATGAAGGAGAAGAATTGGTAGTAAAGGAAGATGAAAATAGTGGTGTAAAATGGTTTACACTAGAAGAAGCGTTGGATGTGATGGATGAACCTCGAATGCGTCCCATTTATACAAAATTATTTCATCAAGTTCTTGCACTAAAAAGATAATTTAAAGCACTGATTTTAGTGCTTTTTTTAGACTATTTTTGACACAATTACGGGTAATAATATGTTTATATTATATGTAATATAAAAAAAAGAAAACTCTTACATCAATTTATGTTATAATGTATTTAACGCGTAATATAAAAAAATGGAGGTAATGTAATGAAACAATACAATGTAGAACATTTACGTACACTTGCAGTTGTAGGAGTCCCAGGCTCTGGTAAGACTTCGTTTATGGAATCAGTTTTATATGTAACTGGAGCCAAAACGAAAAAAGGTTCAATTGAGCAAAAAAACACTACATCTGACTATACGAATGAAGAAAAAGCACACGAATCTTCAATCGCAACAACTCTTATTCCCGTAGAATATGACGATTACAAATTCAATTTTTTAGATACACCGGGTAATAGAGAATTAGTAAACGAAGTATATCAAACTTTAAGCGTGGTTAAAGGTGCAGTTTTAGTGGTTGATGCTTCAAAAGGTATCGATATCGGTACGGAACAAGTTTTATCAGATTTAAGTGAAAGAAACATTCCAACATTAATCTTTGTAAATAAAATGGATAAAGAAAATGTTAAAGTGGATGATTTACTTGCTAAATTAAAAGATGTTATAGGAACTCAAGCAGTACCGTTCTTATATCCTATAATAGAAGGAAATGATTTTAGAGGATATGTTAATATTGTTGACATGAAATCAAAAGTCTTAGAAAACGGAAAGATCGTTGAAAAAGATATTCCTGAAAGCGTAGCAGCACAAGTTGAAGAAATGCGTGAAGAGATTATGGAATCTGTAGCCTCTTCAAGTGAAGCTTTATTGGATAAATACTTCGGTGGAGAAGAATTATCTTATGAAGAAGTATGTGGTGGATTGCGTCAAGGAGTATTAAATGGCGAATTGAAACCTATCGTATTTGGTACAGTTACAAAAGACATTGGTGTTCGTGACTTATTAGAAATGATTGCTATGTTTATGCCTGCTCCAAACGATTTAAAATCAATCGGAGGAACAATTCCAAGAACAGAAGAAAGAGTCGTTAGAAAAACAAATAATCAAGAGCCGTTTAGTGGCTATGTATTTAAAACTGCAGTAGATCCTTTTATGGGTACAATGAACTATGTAAAAATATTTAGTGGGACATTAAGCTCTGGTCAAAAAGCTGTTGTAGCAAATACTGGAAAAGAAGTGAAAATTGGAAACTTATTTATATTAAGAGGTAACGAGCAAATCAGTGTTGATACATTAAATGCTGGAGATGTTGGTGTAGTTGCAAAAATTGACGAAATGTACACAGGTTGTACAATCGCAGATCCGAAATCTCCTGTCATTTTAGATGGTGCTCCGATACCAAGTCCTACAATTTATGTTGCAGTACATCCGAAAAATAAAAAAGATGAAGATAAAATTTCTTCTTCATTAGCGAAATTATCAGTTGAAGATCCTTCATTCCAATACAAACGTAATCCTGAAACCGCACAATTACTTGTTGGTGGACAAGGGATGCAACATATCAACTTAGTATTAGAAAAACTAGAGAATATGTTCAAAGTGCAAGTTGATATTCAAGATCAAAAAATAGTTTATCGCGAAACAATTAAGAATAAAGCAGATGCAGAAGGTAGACACAAGAAACAATCTGGTGGAAGTGGACAATTCGGTGTTGTTAAAATGCGCTTTGAACCAATTAATCCGAATGTTTCTGAGTTTGAATTTGAAGAAGAAATACATGGTGGTAGTGTACCAAGAAACTATTGGCCAGCTGTTGAAAAAGGTTTACAAGAAACATTTGAAAAAGGACCTCTTGCTGGATTCCCAGTAATCGGTGTAAAAGCAATCTTGTATGATGGAAGTTATCATGCAGTAGATAGTAATGAGATTTCATTTAAATTGGCTGCCCGTTTATGTTTTAAAAATGCATTAGAACAAGCTTCACCAACATTATTGGAACCAATCATGAGATTGTCAATCGTTGTGAACGATGACTATGTAGGTGACATTATGGGTGATATTACAAAACGTAGAGGACAAGTGTCAGGAATGGATCCACTATCTGGTGGAAAACAACGAATTATCGCTGAAGCACCTGAAAGTGAGATTATCTCATATACGTTAGATTTACAAGCAATGACACAAGGGACTGGATCATACCAACGTGAATTCGTTCGTTATCAAGAAGTGCCGAACTCAATGCTAGATAAATTAGTAGAAGATTTAAATCGAGAAGAAGAATAAAGTTTAAAAAAAGCAGATTTCATATGAAATCTGCTTTTTTGTTGCTTATAAATAATGTACAAGGATCAAAGCAATTCCATCAAGTAAGAGGAATATCCCGATGATTCTTGATAATGCTTTCTCTGAGACCTTGTTTGCTAAATAGCTTGAACCATATGCTCCTAATACTGCAGCAGCAGATGTTATAAGCAAGGGAATCCATAATATTAAATCTTCGATGATAAAGTGCGCAGCAGCACCAATTAATGCTGTAAATGCCATAACAAACAAACTTGTACCAATTGCTTTCTTTACATCATATTTAAGTAACATTGTTAATAACGCTAGTATACTAAGTCCGCCACCTGCTCCAAAGAACCCACTAATAAATCCAATTACTGCACCCCATAATAATGTTTGAACTATAATCCATTTGCTTCTCGATAATAGGGGCATTCCAGGACCACTTTTCACTGGATATACAATGAATCTAACTCCTAAGACAAACACAAAGATATTAATCGTTGAATTTAGGGTGAACGGTGGAATATAAAAGGAGGCATAACTCCCAACAATTGCTAAAAGAACAACAATAAGAGTTAAGTAGATTGCCCCTTTGATGTTAATGTTTTTATGTCTATAATAATTTACTGCACCAATACCAGAAGCGAATACATCACTAGCTAAAGCAATTCCAATTGCAGTAAATGCATTCATACCCAAAAACGTTGCGAAAATTGGGGCGATTATTACCGCAGCACTCAATCCAACAAGTCCTGTTAAGATTCCTGCAACTAGTCCTGCTAAAATGTAAACTACAAACTCCATAGGATTCACCTCTTGTCTATTATATCATATATATAAACATTACAAAATATTTTGAGTTTTTGTATTCAAATTACATATAATATGGTACTATTTTGATAGTCAAAG
>CAYSZV010000043.1:0-8590 GCA_964435595.1 uncultured Candidatus Izemoplasmatales bacterium | reverse complement strand
TTTGAGTTTTTGTATTCAAATTACATATAATATGGTACTATTTTGATAGTCAAAGTATTTACGAGGAGGAAGAAAATGAATAAGAAATTAATTGCTTTTGGAGTTGTCTTGTTGGGTTTGTTGTTGAGTTTGTTTGTACTTACAACGCCAATGCCAAATACAGAAGATGAAGACCTGTTTAATACGAAATATGCATTGGATCACATTGCAGAAATATCAGAAGTAGAACACAGTGTTTATGATCCGATTGGACACGAGATTGTTAAAACATATTTAAAGACTGAATTAGAGGAGTTTATTGGAGCTGAGAATGTGACTGAAACAACATATTTACGCTCTGAATTTGATACGGAAGAACCTCTTGAATATGATGTTACTAATTTGTTAGGTGTCATCCAAGGTGACAGTGATACTGGGATATTAATAGTAGCTCATTATGATAGTAGAGGACACATTGGGAGAACTGGTGAATTAGGAAATTCATATGGTGCAGCAGATGATGGATACGGACTTGCTACTCTGTTGGAAATTGCAAGACTGTATGGAAATAGGAATCTTGAGAATTCTATATATATATTAATCACAGATGCAGAAGAAACTGGTCTATATGGAGCATCAAAAGCTGCTGTAGAACCTTTTATGGATGACATAGGTTTTGTTATCAATATTGAAGCAAGAGGCGTCAAAGGTCCAGCATATATGTTTGAAACGAGTGTGAACAATGATAAAGTAATTGATTTCTATAAAAATGCTGATTTGCCAGTAAGTTATAGTTTGGCTACTGCAGTGTATACTGTTATGCCAAATTCAACTGATTTTACGGAGTTTTTAGCAGAAGGTAAAAATGGGATCAATTTCGCAGTATTAGATGGATTATTTTATTATCATACACCGCATGATAATTATACCAATGTTAACCCTTCTAGTATTGCTCATTATGGAGCACAGATTATTCCCTTAGTAGAAGAGTTTACAACCAATAGTGAGTATGCTGATGTTGAGTATTTTGATTCAAATGGAAATCAAGTATTCTTTACCGTGTTTCCAAATGTATTTATAGCCTATAGTGAAACATTAGGGTCGGTACTTCATATTGTAACCATAGTAGCTTTGATTGGACTGTTTGTTTTCATGTTAATGACGGACAAAATTACAGTTTCAAAAATAGTGAAATCATTTGCTATATTAGTTGGATTGATTATTGCAGTTGTCTTGTTTGGATATATTATAGCTAATATTGTTGCTTGGATATCAAGAGTACCATTCGATGTTACTTATATTAGAACAACTATTGGTGGAGTGCCATCTTTTATAACACTATTACTGATCGCATTGATTGTTCCATATGCATATCATAAGTATACTTCAGATGATGATTTAAGATACTCCCTAATAGTAGGGGGATTATTCATCAATGCTTTATTGGCACTTCTGACAGGATTTGCACTTTCAGGAGCATCGTTCTTATTTATGATACCTGCTATTTCGATGGTGATATATTTAGGACTGCGTACTTGGTGTAGAAAAACGGTAGTGAAAAAAATCGTGGTAGGACTATTATTGGTGATGAATATTGTAATCGTACTTCCAATTCTATATTCTTTATATTTAGCACTGACAATTGGTGGATTATTAGCATTAAATGTAATTTTAGTATTTTACTTATTTACACTCACGCCATTATTTATTGAATTATATGAATAAACGACTTGAATGTCGTTTTTTCTTTGGTATAATTGTATTGAGATTATGGAGGTATAAAGATGAAAGGTAAATTAATTTATGGACAATCAGGGGGTCCGAGCCCTGTGATAAACGCGAGTGCATACGGCGTGATAAAAGAAGCCTTGAACTATGATGAAATTACAGATGTATACGTGATGAAAAATGGTATCGAAGGTCTCTTACAAGGAGAGTTCTATACATTTGATGAGTTTGAGAATCAATTGGAATTGTTGCCATACACTCCGGCAAGTGCATTTGGTAGTTGTCGTCATAAAATGAAGGATTACAACAGTGACGATCGTGAGTATGTAGAATTATTAAACTTTTTCCAAGCAAATAATATTCGATATTTCTTTTATAATGGTGGGAATGACTCAATGGATACGTGTCTTAAAATTAGTGATTTTGTAAAAGCAAATGGATACGAGATGAATGTCATTGGTATTCCTAAAACGATTGACAATGACTTGCCGTATACAGACCACACTCCTGGATTTGCAAGTGCAGCAAAATTCATTGCAAATACAGTAATGCAATTAAAATTAGATAGTGCTGTATATCCAACAGGGAAAGTTACCATTGTTGAAATTATGGGAAGACATGCTGGGTGGCTTGCAGCTAGTGCTCATTTAGCACATGTCAATGAATTGGGTCCAGATTTGGTCTATTTGCCTGAAAACACGTTTGATACTGAAAAATTCTTTATTGATGTAGCTAAAATATATCGCGAGAAGAAACAATGTTTGATTTGTGTCAGTGAAGGAATAAAGAATAGTGATGGAGAGTTTATTGGATCATTGAATGCGTTTAAAGATGCATTTGGACATACACAATTGGGTGGTGTTGCAATGTATTTAGGAGATATATTAGAAGATAAGTTAGGGATGAAATATCGTGCCATTGAGCTATCGACAATTCAAAGAAGTGCAGGATATAGTAGAAGTAAAAGAGATGTAGAAGAGGCGATTGAAGTAGGACGCTTTGCTGTCAAACAAGCTTTGAATCATGAAACAGGAAAAATGGTTATCATTGATCGAATTAGTAATTCTCCTTATAAAGTGAAATATGATCTTCATGATGTGTCACAAATTGCCAATATGGAGCAAGTCATTCCAAAAGAGTATATGATTAATGATAATAAAATGAGTCCAGCATTTTACGAGTATATGCTACCACTTATCGAAGGTGAAGAAGAAAAACCATATAAAAATGGACTACAAGAGTTTTTTAAATTACAATAAAGAGTAAGAAATTACTCTTTTCTTTTGACAAAAGTAGGTGGAAATATGAAACGAATACTTGTTTTAATGATTGCAGTATTGCTGAATGCGTTCGGACAATCTTTAATGGCACAAACAGAATTTGGAATGACGGCTTGGGGAATGGCTGCAGTGAATTTTGAAGCGTTTACTGGAATTTCTTTGGGACTTTCCTTTGTCATTCTTTCTACATTATCTTATCTTGTGGCAGTATTGATTCGTAAAAAGATTGATCATAGAGAGTGCATTGAGTCGTTTTTGTTTTTGTTTGCCTTTGGATTTTTAACAGATGTATTTGTCTCTCTCATTCCAAACATAAGTGAAATTCATATTTTATTGAGATTTATTTATAATTTCATAGGACTCTTAATATTATTGTTTTCAATTTCTCTCCATTTAAAAGTAAATCGGGCAATACATCCGATGGATGTATATTTGAGAGAAATCCAAGATAAAGTCAAAAGTGTAAGAATAGGAACATATATATCATATGGTAGTGCGTTTATACTAGGAATCTTATTTGGTATATTAAATGGGAGAATCGAAGGAATTAATATTGGAACTGTATACACTCTCTTATTGAGTGGTGTGATATTTGGATTCTATACCAATACACTCTTAAAAAATGTGAAATTTAACTCATAAATATGGTATAATATTAATTGCAAATAAGGAGGTATTCTCATGATTATAGATGTAAATAATAAGAAAGATTTACATAGGTTTATATTCTTTATTGAAGAATTGTATAAAGATGATGAATTCTATGTATACCCAATCTTTAGTGCTCAAAAGAAGGAATTAGCAGAAATTGTTTTAAAAGAGAAAACATATAAAGCAATATTGTCAGTAGATAGTAACAATCAAGTAAGAGGAAGATTACTATTTACATATGATCACTCAAAAAAACAAGGAAAAGAAGTCTGTTATTATAGTTATTTTGATTCAGTGAATAATTTTGAAGTTGTCAAAGAATTATTCGATTACATGGAACAAGATATGAAACAAAAAAAGATTGATTATAGTGAAGGAACATTTAGTCCGTTTGACCCAGATACAAGAAGAGGTGTTATGGTAAAAGGATTCAAAAAAGAACCTTCGATTTTCACTTCTTATAATTTTGAATATTATGGAACATTATTAGAGCAGTATGGATACACAAAAGCAGTTGATACTGTTTTACTCAATGCAGATGTTAATCAAAAATCGAAGAAAAGATTAACTACATTTTCTAAATTTTTTATGCGTAGTAATGATGTTCGTATTGATAGTTTGAATTGGAAAAATCTAGAACAAGATTTACTTGATGTAGAGGAAATTATTCGTCTTGCTTCAAATGAAATTGTTTATCAAGATGCACCATCGATTGATATGATTCGTGATGTCGCAGAGCAAATGAAATTCTTTTTAAATCCTAAGTTCGTAAAGATAGCTAGAGAAAATGAAACGAATAAGCCAGTTGGTTTTTGTTTGGTTGTACCTGATTATAATCAAGTATTCAAACAAACCAAAGGAAGAATTCGTCCGTTAAAGATTATGAGATTAAAGAAAAAAATAACACGAGCAAGAGGACAAATGCAATATATTGTCCCTGAATATCAAAATACAGGTCTGATTGGACATATATATAATGCAGTGTTTGATGATTTTGTTGAAGCTGGAATTACTGATTTTGAGGGTGGTACCATGATGGAAGATAATCATAAACCAATCACAGCATTTCAAAAATTTGGTGGAGAAATCACTAAAATATATCGTATTTATGGAAAGGATTTGTAATCATGGTCATTATTATTATACAAACTATTGCAATTTTCCTTGTTCCGATATTCATTTTGAGATTTAGTAATTTCTTTATTACTAAATGGATTGGAACAATTGGAACTGCATACTTATTGGGTATTATAGTTGCTTTACTTATTTTACTATTTAATACAATTGGATTATCAATTACTTTGAATACTGATGTCGGAGAAATTGGAAGTCACGTTGCGATCGCTCTTGGAATTCCATTACTTTTATTTGGAGCCAATTTAATGGAAACAAAAAAACTATCTAAAGTCGTTTTGAAATCATTTTTATCACTTATTATTTCAGCGATTGTTGTGAGTAGTTTGGTATTTGCTGTTTATGCAAAGAATATTGAAAATGGTGCAGAGTTATCAGGTATGGCAATTGGATTATATACAGGTGGAACACCAAATCTAAATGCCATAGCAAAAGTCTTAGAATTAAACACTACTATTATTGGAGCAGCAAATCTTAGTGATATGATGATTGGCGCAATGTTTTATTTATTTCTTCTAATTTTATGTAAACCATTATTAAGTAAGTTTTTAAAATCTGATATTAAAGATACATACACAACTGATGAAATCTATGTTGTCAATACAGAAGAAGTATCGATTGCTGAATTTAAACCTTCAAAAAGATTGTTAAATGTATTTCTTGTCGCACTTATGATGGTTTTGATTAGTGCCTTATTAGGAATTGTTGTATGGCAATTTAATGGCGGTGTGGATGGAACGATGATAGATTATTTGGTTCCAGTATTATTAATAGGTGTAACAGTCTTTGGTATTATCGGATCATTCAATAAGCCGATTCGTGATACAAGAGGGATGAATGTATTGGGACAATACTTTATTCTAGTATTCAGTTTTGCACTTGCTTCATCAATGGACTTTTCTAGGTTTGCTGGAATATTTGGATCTACCTTAATTCTTTATGGAACGATTACTCTTGGGGTATTCATTCTACATGTCCTTATTTCTAAATTTATGAAAGTGGATGTCGATTGTACTATGGTGACGTTAACTGCAGGACTGTATGGACCAGCATTTGTACCGGCAATCACCAAACAAATTAAGAATGATTCTTTAACAGCTCCAGGACTGATTGTTGGAAGTATTGGATATGCAATCGGGACCTTCTTAGGAATTGGACTAGCATATATATATTTACTGTTTTAAAAAAGGATGCCGAGGCATCCTTTTTATTATTCTAAAGTTTGGATTTCATTCGCGTAGAAGAACTTTTCATAAACCAATGCTTGGTCTAACAATTCTTGTTCAACTAAATCTCTTAAAATGATTCCAGTATATTCAATTTGTTCTCCATTTAAGAAGGCATTGTCTTTGTCAAATACATAATCATTGGTAGCTACTTTGTATAGTACACCAGCTTCAAACTCAGTAACTTCAGTATAGTAAATTAATGAAGTGGCTTTTAAATTATTGATGATTGCTCCATCTAAGTAAACTGTTTTAATCACATTATCAAACGGCCATACTTCATATAATGTTGCAAGTGTGATGATTTCATTATTTGAAATATCTGTTCGAGTACCACCACTATTTTGGAAAGCAATGTCAGCACCAGTAGAAGAGACCAATAGTTTTGTTAGCCATAAACTTAAATCATAAGAAGATAGATTTTCTCCTGAGGTAATGATAGGAGCACTAAATAGGGGTGCTGTTTCATCAATATACGCTGCGATTAATAATTGTACAGGTTGATACTCAGAAAAGAAATTAGCATCTGAATATAGACTGTCGTTTTCAGCTGTATATGAAATTACTTCGTTATCATCATTAAGGTTTAATCTGACATGCCCAACGTATTCACCAACAGCTCCTGATTGTACTTGTGGAATATCCTCTGTTGTATCAGCATACTCATTGTGTGAATGAGCATTAAATAGGGCATCTAGTGATGCATCACCACTCAAGGACACTAAGTCATCATTTATATTTCCTGAATCATGTCCTACCCATATCACGATATCACATTCTTCGACTGTTCGTAAATGGATTGCGTATTCCTCAATAATTGGTACTGGGTATGCGAATTCATAATCACTGACTTTGGAAGCAGCTATTGAATACTCTAGCCCGTATCCTATTGTACCGATTACACCAATTTTCATATCACCTTTTTCAATAATTGTGTATGGATCTATGTAATCAGGAATTGTAGTTGTACCCTTATAAAAGACGTTTGCACCAAGAAGTGGAAAGTCTGCTTCTCCATTTGTTTCATCTTCATCAAAATATTGTGTTACAACATCAAGACCCCAATCGAATTCATGATTTCCTAATGAGAATGCATCAAATCCAATCTCGTCCATAATATCAATCACAGAAAGTCCTTGATAATAGTTAGATATTGCACTACCTTGAAGCATATCACCACCAGCCAATATGATTGTATTGTCCGGGTTTAATTCTTTATAGTAGTTCAAGTAATTTGATATTTTTGCAAATCCCATACTATCTCCATCTTCTAAGATTGCACCATGAAAATCATTCATGTAAAAGATATCTAGGAAATCTTTATCTGTATCCACAGGGTCTACAGGATCAACTGGATCAACTGGATCAACTGGATCTTCAAGACAATCGATATGTGTTGGATATAATTCGCAATCTACTTCAGGATCTGGATCAGGTTCTGAAATAGGCGCTGTATTGTCACAACTACTAAGTGTAAATAGTAGAAGGAATACAGTTGTAAATGTTAATAGTTTTTTCATTATTATTCACCAATCTTTTCTATTAATATATTATATGGAGCATTTTTTTTATTCAGTGTTGAGTATTGTCCGACATCAAATGTTTTTGATGGTAGGTTTGAAACGAAATCATTTAGTAGTGCTGATTCTGTTTCCCCATTTTTATGACCGACATAAACAACGACACTTATTAAACCATTCACTTTCAGTAGAGGGAACAGATTGTTAAGTGCAGATATTGTAGTAGAAGCAGTAGTTGTAATGTCAGGATTTCCATTGGGACGATGTCCTAAATTGAACACGGCACATTGTATCTTTTCATTCACATACTTTTGTACGTTAATATGACTATCTAATATTAATTCTACATTACTAATATTGTTTTCTTCAAGTAATTTTCTTGTATTCGATATAGCCTCTTTTTGAATATCAAAAGCGTAAACTTTTTTAGACAATGAAGCTAAAAACATAGTATCATTTCCGTTGCCTGCAGTCATATCGATTACAATATCTTCTTTGGATACATACTCATTAATTTTATTATGAGCAAAGGGTAGTATTCTCTCTAACATAATATCACCTTCGAACACAATATTATACCATAAATCAATCTAATACTGAATAAGAAAGTAATTATTATTTTTGTAATTAGTTAGCAAGCAAACTATTTGCTTTTTGTTAGAAAATGCACTACAATACAACTGTATTTAATGAAAAGGAGAGATGAATTATGTTAGTAGAATTAAAAAGAGTTGAAAAAATCCAAGATTATTTAGTAGATGAAAAAATCGCAATTGTAAAATTTGCAACAACCACTTGCCCACCATGTAAAATGTTAAAGCCAATATTTGAAAAATTATCAGAAAATCCTGATTTAGAAAATATTACATTCATAGCAGCAGATGCAAATGATCACCCGCAAGCTTATCAATATGGTGTATCAAGTGTTCCAACTTTGGTGTTCTTCAAAGGACAAGAAGTATTAGGACAAAATGTAGGGTTTGTTCCCGAACAACCATTGCACGATTTCTTGAAGAAACTCGAAAGAGGAGAAGCAGTAAACTAAAAAAAAGATCCAATAAGGATCTTTTTT
>CAYSZV010000042.1:830-9091 GCA_964435595.1 uncultured Candidatus Izemoplasmatales bacterium | reverse complement strand
TCGCTTTACGATTTCTAACTTCGAAAGTTCCAAATCCAGTTAAAACAACTTTTTCCCCAGCTACTAATGATTCTTGTACAGCCGCTAATGTAGCGTTTAAAGCTGTTTCAGAATCTTTTTTTGTTAAGTTTGCAACTTCAGCAATTCTAGCAATTAATTCAGTTTTATTCATTGTATATCCTCCTTATTTTTTTACTTCTACACAAATTATACCAACTAAACGGCTTTATTGCAAGCATAAATCACATTTTCGTATAAAAAACCATGAACTTGATAAAATTCATGGTCAATTTTGTATTATTCGCATAGGTATTATCTCTATGTCTTTTTTTATGAACGTATATTCATTAATGGACATTTTTATTCAGATTTGACTCTTCTTTCCATTAAATTTTTCTTTGCGATCTCAGGATCCGTTTTCAAAAACAGCACATTATAGATTGACTGAATTATCGGAACCTTTAAATTATGTTCGATTGCATACTTATATGCAGCCTCACATGTTCTAATTCCTTCTACTACCATTGTCATTGAAGCCAAAGTTTCTTCTAGGTCTTTACCGTGCCCTATTTTGTATCCTGCTTGATAATTCCTACTGTGAGGAGAAGTACAGGTTACAACTAAGTCACCTATTCCTGTTAGACCCATTAAAGAGCGTGGATTAGCCCCGTAAGCAATATAGAAACGTTCCATTTCTACTAGTCCACGAGCAATCAAGGCAGCTCTTGCATTGTCTCCAAGGCCCTTTCCTGCAATCAATCCAGAAGCAAGTGCAAAGACGTTTTTAAGAGCACCACCCAACTCACTTCCTTTTAAGTCTGTTGAACTATATACACGGAAATATGAATCATTGTGAAATATTTGTTGAACTCTCTTTGCATGTGCTTCATTTTCACTACTTGCAGAGACTACTGTAGTGAGTCCTTTTATAACTTCTTCTGCATGTGAAGGACCACTTAATGAAACAAATCCCTCTAAATATTCTTCATCTATCATTTCTACAAAAATTTCTGAAACTCTCAAAAAAGTTTCTGGTTCAATCCCTTTTGCAGCATTGATAAATATTTTTTTTGAATTTAGATGTTTTTTTACTGATTCTATTGCAATTCTAAGTACTTTTGTTGGTACTACGAATAAAATTGTATCAGAAAAATCTACGGTTTCCTTTAAATTCGTTGTTGCTATGATATTAGATGGTATACTTTCATCTAATTGCCAACAAATATGTAAGTTGTTAATCTTATCAACAGTTTTTTGACTTAAGTCATACACCAGTACATTATGACCGTTATCACTCAGTACTTTTGAAAGTGCTAGACCCCATGATCCTCCCCCAATAACAGAAATTTTCATTTTAATCACGCTTTCTTAATAGAATTCTAATCGGTGTTCCTTCTAAATCAAAACTTTCACGAAGTCGATTTTGTAAATAACGTTGGTAACTAAAGTGCATACAATTTTCATCATTTACAAATAGTACAAATGTTGGTGGCTTCGTATTTACTTGTGTTGCATAAAATACTTTGACTTTTTCTCCATTGTGTATTTTTGGAGGATTGATGTAAAACGCATCTAAGATAACGTCATTTAAGACACTTGTTTGTACTCTTCTTGTAAAGTTATGGTAGATTCTATTGATTTCAGGGAATAGTGTTTTGATTCTTTGTTTTGTTTTTGCACTAAGAAAAATAATTGGTGCATAGGTAATAAATTGAAAATGAGCACGAATTTCTTTTTCCCATTTGTTCATTGTATTGGTATCTTTATCTATTGTGTCCCACTTATTTACAACAATCATAATAGATTTTCCAGCATCAATCGCGTAACCAGCAATTTTTTTATCTTGCTCTCGAATTCCAGTTTCCGCATCGATTAATACAAGACAAATATCAGAACGATCAATTGCTTGTAACGCTCGTAAGACAGAATATTTTTCAGCATTCTCATATACTTTTCCGCGTTTTCTTAGTCCCGCAGTATCAATTACAACATAATCTTGTTCACTATATGTAAACATACTATCAATACTATCTCTCGTTGTTCCTTCAATCTCTGATACGATAACTCTGTCTTCTCCAAGAAGTGCATTTGTAAGAGATGATTTTCCAACATTTGGGCGTCCAATTAAGCATAATTTGATTCTAGATTCTTCATAGACAACATCATTTATTTCAGGAAGCTTTTTAATGATATCATCTAACAAGTCACCAATACCAACACCATGTTGACTACTTACAGGAATTGGATCTCCAAGTCCCAAAGCATAAAACTCATACATTGTATCAGTTAAACTAACATCATCCGCTTTATTGACTGCAAGAACTACTGGCTTATTCGCTTTATAAAGCATACGAGCTATAAATGAATCTTCATCAGTAATCCCTGTTCTTATGTCACAAACAAAGATGATTAAGTCTGCTTCATCGATTGCAATTTCAGCTTGACCCTTTATTTCATGGATAAAAGGAGCATCAACAAAGTCGATGCCACCTGTGTCTATAATATTAAATTGTTTTGTGAGCCATTCAGCCTTACTATAGATACGATCTCTAGTAATTCCCGGCTCGTCATCTGTGATACTCAAACGATCACCGATGATACGATTAAATAACGTTGATTTCCCAACATTTGGGCGACCAACAATTGCTACTGTAGGTAACATAGTACCACCCTATTTCTTAAATTCTTCTAACTTTTCTTTGAACAAGTCTCCTAATGTTGAATTAGAAACTTCTTTTTCAGTTTTTAAGTATTGTTCAAATTCAGCTCGTTCTTTTCCTTCAACCATTTGTTTGATTGAAATTGTCATTTTCCACATTTGTTTGTCAACATCTGTAACAACAGCGTTAATTACTTGCTCTAGTTTTAATACTTGCGCAACTTCTTGAACACGTTCTGATTGGATTTCACCAATTGGTAAGAATGCATTTACACCTTGAACTTTTACAAGTGCTCCTCTAGATTGTAGTTCTACTACTGTTCCAGAAATTTCTTCCCCAACAGTAACTGATACATCTTTCCATGGATTATAGTCTAAATGTTTTTTACTCAAAGACATTTTTCTATTTTTTACATCCATGCTTAATATTTTTGTTGTCAAAGCGTTTCCTACTTCAACTTCACCAGCTAAGTTATCATGTGGATCCCATGAATAATCATTCTTATTAATGATTCCGATAACATCACGTTCTAATTCAACCAACATTGCGTTAGCCATTTTACGAACGATTTTCCCTGTCACTTCGTCTCCAACTTTATGGTTTTTCTCAAAGATATCCCAAGGAGTTTCTTGTAATGATTTCATTGAAAGACCAATTTTACCTTTGTCTTTTGAAATTACTTCAACTTCAATTGTTTGTCCTTCTGTTAATACGTCAGACACTTTATCAGTACGGTGATGAGAAATTTGAGATTTGTGTACTAGTCCCTGGATCTCACCAAGCTCAACAAATGCACCAAAGTCCATTAATTTCACTACTTTACCTTCTACTTTATCGCCAACATTCACTGTTTCGAATGCTTCTTTTCTTGCTTGTTTACGTTTCATATCTATAACTTTTTTTCTAGATACAACGATTTTGCGATCTTTTTGTTCTAAAATTGTTACTTCTAATGTTTTTCCTTTGAAGTCTTCCATATCAACTTTTTTGAAATCGATGTGGCTAGCAGGTAAGAAACACTCTACACCATTATAGTCTAAAACCAATCCACCACGAGTAACCAACTTCACTTTTGCTTTGAATGTATCCGCAGACATAGCTTCTTTGGCAAAACTTTGTCTTTTTTCATCAAACAAGATTTCTCTTCTAGACAGTAAGATTTGTTGATTTTCATCATCAATCTTAGTAATCTTAGCTACTAATAAATCTCCTTCTTTGACAAGATCTTTACAACTTTTGATTTCTTCAATAGCCATACCTTTTTTATAGATTACACCTTCAGCATATGCGCCAAAGTCTAGATGAACTGAATCATCTGTTACCATGAATACAGTCCCTTCTACAACTTGTCCAACTCTTACTTTTTTCATATTAAATTCCATTATTCATTACCTCTTATCCTTTTTGTAATTAATGCCACAACCTGTTCAATTGTAAGATCTGATGTATCAATAATGAATGCATCTTCTGCAGGTTTTAGAGGACTGTGTTTTCGATTAGAATCGAAATGGTCCCTTTCAGCAATCTTTTCTTTTATTATTTCTATGTTGCTTTTTATACCTCTTTTTAAATTATCTTCAAATCTTCTTTTTGCTCGTTTTTCAATACTTGCTACTAAGAAGAATTTAAAATCAGCATCTGGTAGTACAACTGTCCCAATGTCTCTTCCATCCATAACGGTGTTTTCACGTTCTGCGATAAGTCTTTGGAACTTGACACATTCTTTTCGAATACTAAAATATGATGAAACAAGACTAACATTATTTGATATAATGTGTTCTCTAATGTCTTTTGATACATCAACACCATTCATATATAAATGGTCATTTATGAATTCGAACGATAGATCTTTTACAAAATCAAAATTCGCTTCATCTTCAATATCAATCTTTCGATTTAGCGCTTCTAATGTGATCGCACGATACATTGAGCCTGTATCAATATGAGTAAAGCCTAATTCTTTTGCAACTATGGTAGCGACGGTACTCTTTCCCGAAGCAGCTGGTCCATCAATTGCGATTTGTAAATTTCGAATATCCATCACCTCTTTTTCACTCTTATTTATTATATCAAATATATATAATATTAACAGTTTTTTATTATTTTGTTAATTGCTTGTATTCATACGGCTTTAAAACTCTGTAATCGCCTTTTCTCAGTCCTTCAAGCGTAACAACACCAAAGCGAACTCTTTTCAACTTCAATACTGGGTGCCCTACTGCTTCAAACATACGTTTTACTTGATGGTATTTTCCTTCAGTAATAATGATACTCGCTGTTGAGGTTTCATTTTTCTTGTTATATTCAACATTTTTGATTATTGCTTTTTTTGTTAAATAATGATCAATTTTGATTCCTTTACACAACAATGCAGATTCTTCTTTTCGTAAGAATCCTTTCATTTTCACTTCGTACTCTTTTTCGACTTCATGCTTGGGACTTGTTAGTTTATTCGTAAAAGTACCATCATTCGTCAAAAGCAACACTCCGCTTGTATCATAATCCAATCTACCCACTGGATAAATCCTATTATCTTTAGGTATTAAATCAATCACTTTTCTACGGTCATGTTCGTCACTTGTTGTACTAACGTATCCTTCAGGTTTATATAATACATAATAAACAAACTCTTCATGTACGATAGTTTTTCCATTGACTTGAATAACATCTTTACTAGATACTTTTGTACCCAGTTCAGTTACTACTTTGTTATTCACTGTTACTTTTCCCTGTGTCATTAATTCTTCTGCTTTTCTTCTAGAAGCAATTCCACTTCGGGCAATTACTTTTTGTAATCGTTCCATATTTTCACCAATTCACTGAAAAAGAGGGATTCCCTCTTTAGTCATCAGTTTCTTCTTCCACTGTAAGATGGACATAACTTATTCTTCTCTCTTTTATATCCTTTACAGTAAATTTTAAGATTAATACACGTTCAATTTCTTCATCGTGCTCATAAGACGGGATTTCTTGTCTAAGAATATAAAAATCATCCAACTCTGGAATTTCTTCAATCATCTCATATAGCCATCCGCCAAGACTGCTATAGTGACTTACTGGCTCAGGACCTAAATTCAATTCCTCAAACAAATCTTCCATATCAATTTCTGCATTAATTCCAAATTTATTTTCTTTAATAGGAGTAATCAAATCTTCACCTACATTGTCATGTTCATCGTAGATTTCTCCTACCAATTCTTCTAAGGCATCTTCCATTGTAACGATACCACTTGTTCCACCATATTCACCAGAAACAATTGCAAGATGAGTATTTTCACGTTGCAATACTTCTATCAATGTATCCACTTTCATGCTTTTTGATACAAAGAATGGCTCCTTCATTAATTTTCTAATATATACTTTTTGACCTTTGATTAACTTTGTAAAAAAATCTCTTTCATGAAGTACACCAATGATATTATCTCTCGTATCTTCAAATATCGGAATACGACTGTATTGATTTTCGAAGAATATTTTTTTTATATCTTCGATACTATCATCAACATCAATCGTAATCATATCTACACGAGGTGTCATAATTTCATAAACCTGTTTTTCATTCGAGTCTAACACTGATTGAAGCATTTCAGCTTCATCCTCATCAATGCTTCCTTCTTCTTCCATCGTATCAATAATCGTCTCAAGTTCGTCTCTTGTTACACTGATTTTTTCTTCTTGAGAATCTGTAACAATCCAAAGCTTAATTTTTCTAAAGATCCAAGTTAAAGGTCTAAAGATTTGAATAATATAATAGAAGATACCACTAAACTTAATCGCAATTGAATCAGCATTATTACGTGCAAAAGACTTTGGTAAGATCTCACCAAAGATTAAAATTATAATTGTCATTACAACTGTATTCACTATATTAACTATAGTTGGTTGTGCAGTAAAAATCGAACTCCAAAAACTAACTGAAATTGTTGCAAGTGCGATATTTGCTAAGTTGTTCCCAACTAGTATAGTCGTTATTGTTAAATCAAAGTTCTCGGTAATCCAATATGCTTTTTTACTTCCACTGATACCATCTTCAATATTCGTTTTTAATCGAATCACGTTGACACTACTAAAAACTGTCTCACTCATACTAAATAATGCAGAAATGAGAACCAAAATCACCATTGGTATGATTAAATTGAATTCAATATCACTTAATGCTAATAAATATAACCTGACGGACTCTTCCAAATCAGTTCACTCCCTTAACCTCGTTTATCGTATTTCCCTGTATTTGTATTGATGATAACTTTGTCACCTTCATTAACAAACAAAGGAACTTGTAAGAAAAACCCAGTTTCTACTTCACAATCTTTGGTTGCATTTGTTGCAGTGTTACCTTTTACAGCTGGATCTGCTTTTGTTACAGTTAATGCTACTTTTTCAGGAATATCAACACCTAAGATTTCTCCTTCAAAGCTAATTACATTAACTTCCATACCTTCAATAATAAAATTTAATTGATACTCAATTTGATTCTTTGGTATTTCTACTTGTTCATATGTCTCACTATTCATGAACACATAAGTTTCACCCATATTGTATGAGTAAACCATACTGTTTTTCTCAATATGTGCAGTTGCTACCTTTTCACCAGCGCGCCATGTTTTATCAATCACAGCACCAGTTCTCAAGTTTCGTAATTTGCTTCTAACAAACGCACTACCCTTTCCAGGTTTCACGTGTTGAAATTCAATTACTAGCCACAGGTTACCATCACTTTGAATCGTAATACCTGTCTTAAAATCATTCGTTGTTATCATTATCTCACTCCTAATCGTCTATTATTATATATAATAATAAAATGTTTGTAAACATAATATCATAAAAAAGCTGTTATTGAAACCAAAAGGGTACAAAACACTCTTCTAATTGACAATTATTATTTAATTGCATATAATTCTTTTGAGGAGTGATACAAATGGAATGGTATACAGTAGTCATCGCCGTAGCTCTTGGTCTTTTAATGGGTTGGATCATGACACAACGAAACAAAAGAACACCTGAAGCAGTACATATGATCAACAAAGAAGATTTTTTCAGTAATATGAGAAAAGGACAACTTGTTGATGTAAGAAAAGCAAAAGAATTTGAACAAGATAAAATAAAAGGGGCACGAAACTTTTCTTCGATGCAACTTACAGGAAAATATCCAAAAGTAAGAAAAGATAAATCTGTCTACTTATATTGTAATACTGGTAGAAAATCAAAAAAAATCGCAAACAAGATGTCAGGCCAAGGATTCAAGGCAATTTATGTTCTTGAAGGTGGCTTTAAAGGTGTTACAAAATAAAAATCTCCAATTAGGGAGATTTTTTTAATAATAACTAATTGTTCCATCACATCTTGTTTCTGTTCCAGCAATGTAACCTTCTTGTGTTTTTCTTATTATTTGCCCACGACCAAATCCACCAGAGTATAAATCAATCACAATATTATGACCTCTTTCTCTAAGTTTCTGTGCTATATATGTATCAAACGTGTTTTCTACACTAACTTTTAATGTATCATCCCAACGGAATCTTGGTGCATCAAGTGCAGCTTGCGGATTCATACCAAAATCAACCATATTCATAACCCCTTGAAGATGACCTTGCGGTTGCA
>CAYSZV010000042.1:0-815 GCA_964435595.1 uncultured Candidatus Izemoplasmatales bacterium | reverse complement strand
TAAGAACCCTGGAATAATTGTATGATAAGTTCTTTTTCTAGGTTCAAGACAGTTGTGATGTGTTTCATCTAAACTAAATGTATGACCCCTATTTTGCATGGCAATACCTGTTCCATCAATCACGATGCCACTACCAAATCCCATATAATTACTTTGAATAAAGCTAACCATATTTCCATCTTGATCGGCAGTTGCAAGATACACTGTTCCTGCTTTTTTATAATCAATTGGGTCATGTAATTGTGCAGTATCTTTGATATCATTTTTACGTAATTTTACATACTCATTACTCAATAAAAAGTCACTTGAAATATTCATAAATTTTGGATCAGTCACATATTTCATTGTGTCACTAAACGCTATTTTTAAAGCTTCTATTTGCTTGTGGTATGTAAGTATATTTCCCTCTTCAAGGGTTTCATCTTGCAATAAATTAAGAGCCATTAATGCTGTAATTCCCTGCCCATTCGGAGGAATCTCACATACATCATATCCTTTGTAGTTTACGCGAATCGGCTCAACCATTTCAGATTCATATTGTGCCAAATCTTCAACATCAATAAATCCATTGTACTGTTTCATAAATGCAACTATTTTTTTTGATAATTCACCAGTATAGAAACTATCACTGTTTGAATTTCCAATTTCTTCTAAGGTGTATGCATGGTATTCACTTTTAAAAACATCACCTGCTTTATATGGAGTACCATCTTCCTTGGTAAAAATATTGAAAAATTGATCATATTCTGTCCCTTGATTACGTTTCTTATAAATTTCGATAGCTCGTTCAAAATAAAAGCCTACTGTTTCACTTA
>CAYSZV010000041.1:0-11425 GCA_964435595.1 uncultured Candidatus Izemoplasmatales bacterium | reverse complement strand
TTTCGCTTTTTTCTTTGAACAGGAATGGTTTTAGTACGCCATTAATGAAGAAATTATCAATAATCTTTTTCTTATAATTTTCTTCTCGCTCTTGTTCAGTCTTATTTGCTGAAGCTACTTTCATAATTTCATCACTCACATTAAAATCAAGTTTATTGCGATCAATATAATATATTTGATAATATTGTTCCTTTTTACTACTTACAAGACCTATATGTTCTAATTTTTTTAAGTGAAACGATACGGTACTTGAGTTGATTCCCAATCGATCACTAATCAATTCTACATACATTGGTTTTTCCATTAACATTGCGACAATCTTTAATCTTGATTTATCCCCTAACAATTTAAACAATCTAACTCTTTCATCTAACATTATATCACTTCCATTTCGATAACTATCTAAACAGATTTTATCATTTGATTTGATATATGTCAAATCAAATTAATGAAGTTTAACCTTTTCTTGTAATACTTTTTTAATTTTTTCTGCGACGAATCCATATTTTTCATGATCCAACACTCTAAAATAAAGACTTCTTAAAAAGACTTTTACATTGTTGGTTATATAATATGCTTGAGGCCAATTTTTTGGCTTTTTATAGTTAGCAAAGCTATCTATCCATCCTTCAATGAACTCTTGATCTAAAATCTCTCTTTGTAGACCATTCATTATCGCATTCACCATTCGTTCATCTTCATCGTACATAAAGAAAAAATCTTTTGTCTGATATTTATCAATAATCACAGTAAACATTGTTTTGATTTCTTTTTCATGGAAAAATTCCACTTGCATCAACTGTGCAAACAAGTCAGCTGAATGTGCAATACTATGCATAAATCCAACTTCTTCATTGTAGCCTCTTACATCTTCTTCCATCGTAAAATATTTTAAAAATTTAGTGAACAGGTTTTGAATAATCTTACCGTGGATAACGTGATCCCTATTGTGTACATGAACAAGAACAGCAAGTTGTAACACTGAAAAAGATCTTGTAAGGACACTGTAATCAACATAATTTTCAATATCAAACGTTAAATATTGTTCGCTTATCAAGTCAGTTGCAATGTCGTTCAATTGATCTTCATCGAAATGTTTGTCATTCAGTAAATGTGCTAAATTTGGATACACTAGCCCATCTCTAATCTCTGCATCCTTTTCTCCAATATGTTCCATCAATAAATGTAATAGTTCCAACTTGTTTACGTCTTCAAATACAAACTTTGATTCTTTTTGTTTTTTTAGGTAATCAATCCATTTCTTTTCTAACATATTTTCACCTCTCTTACTTCTATTATATAACAAAAAAAGGAGACCTACATCTCCTTTTTACAAACCAATATAAAACGGTCCTCATTTTTCACTTTTTTTATCACTTTTAATCCAACTTCATCTAATAATCTATTGTACTCTTTGAGTTGAAAAGCACGTTGATGATGAATCTCTGTTTCTGTACCAATTTTAACGTTATGTTTAATTTGTCCATCAAGATTTGTCCCTACTACATCCCAGATAAAGACATTATCAGGCAATAATAATTCTTCATGATGTCCATCTAGTTTTTTTACAAAATCATGTCGCAATGTATCAAACACAAAGATGCTCTCACTATTCATTGCCAAACTGACGTTTTCAAATGCTTTTTTAACATCATCGATGTGATTCATATAGTTTATCACATCACTACTCATGACAATAATATCATAGTCCCTATTTACTGTATCTAAAATATCATGGACAAAGTATTGTACCCTAACATCATTCATCAATGCATTGTGATATCCAACATCTAACATATCTGTAGAAATATCAGTTGCTGTTACAAAGTATCCATTCAGGGCTAATTGAACACTTAATTTTCCGGTACCACATCCTAAATCTAAGACATCACCTGATTGTTTATATTCTTTAATAATGGAAACATATTGATCGTTTAAATCCTCATCTACAAACATATCGTAGTAATAGGCAAACATTCTATAATTCACGAATCTTCTCCAAATCCATTTCATTGATCTCAACTAACATTTTTTCCAAAGAATAATATTCTCTTTCATCTTTTGTGAAGATATTTACAATAATATCCTTACAATCAGCAAGGATCCATGAGTTTGAATTCTTTCCTTCAACATTCGCGGCTTCATACCCGTGTTCATGTAATCCTTTTTGAATATGAGATATCGTTGCTCGTAACTGACGATCACTTGTTGCACTAGCAATAGTTAAATAATCAAAAAATGGTGATTTTTCTCTCATATCATACACTATAATATCTGAGAGATTAACGCTTTCTAATGCATCTAACACGATTTTGATTTTTTCCATTATTGTTCCTCCAATATTTGTTTGTAATATTCTCTTGCTTGATAGGCTATTTGAGGGATATTATCATTTAAATTCTCATAAAAATTTATTGAATCATTGATTGCAGTAAACACCGCTAAATCTAAATTCTCTTTCGCTAATTCTCTAACCTTGACACATGAATCATATGTTCTATTTGGTTCAATATAGTCACTCAAAAATATAATTTTTTCATACATTGTCATCGCAGGTTTCCCTACCGTATGATTTTCAATTGCATCTAAGACATCTAAATCAGTAATTCCATACTTCTTTTGCGCATACACTCTTGCAGTAAAAGCATGTAAAATATGTTTGTTGAATCCTTTGAGTATCTCCTCACTATTTTCATAGTTTTCTTTGACAATTTCCACATTTTGTTCATAACTATAATACTTTGTCATGTCATGAAGCAATGCAGCTAACTCTAACTTTTCCAAGTCTAAACCATACTTCTTACCAAAAGAAAGTGCTGTATTTCTAACTCCATAGACGTGAGCCAGTCTTTTCGGCTTTACTTGAAGTAGATTCACCAAATCTGTTTCAATCTGTTTCAGCATTAGAATAACGCCTCTCTCACATACGGAATAATATGCGTTGGTGTATAAACTACAATCTTTCCAATCCCCTTATAGGTAACAAATCCAAGTCCTGGTAACACAATGTCTACTTTATTTGATTTATTGACTGTAAACTTGTGTGGTACCAATTTCAATACTAGTTCTCCTTCATAAGGAGGAGTTAATACTTTATAAAGAGATGTTTCATATAAATGATCTGCATTTTCTAATTTTGTTCTATGGACAGTTAAAAATTCACTGAAATAACAAACAAAACTTGCTTTTTCACCAGCTACATAATCAATTCGTGCAAGTCCACCAACAAACAAGGTTTGATTTGACTCTAATTGAAATCCTATTGGCTTCACTTCTTTTTTTGGTGTGACTGCTTTTAATGTCTTCACTCCAATGTAATGAGTTAACTGGTTTTCATTAATAATACCAGGAGTATCAATAATGAATTGTTCCCCAAATGGAATCTGAATTAAGTCCAATGTTGTTCCAGCACTACTACTTACAGTAATCACATCCGTTTTGCTTCCTGCATATGCCTTTAACAAGGCGTTTACAAATGTTGATTTACCAACATTTGTTGCTCCAACAATATAGATATTTCTGTTATTTGCATATTCACTAATTACACTCATAACCTCATCTAAATTTTTATTTTTCTTTGCACTCATTAACACAATTTCTTTTGGCTTGAGATTATGATCTGCAGCAATTTTACGTAGATGGTGTTTCAACTTACTTTCTTTGACACTCTTAGGTAACAAATCAACTTTATTAGCAACCAAAATCATATCATTGAAATTTGTCAATTTGGCAATTTGAGGAATCATCGATCCTTCAATATCAAATATATCAATAATTTTAACCACCAATGCATCTGCGTTTCCGATTTCACTAATAATGTCTCTATAATGATCATGAGTAATATGTAATGGTGTTACCTCGTTGTAATTCTTCAATCGAAAACAACGGCGACAAATAACTTCACCACTTACTTCATTTAATTTTGCACTCGGTACAAACCCAGGCTTTGTTTGGTCATCTGAATGAAGGATACTTCCGCATCCAATACAACGAATTTCTTCCATATTAAATCCTCTTTTCAAGTCCCAATCTATTAAAGGTATCAGGTAATTCATTTTTGATTCTTTCAATCATTTTTACTTCTGTTTTACGATTTATTTTTGTATACCATTTCTCTGTTTTCTTTTTGATTGGATTCACTAAAATCGAATAGGCATCAAAACGGTTTGCTCCCCAAATATCAGTTAGTAATTGATCGCCAATGACAACAACCTCTTCTTTTGGATAGACTTCTGTAGCGCTTTTATACGCTTTCTTGAGTCCGATGTTTAAAGGTTTTCTTGCATTTGCAAATCCTTTGATTTGGAATCCCTCTTTGGTTAGTTCGTTTGTATATGTTTTAATTCTATGTGGTCTATTATTAGATACCAAGACAAGTTCAAATCCCAGCTCTTTTACTTTCTTCAAAAAATCGATGTTTTCTTGCGAAGGAACATCTTCATCGTAACTAATTAATGTATTATCAAGATCACTAAGAATCAATTTAATACCTTGTTTTTGTAGTTGCTCTAAATCAATCTCATACACGGTTTGATGAAATTCATGTGGTATGAATTGTTTGAGTTTTAGTAATTTATGTAACATTTTAATCACCTATTTATCATTATACTACTTCTATGTAGTATTTTCTATTTTCTACGATATTGTTTTCTTTGTTGTTCAGGTCGAATCAATGCTTCTTTATGAAACCCAATCAAATCTTCTCTACCTGCTTGAACCAATGCTTTGTGAACAAGTTTATAATTCTTTGGGTTTTTATATTGAATCAATGCTCTTTGCATTGCTTTTTCTTCCTTACTTCTTGGAACATATACTTCTGTCATGTCACGAGGATCTAATCCTGTATAGTACATACATGTACTCATTGTTCCTGGAGTTGGATAGAAATCTTGAACTTGTTCTGGATAGTACTTTAAATCTCTGATATAAAGAGCCAATTCAATTGCCTCTTTCAACGTGCTACCAGGATGACTACTCATTAAATAAGGTACCAAATATTGTTCTTTTCCATGTTGATTGTTTAGGTCGTAAAATTTCTTAACAAAAGAATCGTAGAGTTCTCGTTTAGGCTTATTCATTTTATCAAGCACTTTATCGCTCACATGTTCGGGAGCAACTTTTAATTGTCCACTAACATGATGTTCTACCAATTCACTAAAGAATTCTTTATTTTTATCATACATTACATAGTCATATCGTACTCCACTTCGGACAAATACTTTTTTAATTCCATCCAATTCTCTTACTTCACGTAATATATCTAAGTAATTTGTGTGTTGGACTTTTAAAAGTGGACATGGCTTATCTTCTAAGCATTGTTTATTTAAACAAACTCCTTTTGTCACTTGTTTGTCACAAGCGATATCATAAAAGTTAGCGGTTGGTCCTCCGATATCGTGAATGTATCCTTTGAAATCTTTGTGTTCTTTGATTGTTTTTGCTTCATTCACAATACTTTCTTTGCTTCTAGATTGTATGATTCTACCCTGATGATAGGTTAGAGCACAGAAACTACATCCACCATAACAACCACGATTACTAATGATACTGAATTGTACCTCATTAATCGCCGGAATATGTCCTAATTCATTATAGATGGGATGATAAGTTCTTTCATATGGTAAAGAATAAATCATATCCATTTCATCTTTACGTAATGGTCGATTTGGTGGCAGTTGTACCACCTTACTTCTTTTATATTCTTCGACAAGTGGCTTCCCACTAATATAGTCGATATTATTGTATTTCATATTAAAACTTTTCGCATAGACAAGTTTATCTTCAAGAATTTCATCATACGTTGGTAAATAAACTGCATCACTTGGAATATAGTCATCATTTTTCGTTTTAAAAACTGTTCCTTTGACAAAGATAATATCTTTAATATCAAGACCACTTCGTAAATAGTCTGCGACTTCAACAATGGATAATTCACTCATTCCATAGACAAGCAAATCAGCTTTACTATCTAACAAAATACTTTTACGTACATTGTTCCCCCAATAGTCATAATGAGCAAGTCTTCTTAATGAAGCTTCAATTCCTCCGATAATGATATTTGATGTGGGAAACAATTCTCTAATTTTTGAACCATATCGGATCGTGGCGTAATCAGGTCTAAGACCCATTTCACCATTTGGACTATATAAGTCTTTGGTACGTCTTCTCTTACTTACGCTATAGTGATTCACCATAGAATCAATATTTCCACTAGAAATTAGGAATCCAAGTTTTGGTGTTCCCAATTCTTTGAAGGCACTTTCGTCTTTCATATTTGGTTGGGCAATAATTCCTACCGTATATCCAAAATGTTCTAACATGCGTGATATGATCGCAATACCAAAAGAAGGATGATCAACATAAGCATCTCCGCTTATGAGGATAAAATCCAATTGTTCTATGTTTCGTTCAACTAAGTCTTGTCTTGATATTGGTAAAAACATAATATCACCTATAAATTTCTCTTAATTCTTTTCTAATTTGTTTGTAATTTGGACATAATTGTTTCAACAGCCCATAGTACTCTTTACTATGGTTTTGATAGACCAAATGGGCAATCTCATGGAGGAAAACATATTCCAAATACTGGATATCATAATGAACAAGATTGGCATTTAAATTAATTGATTTTGTACGGGCATTGCAACTGCCAAATCGTGTTTTAGTATGTCTTGTTTTGATTGTAATATCTTTGATATCTACATAAGGATTATCAAGATACTTATGCTTGATTGCTTCTATTTCAAATAAAAGCATATTGCGTTCAGCTTTTCTTAAATATGTATTATCAGGATCAATTTCCTTTGATGGTATAAAAATCGTATCATTCAAAACATCTACTTTCACATTGAATGTATCGATATATGTGATTGCGAGCTCTGTTCCAAAGAAATGGTAGTACCCTTCTTTAGTAATTGGAGCTACAGTCACTTTATCTATTTTACTTGCAAATGAAATTGCATTTTGTTTCATATATTGGAGTACTTGTCTTGTTGATTGATATCTACTTTTTGTAATTTCAATCGTTCCATCTTTACGAAACTTGAAATACGTATTTTTGTTATTTTTCGGAATAACTCTATACTGAATCTCTTTTCCATTCAGTTTGATTGATCCAGTTTTCACTAGAGTACCTCAATCAATTTCAATAATACTTGAGTTGCATTTTTGCTTGCATCTTCAACGAAAGTTTCGAAATTGACATCTTGTGACTCTTCTCCCAAAATGTCGCTAATAGAACGATATACAATGAACGGAACATGATAAATCGTACAAACATGAGCAATCGCTCCTGCTTCCATTTCAATAGCATAAATATCATCATATACTTTGTTGATTTCTTTCACCATTTCATGTGAATACACAAATTGGTCTCCTGTAGCGATTTTTCCAACATAATAAGGAAACTGTAATTTATCCAATACTGTTTTCGTTTTTTCCAATAAGTCTTTGTCAGCGATAAAGGTTGGTTCATGCCCTGACATTTGTCCGTGAGGGTAGGTTCCAAAAGCAGTCAAATCAACATCATGATACACCACTTCGCTTGAGACAACAACATCCTTGTGTTTGACACCATTCTGTCCACCAGCTACACCAATGTTTATGACACAATCAGGAGAAAAATTCTCAATTAAAAGTGATGTGGAAACAGCTGCGTTTACTTTTCCAATACCAGCAATAACAATCACGACATTGTGTCCTTTTATGGTTCCAGTATAAAAAGTACGAATGGAAATTCGTTTTTCTTCTAGGCCATCTACATATTGTAATATTGTATCGATTTCTGTTTGAAATGCTCCAATAATACCAATCATTTTACCTACCTCCTAATAATGAAAAAAGAATGTCATAGACATTCTTATTTTACGTCAACTACAGTAACTTGAACATCTTTCCCAGTTTCTGTTTTAATACTAATTGTTGCACCTTTTTTCAGACCGATAATCCCATTGCCTATCGGCGAATCATTTGAAATTTTATTTTTTCTTGGATTCGTTTCTAAACTCCCTACAATCGTATATTCTTTGACTGGTAAGTCTCCTACTTTTAAGACAACAGTTTTACCGATATTTACATTTTTTGAAAAGTCTTCTTTGATGATTTCGTAATTCTTTAGAATTCCTTCAATCTCTTTGATACGACCTTCAATTTCTGCTTGACGGTCTCTCGCTGCATCATAATCTGCATTTTCTGACAAGTCACCTTGTGCTCTTGCTTCTTTTAATGCTTCTAAGTTCTCTTTACGATCAACGTCTTTCAATTGCTCGATTTCTAACCTTAATTCTTCCAGACCTGCAAGGGTCAGTTGATATGCTTTATCCATAATTAGATACCTCCATTACTTTCAATTATTATACTATACATTAGTTTGAAATGATAGAATTTATTTTTGCGATAATGATGTCTACTGCGACATCATGGTCTTTATCATTCGGGATTATGATATCAGCGTAACGTTTGGTCGGCTTCACAAATGCATAGTGCATCGGCTTCACTGTATTTAAGTATTGATTGACAACACTTTTGAGTGTTCGACCACGTTCTGCCATATCACGTTCAAGTCTTCTAATGAAGCGTAAATCGTCATCCGCTTCTACAAATAGCTTAATATCACATAAATCTCGGATACGTTCGTCTTCCATAATTAAGATTCCTTCTAAGATAACAATATCTGTAGGAGAAACTTCTTCTACTTTGTCCGAACGATTATGTTGTTCAAAATCATAAGTAGGCTTAATAATAGAACGACCTTTGATCAAATCAAGAACTTGTTCAAACATCAAATCGTTATCAAGACTGAGTGGATGATCATAATTCACTTTGAATCGTTCTTCCATTTCCATCTCTGTTTGATCATTATAATAATCATCATGCTTGATGACTGTTACTTTTTCCTTATCAAATCCATCAATAATTTTATTTACTACAGTTGTTTTACCACTTGCACTACCACCAGCTACAGCGATAATTACAGGTTTTCTCATAGTAGATCACTCCTATCAAATCAAAAGGAGTAGTATATTACTCCTTCTGTAGTCCTCGCAATTTCATTTTTATTATAATATATATTATATATTAATCAATATATTATTTAATTTTTCTAATCATATCATATTCAGATACTTTAAATGGAATGAATATTTTTAGAGTTTGCTTTGGATGTCTTGCTGCATCTAGGATGTTTCCATCTTCATCTTTGATCTCTTCTACTACAAATCTCATTGGTCCAAAATTCGGACTAAAGACTTCTACAGAATCTCCAGGAATAAAGTGGTTTCTTTGTTCCACGGTGGCGATAAATGTTTCATCATCATATCCTCTAACAATTCCGATGAATTCTTGTGTTGGCTGTTCACTTCTCATATTGTAAAGTTGCTCATTTATGGTTGTCATGCCTTCCATAAATCCATGGCTTGTCAATCTGTTTTCAGCCTTTTTGATTTCCAGCAAGTATTTTGGTAAATCAACATCATAATCATCACAAATATTGTCAATCAATTTTCGATAAGTAGAAACCACTGTAGCGATATAGTGAATCGATTTCATTCGTCCTTCAATTTTCAAAGAATCGACTCCAATATCAATCAAATCACTAATGTGCTTTACTGTTTGAAGATCCTTACTACTCATCGCAAAATACATCTCTTCGTTGAGTTTGGTCTCTCCATCATATAAATCATAATTCCATCTACATGAATGAGCACACCCTCCACGGTTTGCATCACGGTCAGTCATATTGTTAGAAAGTGTACATCTTCCACTGTAACTAACACACATCCCACCATGAATAAATACTTCTAAATCTGCATCCGTATTGTTTCGCAATTCTTGTAGTTCTTCTTTAGATAATTCACGAGCCATTACGACTCTTGTGATTCCTTCTTCTTTCCAAAAGTTCACACTATGATAATTGGTACTAGATAATTGTGTAGAGATATGGATTTCTAAATTCGTATCTCTTTTCGCAGTATCTATAATAACTGGACTAGCACAAATAATCGCATCGACTCCAGCTTGTTCTAATTCTTGTAGATATTCACTTAATCCATCGATATTATCATTATGAGGGATAATATTTGTAGTAACATAAACTTTTTTATTCAGAGAGTGAGCGAAGTCACATGCTTCTTGGATCTGTGGTATATCAAAGTTTGACGCTCTTGCTCTGAGGCTAAACTTCTTCCCACCTATAAAAACTGCATCTGCACCATATATAAAGGCAATTTTAAGTTTTTCTAGATTTCCAGCCGGAGCTAACAATTCTGGTTTTTTCATCATTCACCTCAAAACTTGTCATACTGTGTTTTCTTGTATAAGAATCCACTGTCATGATCATTTTTATATTGTGAAGAGATTGATTCTGCGATGTCGATTGATCCACTATTTAAAATTGATTGATAATTCGATACAGTTTCTAATAAATAGTTTGTATCCTTAAAAATTCCATCAATAATAAACACATCAATGCATTCACTTAATTCTAATATCTCTTTGTAACTCTCCATTGCTTTTTCTCTGAATATATGTGTTCCATGACTATCTTGAAAAATCGGATAACTTTCATTCCTAATTTCCTCGACAATTGTTAGGTTTCTATTTTCTAAATAGGTGTCATATTCTTTTTTACTATATTGAAAGAAATTTTGTATCAAAGGTCTTCTACTATGAAACATGTTCAAATGACCATGACCTATCATACTTACTTCTACTTTCTTTTTCTTGCAAATATCAATCATGTCTTTCATTGATATTTCTTTTGCAATCGTGATTCCTTTGATTCCTTTACGATTCCAAAATTCGGTATCATAATAATTTGTATTTAAGGTTTCAGGATGATATATCAGTTTAGATTCAAGTCCCATTTCACGAGCTAACATATATGTACCTAAATCACCAAATATAATTCCATCTACTTGTAGATCTTTGGCAAACTGCAAGAATATTTTCATTGTTTCTAATTGATCATTATGAAGAATTAGATTCATATTTAGATATAGTTCTTTTCCCAAAGAAGCAATCAAATTTTTTGCTTCTTGTAATTCAATCATAGAATAGGAACTGACAAGTCTATTGGCATAGTCATCATTTCCCAAAATAAAGATGTCAGCACCAAGTTTACTTAACTCTTTAATACTTAATAGATTAAACGGTGTTACAGCTAATTTCATTGGTCTCACTCCTTTATACTTAAACTCATACCATCACCTAACGTATAAATATAGGTATTGTATCCTTCTTTTTCAACTACATATTTATTAAAAGTATCAATTTTACGTAATAATTGTCTTAAGTTTCTATCTCTAACTTCCTGATTGAATAAATCATGAAATAATAGGTTATCAGTAACAATGACACCTTTATCAGTTAATAATGTTTCATATTTTTCAAAAAACTTAATACTTTGTGACTTGGCAGCATCGATAAA
>CAYSZV010000040.1:0-11517 GCA_964435595.1 uncultured Candidatus Izemoplasmatales bacterium | reverse complement strand
CTTTATAAAATAAACTAATAATATACAATAAAAAAGAGCTGAATTTGAATAAGTAAAGACTTAATAGACACAAAAAAGAATTATTAGATAAACCCTGATTCGAGTTTCACTTGAATCGGGGTTTTATATTGTAGACTTTGTGCTAATCTCTCATTGTTAAAATAGTAGATATATTCATCTACTGTTTGTTTTATGTCACTTGAATGATAAAGATGATAGTCTATATATAAGTCGTCTTTCATCCAACCATTTATTGCTTCAATTTTCGGATTATCTGTTGGTGTTCCCACTCGCGACATTGATCGAATTATGTTATAATCTTTGTGAGCGTTGTAGAATGCTCTTGAGGTGTATGCTATTCCCTGGTCGGAATGAAGAATTGTTTCTTCGGTTGCGTACCCTCTTTTTATTTTCTCTTTTAAAAATCTCTTTAAAGCTTTCATATGCCCACGAATATTGTGTCCATGACGATTCTCTGATAAAGACAAACTGATTACTTCATTATTAAACACATCTATATACATGGTAAGTTCTTTTGATGTGTGTTTATTCTTTAGAATCGTTGTATCTGTTACTACCTTTTCAAATGGCCTTGACACACTCCAGTTCCCATCTATGATATTCGGAAAATCTACATGTTCTTGTCCTGGTTTCGCATATTTCGGCTTTCTAGCTTGAGATCTGATCCCTAGTTCCTTACACACTTTATGCGCTAACCAGTCACTAAATAACCATCCCGTTTCATTCCGTATCTGCTGCGCCAAATTACGGTATCCGCTTGTCTTGTGCTTTGTCCACTTTTCTAATATAAATCCTTTCAATGTCTCACGATCACTTTGGTATCTATTCAAGATGCCTTTTCTTTTTAACCACTTATAGTAACCACTTCTTGATACACCTATGTAGATGCTCAGTGACATAATGTTGAATTCTTCAGATAGTTCTTCTATTACTTCATACTCTTTTTGGATGATTTCTTTCGTCTTATAGACATCGCCTCCTCGTTTGTATAACCCTTTTTTAATCTTGCGTTCTCGATTCTTAACTTCATATTTTCGTATTGTAGTTGTTCAAGTTCTGTTAATGATTTTCTTCCTTGAAATCTCATTAATGGATTCCCTGGTTTCTTCTTATTCTCTAAACCCTCTTTTCCCTTATCACGATAATTTTTAACCCATCTCATTAATTGAGTATGCCATACACCTTCTTCCTTTGCTATTTCACGGTACGCCTTTTCTCCTGCTTCGACTCTTAACACTATTCTTAATTTCTCCTCTGTACCCCAATACTTGTTGGTTCCACCTTTAGGTCTTCCCATTAAATCACTCCTTTTCTTTAGTATATAAAAAAATGCTAGTAAACACATTCTTTTATGTGTCTACTAACATTTTACTCTTTCAAAGTACTTATCGCTCTTTATAACTCGTGATGTATTCTTTCATTATATTTCGAATTTCAGACTCTTCAATTTTATTTTCTTGAATTGCTTTCACCAAATCCAATATCGGTAGTTCGCTATCTTGTTGAATCTCAGATGTTTTTTCAATATAAATTTTGTCATTAGGTGTTTTTTCTGAACGTTGTACATCTAACAACAATTCTTCATACATCTTCTCACCCGGACGTAGTCCAGTGAAGACAATCCCTATATCTTTATATGGTTCCAATCCTGAAAGTCGAATCAATTTCACAGCCAAATCAAGAATTTTTACAGGTTCCCCCATATCCAATATAAACAATTCTCCACCTTCGGCATATGCTCCTGCTTGAATTACCAATTGACACGCTTCGGAAATCGTCATAAAATATCGAATGATTTTCGGGTGTGTTACCGTCAGTGGGCCACCAGTTTGTATTTGCGATTTAAACAATGGAATAACACTACCATTGCTTCCTAAAACATTCCCAAATCTAACTGCAGCAAAATCGGTTGATGAAGTTTTATTGATTGTCATAATTATTTTCTCAGCAGCTCGTTTTGATGCTCCCATAATGTTGGTTGCATTAACAGCTTTATCAGTTGATATTAAAACAAACTTATCGATACAGTGTTTGTCCGATAATGTAGCCACATTATATGTCCCTACAGTATTGTTTTTAATCGCCTCTAATGGACTTACCTCCATTAACGGAACATGCTTGTGTGCAGCAGCATGAAAGACAACATCCGGCTTATATTTTTCGAAAATTTGATCCATTCTTTCGTAATCTCTAACACTTGCAATTAAGACAATAATTTCAGGCATATATGTTACTTCTTTCAAACGATATCTTCTTTCAAATTCCATTTGAAGTTCATAGGCATTGTTTTCATAAACATCAATAATAATGATTCTATTTGGATTGAATCGTTTTAATTGTCTAGCTAATTCGGACCCAATCGATCCTCCTCCACCAGTAACTACAATTGTTTTTCCTTCAATGTATTCTTTGATCCCATCTTCTTCTAACTTTACAACATCTCTTCCAAGTAAATCCTCAATCTCAACATCTCGCAATCTCATTGAAGATTCAATTCCTTCTTCTAATACTTCATAAAAAGGTGGAAATATTTTGATTAGGGCTTTTGTCTTTGAAATTTCATTCAATAATTCTTTGATTCGTTCTTGTGATGCTTGCGGAATTGCGATATATACAATGTTAATATTGTATTCACAAATGAAAGATTCAATATTATTTGTTGTTTGTAAAATCGGTATTCCATGAATTGTTTTTCCGATTTTTGCTGGATTATCATCCAAGAATCCAAACACAGATCCTTCTAATTCGGAGTTATGCAGCAATTCATCTAACACCAAATGACCCGCGTCTCCAGCACCAATGATAATTGCTCTTTTATCTTTATTCTCTCTCTTTGCATATTTACTATATGAACGATACACTCGATAAGACATTCTAAGTCCAACCGTTGATGAAGTTATAAAGAAGAAACTTAGGAGATACATAATAAAATAACTACCTTGGAACAATAACAAATTGATTCCATAGATGATTATTGTTGCTATAACAGAAGCAACAATGGCTCTCGACACTTCTTCTACTGAAGCAAATCTCCATAAACTACTGTACATTCTGAAAAATTGAAATGTAAGCCAATAAATTAATATCGCAAATGGTATATGTCTGAATACTTCCTTCATTTCATCTAATTCAAAACTAAAATGATTTGAGATAAAAAATGCTACTAAAAAAGACAAAGAAATAAGCATGGCATCTACCACAAAAAATACCAATGTTTTGTAATTCAATGTGCCGTTTAACGTTTTTTTCCTATGTCTAAAAAAATTCATAAAAACTCCCCCTTGACCTTATGCATTTTTCTATTAGTATTATATCACTTATTGTATTTATTTTCATTCTATTTATTTTGAAATTCAAAATTATATAAAAAAAGTACATAGGAATCATCAAGTAATCTTGTCAGTAATTTCCTATGTACTTTATCGATTATATAGACTTATATTATGAATGTCAATACGTTACGCACTTTTTTTAGATAAAGAATAAAAAATATAAAAAGCGAAAGAAAAAGTTCTTTCGCTTTCTATTAATTTACGGGCATGAATTGGCACACATAACTATAGTACTAGAATTAAATATAGATATGACTTCATGTTATAAATTTTGTTAGTAAAATAATTATATCATAATAATTTATAATTCAAACAATTATTTTAAAATCTTAATAACTGGATGGTAGTTGCTCACTAAAGGCCATAATGGCAGTCCCGAAAACAAATCCTGCAATTATGAACATAATTAAAATAACAAACTGCGCTACCATAAAACTCTTTAGCGTTCTGTTTGTATCTTTATTACGTATCAACATGATCCATACAATCACATTTATAACAGGCATCAACATGAAGATATGGTATCCGATCCAATCTCCAATTGTTAGATGTTCTCTTTGATACATAAAAACCACCCTCTTTTCTCCATTATATAAAAAGATGTTGCAAGTAGCAACATCTTATTCGATATCTATCATGTATTTATTGATTTTCTCTTCTTGTTTCTTAGCGGTAATCGTTAAAACACCATTTGTCAACTTAGCTTTAAACTGTGATGGATCCACATCTTTTAAGAATACACTTCTTTTTAAAGATGTAACATATCGTTCTCTATGGATATATCCATTGTTTTCTTCTTCGACATTATCATCTTTGTTAATTTCAATTAATAGTCTTTCATTTTCAAAATGAATTTGAATGTCCTCTTTTTCAAATCCTGGTACATCCACATCTACAATATACTCTTCTGCTAAGTCTCTCACATCCAATTTTAAGTTACCATTATAATTTCTGTTTGTGTTATTGAAGAAGTCATCAAAAATATCAAAGACATCATTTCTTCTATACGGTTTGATTCTATACATAAGAATCCCTCCTTTATTTTTTTATTAGCACTCGTAACCATTGAGTGCTGATTACGATTATATTTTATACCTGTGCGCTTTTTTTGTCAACCCCTTTACCCAAAAAAATAGATTTTTTTCTGTATAAAAAGGAAAGGGCCGCATCTCTGCGGTCCTTAAGGAAGGGGATGTGTGAATAAATATTTTATTCACCATGCTATGTAAGGGATAAGTGTAGTCTTTCGACTACACCTATATTATATTCCTTTTTACTTTGAAATTCAAATTAAAATGCTTAATTTTCTAAATAAAAACTTTTTTATAAAAAAAGAAGCTGAATAATCAGCTTCTTTCAACTCTTATTTTTAAAACAGTGGAAGGGCAATATAATCTACGTCTCTTTCCCACATGTAAACTAAGAATAGTTTAGTCATATTGAAGTTTTCAGGTACTACTTTATCCATCCAATATACGAATTCAGTGCGGCTTGGTGCACCAGTACCAGATCCGAATTGCATTTCCAAGTCACTAAAGAATAGTGGCTCAGTAAATACAGGAGTTCCGTCTAGCCAGAATAGTTGAATTGAATACTCATATCCATCTATCGCGTTACCAGTAATTCTATAGTATGATAATTCTTCATCAAACGCTACACTAACACCAGCATATTGACTAATTGTTGATATTGGAGTATTGACAGGGACAGCAGGGATTTCCATAGGGAACATTGAATAATAATATTCAATATTTTCTAAGTAATTTCGTGCTTCCATGATCAAACTGAATCTTGCAAAATCTTCAGCCATTTGATTGACATCTGAAATATCAGTTGCAGGAACATCTACGATAGCACTAGTTAACATTGTTATTGTAATACTCATATCATTTACAACAGCTGTTTCAAATTCATCCATATCAATTAAGCTTTGAGCCAAGTCAGCGAATTGAATCATAATTACTGTCTCATCCATGTTCAACGGATCATATTCTACAGTAAGTACGATGTCACCAATTTGTTCTAATGTTGAAATGATTTCAGGATAGTCCTCCCAAGTATCACATTCTTGCAATGCAGGACAATTCAATACATCTACATAAGGCATATCGAATGTTTCAAACGCATCCAAATACCAATATAAATCTGCTGTGAAATCTTGGAACAATTGAGATGTTGCTCCCAATTGTACTGTTCCAGTTGTAACAACTTGGAATTCTTCTGTTAATTCTAATTCTATATCTAATAAATCAATTCCTAAGTAATAATCAGGATCAATATAATCTGCAAACATATCAAGATTAGTAACACCTAATTCTACTTCATCAACATAAATCATATATTCTTGGATTGCATCAACTGCTCCACCCATACCACCGAAGTGTGCTAAGATACTAGCTGTTTGAGGTGCGGTAGCATTTAATTCACCAACAAATAAATCATATGCTGCATAACCTTCATATACTGCTTGGAATAACGCTTCCATATCAACATATTCCATATTGAATGCATCGTAATCTAAATTATCCATTGTCATTACAAATCCAGGCACATCTAATCCAGGAATATTTGCTAATTCCATTTGTACTTCAGGATCATTTAATAGTTGCATAATAATGTAGTGATCTAAGTCATCATCTAAGTATGCACCATATACTTCACCTAACATCGGATCATGAACAGTTAAGATATTTTGAATGTCTTGTTCTGTTAGTTGCATAAGCCAAGCTTCTGTTCCGTTTGCTAATAAATATGCACTTTCAACTGCTAAATCCCAAGTAGGATCAACCAATACCATATCCGCATCATACATTGTCAAATGATTAATAATTTCTGGCACAAGATGCATTTGATCTAAATCGAAAATTAATTGATCAAAATCTACATCATCAAGCATCAGTTGTGCTGCTTCAAAGTCATCATCAAACAGATATTCAACGAATTCACTAAAATCAAATCCGTACAAGACAAGATTCAATCCTAGAGCAAAGTCGATTTCATCTTCAATTACAGTTAAGATGTCATCTCCAAGTTCTTGGTATAAAGCTAAAATAGCCATTTCTTTTAACACTTCAAACTCTACTAAATTCTCTAGACTATCATCAAACTTGAACATAAACCATGTTCCGTTCGCATCCAATGTATCCAATACTTCTTGCACTTCTATTGCTGCTTCATCAGCAATAATTGTACGTAAGAATGAAGTATCGTAATATAGAATAAATCCAGTTTCAGTTTCTTCCATGATTAAGATGAACTCGAATTCTTCTTCATCAATTGTTCCACTCACTGTACGTCTTACTACATCATACATACCATGTTCTACTTCGTCTTGAATAACCAAATTGATAACAACGTTTTCTTCACCGTCAGTTACATCAAAATTGAGTTCAAAAATAGTAGTAGATGCTTCATCAAAGTCCATGTGCTCCATCATATTACCTACGTGGTCCATTGTTCCGTCCCAGTTATCGTAAACCAATTGAGCAGCAATTTCAGAAGGAGTTCTTCCATCAATTACAACACATGTTCCATTGAATTCTTCTTGTCCTTCAGGACATTCTAATTCACATGCAGGATCATCAGGAGTTACTGCACAGTCCACTTGACATGAAGGATCATCAGGTGTTACAGCACAATCAATTTCACATGCAGGATCATCAGGGTTTTGCAAACAATCTATTGTTTGTTGACACTCAGGATCATCAGGATTCTGTACACAGTCAACAATATCATCAGTAATCTCGCCACCACCACATGCTGATAGTGTTATCGCGAACACAGCAATCATCATTGCCGCTAGTAATTTCTTCATAAAATTTTTCACACCTTTCTTAAATTTAAATCTATAACTATATTTTACCACTATCTTATGAAATAATTGTGAATTTTTCTTACTTTATATGCATTATCCCTCATATTTACCAAAATTGTCTCATAAGATATCCAAATTTAATCAAAAAAGGTATAATAAGGTGAGGTGAATCGATGAAAAATCTCTACAAAGACCAAATAAGGAAAATAAGATACAACTTATTTAACTTCATCAGTCTTAGTATTTTAGTGATAGTGATATCACTTTCTTTCACATCGATTAAGTCTAGTATCATTCGACTCGAGAAAAACTACGAGCCATATTTAGAAGCCCAAAATGTTGAAGATTTTCAATTTTCCCTAAGCAATGTTGATATCGATGTTCTTGGTGCAACTGCTTTATGGTATTTGTGTGGAGAATTAGAAATGAACCTAACATGTGCAACGTATATTTCTATTGGGACAGATGCTGCAATGACAAACTTAAATCACCTGATCAACGAACAAATTGATGAACGACCTGATTTGGTAAATGAAATGATTGCTGAATACATTGAAGACATCACAGAAGAATATGATTTCATCGTTGAAGAAAAATGGGTATCTGATGTAAAAGAAAATTCATTTGAATATCGTTTCTTAACAATCACTTCTACTATTGATATTCCATACCTAATTGAAGGAGAATTGCCAGATGAGGATTTTGAAATTGCAATTTTTCCTGAATTCGCTCAATACAATGATTTAGAAATCGGAGACACCCTCACAATCAAGGATCAAGAACTTATCATCACTGCCTTTGTATATACTCCTGATTATGCATTTCCAATTTATTATATGAATCCCATGGACATCCATTATGAAACAATCGTTCTGACAAACAGTACAACAATCGAAAGTCTCAATGAAAACATCGAGAAAAAATATGTCGGTATCGGTGACTTAACTCTTTTACTAGATGAGAAAACATATAAAGAAATTTCTGAAACTGATGTCAGCACTTTAGGAAGGAATACACAACACCTAAAATCAATTAAGCCAGCTACCGCAAACTATCGTTTACAGACTTTACTAATTGAAGTGGAAAATGGTAGATTGTTTATGGATGCATTTATCACTATGTTTGTCTTTTTTACCGGATTACTATTCACAATCTTCTTAAAAAGATATATCGATAAAAACAAGAAAGACATCGATATATTGCAATCACTCGGATATACAAATAGAGAGATTGCTTCATCATTGATGATATTTCCACTCATCATCAGTTCAATGAGTGTTGTAGGATATCTTATAGGAGTCTTTCTTTCGAACATCATGTTTGAGTCCTATTCTGCACGATACTTATTTCCAAAAGCGCCATTTGAATTGTAATCTGACATTTTCTTGCTTTCAGTAGTATTACCGATTGTCTTTATTTGTGTAATGTCTTATATTTTCATTGCTTTAAACTTACAAAGAAAAAACAAACAATCGGTTCGAAGAATCAAATTAAATATATTCAAATTCACTCCAACCAAAACTGTGGCACAAACATTCGCACTATTATTTACTGTGAGTATTATGCTTATATTCGCAATCAATGCCCATGATATTTTTACCTCATTTGTAGAAACCACAAAACTTGGTAACAATTATACAGAAGCCTTACGATTAGATTATTTCACTAACGAGGACATACCTGATGACTATGAAACATTCACAAGGCTAACTGCAAACAACAATCAAATAAATGGAACAAGTGATACATTCAACTTTAATCTCTATGGCATCGAATCTGACTCAACATTAAAAGTGTTACTACATGATGATGTCACTCAAAATCTATTACTAGAAGACGGTATTATCATTAGTGAATATCTACGCTATAATTATGATCTTGAAATCGGAGATACCATGAGTTTTTCTGTCAAAGGTACCGAGTACACCTATGACATAGTAGGAATCTCAAACGAACTCATTGAAAACAATGCCTTTATTCTCAAAGAAGATTTAAACAATTCCTACTTATTAGACAACACATATTACAATGGAATCTACACTACAGATTCCACCTATCAGTCCGATAACATTCTGATTCGAATTAATTATCACAATGCATTAGACGAAATTCAAAACACATTAAGAACAAGCACCAACATTGTTTACTTCATATTGGCATTATCTGCATTTATCGGACTCTTTATGTTTGGATTTGTCATTACAAACTATCTATCAGATAATCGAAAGAATATCGCAATATTAAAATCAATTGGATATAATTCCAAAGAAATAAACAAAAAATACATGCTAGTCATTATCATTACCTTTATAATTGCCTTTATCGTAGCCATTCCAACTACTAATTTACTGTTTGACTTATTACTCAAAAACATAATAAATCAACTGGGCTACATCTTAATTCTAGATATCACTATAGTAAACATAGTCATTAGTTTCTTATCACTGGTTCTGATATTCTTAATAACGGTAATTTTAATCAATCGATACTATCAAAAAGTAACAATTACTGAAATTCTCAAAACTGAAGTGCAATAAAAAGAGTGAAGCCTAAGCCTTCACTCTTTTATTTACTTAACTCAAGTTCAATCATTTCTTCCATTTCAACAGGTTCGACACCAGGTAGGGCGCGTTCTACTATTTCTCCGGTTTTGCTGATTAAAAACTTTTCAAAATTCCATTTTATTTTTTTATTCGTTCTTTGTTTTGAATTTGATACCAAATAATCATATAGCGGATGGATATCTTTTCCCTTAACAAAGAGCTTTTTAAACATTTCAAAGCTAACTCCATAATTCAGTTGACAAAAAGATAAAATGTCCTCATTTGACCCTGGATCTTGCTTTAAAAACTGATTACAAGGAAACCCTAGTATTTCGAATCCTTTGTCCTTGTATTTCGTGTATAAATTTTCTAGCCCTTCAAATTGTGGTGTAAACCCACATTTACTCGCTGTATTTACGATAATCAAAACCTTACCTTCATACTCCTTTAAGGTCTTAATTTCGCCTTTCATATTCTCAATTTCAATATCATATAGATGCATAATACACCTCCCATCTTTATTATATAACAGATTCAATTGATTCCCTATTTATATACTCATTTACTGTATCTCTGAAAAATATTTGACAAAGTGGTCAAGTTTTTGGTATTATGAAATTGACCATTTTTTTATTGACGAAACAGAAAGGGTGATTTTATGAGTGAATTTTTACTTCACGATGACGCCAGAAAAAACCGAATATTAGAAGCTGCATTAGCTGAATTTGCCGATAAGGGCTACAAGAAAGCTTCAACAAACACAATTGTAAGAGAGGCCGGTGTTTCAAAAGGTCTTTTGTTTCACTACTTCATAAGCAAAAAAGAATTATATATTCTATTATATTCTTTTGCGAGACAAGCAATTGCGAATGAATTATTCGAACAGGTGAACTTCGGAGACAAAGATGTATTAAACAGAATGACACAAGCAACTATCGTGAAAGTGCAATCTTATATTTCACATCCTTTGTTTATGCAATTATTTGATAAGTTCTCTTTGGTTGAAGATCAAGAAATCATCGATAGAATTACTCAATTAAATAAACGTATTCAAGAAGAAACTTACGAGAAAATATTTACCAACATTGACTATTATTCTTTTAATGAAGGGTTAAATATCGATCGTTGTTTACAAGTAGTTCGTTGGACAGTTGATAAAATTTCAGATGATTGGCAAGCACAACAAATCAAATCGAATAAAGCTCCAGATTTTGATGCTCTAAAAACAAACATCACACATTATTTAGAACTATTTAGAGACTCATTCTACAAATAAGATATGGAAGAAGAACAATCCGTTCTTCTTTTTTTTGCTTATATATTAAAAAATATATAAATATACAGTTTCGTGTTGTTCACTTATTTAGAATATAGTATAATAAAATGATAAGATTTCTGTAATAATGAACAAAATTACATATGAAATTGTCTTTTCATTTCTCGAACTCGGACATTCGAGGAAAGCATGAAGGAGGAATCATGATGCATAAAGAAAAAATCAAAGAAAAAGAAATTTACGAAACACCGGACTTGGAGATTGTTGAGTTTGAATTAGAAGATTCAAGCGCAGCAAGTGGAAATTTCGGACCGGATACTATTTGTGGGGGTGAGTTCTAATGTTAAAAAACAGATTCAGAGCATTATTCGTTATGGTTCTTTTACTTGTTACAGTAACGACCATTTCTGTAATAGCAAATGATCCTACTAATACAACATTTACTTTTGAATTTTATTTATATGGAGATCAAACATATGAATCAATATCTTTGGGTGATTTAGATTATGGTTCAAGTGTTACAATTGATCC
>CAYSZV010000039.1:0-12342 GCA_964435595.1 uncultured Candidatus Izemoplasmatales bacterium | reverse complement strand
GTTCCACCTTTTCCACTAACAATTGCTATTTCATGCATGAATCGCACCTACTTTCTTTGCGATATCAATGATGATGTTTTTGAATTCATCACTATGGTCTGATATGATTTGTCCTTTGCTATAGATTTCTGCAAATTCTCGTTTGAACGGAATTTCTCCTAGTAAAGGAATGTTTTTTTCTTCTAAAAATAGATTTGTGTCTTTTGTCCCAATTCCTGCTTTATTGATAACAACACCAAACGGGATGTTCATGTTTTGAAGCATTTCGACAACCAGTAACATATCAGATAGTCCAAACGGAGTTGGTTCGGTTACAATGATAGCGTAATCTGAATCTGTCACAGCTTCAACTGTTGCACAACTTGTTCCCGGAGGACTATCTATAATTACTAGTTCTTTATCTTTGATTTGTTTTTTTAATTGATTGATGATTCTTACTCCAGATACTTCACCAATATTTAAGTTTCCATAATTGAATGATTTATTGTTAGTTATTGTTTCGTATATTTTTCCAATTTCTTTTGGTACATATGTAATGGCACCACTTGGACAGACTAGTTTACAGCCCCCACAATCGTGGCACAAGTCCTCGTATACCAATACTGTCTTCTTACTTGGTAGAATTGCATTGAAGTTACAAAAGTCTCCACAGGCCCCACAAAGTGTGCATGTATCCATGTCAACTTTAGGGTATTCTTTAATAATAGAAGATGTATTGTTTACTTTATAGTCAATGAATAAGTGATCATTTGGCTCTTCTACATCGGTATCGATTAATGTTGAGCCATCTAAGACGGAAAAAAGGCCAAGAGAAACTGTCGTTTTTCCTGTACCACCTTTTCCACTTAGTACTGCTATTTTCAATGTTTCCCTTTCCCTTTTGCTTCTGTTACTTGAGGATACACTTTTTCAAAATACTCATATAAAGCATTGTGAACAGTTGTGTCTGGTTTGTATTCGAATGCTTCGATACCAAATGCATTCAATGCATCATATGCTTTTGGACCAACTTGTGGAACCAAAACAACAGTAACATCTAAATCTGCAAGATTTTTTGTTACTTTACCGCCAGCTCCTGATCCCTCATTTTTTGCTACGTTTTCAATGAATTCAGATTCTAGTGTTTCGTGATTGTAAATCATAAAATAATCACATCTTGCATATCTGCTTGCTACTTTTGAATCTTTTGTATTTCCCGTTGAACAAATTGCAACTTTCATTGTTTCACCCTCTTAATGACCGTGATGATCATGATCACCATGATCATGAGTACACGAACTTCCAGTACTTAATAATGATCCCTTTAAGTACTCATTTAATGCATCTTCAATATTGCCAGCTGCACCTAGAATTACTTCAATGTTATTTAAGTTGAAAAGACGAACAGCCATTGCTCCCATTCCACCAGTTATAATTGCACTAATACCATTGTCTGATAAAAATGTAGGCAATACTCCAGGTTCATGTTTTGGGGGAGTAAGAAACTCTTCTCTCACTACTTTATTGTTTTCTACTGTATAAATTGCGAACTCTTTTGTATGTCCGAAATGTCCATCAATCGCTTTACGATTTGATGTAGGAAATGCTATTTTTTTCATATAAATACCTTCTTTCTATGGGCATATGCACATTTATTGTAACCCTGATATTGAAAAATGTCAATACACAATAGTTGTTTTTTCAAATATATTTTCTCTTTTTTGATGAATTGTTTGAATTATGTTTAGAAGCAATAGATAGATGTTATAAAGAAACTGCCAAAGACTGTAAGTAGAAGTGAAATATTCTAAGATAGAGTATGATATTGTAAGAATAATTGGAGAAATGATATAATTGATATATATAAAGTATAGGAGTGGTATGATGAAACCAAAAGATCAAGTAATGGAAGTGGATCGCCTATTCTGTAAGGATTGTAAAGTGGGTAAGGAAAAAGCATGGGCAAGTTATTTTCTAGAAGATGGTATAATGATAACTCCGGGTCTCAAAGAGAATATTGTAGGAAAAAAAGCAATTGAAGAAGCGATGGCTCCATTATTTGCCTTGTCAGATGTTGTTTTTGATTGGGAACCGGAATCTTGTGAAGTATCAGGAGATGGTTCTTTGGCTGTAACTAGGGGGACATCAAAATTATCTTATACAAAAGATGGAGAATCCATCATGACATATGGCAATTACACAACTATCTGGAAAAAGAGATACGGAAAATGGAAAATAAGTTGGGATATTGGGAATTAAATATAAAAAGAGTAAGTATGAAATATTTGCTCTTTTTTCAACTCTAAATCTAAGTGATATATGTTATAATGACTAATAGGTGATTGATATGAATTATATCCAAGGTACAGTAAAAATTATTGTCTTTCATAGTGAAGAAAATTCCTTCACTATTTTAAAGATAAAAGTGTCAGATTCAACAGAAGATTTGAATCTTTTTATGATGGATGATTCGGACTACCTAACAATTACTGGATATTTTCCCGTTCCAATGCGTGGTGAAGAAATTAAGTTCTTTGGAGAATTCAAAGAACATCCAAGATATGGTGTTCAATATGTCGTAAAAAATTATGAAAAGCTAAGTGAAACGAGCACAGTTGGTTTAATTGAGTATTTAAGCAGTGATTTGTTTAAAGGGGTTGGATTAAAGACTGCATTCAATATTGTTAATACATTAGGAAAAGATACGATCAAGATGATTCTTGATGATAAAGATTGTTTGAACAAAGTCCCCAAACTAAATGAAAAACTAAAGGAAATTGTTTATCAAGGAATTATTGATAATAAAGCGGCAGAACACACTTTAATTAAACTGTATGATTATGGACTAACTCCTAAAATGGCAATGAAAATATTCAAACATTATCAAAATGAAACGATTGCCATTATCGAAAAGAATCCATATCAATTGATCTATGATATTGAAGGAATCGGATTTGAACGGGCAGATGCAATTGCTAAAGGTATGGGATTTTTAGATGATGATCCACTGCGTGTCAAAGCAATGATTATATATCTATACAATTATATGGGTATCAATTTCGGACATACATTTCTGTATGAGGAACAACTTGTAGAGTATCTTATAAAAGGCTTGAATAAAACAGAAGAATTGGTTACTGAAAATGACATACTAGATTATATTGAAGAACTCTTAAAAGAAAAAATGTTTTATAAAGAAGATACTGTGATTAAACTTGGAAGTGTGCATTATGCAGAAAGAAATATCGTTGATAAAGTAAAACAACTAACTCAAAAAGAAACAGAACAACTAGATACAAAAAAAATTAATGATTTGATTCAATTATTTGAATCAATCAATGACATACAATATACAACATTGCAGAAAAAAGCAATTCACTATGGTGTAGAATCCAACTTGTTCATCCTTACTGGAGGACCTGGTACTGGAAAAACTACTGTAATTAAAGGGATTGTGTTTGTCTATTGCAAATACCATCAGATACCAATTAGCTATGATAATCCTTTGTTTGAAGTGAAATTAATTGCACCTACAGGTAGAGCTGCCAAGAGGATGACAGAGACAACAAACCTGTATGCAGAAACAATTCATAAGTTTTTAGGATATGGGTACGATGGAAAATTTATGCACAACAAAGAAAATTTAGTTGATGCAAATGTCATCATTATCGATGAATCAAGTATGATTGATGTCTTCTTGGCTTCTCAATTGTTTCAAAGTATCCCAAATGATACTAAAGTAATCATAGTTGGAGATGAAAATCAATTACCAAGTGTCGGACCTGGACAAATTTTAAAAGACTTGATTGATAGTGACATTATTGATTATGTGAAGTTAACGACAATTCATCGACAAGCTGAAGACAGTCATATCATAAAATTAGCATATGAAGTAAACCAAGCACAACTTCCAAGTGATATTTTAAAAACATATGATGATAGATACTTTGTTCCAGAAAGTGTATCTGGGTTTTCGAAGCGAATTATAAATGTTATTGAGTATTTGCATACTTTGGGCTATAACATTTATGAAGATATTCAAATTCTAATTCCAATGTATAAAGGAAATGCAGGGATTGATCATATAAATAAAGTAATTCAAGAAGAATTCAATCCAAATAAAAGTAAAAAGATTGAACACATGGAACGAGAGTTTAGAATTGGTGATAAAGTCATTCAACTTGTAAACCAAATGGAAGATAATGTCATGAATGGAGACCAAGGTACAGTCGTTGGAATTATTGAAGGAACATTGGTTGTAGACTTTATGGGTAATGAAGTGACATATAAAAAAGGCGATTTGATTAATTTACGTCATGCCTATGCAATGAGCATTCATAAATCGCAAGGTAGTGAATACAAAGTTGTTATAATGCCGATTTATCGGAACTACCATGTTATGTTGAAACGTAAACTTCTATACACTGGAATTACTCGAGCAAAAGAAAAGTTGATCTTGATGGGTGATTTGAATGCATTTAAATATGGTGTAGAGTCAATTGAAGCTGAACGACAATCAGTCTTAAAAGACTTAATCGCACATTCTGTTTTAGAAACGGAAACAGATGAGCCAGAAACAATAGATATAAAAAGAATATATGAAAAAGATGTTCCCTTTGATACGTTAGGAGAAACGTTCGATGAAGAGTTAAGTCCTTATGATTTTATGACTACAAATAAAAAAGACTAGAATGAATCAATCACTTTAGTCTTTTTATTTTATTGTGGAGTATACTCCCATTCAATGTTATGAACTTTTTTTAAGAATGCCTTAACAACAGAAGGATCAAATTGCTTACCAGCACAATCAATCAATTCTTTGATTGCTTCTTGTTTATTTTTTTTCTTTTGATATACCCGTTGGCTTGTCATTGCATCATAAGAATCTGCTACACATATGATTCTTGCGAATATTGGAATTTCGTTTCCTTTTAATCCTTGAGGATACCCTTTTCCATCCCAACGTTCATGGTGAAATAGTACACCATTACATACATCATCACTATCCGTGATGTTTTTAATGATTTTATATCCAGCTTCACAGTGTTTCTTAATTACTTCATATTCTTCTTTGTTTAATCTTGTCTTTTTGAATAATACTTCATCAGGAATTGTGATTTTTCCGATATCATGTACAATTGCGAGTAGCTTAACGTCATCTACCTCGCTTGCACGTGTTAAGCCAAGACCTTTCATTGTTTTAACTGCGAAACGGCTCAAACGTTCACTATGTTCAATAGTTTCTTCTGTTTTTGCATTTAATGTTTCTAATATAGATTCAAGTACTTTAGATTTACGTGAAGAGCGGTTGTTTAACTTTCTCCTATACATAATATTTTCAGCTTGAACAAATGCTTTGTCGAATGCAATCTCGTTGTTAATAACACTGATAGCACCTTTACTTACATTGATTTCAATAGGATGTCTATAGTTATATTGTTCTAGAGCTAATTCAAACTCCTCAAAAGCCTTTGTTATAGAATCGTCTTCCGTTTTATTTGTGATAACAACAAATTCATCTCCACCAATTCTTCCTACAAATAAATCAGTGCTAAATTGATGTTTTAATTGACTAGCGACAAATTTAATGCTTTTATCGCCTTCAATATGACCGAATGCATCATTGGTTAATTTTAATCCATCGACATCAAGTAAAATAACTGTATATGAATGTGGCAATAAATTTTTAATGAATTCTTCAAAATAGTTTCTATTATAAATGGTAGTTAAAACATCGTGATTAGCTAGATATTTTATTTTTTCTTGATTCAGTATACTCTCTGTTACATCAAGCAATATACCGCCAATCATTCGTACTTCAGAATTGAAAGAAGCTTCTGTAATCTCTACAGAGTGTTCCAAATAGATTGTTTCACCAGTTGTAAGATGTTTGTGTTTACCAAGAACCTTTTTGATTGTGTCTTTTTTTTCATCAACAACGTCTTTTAGTTCCCTGAGCAACTTGAGATTTAAAGCCTTTGATTCTTTTGTGGACATATCAAGAGTCTTTAATAAATCATTGAAATATACTGAGCCTTCTTTAGAACGAGAAACACCAAGTTTTTCAGTAAACATTTCGTTTGCGAAAATATAATTCATATCAAATGTTTCGTTTGGTTCTAAATACCATACTAATAAACCACGAGCTTTGACTGCTAATCGTTCAGCCAGTTGCAATCGTTCATTTTGAATTCTTAATTGTTCTAGTTCACGTCTTCTATTATAGGATTCAGTCACATCAACGTTTACACCAACAAACAACATGACGTTACCCTCTTCATCACGTTCGATAACTGTCCCGCGTACATCAATCCATTGTAATTCATTCTCACCTTTGTAATTTGGTATAGTTAGATGATATTTATCTGTATTTGTTGTATATATAGAATTATGAACTTTTCTAAAATTATGTAAAAGTTGGTCATAGCCATTTCCTTTTTGCTCACAAATGGATATTTGTTCATTTAATAAATCAGTAAAGCTAACATTCTTATACAATTTTGTATCTGCCATTAGCTCTTGATATGATTCCGTGAAGTAATAGCGACCTTCTTTGAAATGTCTTTGATGATACCAAACTCCTACGTCAGAACTAATCATTCCTGTATCAATCAAATTGTTCAAAATATTAAGTTGATTCAGATTTTCAAAGATTTCAGATAAATAGATATCTATTGCAACTGTGAATCTTGGAGATCCATCTGGATATCGTAAATAACATTTTCCATATGATTCAACCCATATGATTTCGTCATTTGCAGTTACCGCTGGAGTTCTTCCTCCAAAATAATCTGACTTATTATTTCTAACTTGGTCATATGAAGCAGCTTCCTCTTCAATAGATTCGTCATAAAAAGGAGAAACAATTCTTGCATTATCTCTTACTTTTTGGAATTCTCTTGTGTTATATAATTTATCAGGATTGACTTTTATACCTAATAATTTTGGTCCGTTATCTGTTTGATAGAAGTGATCATTATATTTATCATAATCAATCCACCATGTTACTCCAGAAAACATACTCATTCCTGCACCAACAACATTGCTAAATAAAGCCATATGTTTTTCTGTTTCCAATAGTTTCTCATAACAAATGATAGTTGCTTTTGGAGTCTTTCCTTGCAGTTCTAATTTGATTGAGAAAGAATAAGTTATACCATCACTAACTCTTTTGTATTCATACTCTGTATTTGAGTGTATTGGTTCAAAAAAACAACGATGCAAAAGAGAGATGAAAGATTCATCAAATTTAGCATCGTTATAGTTGTAATTTGTTTCTGCATAAATCCCATTAAAACGAAGGAGTAATACACTGTTAAAATCAAAAGACACTTCATGCTTTTCAGTATTAAATCTGATTACTCCGAATGCATCATCCATTGTGCAAATTGAGGAAGTAAAAAAGTCTATGGAATCTTGTTCTGTAATTATTCTTTTTGTTTTCATGAAATCACCTTCTTGCAACTTAATACATTATACCATAAGTCCAAAAAAATTTAGAGTGAAAATTTGAATTTCAAAGGAATTATAATTACGCATCTTAAGTAAATTAATTTTGTTCAATGTAAAACTGCAGTAATTTGTTTGTTGAGCGATTTTTTTATCTCATTCACTTCTTTCATTCAAATCTATTGAAATATCGTTTCAATGTGGTATAATACATTTGAAATTGATGATAAAGATGAGTACGTATGAAAATTATTTTAGAGAGCTAGTGGCTGCTGAAAACTAGCATAATTCCATACCGAAGCTACTTTGGAGAGATAGTAAACCTATCCGTCTGTCTTGCGTTAAAAGATTCGAGAGCTAGACAATGTCTAGAATTAAGGTGGTACCGCGAATCTGTTCGTCCTTTTACAAGGAGGAGCTTTTTTTATTTCAATTTGGAGGTGAGTATATGATTCGTTATTTTGTTGACAAAGAAAAAAAATACTTAGAAGAATTATTGGTTCACTTGCGAGCCCACAATAATTCAAATTTTATGGATAAGGTGAAAGCTTCAAAATATATTTACGTCTATGATAAAAATCAACTTGTTGGAGCAATTACTGCTTCATTGGGTTGGAGCTGGGTTGGATATGAAACAATCTATTACAAAAATGTAGATGTTCTTAGAGCTTTAATTTCTGAAAGTGTTTCCTTATTTAAAGGGAAAACCATTGGCTATAAAATGTATTCGAGTACGAAGATGAGAGTTGATGATTTAAAACAATCAGGGTTTCATGTTGTAGGTACCGTTCCTGGTACCGTTCGAACTGGAAATGTATTTTATTTGGATTTAGAAGATCTTGAATTTCATCATTCTCATCCATATAAAGTTGATGTTTATGATACAGAACTAGAACAACATAAAGATTTCTTAATGTATCAAATAAGAGAATATAAACAGTTAAACAATCTCAATCAGTTGCAAGAGGAAATTTTGTATGTTGCTATGGATGATGACATATTTTGTGGAGCGGTTCAGTTCCAAGTCTATCAAGATTCTATGTATATAGATTTACTTGCAGTGAACAATGACTACAGAGGAAAGAATATTGGAACAAATTTAATGAAATTTGCAGAAGCATATGCTGAAGAACACAAACTTGAATCAATTGATTTGGGAACTGCTGAATTTCAAGCAAGACCATTTTATGAAAAACTAGGATATAAAATTGTGTATACAAGGAAAGACTATCCAAAAGGATTTGAATGTTATACACTATATAAGAAGCTATAGGAGTGAGAATATGAGATACTTAAAAACTAATGAAATTAGAAAAATGTGGCTAGACTTTTTTGCTGAAAGGAGTCACAGTGTAGAGGAAAGTGCATCGTTAATCCCTAATAATGACCCTACTTTAACGCTGGTGTTGCACCATTAAAAAAATATTTTGATGGGAGTGTAATACCGAAAAACCCAAGAATCGTAAATGCTCAAAAATGTTTGCGAACAAATGATATTGATAATGTAGGAAAAACAGCACGACATCAAACTTTTTTTGAAATGCTTGGGAATTTCTCTATTGGAGATTACTTTAGAGATGAGATTATCCCTTGGGCTTGGGAATTGTTAACGAGTGATACGTATTATGGGTTTGATAAAGATTTATTATACTTCACTGTTTATCCAACGGATGAAGAAACAGTAGAAGCTTGGAAAAATGTAGGTGTAGATCCATCGCATATAATAAAAACAAACTACAATTTCTGGGAAATTGGAGAAGGGCCATGCGGACCTTGTACAGAAATTTTCTTCGATCGTGGTGAGACTTATGGAAATCTAGATACAGATGTAATCAAGAATGATATAGAGAATGATCGTTATATTGAAATTTGGAACATTGTATTTTCACAATTCAATAGTAAAGCTGGATTAGAACGAAAAGATTATCCAGAATTACCAAGTAAAAATATTGATACAGGTATGGGTCTAGAACGTATGGCTTGTGTCATTCAAGGTGTTGAAACAAATTATGAAATTGACACATTCCAAACCATTATCAAAGATATAGAAAAATTATCTTCAGAAAAGTATAACGGACAAATGTCTTACAAAGTAATCGCTGATCATCTGCGAACAGTAACATTTAGTGTTTCTGACGGTGCTGTATTATCAAATGAAGGTAGAGGGTACGTATTAAGAAGATTACTTAGAAGAGCAATTAAACACGGAAAAACACTCGGGATTAACGAACCATTCTTATACAAATTAGTAGATTCAGTAATTAAAGCAATGGGAGAATTTTACACCTATTTAGATGAACATAAAGAACTTGTTAAGAAAGTAATTCGTATTGAAGAAGAAAAATTCTTTGAAACATTGGACAAAGGTGAAAAAATACTAGAGGAAATGTTATCGAATACATCAGGTAAATTATCTGGAAAAGATGCGTTTACTTTATACGATACATATGGATTCCCATTAGAATTAACAATCGAACTTTGTGAAGCATACAATATTGATGTGGATGAATCTGGATTCAAACAAGAGATGGATGCACAAAAAGAACGTGCTAGAAGTGCTAGAAAATCAATTGCATCAATGGGTGGACAAAACGAAGAATACATTAATTTTAAAGAAGAAGATCATTTCACTGGATATAATAAATTGGAAGAAGAAACCAAAGTCTTGAAGTCGTTTATTGATGGGGTTGTTTTGGAAAATACACCTTTCTATGCAGAAAGTGGAGGACAAGTTTCTGATCGCGGTACGATTTCATTTAAAGACACAATATATGAAGTGGAAGATGTTCAAAAATTACCTAATGGTCAATTTCTTCATGTGATTCCTGAACATAGACTCAAAGATGGAGATAATGTATTTGCGAAAGTGGATCAAGCAACTAGAAATGCAACGATGTATAACCATAGTGCAACGCATCTATTATTTGCTGCATTGAGAGAAGTTGTTGGAACTCATGTTTCGCAACAAGGATCAAATGTAAGTAGTGAAGCAATGCGATTTGATTTCAATAATTACGATAATCTTGATGATGAAACGTTATTACAAATAGAAAAAATTGTAAATGATAAAATCAAAGAAAATATTAAAGTTGAAGTGTTAGAAAAAACAATTGATGAAGCAAAAGATATGGGTGCTATTGCTGAATTTGGAGAAAAATACGGAGATAAAGTTCGTGTTGTAAATATGGACTATACAGTTGATCTATGTGGTGGAACACATGTTCCGAACACCGGAGTCATTGAAAAATTCGCAATTGCTTCAATTGAATCGAAAGGATCAGGTATTTATCGTATTGTAGGTCATGCACATGATAGCATAGAAAACATTAGATCACAATTTACAGGGTTCCATAAGGAAATGGATAAGTTGATGGTTAAGGTTGATAAAATTTTGGAAGATGCAAAAGAAAAAGGAATTGAAGTGAACTTTGATTTTCAACGAAACGAGTTTATTGAAGGTAGCTATCAAGATATCATTAATAAGCGAAAAGAATTTGCTTTTTTAGGAGATATTGTCCGCAATTTAGATAAAGACTATCAAGAAAAACTAAGACAAAAAACGTTTGAAGATATTGATTCTATTGTTGCACAAGCAGTTGATAATAAACTTGTGGTCAAACTAGATAATGTTGATAAAAATAGTTTAAGACCGTTTGTTGATAGATTGGCTGATCATTTACCAAATGGCTTTGTATTCGTTGCAAATGTAATGGATTCAAAAGTAACATTTATCGCAAAAAGTAATAACAAAGATTTTCACGCAGGTAACATTTGCAAAGCAGCTGCTATCGTGGCTGGTGGAAATGGAGGAGGACGTCCTGACATGGCACAAGCTGGTGGGAAGGACGTTACAAAAGTGGAAGATGCACTTGCGAAAGTTAGAGAGTTGATTGCTTGAAAAAACTAGGTTTAGATTTAGGAAATAGAACACTTGGAATTGCGATAAGTGATGAATTGAATTTCCTCGCAAGAGGGTTAGAAACATTTCGGTTTACTGAAAAAGATTTTGACAGTGCATTACAATGCACGTTAGAATTGATTATGAAGTACAATATAGATGTTATTGTATTAGGACATCCCAAAAATATGGATGGTTCTACTGGAGAACAAGCAAAAATCTCAGAAGACTTTAAAGCAAAACTTGAAGCAAAGAGTAATGTTAAAGTGATATTGTGGGATGAACGTTTAACTAGTAAAATGGCTAGCAATATGATGATTAGCCAAAACTTAAAAAGTAAAAAGAGAAAGAAAGATATTGATAAAATGGCCGCAACAATAATTTTACAAGGCTATTTAGATAGCTTATAGGAGGATATATTATGGAAAACGAAACAATGGTTGTAGTAAATGAATTAGGGGAAGAAGTGTTATACGAAATAGTGTTAACATTCGAAAACAAAGAATTTGAAAAACACTATGTAATTTACAAATTACCTGGAGACGAAAATGATGAAGTGTTCGCATCTTCATACAACCCAGACAACAAAAATGGTGGCGATTTAGCTCCAATTGAATCAGATCCTGAATGGGACATGATTGAAGAAGTTTTAAATGCTTTTGTTGAAGAAGAAGAGGAATAGCATTGAGTAATCCTTACTTAGTACAAGTAAACAAAAAAGAAACTAATCCATTATTAGTTTCTTTTCGTGTGTTTGCTGAAGAAAATGATGTTCCTATCATTACTTATGAAGGATTACAATTCTTAATACAAGTAATTCAATTGCGTGGAATCAAAAACGTTTTGGAAATTGGTACTGCTATAGGCTATAGTAGTATTGCCTTGGTATTGAAAACTGGTGTTAAAGTAACGACGATTGAGCGTAAAGATGAAATGGTGCAATTAGCAAGAGAAAATTTTGCAAAAGCTGGAGTGGAGGATAAAATTACTCTTATCCATCAAGATGCTTTGGAAGT
>CAYSZV010000038.1:7748-12667 GCA_964435595.1 uncultured Candidatus Izemoplasmatales bacterium | reverse complement strand
TCCTTCTAAGTCGAGTACTTTTTGTTCAACAAATTCAATAACCGGTTGATTCAACTGTACTGTCAAATTAAGCATTCTTGAATGATTTTCATATTCTGTGTGTGTATATTCTGTATATTCTACTTCTTTTGTAGCAAACAACTTTCCAGTTTCGTTGTGGATCAAGTATATTCCTCCTGAATAAAGAGAGTTATACAATTTATTTGTAAGCTCTTCATTCGGATCTTCATATCCTAAATCCACTTCAAAAATAACAACTGTAAAGTCACCGTATACTTCTAAAGCAAGAGGGTTCGATGTGATTTCAACATCCATTCCCATATCGTCAGAGAAAGAAACTTGTTCAAAGAATCCATCATCATTTAATTTTACGATTAGGTTTTCAGTGTCATCATTCACTTCACCAGCTAGAAGTATTTCACTTGCTTCCATACCAGAATCAAACATGTCTCTACTTACTACAGCAAGACCTTTTGATCCAGATAAATCAGCAACAAAGCTGTTCATTAACTCAATATTATTAAAATAATTTACTCTGGTTTCTGTTTCAGAAATTTGAATTTGTGTTGAAACCAAATCTCCAATAGGTATACAGATACCTTCAACGATAATATAATCTTTGTATCCTTCACAATTTCTTAGTTGTCCATCTATTTCTTTTGGAATGTTAGGATTATCGTCTAATGCGTTGCCAATGTCACCACAAGCTGCTAATGCGCTCATAGCTGATAAGATACTTAAAAAGATAAATAGTTTTTTCATTTGTTTCACTCCTTCTCGATTTTTTGGGAACAAAAAAAGGTTCCCTAATATAGGAGCCAAAATTTTCGAGTATATGCATTTAGTAATATTTTGGCAGCCTGGCGATCATAAGTAGTATCTACTCTTAGACCCATGGTTTTGCGACCTTACCTTTCGATAAGTGTGCCTTTTTCATTAATGTAGATAGACTGAAATCATATCTACATAGTTTCATTATACAACTAAAAATGAGGAATGCAAGAAAAACAAATAAACTGTATCATTTCGATTTGTATTACTCACTTATAAATAAAATGATTGTGTCAATCCCGATACTAAACCCCATTCCCTCAACAAAAACAGTATTGTTACCAATATATGTTGTATTAATTTTAGAAACATTTATCCCAATTAATTCCCCATACAAATTGAATAGTGGACCCCCACTATTTCCAATATTGATACTTGCATCATGTTGAATGGTATTCCCATAAATATTCGAAATAATTCCAAGAGTGATGGACTTAGGATATTCTTGACTGATAGGTGTTCCACAAGCTAAAACTATTTCCCCAATTTGGTATTCAACATCAACGATTTCAAGATAACTTAGTTCTGTTAATGTAGAAATACTAAGTATAGCTAAGTCTAATTCTGTGTCTGTTTTCACAATAGTTGCAGTAATATATATGTCTTGTGATGGGATAAACACTTCAATGCTATCAGCGTATCTTACAACGTGTTCATTGGTTAATATCAAGTACTCATTTTCATCATTACTATAGATAATTCCAGATCCTATAGTAGTTGTTTCTCCTACTGTTACTTCGATTGCAACAGTCCATTTATTTATTGAAGAAGAAATTTCTATCAAATGCTCATTAAAAAGGGAAGGATCAAATTGAATTTCTTCTAAGATTTCCTCTTTGATATCATTTTTCAATTGTTCTTCATCAACTGTTGTACAGCCTGTCATAAATACCAATAATACTATTACTAATATTTTTCTCATCATTATCACCTGTACTCATTATAATCATTATTAATTAATGTTTCAATTCTTAATAGTAATTACTACATTACCAACTTTGTGTTTTGAATATACGTGCTCGTGTGCTTCTTTAAATTGATTCATTGTGTATACCTTATCAATTACTGTCTTAAGTTTTCCTTGTTCGATTATTTTATTCAATTCATTCAGTTTTTCAACTTTTTCTGATGTCGGTAATTTTATTGATAAATACTTCCCTTTATGTAGAAGTAAGTTTTTTAAGTTTTTCTTTTTATAGAATCCAACTGCATCAAAAACAACATTATATTTCTTCGTTAACTTTGAGATATCAATTTGCGTATAGTCAATCATATGATCAGCTCCAATTTCCTGAACAATACTATGATTCTTTTGACTACAAACCGCAGTTACTTCTCCACCATAATATTTTGCAAGTTGCACTGCATATGTCCCTACACTACCACTTGCCCCTAATATCAATACTTTATCATTTCTTTTAATGTTTTTTTCATTAATAAAGTGTAACGCACTCATTGCTCCAAATGCTACAGGTGCTGCTTCTTCAAAAGATATATTATTTGGTATCTTAGCCATGATCGACTTTTCAGGCAGTGAAATATATTCTGCCATTGCGCCTGCTTTCATTGAATTGATAAAGTAAACACGATCTCCATTACTATATTTTGAGACTTCTTTTCCAGTTTCTACAACGATACCACTTCCTGTAATCCCTCTAATATGTTTTCGAGGTCCATTCCATCCCATAACAAGTCTCATTATCGTTTTCAGTCCAAACGGAACATCAAGTGTATTCACTCTCATATCACCACTTGCAATATTTGCCACACACACTTCTATTACAACTGATTTATCATCATGTTTTGGTCTTTCTACTTCTGCTACTACCAGCATTTCAGGACCACCATATTTTTTTTGTATTATTGCTTTCATACTATACCTCCTTTTATACACACTTAAATTATAACATGGATACCAATATAAAATTCCCGAATGCTTTTGGTATTGATTTATCATTTAATCGTTTACTATAGATTCATTGCTAAAAAAATAAATATAATCCCAATAAAATTCCAATCTCACTTGTTTAGTTAGTGTACGAACGAAGAAAGAAGGAATAGCCAATGAAAAAAATATCAATTCTCATTTCAGTTCTATTATTTTCATTCTCATTATCAGGATGTGATGATATGACTACAATCGACTTAAACAACACGGAAACAGACTTACTCCTAGAAGAAGAAAAATCGGAAATAATCAATGAAGCAAGCAATGATGAACATGATGATTACGGATCTCTTGGTGCACTTGATAATGTTTCATTTACAATAGAAGAGATGCTTGTCTATGCTTTACAAGATGAATATGCGGCCAGACAAGAATATACATACATTATTGAAAACTTTGATATCACTAAGCCATTCACAAACATAATAGAAAGTGAAGAAACACATATCAGTTTGCTACTTCCTCTATTTGAAACATACGATATTACACAGATAGAAGATTCTTCACTAGACCATATTATCAGCATCGAAGATATTGAAGATGCATTTGCGACAGGTGTACAAGCTGAAATATTGAATATTGCTATGTATAATCTCTTTTTAACACAAGATGAATTACCCGAAGATATTAAAGATGTTTTTATAGAATTACGTGATGCATCAGAAAATCACCTAGCAGCATTCCAAAAGAATCTAGACAAATTATTGGCATCCTAATCGATGTCATTTTTTTGTCACTTGCTTTTTAATATTGTAAAAACATAACAAAGGTGGTTTTCATTTGCTTTAAGAGTAAAAAAAGCATTGCTCCATCGAGCAATGCTATAAGGTATCAATGTTGTCAGTCTTTCTTCTTTTAAAATTCTTATTCTTACTCTTATTTTCATACATTAATTTATCAACATCATCTAATATCGTATCTATTGATAGATTCAAATCAGGTATAAATTCTTTTACACCAACACTATATCCAATATGTTTCAATAAATCAAATGGTCGATACGCATTAACTTCTTTTAATAATCTCTCTCTGTAATATTCCTTGTCTTGCGCCATAGAATCTCTAATTACAATTAAAAACTCATCTCCACCAATACGAGAAACAAAATTAGATTTTCCAAATGTTTTAAGTAGTACTTTAGAAAGATGAATCAATGTTTCATCCCCTTTTTTATGTCCATACTTATCATTTATAGTTTTAAAATTTTCCAAATCCAACATAATTACTGTAAAATTTTCTTTGTTTTCAATACATCCAGTTATGATTTCTTCAATCTTCTTACGGGAAGAGAGTCCAGTTAAGTAATCAACTGAGTTTCCTGCAATTTCAAGTAAATAATAAGCAAATACGACACCTAGCGCAACTACAGCCCACGTTAAAATCAAGCCATAGATAAAAAGTTGTATAAACGATACCAGTACTGGTAATAATGCAAATGCTGCAATAAAGAAAATCATTCTATCACTAATTGTCTCACGATTCTTAATCGCTATCACAATCGTGTACAGCACAAGTCCAAATACAAACACTAAACTAAGCCAAAGTAGACTTCCACGATGATAAATATTATTGTCATCAATCGTAAATGCAACAGGTGTAAATATATTAATAATTAGCAATATACCTGAAAAGACCGATGCATGTAAATAAAACAATCTTTTCTTCAATCGTTCAATGGAACGATTGATTTTATAATCTACATAAGATAGCCACATTGAAGCCATAATTGGCTCAAACAATATTAACAAGATATTAAAGACATAATTAGCAATACCTGCTTCTGAAGTAGTAATCCCATCAAATGCCCAGGCTAACACTTCAACAATCAGTAATATCATATTAATGATGATCATTCGATAAAATAGTTTACGAGAATAATCATAGATATCTTTTTTAACGATCACGACAAAACGTAATATTGACAGCAACAAAAATGCAGTGCTAAGTATTACTTTTTTAAACATTGGTTTACCTAAACATTATATTTATACAAATGGGCTTTATTATCATTTGCAATTTAATAAATGTTCTGATTTTTGATGGGTAAAAGAAAAGGCTTATTCAAAAAATGAAAGGCGATATTAAAAATATAAAGTGGAGCAAGGATTATGAAACAGGTGTTGAGGAGATAGATGAACAG
>CAYSZV010000038.1:0-7738 GCA_964435595.1 uncultured Candidatus Izemoplasmatales bacterium | reverse complement strand
TAACGATCACGACAAAAAGTAATATTGACAGCAACAAAAATGCATAGATATTATTATCAAACATATAAATAATCTCTATATTCACAGTATCCTCTCCTCAAAATCATTTTAAGTATCAAAGAAATCATAACACGAAACACCTAGAACAAACAAGTACACATGGGACTAAATTCTATTAGTAGGCGATTTTTTAATAAAATAAAGTATTCTTATTTTAAAAAAATTTGTTAATACAATCATACTTTTGTTGGCTTTGTAACAAGAAAAGACAAAAAGAATGCGATACTCGTAAATATAATCATTCCCAAGATTGCAATATTATATCCCCCAGTTATATCATATGCAATTCCAAATGGCAGTGGACCAAGCGCACTACCAACTACCATAAACACGATGGCAGCACCTTGAATACTTCCTAAATGTTTTCTCCCAAAATAATTGGGCCACAATACATTTGTAGAGAGTGTTTGAACAGCAATACCAAGTCCATAAAATAGAATGAAAATAATTGCTAGAGTCACATTATTTACACCAAACATTAAAAACACCATACTAAGAATTGTCATAAAAAATGTAGTAGATAATATGTACTTAACAGGATATTTATCTACTACTAATTTTGAAATAAACGGCATAATAAATGCCGGCAACGCCATCAATCCCAATATGACCGCAGCAGCTTCAGAGCTAATACTTCTCAATTCCATAATCGTAAAGAAATGAAATGCAAGACCAGTACTAAACATTGCAGGAATCATATTAATCATCCCAACTATCCAAAACTCTTTGACTTTGATTGCTTCAGATAGGGAGAAGCTATCTTTATCTAATTCAATCAACGCTTCCGCTATTGATTGCTCAGTTGTGTCCATATCATTTTCTATCGTCATATCCAAATCTTCAGGTTTATTTGCTGCGAACATAAATACGATTGGGATAAACCCTATGATTAAGATTAAAGACCATATTCTCCATGCATTTTGCCATCCTATTTGTGAAATCATCCACAAGTTAAATGAAGGCACAAGAAGCATAGCAACCAATCCACCAAGACCAGCAATACTTAAGGCAAATGCTCGTTTCTTTTTGAACCATTGAGGAACAAGTGTATTTGGTATCAAAGTCATTGATCCTTGTCCAAAATAACGCAAAAATATAAATCCAACAAATATCATATAAATACTCGAAACAAAACTATTATAAAACGCAGTAAGTCCTAGCATTATCGGAACAACAAGAAGAACTTTTCTTATTCCGAATTTATCAATTGCTTTTCCCATAAACACAAGCATTGTACCACTAATAATCGTTGCAACACTATATGCTGTAGAAATCATAGTTGATGAATACTCAAACTCTTCTAAATAAACTTTAATAAAAACACTAATCGAGTATGTTTGTCCTGGAGCACTTAAAAAAAACGTCATTGCGCTCAGTATTACAATAACCCAACCATAATAAAATGTGGCATTAATTTTTTGTATTAGATATTTCATTTTATCACTCCAAATCTAGGATATAATATCACACTCTTTGATGATATAACAGGAAAACGTCAACAATTAGGATTGTTACAATGAAATTGATATATGAAAAGCACTATCCAAAGGAATAGTGCTTTTTTACAAATGAAAATTGAATGCCTTACGATTCAGGTAATTGATCAATAATTTCAACAAATTTAAGTACAAGTTCTGTATCAAATTGTGTTCCACTACATCTAAGAAGTTCTTGCTTCGCTTCGTCATAAGATTTCTTTACTGCATAAGGTCGATCTGAAGTCATTGCTTCAAATGCGTCAACGATATGTAAAATACGAGCGGTGAAAGGAATGTCTTCTCCTTTTAAGTGATTTGGATACCCTAATCCGTCTATTCGTTCGTGATGAGATAAAATAATCTCGCTAACATCTTTAAATTGAGGTTTTCTTGATAATATTCGATATCCTAAAAAACTATGATTTTTAATGATTTCAAATTCTTCATCTGAGAGTTTATTTACACTTAGAATGATATTTGTTGGAATTAGGATTTTTCCAATATCATGCATTAGAGCAGCTCTTGATAACAAACTAGACTGAGATGTTCTTAAATCCAAATGTTCCCCAAATACATTGGATATTTTTTGAACTCTTTTGCTATGTCTTTCTGTCTCTTTATCCTTTTCAAACAACATTGCTAATATAATATCGATGGCTCCTGATCGAGCGCTACTTGATTCGAAAATCTTATATTCATACATTCTTGATTCTGCTTTCATCACAGCTTCATCCAATGTTTGATTTGGCAACAATTGGTGCAAACCAATTGAAATACCAATACTAATATTTCCAAAACTATATTTTTCTAATTCCATATTGATATTGTTGATTCGTTCAATACATGTATCCTTATCAATTGTTTGAGAAACAATCAAGAATTCATCTCCGCCGAACCGAAATAATGTACTATCATCTTGAAAAAACTTTTGCAACACATTTGTACAGACTACAATTGCCTCATCACCTTTAAAATGTCCATAGTAATCATTCACACTTTTCAAATCATTCATGTCTCCATACAATACAAATGCACCTGAGTGTTTTTTGAATTTTTCTTCAAATACTTCATAAAAGTATCTTCTGTTATATAATCCAGTAAGGAAATCAGTATATGACATATCCATCAATTTTTCTTGTAATTCCATATCTTTTGTAATATCTTTCCCAATTAAAACATAAAATGGATTGCCGTTTGTTAATATACCAGCCTCTTTTTGCTCTATACTCCACACTTTTTTCGCTTGATTCTCTGTATAAACATCATATATTATTTTTGATTGCTCGTTCAATTGTAAACGAATTTCATCAACTGTAGTTTTTGAAGGACCTTTGGTATCTTCAAACCATTGAATTAAATTTTCATACTGAGTACAATCAAATCCAGTTTGATTCGTCCATGCATCATTTAGATGCAAAATTCTACCTGCTTCCTCAACTATTGCAATCGGATTAAGAGAGCGTTTCAAAACTGTTTCAAAAAACTTGTCCCGCATTAATCCATCTTCTATTCGATTCAAATAGTCATTTCGATATCCTACAACAAATGAAAATAAATATACGATAATCGGATAAATTGTTAGTAAATATATGAAATTAGATTCGATTGCATCAATTGCAACATCAAATGACATAAATGCAAGTGGTAACGTCAATAAAACAACTTGTAATACAAATGATAGCCCTGCAAGTTTGATTGATGCTAGCAAGATTGAATCTTCTTTATGCTTATCATAATACTTAATTTTATATATATAAACTGCTATGAATTGAATAATTGTGAACGTTACACCTACAGGTATCCCAGCTCCACCAAGAAGAAATATTCTCGCTATTATTATCGTGATAGATACCATAGTCCCAGGAATCAATCCGAAAAATATGATTGCAACAATTGGTATTGCATACCTAGCATCGATATAGAGTCCGTTACCAACATGAACAGAGTTTATCATAATAAAAACAGACATAAGAGATAATACAACTCCCATGACGTATTTAAAATATGATCTACTACGTCTAAGATTTGTAGTCCAAATAACTGACAATGAAATCATTGCCATAAACACAATAGTATTCTCAAATAGATTCATAAAAACATCCATAGTTACACCTCATTTAATAATGATAGAAGCCCTCTTTTCATTAGCACTCGAGGATTTCCAAGGTAATTCTTGACAACAAAATCAGAAAAAAATCGTTGCCTATTCAATATTTCCCCAAAATAGCAAACGATTACTATATATATTACCTTAAAAAAACACAACATTCAAGACCAACCTCAATAATAAAGATAAAAGAAGTCAATATTTGACTTCTTATTTAATATGTGAATTTACAATCTTATGGTTTTGTCGTTCGATCAACTTCACTAAGTACTTAGATTTCACTTGCTCTGAGGCAAGGATCTGTTTCATTGGAGGAAGTTTCAATATTACTCCTAGAATCGATGCCATCGCTCTATGTGAAAAATGGGCTTGATTATCAAAAAATAGATTCTGGAGTTTATTCTTTTCAATTGCTTCTAAAACAACTCTATGTGCCATATTAATAGGAGTAAGTACCCTTTTTTCTCTAGGCAACATATCTATTGCATCAAACGAACATACATTCTTACAAACTCCGCATCCAATGCAGTACTCTTCTGTAAGCATAGCGATTCTTTTCTTCTTATTATGTGGATCATTTTTCGATACCATTCTGAGTGCCTCAACAGGACATACATCAACACATTTTCCGCATCCAGTGCAATGTTCTTCTATAATGTTGCAAATAAAATTTGAAGTTGAAATTGCTTGAGATGGGACTCCTTTTCTTGCTCCTACTAATGCTTCACAACAGCACCCACAACAATTACATATAAAAGCAACTTCTTGTTGTACATTGTCACCAAACTGAACAAGATTATGTTCCTTCGCAACTTCTAGTAGGCGTAAGCATTCTTCTTCATCTATTTGTTTTGCATAGCCATGGCGAATCAAAGAATCTGCAGTCCCATTAAATGTCATACATATTTCCATTGGAGCATCACAGTTTTTCCCTACATGCTCCATTTTATGTCTACAATAACAAGTCCCCACACCAATATGTGATGCAGTTTTAATTACCTCAGTTGCTCTTTCATAATCTAATACTTCAACACTCGTTTCTTTGATTTGTTCTTCTTGAATGAAGGTTCTTCCTATAGGAGTCTCATAAGACATCAATGCAAGGATAAAATCATCTTCCACATTCATATATTGATAAAACAATTCTCCCAGTGCTTTTTGATCAATTTTACCACCTAGTCGCATCATACTAAACTCAAAAAATCCAGCCATTGGTGGTGGTAATGTGTAAGTAGTCTGTCCATTGCGTTCAATATCAACCAATAATGCTCTTGATGCTAACTCATCCAAGACACTCTTTGTTTCGTCCACAGGTTTCTTCCAAGCCTTAGCAGCTGTTTTTACAGTAAACGGCTTGATTGGCAACAATGAAACAAGTTTTGCTTCTTCCTCATCAAACAATAATCTAAGAATTTCATATAAGGTATCGCTAGGCGGCACACCCTGGGGAAATTTATTCAATCTTTCAACTAGTTTTTCATATCCGCTTCTACTTGTATTATGTCCCATATAGACCTCCATGAAATATTATTCTTACAATTATGATATCACAATCAAAAAGCGTTCTTCAAACATTCTTTCTTCTTTTTTTCTACTAATTCATTATACTAAGTTGTTTTCTTATAAAAACTCACTACAAAAAATATTGCATTCACGAAAACCATAATTAATAAAAGTAACAATAAAAGCCAATTCATATAATTCCAAAAGTCACTCCCCCAAACCGTCGAAGGACTTGTGCCATATTCATCAACATAAATACCCATTCTATAGAATAATCCCATTAGAATAATCAACATTACTATCGAAAGAAACAAAACTGTACCCCTAATATATATTATTGTTTTCACAATTCATCAACTCCTCTACAATCATTATATCAAAAGGCACTTCACAATGTGAAGTGCCTTTTGATATTTTCTTATGTACTTGAAACAATATACTTGTTCTTCAATAACTTAATACGTTTAAAAGGACAAACAATAAAATAAAACAATGTTAGTATTGGAAAAAGCAACATGACTAAAAAAGGATTCAAAAGTTCTCGATATAGTTTAGACCCTTTTACTCGATTAAACTTGATTCGATTATATAGATTATCCAATCCAATTCCCATTGCATTTGTCATTGTGATCATATTGCACGCTGCTATAACTAGTTCAGCCTTCTTCACACCGTATTCTTGGACCAATCTATCTATTGCTTCATCACTTGGTGATTCTTTGCTAGAAGCAAAATGTTGCCCAAATAAGATAGCTATTGACTCTTCAATCGGTACATTAGAGGTATCTCCTCCAAGTAATGCTTGGATATTTTCTCTTGACATTCCTGATTGCAATGCTAATTTCGTATGGACAAACGAACACATAGCGCAACCATTTACTTCTGTTACCGCTAGCATGATACGTTCTTTGAATTTCTTATTCATCAACTTTGTTTTTTTACTTGTACGTAATAACACAAATGCTTTTGATGCATAGTATATATTATTGAGTTGTTCTTTTATAGAGAACATTCTTGTATGTTTTTTCATTTCGCTCACCTCACACACACAATAGCATACAAAATCACAAAGTAGTTACAATATGAAACTATTTCTAAATAGTAGCGTTTCCATTTTATTTATTTGAAATCATCACAAAACAAAGAAAAAGCCCTTGACATCTATTGAGTCAAAGGGCTTTATATACTTTAATTAGGTGTTACAGTAATTGTAATGTTACTTATTGTTACGTTATCAAGTGCACCAGGAGTAAGTTCTAGTTTAATCCATCCAGGTTCAGTTGGAGTGTAAGTACTTGGAATAACCAAAGATTGAGTAAATGTTGCTGTTCCATCAATTGTCCAAGTATCCGTATTAGTGAACTCATAGCCACCAAGAGCTACCATTTGAACCCATATCATTCTACCAGCTACAGATGCTGTGTAATCGAAACTTAATTCATATGTATATCCTGATTCAAATACATAGTTCATTAATTCGATTCCGGAACGATCTCCTTCAGCCAAATAAACAGTATATCCTGTTTCAGTAAATTCATAATCACTTACATCTTTGTTTCCAGGAGGAATTGTTAATATATCCCATCCATCGAACCAAGCTGTTGGTGTTCCATTTGGAAGAAATCCGTTGTTCGCTGGAATACAAACGATTCCACTGATTACTTCATTTACACCACATGTTGGTAATGCAGTCTTAATGATTTCAATATTATCAATTGTAACTGTTCCCGCTACTCCAGAAGGAGTAATTTCAATTGTAAACCATCCATCATTTGTTAAAGTTGATGAAGGTGACATTACAAGCATTTGAGAAAATGATTGTGTTGAATCTGCAGTAATAACACCCGGGTTTGTAAATTGATACCCTCCATGTCCTTGTAGTTGAACAAAGATTCCTTTACCAGCTACGTCTGAAGAATAATCGAAATTCACTTCATAATAGTATCCAGGTTCTAGCGTCAATCCTGTTTGTTGGATTCCAACACGTTTATCTACTTCAACAAACACAGAGAATCCTGTTTCAGTAAAAGTTAAATCATCTAATGATTTATCACCTACAGGCTCATTCAATAATCTATAATCATCAAACCAATCTGGTAATTCTACTACTTCATTTGCAACACATGCACCGTCTTCTTCATGATACCCTGCATTACAAGTTACTGGATCTAAAACACATGCTCCATCTTCTTCATGATACCCTACTTCACAAGTATCATCTTCTTCTATTAAAACACATTGTCCATCTTCTTCTTCATATCCTGTATCACATTTCAAGGTATCTTGTCCTGTGTCTCTAACACATTGTCCATCCTGTTCAATCGTACCCGTACCGCACTGAATGTCAGTTGTTTGTGCACAACCTGCAAGTGTCAATGCTAAGGTAATGAATAATAATCCTACTAATTTTTTCATAATACTCTCCTATTTCCAATATATTCATTATTTGCGAAACCGCTTTACCATAATTCTACTTGATTTTATACCTATTGTCAATAAATGAAATAAAATTGATTTTTTTGTAAAGAAAAAGACCCATATGTATATAATACCTTTAAAGGAGACATGATAAAATAAAACATATCAAGTC
>CAYSZV010000037.1:0-14343 GCA_964435595.1 uncultured Candidatus Izemoplasmatales bacterium | reverse complement strand
TTATTTTCATCTACATAGAATGTTATAATTTCTCCACCAATACCAACACCTTGGAATCCTTCAACCGTAATCGTATTGGTTCCTAATGATAAGTAGATACCTTCAAACACAACCTGATATGTGTCTTCTCCTATATTCGTTACAACTGCACCGTGATTATTCACTATAATAGACAAGAACGGAATCATTTCACTTGGGTCTTCAACTACTATCGTAAATACTAAGTTGTTTCCTTCAAATATAAATGGAGAATTTGGTGTGATAGAAACAATTGCCAATAAATCTGTTTTGAAAGTACGAACAAACTCCATTGTTTGTATCCCGACTCCATCATTCAAATCATAGTTAACAGATAAGATAACCTTATATGTTGTATTGCATTCTAGTTCTTCAAACAAATAATGTGTGTTTGTTTCCAACAACCCACTACCTAATAATATATCATCTTCCATAGACTTCAAAAATATATAAGTATCAACAATAACATCACTGGTATCAAGGATACTGTATTGAAAATCAATGGTAGTTACAGTAACTTCACCAGATACAAATCTAATATGTGGTGAACTCTTAATACTAGTCATACAATTCAATGTATTTGATGCAATTGCATCTTCTATTCCTTCATTTGTATCATATGAATAAGCCGCAACCACATCATATGAATGATTGCTTAATAATGCTTCAAAAGTATATGTTCCAATTTCATCAATTATAGTACGATCAACAACCGTCATTCCATCATAAAGCAATAACTCTATATTGGTTAATATCTGATCGGAATCATCAATCTCAACATCGACAACGATTGAATCTACGCTTGTAGATTCAATATCTATAGTCACTTCAGGGACATCTTTTAACAGCGTCTCGATATATCTTAATTCAGTATATTCAAAATGAGTGTTTCCTTTATCTAGTGTATACGTCATAACCACTTCAATCGCATAAGCTCTGTTGCTGAACAAGTGATCTACTGTAAACATCTCATTTAATTCGGTCTTTGTTTCCCCAAAGACTTTAAATCCATCATTATATACATTCATCGTTACATAAGAAAACGTTCCGTTTTCATCAGATATATCATATGTAACGTCAAGTGCATCGTTCCCAATATTTGATACGTCAAAATCTAATAGTGGGGCTTCCCTTGAAACAAACTCATACTCTACTATCCTTTGAGTGGTGTTTCCTGCCACATCAGTCACACTATAAGTCACATCATATTCTCCAGGATGCGTGTAGTCCACAGAACTATCATCCACTACAATGTCAAGTGCTGTATCATAGTTATCGGTGACATAAATATTAGCCAAATAGTCAACTTCACTATTGATTGGATATTCACTTATATGCGAATCCAAAACAGTAATAACAGGAGCAATATCGTCAACAACAAAAACAGTTAAAGTATCACTTGTTGCTTCTATTCCTGACCCAATTGAACACGTTACTTCATATTCTCCAACGATAATCAAACTCAAATTACTATCATCAATGCTACAAGCAACTATATTGCCATCAGTATCTAATCCATAAATATAATCTGAAAAATTAACAATACTATTCACACTAACAGTGATAGTTGATTCTTCTTTATGAATCTCTACAACACTTTCTTCTACAACCGTATTTCCATCACAACTACTTAACATACCCAATACAAAAAATACCAAAATTAACTTATTTAGTTTCATGTTTCCCTCCTATATGGAATTAAATATCAGTCTTTCTAGTTGTTATATACTTTGTATTCCTAACTATATAATAATACAAACTACTTGTGTAATCAAAAGAAAAATAAGTATTTATCCATCAAATTAGAATTCCCAATACTAATTAAAAAATAAAGTACTCTATACGTCAATCTCGTTCCTTTATAGTATCCTAATACTATCAATAAGATAAAAGGAGTTGACAAAATGGCAAGAAAACTAGAAGTAATACTTGATGAAAATCCAAGTGGAGGATGCGGATGCAACTGTGGCTGTGGTGGATCATCTGTTGTTGAAGACATGAACGAATTGGTAGAGACCCTAAAAGAATATAATTTTGGTACAGATCTCACTATCGATGTACTTCCAATATCGAATTTAGAATCAGAAGCCCTAATCAACAAAATAAATGCACTCTTAGATAGAACCAATGCAACATTTAGAGTAACGGAGGAAACAATAGATGAAACGCTATCAAATATGTTACCTTTGATTGCATTAGATGGAGCAATCATCACAGCATTTGGTGTACCTACTTTAAATGATGTTGTGATGGAAGTAAATAAATCATTATAATATGAAAGCCATACCATTTAAAAAAAGTATGGCTTTTAATTTTGTTCACTTATAAATCAATATATGTTTACTAGCTCAAATAGGTTTTGTATAATGATAGTGCAAAGAAAGGATGTTTTATTATGTCAGATGAAATTTCAAAAGATAAACAAGGAAATGATACGACTGAAGTAAAATACAAACGTCGAGAACGATATAAGGGTACGCATCCCAAATCATATAAGACAAAATACAAAGAACACAATCCAGAGAAATATACTGAAACAATCAACAAGATAAAACAAAAGGGAAACACTCCAGCTGGTATGCATCGTTCTATCTTTGTAAAAGAAATCTTAGAATTTCTTGATATCAAGCCAGGTCAAATCGGATTTGATGCAACATTAGGATATGGTGGACATGCAAAAGAAATGATACAATGCCTAGATAATAAAGGACACCTCTATGCAAGTGATATCGATCCTATTGAATTAGCAAAAACAGAAGAACGACTACTCAAACAAGGAATTGGACCAGACATTTTTACAGCCATAAATATGAATTTCTCTGAGATAGATGAAATTGTATCAGAAACTGGTAAATTCAATTTTATCCTTGCAGATTTAGGTGTTTCTTCCATGCAAATAGATAATCCTGATAGAGGGTTTTCATACAAAACTGAAGGTCCACTCGACTTAAGAATGAATCCAAACACCGGGATTTCTGCTTCTACACGGCTCAGAAGCATGACTCAAGAAGAAATCGAAGGAATGCTAATTGAAAATGCTGATGAACCTCATGCAGCAATTATCGCGAAAGCAATTACTGATGAATATAAAAAAGGTGGCCAAATCACCACAACTTCAAAATTAAGAAATATCATTGAAGATGCACTACACTTTTTACCGTCGAGTACAAGAGAGAAAGATATTAAAAAATCATGTCAAAGATCCTTTCAAGCTATTAGAATTGATATAAACCATGAATACCAAGTACTATATGACTTTCTTGATAAATTACCATCCGTCTTAGCCAAAGATGGAAAGATAGCAATCTTATCCTTTCATTCAGGGGAAGATAGGCTTGTTAAAAAATCTTTTAGAAGATATTACAGAGATGGACTGTACCGGGACGTTGCACCACAGCCATTAAGACCATCTCTTGAAGAACAAAGTTCAAATAGTAGATCGAAATCAGCAAAACTACGTTGGGCTATCAAAGCATAGTTTTATGCGATAGATAAACAACATTGTTGTATGTCTAGTAGTAAACTGTTATACTTAACCAGCAAACTAGTAATCTTAAGGAGAAAACAATGAAAAGAAATATATATATATCATTTATTCACGATGAGGCAAAGAATTTTAAATTTAAAATGCTGGAAAATCACAAAGGGAGAAAATACAAATTTTCGAATGAATTATTCAATATTTCCTCTACTACTTTAGATCAAATAAAAGAAGAAACAGAACAAATCGCTAAGAATATATCAAGAACTGATGTTACAGTTGTTTTGATTACAAAAAGCATCTTAGAAAGTGCTTGGATCCCATTAGAAGTGCAACTATCTTTGAACCTCACAAATCAATTACCAAATCATACAAAGCCAAAAGGAATCATTGGAGTTGTCATTCCTGATAAAGGAAATAACTATAGTTACATTATGAAAAAAGGATTGAAAAATTTATGGTATGTTGACAAAGAAAAACTACCAAAAATCATTTCAGAAAATATGCATAATGAAAAAGTAGTACAAAACAAATATAATATAACTTATGATTCTTATATATCTGTTTATAGATGGGATAACTTTGTTAGTGACTTTGATAACTGTGTCAATGCAGCGTATGATAAAGCAAACAAGTATTTTGAAGACTACAATATAACATATTAAAAATTAGAAAGAACAAAACAAAAACGGCACAAATTTGTGCCGTTTTATTTAGTCTTTTATAACTTCTTTAACTCTTCCGACTATATTATCTTCTGTCATCACTTTAATGCCATGTGGATGTGTGGTTGAATTGGTAAGAATTCGTTTCACATATCCTTTTGTTAGTGTTCCAGATCTTTGGTTATGTTTCTCAACAATCATAACACGATCTCCGATTTTGATTTCGCTTCTTTTTGTTCCATCCATATTTGATTCTCCTTTATTTCTATAAAGTAGCTGTAATTTCTCTTACTTTTTCATTTTGTAAGTATTCATCGAAGCCACCATTGTATTCGTATGAACCTGTTTCTCCAAGAATAATTTGTTTGTCTGTAACTGTATTCAATAAACGATGATCATGTGATGTCATAATGAGAGACCCTTTAAAGGCTTGTAACCCTTTGTTTACAGATTGGATTGATTCTAGGTCTAGGTGATTGGTTGGTTGATCAATAAACAATGTATTTGCTTCGCTTAACATAAGCTTTGAAAACATACATCTCATTTTTTCTCCACCACTTAAATATTTTACTTTTTTCAACGGTTGATCTCCACTAAACAACATTCTTCCTAAAAATCCTCTTAAATACGATTCATCTGGATCTTTACTGTAATTTTGTAGCCATTGAATTAAATTTTCATCATTGTTGTGAAAATATTTTGTATTATCAGAAGGCATATAGGCTGTCTCAACTGTTTGTCCAAATTTAATTGTTCCAGTGTCAGGCTTGTGTTCTCCTGATAGCACCTTTAGTAAAACTGTTTTCGCCAAATCATTCTTTCCAAGAATCGATACTTTTTCTCCACGATGTATTGTAAATGATACATTCTTAAATAATGTATTTCCATCTAAGCTTGCACTTAAATTTTCCACTTCAATTACATCTTTTCCAAGTGGTCTGTTGATATCAAATCCTATAAAGGGATAGTTTCTTGATGACGGCACAATTTCTTCTAAATTGATTTTTTCTAATGATTTTTTTCTTGATGTTGCTTGAGAAGATTTTGATGCGTTTGCACTAAATCTTGCGATAAAGGATTTTAATTCAGCAATTTTATCTTCTTTTTTCTTATTACGATCATTCATTAATTTTCTCATTAATTGTGAAGACTCTAGCCAGAAATCATAATTTCCAGGATATAGTCTTGCTTGGTAATAATCAATATCCACCATATGTGTACATACCTTGTTTAAGAAGTGTCTGTCATGAGATACTGTAATAACAGTATTTTCAAAATCTAGAAGAAACTCTTCAAGCCATGTAATCGCATCAAAGTCCAAATGGTTGGTAGGCTCATCTAATAGTAAAATATCAGGTGATCCAAACAATGCTTGTGCTAATAATATTTTTACCTTATCTTTTGGTAAGATATCACTCATCTTTTTATTGAAGCTACTTGGATCTACTTTTAATCCGTTTAATAACTTCTCTACTTCAAACTCAGCATTCCATCCATCTAATTCAGCAAATTCACCTTCTAATTCTGCTAGTTTCATCCCGTCAGAATCTGTAAAGTCCGCTTTTGCATATAAGACATCTTTTGCTTGCATAATACGAAACAGTTTTTTGTGTCCCATAATAACTGTTTGCATCGCAGTATAATCATTATATTCATTATGGTCCTGTTTTAACACAGCCATTCTTTTTCCCTTTTCAATAAAAACGTTCCCTCTAGAAGATTCTTTTTCTCCTGAAAGAACTTTTAAAAACGTTGATTTTCCTGCACCGTTTGCTCCAATAACGCCATAACAGTTGCCAGGAAGAAATTTAAGATTAACATCTTCAAATAATTTTTTATCTGAAAATATTAAGTCTAATTGTGATACTGTAATCATAATTATCACTCCTAACCTAAAAGATAGTACCATATACAAGATAAAATTCAAGTCTTTTGTTCTAAACTTTTCGTATATATATAAAAACAATATCCGTATCTGGATATTGTCTTTTTACTATTTCTATTGTTACTGAAACACTTTGATAAGTACATTCCCTTTTTTATGCCCTGACTCGACATATTTTTGAGCTGCGATAATATCACCCATAGGAACTATTTGGTCCATTAAGGGTTTGATACTCTCACTTGATAACAATCCTTCAAGTATTGCCAAATCTTTATGTTTCTGAGGTGCTTTTCTTAGTCCTGTTGCAGCAAATAGATCTTTCTTTCCTTTTTGCTTTTTCTTAAACAAGGCTTTCAACATAGTTGATGGCAGAGGAACAGTTGTTAGGTATCTTCCTTCTTGTGATAGTATATTTTTACATGCACCAAAACTTGACTTACCAACGGCATCAAATATGATATCGTATTCTTTATTTAACTTTGTATAATCTGTTGTTTTATAGTCAATTACTTCGTCACATCCTAATGTTTTTACAAGTTCTAAATTACTTGTACTGCATACTCCAGTTACATGAGCGTTGAAATGCTTAGATAGTATCACACCGAATGATCCAACAGATCCAGAAGCACCTATTATTAATACTTTTTGTCCTTTTTGGATGTTGCCTTTGTCTCTTAAAAATGGCAATGCAGTAATCCCACCATCTAGTAAAGTGATAATATGTTTTGAATCAACATTATCTGGAGTTTTTCTTATAACAGTCGTATCTTTCACACAAGTGTATTCAGCATAAGATCCTAATTTCATACCATTAGTTCCATATACTCTATCGCCAACTGTAAAGTCTTTTACAGCACTTCCTAAGTCTTCAATAACACCTGAATACATTTCACCATGAACGCTTACTCTAGGCTTTAACAACCCTGAGAATAATCGTGCCATCCAAGGCTTCCCAGTTCTAAATGAACAATCTGTAGGTGTTACAAGTGCATATTCGACTTTCACCAAAATCTCATTCTCTTTTGGGATTGGCTTCTCAATATCTTTTATAACAATAATATCTGCAGATCCATATTTTGGACATACACTAGCTTTCATCTTTTTGCTCCTTCTTGACTCCATCAATTGATTCAATAAAGAATATTTGATCAATTGGTGTATTAAATATAACGGATAATTTAAAACACAATTCTAATGTAGGGGAATATTGTCCTTTTTCAATTGCACCAATTGTTTGACGAGAAACACTTACTGCTTTTGCTAAGTCTTTTTGTGTCATCTCACCATTTAAAAACCGATACTTTCTTACATGATTCGCTATTTTTATTTTCTTCATGATTAAACACCTCTTCTATAATATCTCATCATCAATGACTCTGATACAACATCAGTGATTACTCCGGCAACCAACATAATTATAAAGAATGAATGATTGCTAACATCAAATAACTGAACAATTAATGCAATAATAAATCCCAAATAGAAAATATACATAGCAACTTGAGATGATTTCATTTGAATTAGTTTATCTCTCTCATCTATTGCTTCGTCAATCACTTCTTCAACTTCATTTCCCTGTGCAGCTTGTATTACTGATTCAACAATGTGGAATACGATCATAATGATAATACGTGCGACAATAGATATTGGTATAAACACCAATATAATAATTGCCCAAAATTTGAAGATATTTGAATCATCCATCGTTCCATTCAAGTATCTCTGATATACTATTACCGCGTAGATTGTAGTAATTAAAATACTACTTATAATATTTGTTAAACTTTTTTTCTCTTGATATGACATAATATGTCCTCCTTATTTTTTAAACATAATGTTAAGTTTTTCAAACATAATGTTCATTCTAATTTGCTTTATGTTAACTTTCACATACATAGTGTATCATTATCTTTACTTTGTGTCAAGTTTATTTGTCATTATATTTAAATTTTTATTATATACATTAAAAATGTATAAATTCTTTGTTACACCATTATCTAGATAATTAATCTAATACAATTCAAAATTCAGACATAATAAAACAAAAACACCCCGATATCTTGATTAGAATTTTGAGGTGTTTTTATTTGTTAATCTTTAAAGAACTTCATTTGTTCAGGTCCATACTCTAGCCACTCTTTATAAGCGACCTGAACACTTCTTCTCATTTCTTTAGCAAACTCACTACCAAACTTCATTGCATATACAAACTGTGCAGCATTTTTAGCCTGTAATTTATTATTCGGGACAAAGGAAGATTCTCTTTCCTTATATACATCATGTAATTCTTCACTAGATAATCTCCTATATTTTTCATTGAATACAACATATTTACTATCAAATCTAGTACGCGGAGTCGGTAGATATCCTTCTGGGTATTTTCCAAAAACCAGCATTCCTAGTGGAAATGTAAGTTTTTCTAGATGGAACAACTCTCTATGTGTTTCATAGTTTTCAATGATATCTCCAATATAGCAAGATCCAATTCCCAATGATTCACTTGCAATTACAGCGTTTTGAGCTGCGCAGATGGCATCTTCACTTCCAAGAAGTAAATCACTTAAATCTGGAAACTCAGGAATCACACCTTGTTCTTTACAATAACTAAAATAGTTGTTGTCCGCAAAATAATCATATAGTCTTTGATAATCAACAAGAAAGATCAATGCAAAACTGGCTGTTTTGATAAAAGGTTGATTGTCACAAGTTTGTGATAAAGTCTCTAATACCTTTCTATCTTCTACCTTAATGATTGAATATAACATCAAATTGCCTGCAGTTGGAGCTCTTAAGGCACTATTAATGATAGTATTCTTATCTTCGTTCGATACTGGTTCATCACTAAATCTACGTAGCGATGTTCTATTATTAATTACTTCAATTACTTTATTCATCAAATCACCTTCTTAATACACATATTTTACCATATAACGCTATTGATACAAATCACATATTATTAAAAAAAAGACAAATTAGAAATTCAATTTGTCTTTCAATCAATTAAACACTAATGCCTTTTTCATGTCTCCAATTCATACAAGTACCTTTTTTGATTCTTGTATCACAGATACAAATACTATCAGCTTCTGATAATTCAATATCCTGAGATAAATATTCATCTCTACTCGGCTCTAACTTTAATAAATCAGAAGATAAGTACTTCTTAGAATCATCACTAAAGACAGTGACAACTTGAAAATCCTTCCCATATTTGTTTTGAGCAATTACAGCTCCTAAGAAGTTGGCACCACTAGAGATTCCTACTCCAATTCCCAATTGCCTAGCCAATTTTTTAGCCATCAAAATTGCATCTCCGTCATGAACTACAATAATATCATCCATCTTTTTCATATTTACTAGTTCAGGAACAAATCCATCTCCAATCCCTTGAATTCTATGTTCCTCACCTTTTTCACCTTTGGTCATTGCCTGTGATTTAAAAGGCTCTAATGGGAAGACTTTGACATGAGGGTATTTGATTCTTAATCTTTTACTAACACCCATAATTGTTCCACCAGTTCCAACACCTGCTACAAATCCATCAGGTACCACTCCCAACATATCAAGTTGTGTGCAGATTTCAAGACCAGTTGTATAAAAATGAGCATCTTCATTATAAGGATTTAAAAACTGCTGAGGTCGGAAGCCACCAATCTCTTCTGAAAGTCTGTTTGCTAATTCAACACTACCTTCAAATCCACCTTGTTCTCTTGTTACATCATGTAAGGTTGCACCAAATTTACGAATCATATTTTTGCGTTCACTCGTCATCCAATCAGGCATGAAAATATGAACAGGATGTTCGTATAATGCGCCCAATGCACTGAAGGAAATCCCTGTATTTCCACTTGTTGCTTCTATAATTGGCATACCAGGTTTCAATGATCCGTCTTTGTATGACTCATCAATAATATGTTTCGCCATACGGTCTTTGATACTTCCGGTTAAATTGTAAAATTCAGCTTTTGTATATATCTTTCTCTTTTCACCTTTATAAGAATAACATATTTCTAATAATGGTGTGTTCCCAATCATATTCTTCACAAGGTACCTCCTGTAATTATAATCATCAAATATATTGTATAAGAACAATCAACCTTATTCTATACATTTGTTACTATTTTATAAAAAAAATAAAGAATACATGGCATTTCAAAATCGTATATCAATTGTCTAAAAAGGAATATGATGATAATATTTAAACATAAATAATTAGGAGGTAATGATGAACGCAAAAATAATCAGACCATTTATTCCAAGTATAGATTTTGAAATATCAAAATCGTTTTACCAAGAATTGGGATTTAAAATCACCTACGAAGAAGAGAAAATGGTCATCCTAACTTTGGGAGAAGTTAGTTTCTTCTTACAAGATGCATATGTACAAGACTGGGCAGAAAACACTATGATTCAACTTTTTGTAGATGATCTAGAAGGTTTATATGAAATAGCTGTAGGATTGTCAGAGAAATATGAGAATATTAGATTGAAAGAGATTCACACTCCGCACTATGGTAAGACATTTCATTTAATTGGACCAGCCGGAGTTTTATGGCATATGATGGAATACAAGTAAAAAGAATTGAAAATTTCAATTCTTTTTTTTATTTTATACGGGGATTTTTTTCTTCAAGACAAATTGAATATAAGCCATCCAACCAATCAAGGCAATATGTAAGACATCATTCGCACTAAACCACAGCCCTGTATTTTCGTATAGAGATTCTGTCAATCCTAAGAAGTAATAAACATAATATGATAAATTAACAATTAAGAACAAAATCCATGTATAAATAAATGTTTTATTTAACTCATCTTTATTTCTTCTATATTGAATGACACTAATCACAAAGAATAACAAGAACATTGGCATAAAGATTATCGTGAACAACTCATAAGAGATTAGGAACTGATTTGATAAAAGCGATCCCAATAACAAAACTATTGTATAGACCAATACAGTGATAACTCCATAGTATATTAAAGTCTTCTGTTTATGATTCGATAGCAAAGTCTTACCAATCGCGATACACAATGCTCCCATTGAAATCGCTGTTAAAAACAGATACAACATCTCAGGAAAACTTGTAAACTGACAATATTCGAGCCCTTCACACTTCAACATATATCCTAATCCTTGATAACTAAGGCCTGCCGATAAGGTACCAAGTCCCCAAAACACCATCCCGATACCCCACCATAAATGCGTCTCACTGCCTTTATTCTTTAAGAAGGAATATCCTAGATATACAATCTGAAATCCTAGGAGAAAGACGAAAAAGGTTGAAGAAGGGACAATGATTGTTACTTGTCTACCAAACAAAACAAATTCTATATATGGTTTTGTGTTTAAATACTCATTTGGTCTGATCAAATCTGGTAATAAAATATCTGATGGCATATATATAGCCAGCAATACAATTGCAACCAACATCGCAATAATGCTTATGATTATTCTGTTTTTCATATCTCCACCTCATTCATTCAATTATAAATATTGTATCACGTTAAAAGTTTACAGAAAAGCGAAACTTAAAGAGGGGTCTACCATTTATGAAATCAATGTAGTATAATAATCTAAGTGTGAACAGGGGGACAACAAATGAAAAAAATTACAAGTACATTGTTATTATTACTATTCATTTTTGTAACGGCGGGATGTGAAGTAGCTGAAACACCAGGGAGAATAAATGATGATTCAGAAAAACCAATCCATATCGTTACATTTGAGATTGATGGAGAAGCAGTGCACTCAGAATCAATCCAAGAAGGACTGACAGTTGATTCTTTCACTCCACCTTTAGAAGATAATCATTCTTTTGAAAACTGGTACATAGATGAGCAATTCACAACAATATATACCTTTTCAACAACTATAGGTAGTGATCTCACACTATATGGTAAAACAATTGAAGAACCAATGTTAGATGGGTTTGATACAATTAGAGACTATCTATTCAACAATGGTGAATACCGATATATCAACGAGCCAGGCAGAGAAGTTACAACCTATAAAATTGAAACTGAAATAGATGATATCATATTATATTTGACTTTGGAAATTTTAACAATGCAACCAGAAAACAAAGAATCAATAACGATATCAATGGTCGTACCCGAGAAAGATGGATGGGTTGGACTTTATGTTGGAATGTCAGGAACAAAAGAAGAATACGAACAAGGTGTTATGCATGTTTTTGATGGTGGAATTCTTGATATTGAAACCAATGGTGGAACATGGCATGGCCTAGATTGTGAAAACTATGATATCACTGATGTTGATTCGACTATGTGCACTACTTTCACAAACGACCAAACAATCAATGATTATTTCTTTGCATTAAAGAGTGATTATTTAAATGCTGTCTTAGCAGAAGCAAACAATTATTTTGAAGGAATATTGGGTGTACCTTTAAAAGAGGATTAATCCATAATTAAAAGAGCAATTCACATCGGTGAACTGCTCTTTTTAATTACTCTAAATAGTCTTCATAGTTATCTTTGTTAATAATAACAAACGGAACACGAACTGCTTTTGTTAGTGGACCATCTAAAATATAATTCGTACCAACAAGAACATCATTACCTTGAGCTGCATTAATTGCTAAATCAATCACCGTTCTTGCAATACCTTCTCCATCAAGCAATACAGTACCAGCCATATCTCCAGCACCAATCAACTCCAATGCAAATTCTAATGCATCTGCTCCATATACTGGTAATGCTTTATCGGCAGCATCTAAGGCTTGTATTGCTCCAAATGCCAAACCATCATTATTACAAATCACGACTTCAATTTGGTCTGCAAATGCTGAAGTCAGCCATGCTTCCATCGTATTTTTAGCATCTGCAGTACTCCAGTATGGAGAAGCTGCGAGTGCTAATTCATTCACAGTATATCCTGCGTCTGTTAATGCTTTTATTGATTCTAACGTGCGAGCTTCTGCAACAGGATGACCCGGCTCCCCTTTTAATAAAACATAATCAATAACACCATCATCATTTAAATCCCAATCAGTATTTGCTTGCCAATCAGCAACAATCATTTCACCTTGTTTGGTTCCGGCTTCATTATCATTTACACCAACATACCAAACTTTGTCATATGTAGCCATATCATTGATACTTGGTTCTTTACTGAAGAATATCAGTGGAATATCTGCTGCTTTCGCCTTGTTGATGATTGTGCGAGCTGCTGATATATCAACTAAATTAATTGCCAATACATCTACACCGCTTTCTATAAAAGCATCTACTTGATCATTTAATAAAGATTGATCATATTCTGAATTAACAATTTCAATTTCTACTTCTCTTTCCCCTGCATAACGTTCCAATTCAGGTTTTACTAGTCCAAACATAAAATTATCATTGAAGGTGTAAATATTTGTTCCAATTAACAAGGTATCGTCTTCAACCCATTTTGCAATCATAGAAGTGTCTGCAACAATAGGACTATCAAAATCAAACTCTGTGACAAATGTATTGTCTTCAAACCATCCATCAAATACAGATCTAACTTTCTCTGGATCTTGTGGCATCTCAATTGTACTACCATACTCTACATCAAGACTTAAACTATCTCCATTATTATAATCAATTGTAACTGTATATTCATTGATTTCCCATTTAGCATACAGTATCAAATCTCTTGTAATTTCTTCTTTCAAAGAGAATCCTTCAGAAAGTGCTTTATCATAATACCAACCTACAAACTCATATCCTTCTCTTGTTGGATCTGTTGGCATCTCCAATAAATCACCAAAGGTATATTCATAATTAGTTAGCGTTTCTCCACCATTCACATCAAATTGAATGGTATACACTTCAGGCTCATTGCATGCACTGATAAACAATATGGTAATAAAAGTTAATATAAGTAATGGTTTCTTCATCTTCTTCCTCCTAATAAAAAAAATCCTCACAAGGATTTTTTTGTCCTTACACTTTATATATTATATCATAATGTAAATGTATATTTCGATTTACTTTAGTAATTTTTCACACTTATATTTCACCACAACTAGTGAAGCACTATCTTTTTTGTCGATTTTTACTTCATTGTTCAAAAAGTTTATTGCAGCCATTACTTGATTGTATGTGAGCTCATTTTCAATTACATACCTTACAACATAGTCAAGCGTAGGTAACTGTTTCAGTAAAAGGACATATTCCTCTTTCTCTAACTCGGAAAGTACATCCATTTTTTGTATAAATGTATCAAAGGCAATTTGTTCATTTGCCGAGATGTTTCTATCTTTTGAAAACAAATATGCTAATAATACCAATGACAG
>CAYSZV010000036.1:0-14490 GCA_964435595.1 uncultured Candidatus Izemoplasmatales bacterium | reverse complement strand
CAACAAAGAAATCATCAGGGATGAAAGACTTGTTTCATTGGTAAACTCGATTAAGGAAGAACTTGGTGACAATGGGAAGATGTTTGTTAGAGCAAGTGGTACTGAGCCTCTGTTAAGAGTTACTGTAAGTTGTGAAAAACAAGAAGATTTAGACAGATATAGAGATCAAGTTGTAGGATTGCTAAACCAAATCAAGGAGGAAGTATAATGACAAATTATGCAATTGTGTTAGCCGCAGGAAAAGGAACTCGTATGAGAACCGAATTGCCAAAATGTGCTTATCCGATTTTAAAGAAACCGATGATTGAATACATACTTGAAGAAATTGAACAATCTGTGATTGATGAAACAACAATTGTTGTAGGTCATCAAAAACAAGTGTTTTACGATATATTAGGTGACAGAGTGAACTTTGTTACACAAGAAGAACAACTGGGTACAGGACATGCTGTGAAGATGGCAAAAGACGTCTTAGCAGACAAAGTTGGACAAACAATTATTATGCTGGGAGATATGCCGTTGGTTGATTACAAAGTAATTAATAAAGTAATCAATTATCATAGAGATCGTAAACACGATTTAACGATATTAACTACAAAGTTTGAGAATCCAAAAGGATATGGTCGTATTCTCCGTAAAGAGAACGGAGTCATCGAATCGATTGTTGAACACAATGATTGTACAGATGAGCAAAAGAAAATCACTGAAGTGAATACTGGGATTTATGTTGTAGATAATAAACTCTTATTTGAAGCGGTTGATATGATTCAAGTCAACGAGAAAAAAGGAGAATATTACCTAACAGATATCGTTGAAATCATGAGAGATAATTACCGTGTCGGAACATTTGAATTATGGGATAATACGAAAGTAATGGGGATCAATGATTTATATAGTGTAAGTGTTGCTGAAAAGTTTCTTAGAGATTCTATAAACAAAAGCCACATGTTAAATGGAGTTAGTATAATAAACCCAGAAACAGTTACGATTGGGCATGATGTTTATATTGAACCAGGTGTGACAATTTATCCAAATACATATCTCACAGGTGGAAGTGTCATCAAAACAGGATCTAAAATTGGTCCTAACACAGAAATTCATACATCAGTTGTTCATGAAAATGTGATTGTAAAACACAGTCTTGTATTTGATAGTGAGATCAACGAAAATTCAACAATTGGTCCATTTGCACACTTAAGAAATCAAGCAATCATCGGACCTAACAATCGTATTGGTAACTTTGTAGAAGTGAAAAATAGTAGAACTGGATTTAATACAAAAGCAGCACATCTTGCCTATATTGGAGATAGTGAAACCGGTAAAAATGTTAACTTCGGATGTGGAAGCATCACAGTAAACTATGATGGTGTGAAAAAACATAAAACAATTATTGGAGATGATGTATTCATCGGTTGTAATACAAACTTAGTTGCACCGATTTCAATTGGAGATAATGTCTTTATTGCTGCAGGTTCTACGGTAACGAAAGATGTACCAAAAGGAGCACTTGCAATTGCAAGAAATAGACAGATAAACAAGGAAGATTATAGGAAAAACCTAATCAATCCAAAAACAGATGACTAAATAGTTGACAAACAATATATTTATGGTAATATTAAATAGCAATATACGTGGAAAGAAGAGTACCCACTCTCACCTGATTACATAAGTTTTAGGTTGAAGCTACTAAAAATTGAAATTATAATTTTAGTGTGGGTGCAGTATGTGCTCACACTTTTTATATGCTTTCCACAACAAAAATAAAATGGGAGGTGCCGTTTATAAACAAGTATAGTCGAGAATTACCGAAAAAAAATAAAGATTCTAATTTGCTGAACGAAGGTATTCGTCAAAGAGAAGTAATGGTTATCACTGATGAAGGTGAAAAACTAGGTGTAATGAATACTCGTACCGCTATGAATATGGCGTTTGACAAAGACTTAGATTTGGTGCTAGTTGCTCCTGGGGCAAAGCCACCAGTTGCAAAATTTATGGACTACAACAAATTTAAGTATGAACAATCTCGTAAATTACGTGAAGCAAAAAAACATCAAAAAATTCAACAATTAAAAGAAATTAGACTATCACCGAAAATTGATATTGGAGATTTTAATACAAAATTGAAAAATGGTCGCAAATTCTTAGAGGGTGGCGACAAATTAAAAATTTCAATCCGATTTAGAGGTAGAGAAATGGCTCACACAAATCAAGGCCGTCTTGTGATTTTGCGTTATGCAGAAGCATGTGAAGACATTGCTACGATTGAAAGTAAGCCAAAACAAGATGGACGCAATATGTTTTGTACATTAGCTCCAATCAAAGACAAAAAACAATAAGGAGTAAATAATATGCCAAAAATGAAAACTCACTCTGGAACTGCAAAAAGAGTGAAAAGAACAGCTTCAGGTAAACTGAAAGTGAAACACTCACAAGGGAATCACTTGTTAAGTGCGAAATCAAAAGGGTCTAAAAGAAGAAACAAAAGTGCTACATTAGTTTCTACCAGTGACTACAAAAGAATCAAACAACAAATTAGTAACGTGAAATAATAGGAGGAACTAACAATGCCAAGAGTAAAAGGCGGAAACGTAGCCAGAAAAAGACGTAAAAAAGTATTAAAGTTAGCAAAAGGATATTTCGGAAGTAAACACATATTATACAGAACTGCTCATGAGCAAGTAATGAAATCATTATCTTATGCTTATAGAGATAGAAAACAAAGAAAAAGAAACTTCAGAAAATTATGGATCACAAGAATCAATGCTGCAGCTAGATTAAATGGAATGTCTTATTCAACATTCATTAACGGTCTTTCAAAAGCTGGAGTAGAAGTAAATAGAAAAATGTTAGCTGATATCGCTGTTTATGACGCAGCAGGATTTGCAAAATTTGTAGAAATCTCAAAACAAGGTTTAGCTGGGGAAACTTCTCCTGCACCTGTAAAAGTAGAGAAAAAACAAGTTAAAAAAACAATTTCAAAAGCTACAAAAGAAGAAATCGTAGCTGAAGTGAAAGAAGAATTAAAAGAAGAAATCGTAGCTGAAGTAAAAGATGAAGTAGAACAACTACTTGACTTAAAAGACTTAACAGTTGCTGAATTAAAAGCCTTATGCAAAGAACGTGAAATTAGTGGATATTCAGCATTGAAAAAAGCTGAATTAATTGAATTATTAAAATAAGCAGATTATTCTGCTTTTTTTTACTTCAAAAAAGTAACAACTTATATCGGTGTGTAATTATTGACAATACATCTTATTTAGAAACTAGTGTATTTTTTTGACTTTTTGGCTTTGGTGCGATATAATTAAAGCATCCTAGAGGATTGGAAATCACTCTGAAGCGACCCCAACTTTTTTGAAAAGGGGCTAAGGTTATAACTGTGTGAAGGCCCAAATTTACGGGAATCCTAATTTTATAACAAGAGGCTACCACTATTGTAGAACCGTGGTTCTGCGTCGAGTGATTTCCAATTTTCTATGGATTTTTTTTTATTCTTTTATATATAAAAGAACTTTTTTTTAGTATAATAGTTTTAAAGGGGGAAACAGCATGAGTGAGTTCTTCAATTATCAAAGCCCTTATAGAACAAATATCTTTTTGGATTTGAATCTTTATGAGCGAATTATCCCTTTAATTGGGATTGCTATTATTATATATTTTATATATAAGTATCGAGAATCATTTAGAAGTAATAAAAATCTAGATAAAAGATTCAGATATACAATGGCAATAGTGTTGTTTTTGTTATATTCTAGTCACTATATATTACGATTTGTTTTATACGGATTTGATACAATTATTTTACCATTTCATCTATGTGGTATCGCAATGGCATTCGCAATATTTTTATTATTTACTAATAACAAAGCCATTTATTCCTTTGTATTGATGACAGGTGTCTTAGGCAGCATAATATCATTCATTAATCCGATTATCGGATATGATTCATCTTACTACAGATATTATCAGTTCTTTTTCGCCCATGGGATTCTATTTATTACACCGTTGTATTATTTCATAGTATATAAGTGGTATCCAGGTAAAAAAGAATTGTTAAAAGGATATTGGATTTTACAAGCATTGGCCTTGTTTATGATTATTTTTAACTATTTCATGGGAACAGATTTTATGTTTATGTTTATTGATCCTGATAAACTTGAGAAGTTTCCTATGATACAATATTTAGGAGGCATTCCTTACTATATACTAGTAGCAGAAGTTGTAGTAGGATTATATTTTATTGGAAGTTATATATTATTTCGTTATTTAAACACAAAGGAACAAAATGTTCCTTTAGAAGGAGGAGTTTATGAAAACAATTAGAAAGTATGGATTTGTATTAAAACTATTAGGAGCAGCATTATTAGTAGGATTGGCAATTGTATTAGAAGTAAAAAAAGATGAAGCGCAAGATATTGTAATCGCAATTATTGGAGCTGTGATCATTATTTATGCAGTGGTTCGTTTGGTACCGTATGTTAAAACACAAGGTAGTGATCTTGTGAAAACTCTTAACATTATGGAAATTACAATTGACGTATTATTAGGAGCAGCAATGATCATTATCCAATTTCTTGTTGATGGTGGACTAGGTAATGCACTTGGATACATGTTAGGTGCATATTTAGTATTAAGAGGATCTGTTCATTTCTTTGGTGTTTCTGAAGGAAAAGAAAGAAGTGATCTTGTTCTTTACTTCTTCCATATTGCTTGTTTAGTAGTTGGAGGAGTAGTGCTTGTTTCTGGTGATATTGATGCATTCTTAATTATCCATATTATTTTAGGATTTAGTGTAGTAGTTGGAGGGTTCTTAGTGTATGATGGTGGGAAAGGATACAAAGTGTATCGATATGAAAAAGCTGTCTATGACCAACAAATCACGCAAGACTCACCAACAGTAGAAAAGAAAGTGCCAGTTACAGACGAAGTAGAAAAAGAACAACCAAATATTGTAGCATAATAAAAAACACCATTTCAATGGTGTTTTCTTTTTATAAAAAGGTTAATACGGAACATTATACTCATCAATAGACGCAATTCCACCAATCACATTGATGACGTTATATCCATTTTTAATCAACTCATCACAAGTGTAATAACTACGTTGACCAGTATGGCAAATTATATAGTAAGTTTTATCTTTATCTAATAGTTTTTTGTGCCCTAACAGCAAGCTTCTCATTGGGATATGTAATGATCCTGGAATCTTACAAATTGAGAGTTCAAAGGGTTCTCTTATATCAATTAAGTTAATTTTTTTAATATCATGTTGTTCTAATAGGTTTTGTCCGTAGACATGCTGAATATTAAAATTATCTGTAAACATTACAATCACCTCAATTACATCTGTATCTATTATATAGTATCTAGTAAATTTATTTTGACAATTTGCTCAAAATATGTATAATTGATTTGTATACCAAACTTTCTGTTAGGAGGAACGTATTATGGTAAGAGAAATGTGTTATAAGCTAAATAAAAGTAGTATGTTATATAAAAGGTTAATGTCTAAGCATCTAGAGAGACTCGATATTACATATTCACAACTAATGGTTTTGAGAGTTGTCAATGCGGAACCAGGAATTACAGCAAAAGAGATTTTGTTGCAAATGGATACTGATAAAGCAACATTATCAGGAGTGTTATCAAGATTAGAAAGAGATAATTATGTGTATCGTGTAAAAAATGAAAAAGACAAACGTGTTCAAAATATCTTTGTATCTGAAGGTAGTGAAAAACTATGTCATGATGTTAGCGTAATTGAAAAAGCATGTATCGATGATTTGGTTAAGGGGATTACTGACGAAGAAGCAGAAGCGTTCATAATGGTACTCGACCGCTTTATCGCAAATCAAATCCAAAAAATAGAACAAAAATTTTAAGACTGCATATGCAGTCTTTTTATGTGACATTTTTTAAAAAAATGTTGTCGAAAAATTTATATAAATCGCTTTGTTTAAGTCTTTAAATGTGTTATTATGAATATAGAAATTGAATAGGAGATGTCTTATATGAAAAACAGATTAATGGAATTATCTATGTTGAATGGTGTTCCTGGAAATGAACGTCAAGTCAGAGAATACATGAAACAAGAAATGGCTGGAAAAGCAACGGTTTCATTTGATAATCTTGGAAGTGTGATTGGGGAAAAAATCGGAAATGATAATGGACCTAAAATCATGGTTGCTGGACATATGGATGAAGTCGGATTCTTAGTTACAACTATTACAGAAGAAGGATATGTTAAATTTACACCTGCTGGTGGTTGGTGGAGTCAAGTTATGTTGGCACAACAAATGACAATTACCACATCCTCAGGAAAAGAAATTCGTGGAGTAATTGGAGCAAAAGCCCCTCATATTCTGACTCCAGAGGAACGCAAACAACCTGTTGATATGAAAGCAATGTATTTGGATTTGGGTGTTGACAATAAAGAAGAAGCAGAGAAACTTGGAATCAAGCCAGGTGATATGATTACACCATATATCGTTGCTGTCGAATTAACAAATAAAAAATATTTACTTGGTAAAGCATGGGACAACCGTGTTGGTTGTGCCGCTGCGATGGAAGTATTAGATGATTTAGAAGATCATGATAATATTTATTACGCTGTAGGTACAGTAATGGAAGAAGTAGGATTAAGAGGAGCTAAAACAGCTACCAACAAAATCTTACCTGATATCGGGATTGCACTTGATACTACAATCGCTTTTGATTTCCCTGGTGGAGATAAAAATACTGAATTAGGTAAAGGTGTTGGAATTGTATTTAAAGATGGTAGTATGGTTGGGCACAAGGGACTACGAGACTTCACAATCAAATGTGCTGAAGAAAATAACATTCCCTACCAATTAACGTATTTAAATTCAGGGGGAACTGATGGTGGAGCAATGCATATGACTGCTTCGGGAGTACCATCAATTGCATTGTGCATTCCAGTACGTTATTTACATTCACATACATCAATCATGCACAAAGATGATTATGATGCAATGGTGAAATTAGTAAAAGTAATGGTAAGCAAATTAGATAAAGAAACTGTTCAAGAAGTTACATTTAATTACTAAAAAAAAAGGTCGTTTCGACCTTTTTGTTTCTGGAGGTGTTTTTATGAGAGTAATCGCTGGAACATATAGAAGTAGAGTTCTTAAGGAAGTACAAGAAAGTACAACACGGTCTACAAAAGACCGCGTTAAAGAATCGATCTTTAATAGTATACAAACCAACATATATGATAGTCTTGTTTTGGATTTATTTGCAGGTAGTGGTGCTCTTGGTATAGAAGCCATAAGTAGAGGAGCGAGCCATGCGGTCTTGAATGAATTTAATTTAAATGCATACAAAGTTGTTGTAGAAAATATTGACATGTTAGCAATCGAAAATGCAACGATTTCGACTCTTGATTATGTTGATTTTCTAATCAGTACCAAAGAGACATTTGATATTATATTACTGGATCCTCCATATAACATGGATGTAATAAATGAAATCATTCAACTTATTGTAAAACGAAAGATTTTGAGTAAAGATGGAATTATTGTCTATTTATATGGAAAAAATAATACTTTACATATTGAAAACGATGATATAATAGAATATAAGATGAAGACCATTGGCATAACCAATGTATCCTATATGAAATGGAGTAATTAATATGAAAGTTGCAGTGTACCCTGGTAGTTTTGATCCAATTACATTTGGACATATAGATATAGCGAAAAGAGCTCTAAAAGTTTTTGACAAGTTAATTATTATAGTGAGTGATAATCCATACAAAAAAGGATTGTTTACAGCAGAAGAAAGAATTGGACTCATTAAAGAATGTTTTAAAGATGTCAAAGAGAATATTGAATTTAAGATTACAAATAATTTAACAGTACATGAAACCAAACGATTGGGTGCGACTCATATTGTTCGTGGATTGAGAGCTGTTACAGACTTTGAATATGAATTTCAATTAACACATGCCAATAGGGTTTTGGATCGTACAATTGATAGTGTATTTTTTATGACAGACAATAAATACTCATTTTTAAGTAGCACAACTGTAAAAGAAATTGCTATGTTTGGGGGAGAATTAAAGGAATTTGTTCCTGAGTTTATAGCACAAAAAACATTAGACAAAGTAAAAAAAGAAAAAGACTATTTATAGTTTTTCTTTTTTTTCTGTGTATTTTGCTTTTCCTTTATTTATAATAATGTTAATATAAGGTAGGTGATATTTATGGATGAAAGAGAAAAAATATTTTCTGAATTAAGAAAAACAAATATTCGTATTACAAAGCAGCGAAGAGCGATTATAGATGTGCTCGAAGGAAAACATTTGACAATCCAAGAAATCTATAATGATTTAAAGAAAAAAGGTTATCATAATTTAGGTACTGTTTATAACAATATCGACTTTTTGTTAGAACATAAAATTGTAACCCAAATATTTATTAATGGGAAGAAACATTATGATCTGACAATTGATGATCATTCACATACTGCAGATTCACATATTCATGTAACTTGTAAAGTGAATAATAATATTATTGAAATCAATGATTCTAGGATTTTTGATCAAATCAAAGCAAATGAAATCTTCAAAGATTTTAATATATCAAAATTACAGTTGGTAGTAGAAGGTACATGTAGTCATTACGAGAAAGACACATGTAAAAAAGATGGTGCCTGCTTCATAAAAAGACTAAATAGAGCGAGATAGCTCTATTTTTTTTACCTAATTATAAGTCTAATTATAATTTTTACAAAAATGGTTGCGTTGTTTATATTCATTCTATATAATGCAAATTAGGAGTGGTAACTATGAATTTGACAGAGCTGAAAGTAAGCCAAAGTGGAACAATATTATCATTTGATAACATCGTCCCTTCGTTTAGAAGAAGACTAATGGATCTTGGAATTTATGAAGGAGCAACGATTATTTTATTGAATCGACTGTCTTTTGGGAGACTATATTTAGTCGAAGTAGATGAAATCGAAATATGTTTAAGAAAAAAAGATGCTCTACTGATTGAGGTGAAAGCATGAATAACTATTTGCTAGCTGGTAATCCGAATGTTGGAAAAAGTACCTTTTTTAATTTTATGACACAATCACACGTGCATGTAGGGAACTATAGTGGTGTAACAGTTGAAAAACGTGTTCATCATATTAAAAATGTAAAAGATGCAAACTTAGTAGATTTACCTGGAACTTATAATGTTGCACCAAATAGTGAAGATGAAGGTGTTGTTACATATTCAATATTAAAAGAATCATATAAAGGAATCATAAATATCATAGATAGTAGTCATTTAAAGCGTAACTTACATTTAACAGTCCAACTATTAGAACTCGGTGTTCCGAGTTTATTGGTGTTAAATTTAAGAGATGCATTAAGAAATAACGGCTATGTTATTGATACTGATAAGCTAAAGCAAAAACTTAAAGTGAGTGCTATCAGTATTAGTGCAAAAGAAAGAAATAAAGAAGATCAAGTAAAAATAGCAGAAGAAATCAAAATGCTACAGGCTGTTAAAGGCTTGCAATTAGAATATCATCCAACAGTAATGTGGGGAATTCAAAGAATTCATGACCTACTACGTTATGACAATTTTCAAGTCAAGAAAAAATGGATAGCGTTACAATTATTGGAGGGAAATGAGGGTATTTTTAAAGAATTTGACTTGGCCAAAGAAGACCGAATTCGTGAGGTTATTGCGGAAGTAGAAGAAAAAGTGATTTCCGAAGAAGTTGCCCTGTCGTTAAAAGGAGCTATTTTTAATACGAGAAGAGAATTTATTAACGATATAGTTGAAGATTGTATGGTAAAAGTAGAAGAAAAAGAACATTCAAAATACTTTAATCAAAAAGTAGATAGAATCATTACTCATCCATATTTTGGAATTCCGATTTTCTTATTTGTTATGTTGATAATCTATCAATTAAGTTTTGGAGAAGTTATGGGTATAGGAGCGTTGTTAACTAGATACTTTGAACTGTTCTGGGATGAAATTGTTATTAACTATGTTGGACAATTCCTAGAGCTTTTGGGATTGAGTGGATTTATTTATGGATTGGTAGTAAATGGGATTTTAGCTGGTGTTGGAGGAGTCCTAGTGTTCTTGCCACAAATCATTACCTTGTTTTTCTTATTAGCTATTTTAGAAGGAACAGGATATATGGCAAGGGTTGCAATTGTAATGGATCGTTTCTTATCAAGGTTTGGTTTGAATGGGAAAAGTATTGTCCCAATCATTACAGGATTTGGATGTAGTGTTCCTGCAATTATGGCTACTAGAACAATCGCTGATAAAAAAGAAAGAATCTTAACGATTCTAACAATTCCGTTTGTTTCTTGCAGTGCAAGATTACCAATTTATGCAATTTTTGTTAGCCTGTTTTTCAAAAACTATAGAGCGCCGATTATTTTAGGTATCTATATATTAGGAGTAATGGTGACACTGTTAAGTGCAAAATTATTTAGTTTATCTTTATTTAAAGGTGCAGAAAATCATTTTGTTTTAGAATTACCACCTTATCGTATCCCACAATTACGTACCATTACATATCAAGCGTTAGAGAAAGCAAAACGATTTGTAAAAAAAGCTGGAACATTCATTTTGGTAGGTAGTATTATCTTATGGCTTTTAAGCAATAACGGCTTTGGAGGAATCAATGTTGATCCTTCAGAAAGTTTCTTAAGTGATATCGCTGGAACAATAAGTTTTATCTTTACCCCACTTGGATTTGGAGATTGGCAAGCGACATCTAGCTTGATGAGTGGATTCTTAGCAAAAGAAGTAGTTGTTTCAAGTTTAGAGATTCTATACGTTGGAGATATAGCATCAGGATTTACAGTTGGTGCAGCTCTTGCATATGTTGTGTTTAGTTCTTTGTATGTACCTTGTATTTCTACCGTTGCGACAATCAAAGCAGAAACACAAAGTACAAAATGGACAATATTTAGTGTTGTTTATCCATTTATTGTTGCTTATTTAGTAGCTGGCTTGATTCGTTTGATTTTCTGGCCAATATTAGGATTATAAATAAAAAAAGCACCATGGGTGCTTTTTTTATTCATCTTGGTACTTTTTGAGTTTTTTCTTGAGAGATTTCATTTCTTCTTTTAATTTATTCATTTCGTTTACAACTTCAGTATCAATTTCATCATCTAATTCGATGTCAAATTCTTCGTCTTCATCATCTCTTCTTGAGAGAATACTGATATCTACTTTGCCTTTTGGATCGTTTTTGGCTTCTTTTACAAAGATTTTAAACATTGATTTTAATTGATCTTTTCCTAAGAAAGGAAATAAATAGGTTTCATCGATGCCTTCAATTTTACCATCTTGAATTGCTTTGTAGATTTTGTCTACAGTTGCTTTTCTAGCAAATGGTACAGCTCTTTGTAATGCTTTACCGTCATTTTTTTCTAATAATAAATCTACTATTTCATCCAAATCGTCATTACTTAGGAATGGAAATAACATAACTAATTTTACGCCTTCCACTTCTCCATTGATAATTTCATAAGCTAATTTTTTTATTTCTTCTTGTTCCATAAATGGTAAAATTCTAACTAATTTTTTCATTTGATTCATCTCCTTGTTTTGTTTTTACAGAAACAATAATAATCATATATCATTCCTAAATTGCTGATCGTTGCATCGATAGGTCGATTGTCTCTTATTGGTTCTTTTGGCATTACGTATTTCATAATATCACTCCTTTGTTTGTATGGATGGAGTAGTTTCCTTCTTTGTCTTTCGACTGGATTAATAGTTGTTCGGTACGTGTTAATCTTTGATAAATGTTGTGTAAATCATATTCGAATTTTCCTGAAAGAATTACACTAATGATTTTGATTCTTTCTGACTTACTGAATATATGCCACACTTTTTCGAAATCAATAACGATGTTCTGACTGATGATCAGTTCGATTATCATATCTCTTTCTTCTGTTTGTAATAAGTAAAAGATGTCTTCTAGATTGTCACAACATGAATTGTTATGAAGAAATTTTGAAATAACAGCTTTCCTAGGATATTGTTTGAACTGCATTTCGTAATCTGTTTCTGGTATGTCAGAATCATCTAGTAGATAATCAATGGAAATATTGAATAATTGTGTTATATCATATAATATTTCGATTGATGGGACACTTTTTCCGTTTTCCCATTTACTTACCGCTTGGTGGGTAACATATAGGGCTTCGGCTAATTCCTTTTGGGTCATTTGTTTTAGTTTTCTCTGTTTTGTTATCTTGTGACCAATTTGTTCTAAATTAAGCATCTTTTACCTCCTCTACAACTATATTCTATATTGAAATACAACTGCTATCAAGCAACCTGTAGTTGAATGCGATATTGCGAAATATTTTTTTATATAATAAGGATAATATATGGTATAATTTATATGATTTGGAAGTGATTAATATGAAAGCAAGACGTTACAATGGATATTTATATGTAATGATATATCTATTATTACTCCGTGTGGTATTATTTATTACTACTGGACTGAGTGTATTTAATCTAGGTATCTTATTTGATACTGTTTTAATGATGTTTTGGGTTAGTGCAATAGCGTTTCTATTAAGAAGGAGAGTACAACAAAAAATATACTATATATTTGTAGTTGTTGTAAGTACCATATTTGTTGTTGGAGATAGTGTATATTATGACTATTTTGGTATTATCAGTTCAAAAGCTAGTTTAGCAGGAATTAAGTTTTTGTCAGAAGGACAAACCTTAGAATATGATATTTCGATTCCTTTGGTTGCGTATTTGATTACACCTCTATTGATTGGAACGATATATTTAATTATAGCAAATAAAAAAAGAGATGTCTTCCGTTTTAGAGATTTTGGAATATTAAGTATCGTATTCGTTGTACAAGTAGTATTATTCTTGGTTTGGGGTAGTTATCAATTTGAAAATAGAATTGATTATTATAGAAGCGATGCATACTTGTTTGAAACAATGCATGATCGCAAAGGGTTTAGTCAAAAATATGGATATTATAATTATCATTTGTTAGACATTGTACGCTTTAGGTGGGAACCTGATTATGATGAAATGATTAATGATATTGATTTATATTTTGATGCAAAAGAAGAGCACCAAACAAATGACATGAGTGATCAATTTGCTGGATATAATATCGTTACGATTCTAGCAGAATCAATGGATACAAGATTTATTAGTGAAACGTTAACACCAAACTTATATATGATGAGAGAACAAGGGTATTCCTTCAGCAATTACTATACACCTGTCTTCCAACAGGGAGCGACTTGTAATAGTGAATTTATGAGTTTAACTGGTCTTTTAGCAATTACGACCAATGATTGGAGTAATAATGTTTGTGATGCTTACAGCGAGAACTCATTCGATTATGCACTACCATATCAACTAAATGATATTGGCTATGACACATATTACTTCCATAGTGGCTATGAATGGTTTTATAATAGAAAAACGATGATTCCAAATTATGGATTTGAAATGGTGAAATTTCAAGAAGATATGTATGATTTGGGATACTCTAATCCATTAGAAGAAGACTCTTTAGGAGAACCATTTGTTGATCGCTATGATACAGATATGCTTCATTTCTTTACGGAATTTGTCGACTATGACAATCCAATCTATGTTAATTTATTAACCTACTCTGGTCATGGAGCATATAATCAAGAAGATTTTGATATATATCTGGATCAAGTAAATACTGCGTATCCAAATAATGAATTTGAATATGAAATCATCAATTATATGGAAAAAATGGTTGAGTTAGATAATATGATTGGTTTGGTTATGGATGAATTGGAAGCCAACGGAGAGTTGGATGAAACATTATTTGTTATCTTCCCCGATCATTTTCCATATATGTTAGATCATGAGATATATACTGAGCATACGGGAATTGACATTACCGACAAAGAATTGAAACGTCAAACATTGATTATGTACGCTCAAGGGATGACACCAGGAGTGTTTGAAAAACCTGGAAGTACTGTTGATATCACACCTACAATATTGAATATGGTAGATAGTGATGGAGATTTTACATATTTTATGGGGCAAGACTTGTTTTCAAATGAGGATAACTATGTAATCTTTAGTGATTTGTCGATTACTGATGGAAATAGTTATTTATATATGGATAAAACAACCTCTGGAGATTCTTTGATCATGGAAACCTTTGAATACTATCTAGAGCGTAAAATAGAGGCTTTAGAGATTCAAAAGAAAATTTTAAACAGTAACTATTTCGAATACATAGAAAATAATTAAAAAAAAACTGAATTATACTTTACAATTACAGAGCGGTAGTTTATAATAAATATCGCTTTGTAATTGTGTTTATGGTAAATATATAATGAAACAATATACCAAATTACAGATGCTCAATATATGTTTCGGTAGCTCAGCAGGATAGAGCAACGGCCTTCTAAGCCGTCGGTCGGGGGTTCGAATCCCTCCCGGAATGCCATTTGAAAGC
>CAYSZV010000035.1:11488-16206 GCA_964435595.1 uncultured Candidatus Izemoplasmatales bacterium | reverse complement strand
ACTATTAAAGCAATATTACATGATGACGGAAAAGAAATTGTTCCGTTCTTAGATAGATTAATTGGACGTTTTAGTTCGGAAACTGCATATAACCCTGAAACTGGTGAAGTAATTGTTACTAAAGATGAGTATATCGATGATGAAAAAGCGAAACATATTGTTGACGCTGGAGTCAAAGAACTTAGAATTAGAAGCGTATTAACTTGTGATTCAAATTCAGGTGTTTGTAAGAAGTGTTATGGACAAAACTTATCAACTGGAGACTTAGTTGAAGTTGGAGAAGCGGTAGGTATTATCGCAGCTCAATCAATTGGTGAACCAGGAACTCAGTTAACAATGCGTACTTTCCATACTGGTGGGGTTGCAGGTTCAGATATCACTCAAGGGCTTCCACGTATCCAAGAGTTATTTGAAGCAAGAACACCTAAAGGTAAAGCCGTAATTAGTGAGATTGATGGAACTGTTTCAGACATTGAACCAGTTGAGGAAAGATTTAAAGTAACTGTTGAAAACGGATTTGAACAACACATTTACGAAACTAATAGTGGTGTTACACTTTTAGTTAATGAAAATGATGATGTTGTTGCAGGACAAAAAATTACTGACGGATCAATAGATCCTAAGCAATTATTAAAAGCAACTGATGCAGATACTGTTCAACAATACTTAATCAAAGAAGTTCAAAAAGTATATCGTGCTCAAGGTATCGAAATCTCAGATAAACACATTGAAATTATCGTTCATCAAATGATGAAGAAAATTAATATCGTTCTTGAAGGTGATACATTATTATTACCTGGTGATCAAGTATCAATTGCTGAATTTAAAAGCGCAAACAAAGAAGTGCTTTTAAAAGGTGGAAACCCTGCTAAGGGACGCCCAGTATTGTTAGGTATTACAAGAGCTTCATTACGTAGTGAATCATTCTTAAGTGCAGCATCATTCCAAGAAACAACTCGTGTTCTTACAGATGCAGCAATTAGAGGAAAAATTGATGACTTAGTTGGACTAAAAGAAAATGTAATTATCGGTGGATTAATCCCTGCTGGTACAGGAATCTTAGAAGATACTCATTTCGAATATGAAGGACCAGTTGTTGAAGAGGTTGAAGATGATTCAATCCTTGAAGACGAAAATCCATTCGTATTAGAAGATTACCAGTTTTAATAATCAAGGCATCCAAGAGGATGCCTTTTTTTTCATATTTGCATATTTAAAGATAGTGGTTTAAAATGATACTGATACAATGAGGTGATGAAATGATAGAATATAATAACTATATCAATCGTGAAGTAAAAAAAGTGGACGAAGAAAGATTGTTGAAAATTACAGAAATACCGTTTCATAAAGATATGTATTATAAAAATATAAATCGCTTTTTGGCTTCTCCAACAATTGAGCAATTGATTGGTTACAAGAAGTATGAAGATGGTAGTGGAGTAAGTGCTGCATATACTAGAATGGATGGTATCACTAAAGAAATGATCCATTGGTGGAATATTTGGGTTGAATTTGATCCGTTGAGATATCAAATGTGGCTACCAAGTACTCATTTATTTATGGCTCATCCATCTGAAAAAGATGAAAAACAATTGCTAAACAAGAAAATACCTTTACACGAACGTAAATGGGGAACAATTTCTAGGATGAAACAAGAAAGTGGTCTTCCAAAATGGGCTCTAAAATTATTGAGTGTATTTGGTAAGAAATATGGTGGTGTAGTGGAACATCATAAGAGGCCAATTGAAATCGGAATAGATGAATCAATCTGTGAACAAAAAGACATACCAAGTTTTGTGTGTTCTTTGATGTATTTGTCCGGAGCCAACTATCCAATCACTGTTTTACATTATCTTGTTGAAGATGAGACAGGTCTAGATATCCATTCTAGATTGTGGCATGGGGTTCAATTTAACGGAAAGAGATTTGTTCGAGTTGGGAAGAAAATTCCGATGAAAGCATTGAGTAAATCAGTGAAACTATGTATGGAAGAGTTTACAAGTTTAGGTGAAATTCTAAAAGAAGTATACGATGCTGAAAAAGGTAGTATCAAATAGGTGCAATACAATACTGTTTGCTTTAGAGCAAAAAATGGTATAATAAAATTAGATTACTTGCAAATAGGACAACTTGTCCTATTTTTGTATTTTAGGAGGTTTTATGTTCTGGATTATTAAAAAAAGAATGGTATTTTTATTTCTGTTTTATTGCTATTTTGTGACTACAATTGTGGGAAAAGGAATATATTATAGTGTAGATTTTAATCAAGTAATGAAATCACTTGCCGCAGTTCTAATAGGAGCGATAGTAGCAGTAATTGAATATTTTGTGGTATCCGGTAGAAGCAAAAAGAAGTATAGTTATGGCATGTTTGGTTTGATGTTTGTATGCGGGCTACTTATAATCGCTCTTGTTGGTCCAATTATTTTTTTATTCTATCCAGTAAGACTACTTGAGGTAGCAGGGCTTACATTTGTAGTTACAGGAATATCCTTAACTCTTGATTGTTTTTTACCATTAGATAAAGTGGAAAATAAAAGGCAACCTTAATCGGGTTGCCTTTTTGGAGTATATATTTTTATATATTGATTTACAATGACTATTATAATTGCTAATATTCCAATATATCCTGATATGAAGAATGTTGATTCTACTGAATGTGTACCAAATATATCTTGGATGAATTGATTGATTATTGGGGACGTGAATTGGCCGAGAAATGAAAAACACGATACAATGGCAAGTGATAAAGTAACATCATTCTTGGAACTTTCAAGTGATGTAAACAAGTAAACCATTGTTGATAAGATTCCAAGACCAAAACCTACAAGTGCCAAAGAAACTGCAACTGTAAACAATTGTTCTGCAAGTCCAATACCAAACATACCACATGTGATTAATAGGAGTCCGATATATATTGTATTGTGTTTAAAAAATTCAGATACTCTATGAAATGCAATAGCAATAAGGAAAGACCCCAAAGTTACAAGAGAAATCATAAATCCTGTGGTTAACCCTGTTCCATAATCTTTTACTTCAATATAATAACCTAATCCTGTTGGAACAGAGAAGAATATTAATATTAACATGAAATGTGATAGCCCAATTATCCAAACATTTTTGTTTATATGGACAGAGTGAGAATTCTTCGCAGGAATTTCTTGATTTGGCAAGAAGAAGATTACGAGAAATAAAACGATGATTGCTAGGGAATATACCAAGAATGGGAATCTCCAGCCCAAGGCAGTTAAGAGTCCAGCAAAGACTACGGCGATGATGCCACCAAAATTGTTTGCAGCTGTAGAATAGCCCATCATTTTAGATCGTTCTTTGCCAGAAAAGAAATCAGCAATCAGACCTTTTGTTAAAGGAATCAATAGACCTACACCAATACCCATCATAGAACGGAATATTAGCAGCATAATAATAGAATTTTGTAGTGCTCCACCAAGTCCACCAATGAGATATAATGAAAGAGCAATGTAAAGTATGTGTTTCTTTTTTACATAGAATATCAGACGACCTGTCAATAATGTTACTGGTATGATGAAAAAAGAAGGTAAAGAGATTACCATTTTTACAGATAATTCACTTGCATTACTGAAGTAATCATTTATATATGGTAAGGCTGGAATCATTGCAGCACTGGACATGATCGTTAGTACCGATACACTCAAAATCGCAATTTTTTGTATGTTTTTCATAATTCACCTACCATCTCTTTTTTCTCTATAAGAATATCTTACCATTTTTTGGAGGCTATATGAATGTTTTGATTTCTAAAGTTCAAAGGTAAGCAAATATTGACAATTTTGTCATTACCATTTACAATTAGGGAAACCGGTCCCCCAAAAAGGACTTAGTTTCATTAATGAGGTGAATCTATGACACAAAAGGTAAACATATATGAACTTGCAAAAGCAACAGGGTTTTCTACATCGACAGTATCAAAAGCATTAAATAATACTGGTCGTATTAGTGAGAAAACAAGGAAAATTATTTTAGAAAAAGCACACGAATTGAACTATGTTGCAAGTTATTACGCAAAAGCACTATCTCAAAAAAAGTCTTGGATTATTGCAGTGATTTTTTCTGATAATCTAGGGATTGGATTATCCCATCCTCACTTTTCAGTAATCTTAGAGAATTTCAAACAAGAAGTAGAACGAGAAGGATATGAAGTTACATTTGTAAATCGGAATATGGGTAATACTCAAATGTCGTATTTAGAGTTTTGTAGATATAGACAAGTAGAAGGAGTGTTTATTGCAAATTTCTATAGTTTATCTAATGAAATACCTGAGTTAGTAGCAAGTGGAATCCCAATTGTATCAGCAGATGGTGGAGATCTTGAAATCACGACCATTACTTCTGATGATATTCAAGGTGGAATGCTTGCTGCAGAATATTTGATTGGACTAGGTCATAAGAAAATCCATCATATCGCAGGACCGTTCTACACAAAATCAGGACAAGATAGACAAATAGGATTTGATAATGCTATGACAAAAAGTGGTCTCAAAGAATATAAAATTTATGAAGCCGCAAATTATGGTTTTCAAGATGGATACGATCAAGCTGTGATAATGATGAAAGACAAGGAATTGCCTACTGCCGTATTTGTTAGTGGAGATTGGATGGCGCTAGGAGCAATTAAGGCATTCAAAGAAAACGGAATCAATGTGCCTGAAGATATATCGATTATTGGATATGATGAT
>CAYSZV010000035.1:0-11478 GCA_964435595.1 uncultured Candidatus Izemoplasmatales bacterium | reverse complement strand
ATTGGCAGTTCATACGGATAGTGTTACAACAAAATATTTGAATAATAAACGATTGCACAAAATAAAAGAGAAATCGGAATCACTTCAGCGAAATATTTGATTGCCAAAATCGATGGAGAAGTAGTTGAATCTGTAAAAATAAAAGTAAATGTAGTAGAAAGAGAAACATGTAAAAGATTGAAGTGATACCGAGTATCACTTTTTTTATTCATATTGAGAAACCGGTTTCTTGACAAATTAATTCAATTAGTTTATAATATTGGTAAAGCGGTTTCGCAAATCTATAGAAAATAAAATTTTGAGGTGAATAAATGAAGAAATTAGTATTATTGGCAGTAGCAGTAGTAACAGTTTTAGTATTGAGTGCATGCGGAGAAGATGTAAGCCCGTGTGGAGAAGGAACGGTACTAGTGGGAACTGAATGTGTATTGGTTGAGGATGCGAATCCATCACCGACAGCAGTGAGTTGTAGTAATGAAACAGGATTGCATTCTGTACCAGGAGCGAAAATGTATACAATTTCGTCTTGGCTTAATTGGCGTTTTATAGGGGGACATCTTGTAACTGACCCAGATAATGCTTGGATTCAAACATATGGTGCAGCTGTTTTTAACGTTCATACAGTACCATCTGATCCATGGATGGGATCGTTTACTAATTCAGGATTATTTTTAACTGAGGGATGTGAATACACATTTGAGTTTACATTACGTACAGAAGCACCTAATATCAAAGGTAGTGTAATTGTATTTGGTGAAAGTACAAGTGGAATTACATTCTTTGAAGAAGAAGCAGAATTAACAGAAATATCAACAACCTATCGTTATACTGTAGTACCTGATGCAAGTGACTGGGCATCAACAGGTGTATACTTTGCAAACAGTACTGGTATGGTAATCATTGAAGGAATTCAAGTAGAGAGAAATCCAATTGGTACAAATTCAGGAAATTAATAGAATTATACAATGAAAAAGGCATCCATTTGGATGCCTTTTCTTATAAGTCTAATGTTTGTTGTTCGTAGGTTAATTGTTGATAACGTTGTTCAATTTGAGCAACCAAGTCATTGAAGTGTAATTGATCGAACATATCGTCAACTTTAAGATACAGTATTTTTTGCTTTGGAACATTGTATCTTTTGAAGATGCTTTCTAATACTGATGAATAATTCGCATAATGGAACTTCAAATAATTGTACTGTCCTTCTTCTAAGTCTCTAGCTCTTTTTCTAACGTTTTGAAATAAGCTGTCTTCATCTCTAACTAGAACAATATGAATATCAAGATCAGGTAATAGTTTCATGTGAGCATCAGCAATCTTATATGTCAATTCAACTTCCTCATCATTCATGACACCTTCAAGTTTCAGTAAATCTGCGAAAACTAGGTTTGAAAACAATGTAGAATCACAAACCAATGCAGGTTCATCTTTTGTGTCCCACATTGATAAAAATAATTCTCCATAAAAGAAGTTTTGCGATACCAATGCAAATTTGTGCATATCTGAATAAAAAAGTGGTAGAAAACGGCTGTTTGCAACTGGTTCCTCTACTTTGGGTACGTTATAGTAATTTGCTAATAAATGTGCTAGTGTTGATTTCCCACTTCCAATAGGACCAATAATTCCAACTCTCATTTTTCCACCTCTATAGTAATTTTATTTGATGTAAAAATTATACAATCAATCATCGAAATAGTCAAAGCGAGATTGTATGAATTTTAGAACTATTTAGTAAATTGTAAAAACACTGTTATTTAGAATAATTAAACAATTGCTTGTATCGTATCCTTCGTTTTTGTACAATACATTTTGAGGAGTTGATACAATGGATCAAATATTAAAAGAAAAGATTCAATCGTGTGCAGGAAATGATGGATGTGCACCCGATTTGAATGATGGAAAAGCAGTTGTCAACAAAGTGCGTCAAGTAGGAGTAGGTAAAGGCCTTCTAGACGTAGCACATGAAGTGAATTGTGAATGTGGTACAGTGTTCAATATGGTACACTATGAAGAACAATGTCCGGGTTGTGGAATGGTATTTGGTGTGACACCATGTTCTAGTCATGATTCTAACAATATTAAACCAGCAGGGATTAAGTATTAAAAGATGCGATATATCGCATCTTTTTTTCACCTTATTTCATTAATTATCATAATTAAACATGAAAATATCATATACATAAATTGATTCATAGTAAACTTCATATTCAATGTAGATTTGATAACTATATCCACTTTGTATTTCATACACTCTAAAATGTTCTTCATCTATGGTTTCTAAGGTTCCGTAAAGTTCTCCTTCTCTGTAAAAATATATATCAAGGAAATTATAAGTTTTTGATGGATCATATACATCAATACTAAAGAGATATGCACCTTGATTATAAGGATCTGGTGAAAAATCAGTTACAGTAATTGTTGTTTCATGAATCCATGATGCTTTTAGAGTAATATCATTATATACGCTGTATCCAAAGAATACCCAATCTTGTTGATTGTACTCCCAACCTAGAAATACATAATTATCTCTTACAGGATCACTCGGCTTTGTAACTAATGTATTATGTTTTACTTCCTCAGTTGTGTTTTGGCTACCATTGTTTGCATCGAAAGTAACAGTATGTGTCATTGTTTCTTCAAGGTTATTAGTGATAAGATCATTTAGAAACTGTTCTACATCCCCCGTATATGAAGGGTTCGATTCTATATATAAATCATATATAGATTTTCCATCATTCCCATCGATTCCATCAATTCCATTAACACCATCAACACCATCATTCCCATCAATTCCATTAACACCATCAACACCATCAACACCTCTTAATTCTGATAGATTTAGAATTTGCATCCAAGATGCTTCGCCAACATATCTCCAAACAAGATACCCATTTTCAACATCCAATTCTATTTCTCTTCCATCAGTTCCATTTGTCCCATTAATACCATCTTCTCCTTTAATGCTTTCAATCCACTCTTCATAACTCAATTCAGTTTGATTTGAGTCTAAAGCTAAAGTGTATATGGAAAGAAACAATTGTTCATCTTGTGTTAAGGCAACACAACGATTGTCTCTCTCTATAGTTCCCTCTCCACACTCTAAAGAGGAACCACATGATGAAAGAAGTACAACTACGGTTAAGTATAATATTGATTTAAATATACATTTCATTTTTTAACACCTCCTTATTTAAATTGTAGCACCTAATAATTAATTTAAGAAGTATAGTTTTAAAATAGAACTAGTTTTCAAATCAAGAATAGATTGTTAATAGTATATTGTTTCACTTCTGTCTTCTTTTTAAATATAATTAAGTAAAAGAGAAAATTCATATAAAATCATTAGAAATATACTATTTAATAGAGAGGAAAAAAATATGATTATACCATTCGTGTCGGTAAACAATGCATTAGAGGCAATAGATTTCTACAAGAAAGTTTTAAAGGCTGAAATGAACCAAGAAATGACAATGTTACAAGATATTCCAGGTTATGAATCGGAAGAATACAAAGATAAAGTGGGACATAGTACACTTGTCATTCAAAGAAGTACTATCTTTCTAAATGATCTAATAGAATCAAGTCTTCTTGCACAAGGAGATAATATTCAATTTGTACTAAACTTTGAAACAGAAAATGAATTACGTCAGGTGTTTTCTGACTTATCAGAACAAGGGGATATAAAAGCAGAATTACAAGAAGTATTCTGGGGTGCATTATTTGGAACTGTAAAGGATAAATTTGGTGTTACTTGGCAAATGTATTGGGGACATAAGTAAAAAAATGAATTTTAACCTTATTCTTTTTTCATCTTAAAATACTGTCAAATAGCCCTGCATTTACTATCATTACAAAGTATCAAAAAAGAAATATAAAAAAGTCAACAAAATTATTGACACACCTGCATGTGTGGTATATAATAACTATGCTATTCAAAGAAAAAATTCAGGGCTTATACGCTATTAGCCCTAGTTTTTATGGAAAAAGTGAAACACCTGGTGGTGTGGAACAGTAGATGATAAAGTAGGAGAGGAGGAAACGATTAAATGCCTACAATCAATCAATTAGTTAGAAAAGGTAGACAAAATAAAACTAGAAAGAGTAAATCACCTCATCTAGGATTTGGATACAATTCGATTAAAAAAGAAAGAACTGAAAGAACAAGTCCACAAAAACGTGGAGTATGTACTCGTGTAGCAACGATGACACCTAAGAAACCAAACTCGGCTTTACGTAAGTATGCTCGTGTTAGATTATCAAATGGTATCGAAGTAACTGCATACATTCCTGGTATTGGACACAAACTACAAGAACATAGCGTTGTATTAATTCGTGGTGGTCGTGTAAAAGATTTACCTGGTGTTAAATATCATATCGTACGTGGTACGTTAGATACAACAGGAGTAGAAGGACGTAAACAATCACGTTCTAAATACGGAGCAAAAAAAGCTAAAAAATAAAAAATGAAAAATATATTAATAAGATTCGAAAGGAGGAATCGATATGCCTCGTAAAGGACATATAGCAAAACGAGATGTATTACCTGATCCAATTTATAGCTCAAAATTAGTTACTAAATTAATCAATAATATCATGTTAGATGGTAAAAAAGGAACAGCTCAAGGAATCCTATATAGTGCATTCAAAAGAGTTGAAGAAATTACTAATATGCCACCGATTGAAGTATTCGAAGAAGCATTAGGAAACATTATGCCAACATTCGAAGTACGTTCAAGAAGAATTGGTGGACAAAACTACCAAGTACCGGTTGAAGTTAGAGATGAAAGAAAATACACATTAGGTCTTAGATGGCTTACTTTATATGCAAGATTAAGAAATGAAAAAACAATGGAAGAAAGATTAGCGAAAGAAATCATTGATGCAAGTCAAGGTCTAGGAGCATCTGTTAAGAAAAAAGATGATACTCATAGAATGGCTGAAGCAAACAAAGCATTCGCTCACTACCGTTGGTAGAAAGGGACATTTGAAATGGCACGTGAATATAGTTTAGAAAATACCAGAAACATCGGTATCATGGCACATATCGATGCTGGAAAAACAACAGCAACTGAACGTATTCTATACCACACAGGTAAAATCCATAAAATTGGTGAAACTCATGATGGAGCTTCTCAAATGGACTGGATGGAACAAGAGCAAGAACGTGGTATAACAATTACTTCAGCTGCAACAACAGCTCACTGGAAAGGTCATAGAGTTAATATCATTGACACTCCAGGTCACGTAGACTTCACTGTAGAAGTTTCACGTTCACTTCGTGTACTAGACGGAAGTGTAGCATTATTAGATGCTCAAGCAGGTGTTGAACCCCAAACAGAAACTGTTTGGAGACAAGCCAACGATTACAAGGTACCAAGAATTGTATTCGTAAATAAAATGGATAAAATTGGAGCGGATTTCGAATTTAGTGTACAAACATTAAATGATCGCCTTGGAGCTCATGCAGCTGCAATTCAATGGCCAATTGGTGCAGAGGATAATTTCTCTGGAATCATTGATTTAATTGAATTAAAAGCATATGAGTTCGATGGAGAAGCTGATGAAATAGCTAAAGAAATTGATATCCCTGCAAACTTATTAGATATCGTTGAAGAAAAAAGAACAGAATTAATTGAAGCTGTTGCTGACTTTGACGAAGACTTAATGATGTTGTATTTAGAAGGTGAAGAGGTAGATGCAGACACTCTAAAAAATGCAGTTAGATCTGCAACTTTAGATGTTAAATTCTTCCCAGTAACTTGCGGTACAGCATTCAAAAACAAAGGTGTTAAATTATTGTTAGACTGCGTGTTAGAATATTTACCTTCACCACTAGACGTTGTTCCAGTTAAAGGGATTGACAAAAATGGTGAAGATGTAATCTTACCTGCATCTGATGATGAAAAATTTGCTGCACTTGCATTTAAAGTTATGACAGACCCATTTGTTGGGAAACTTACTTTCTTCCGTGTATATAGTGGACAACTATCGAAAGGTAGTTATATCATGAATGCAACAAAAGGAAACAAAGAAAGAATCGGTCGTATCTTGCAAATGCATGCGAACTCTCGTGAAGAAGTATCAATGGTTTATGCTGGAGATATCGCTGCTGCAGTTGGATTGAAAAATACAACAACAGGAGATACATTATGTGCAGATAAATATCATGTAATCCTGGAAAAAATGGTATTTCCTGAACCAGTTATTAGTGTTGCGATTGAGCCAAACTCAAGAGCAGACCAAGACAAAATGGGGATTGCTTTAAGCAAATTAGCTGAAGAGGATCCAACATTTAGAACGTATACTGATAACGAAACAGGACAAACTATCATCGCTGGTATGGGTGAATTACATCTTGATATCATCGTTGATCGTATGAAAAGAGAATTCAAAGTTGGAGCATCTGTAGGTGCACCTCAAGTTTCTTATCGTGAGACAATTACACAAGAAGCAGAGGTTGAAGGTAAGTTTGTTAGACAATCTGGTGGACGTGGACAATATGGACATGTATGGATCAAATTTGAACCTAATCCAGAACAAGGATTTGAATTCGTTGATAAAGTCGTTGGTGGAGTAGTACCTAGGGAATATATTCCTGCGGTAGGAAAAGGTCTTCAAGAGTCATTAGACTCTGGAATGATTGCTGGATACCCTGTCATCGATTTAAAAGCTACTTTATTCGATGGATCTTACCATGACGTTGATTCAAACGAAATGGCATTTAAAATTGCAGCATCTATGGCGCTGAAAAAAGCAAAAGACCAATGTCATGCAATCTTATTGGAACCATTAATGACAGTAGACGTTATCATCCCTGACGATTATCTAGGAAACGTAATTGGAGATATTACTTCAAGACGTGGTAGAATCGAAGGACAAACACAACGTGGTAATGCGCAACAAATAACATCAAAAGTGCCTCTGGCTCAAATGTTTGGTTACGCAACAAGCTTACGTTCGAACACTCAAGGACGTGGAAATTACACGATGCAATTCTCACATTATGAAGCATGTCCTAAGTCAATAGCTGAAGAAGTTATCAAAAGACGTAACAGCTAATAGACTTTTACTTGCATTATATATTATAATGCGATAAAATATGTTTGGAAAAATATAAAAATCAATTAAAAATTAATTAGGAGGAAAACACAATGGCTAAAGAAAAATTCGTCCGTAACAAACCGCATATGAATATCGGTACTGTAGGACACGTAGACCATGGAAAAACTACATTAACAGCTGCAATCGCAACTGTATTAGCAAAAAGAGGAATCGGAGCTACTAAAGCTGCTGATTATGCGTCAATCGATAACGCACCTGAAGAAAGAGAAAGAGGAATTACAATCAACACTGCTCATATCGAATATGAAACAGAAGCGCGTCACTATGCACACGTTGACTGTCCTGGACATGCCGATTATGTTAAAAACATGATCACTGGAGCTGCTCAAATGGATGGTGGAATCTTAGTAGTATCTGGTACTGATGGACCAATGCCACAAACAAGAGAGCATATCTTATTATCACGCCAAGTTGGTGTACCTAAATTAATCGTTTATGTAAACAAAACTGACTTAGTAGATGATGAAGAAATTTTAGAATTAGTTGAAATGGAAATTCGTGAATTATTAGACGAATATGAATATCCTGGAGATGACATTCCTGTAATTATGGGATCTGCATTACAAGCTTTAAATGGTGATGAAGCGCAAGAAGAAGTTATCATGGAATTAATGAATGCTGTAGATACTTACTTTGAAGATCCAGTTCGTGAAACTGACAAACCTTTCTTATTACCTGTTGAAGATGTATTCTCAATCACAGGTCGTGGTACTGTTGCTACTGGTAGAGTAGACCGTGGTACTATCAAAGTTGGGGAACCAGTTGAAATTATTGGTATCAAAGACACTATTAAATCTGTATGTACAGGTGTTGAAATGTTCCGTAAATTATTAGATCGTGCTGAAGCAGGAGATAATATCGGTGCATTATTAAGAGGGGTAGCAAGAGACGACATCCAACGTGGACAAGTTATTGCTAAACCTGGAAGTGTTACTCCACATACTCGTTTTGAAGGACAAGTATACGTATTATCAAAAGACGAAGGTGGACGTCACACTCCATTCTTCAGTAACTATAGACCACAATTCTACTTCAGAACTACTGACGTTACAGGAATCATTGAATTACCAGCTGGTGTTGAAATGGTTATGCCTGGAGACGACGTAACTATGATCGTTGAATTAATTCATCCAATCGCATTAGAGCAAGGTACTAAATTCTCTATCCGTGAAGGTGGACGTACTGTAGGTGCTGGTAACGTTTCAAAAATCTTAAAATAATTAAGATATAAACATTACACACAAAGAGGCTTGAAAAAGCCTCTTTTTTTTGCGTTAATTCCTATTTATTTCACGAATGTATAGTATAATCTTAATTGAGAGGTGAACAATTATGTTAATAGACACACATGTACATTTAAATTCACATCAGTTTAATGACACGTTAGATGAAGTAATCAATAGAGCATTAGCGAATGATGTAAAAAAAATGATCGTTGTAGGATTTGATCATCAAACCAATAAAAGAGCAGTTGAACTAGCAGAACAATATGATTTTATTTATGCTACTGTAGGATTTCATCCGACTGATGCAAGTAAAATAAAAGAATCAGATAAGGAAATGCTATTGCCTTTACTAAGCCATTCTAAAGTTGTAGGTATAGGTGAATGTGGACTTGATTTTTATTGGGATAAAGAATTTATAGAAGAACAAATTGAATTATTTAAATGGCAAATAGAATTATCATTGAAGCATCAACTACCATTAATTATTCATATGCGTGATGCAAGCGAAGCAACATATAATGTTTTAAGTCTGTTTAAAGGTTTGAAAGGTATTATGCATTGTTATAGTGGTAGTGCTGAAATGGCACCTCTGTTTATGAAGTTAGGACTTCATATTAGTTTAGGTGGACCTGTAACATTTAAAAATGGAAGGGTTCCGAAAGAAGTTGCTAAAATTGTTCCAATGGAAAAATTGTTGGTGGAGACTGATTCACCATATTTGAGTCCTCATCCATTTAGAGGCAAGCAGAACGAACCTGCGAGAGTGAAACTTGTCGCAGAAGAGATAGCTAGAATCAAAGAAGTGTCTTATAAGACTATCGCAGATCAAACAACCAAAAATGCCATGGCATTATTTGGTATCAAGGAGTGAATGAAATGAAAAAAATAATTGGGATTTTTGTATTAATTATTGGAATAACACTGTCAGGTTGTGTTGACGAAAATACTTCTGAAATAGAAGGTCTGACAAAAGAACAAATGGATCGCTATATTGAAGATTATTTTCAAAACAATAAAGATGATTTGATTGATCAACTGACTGAAGAGGAAATTGATGCGATTGTCGCAGCCTATATTGAAGAAAATAGGGAAGACATTGTTGGCGATTATATCAATGACAATGCTGATGCAATTATTGATGAACTGACAGCAGAAGAAATAGAACTAATTGTTTTAGCCTGGTTAGAAGAGAACCCTGTCGAAAACTTTGTCGATACAACATACGATTTAGATTCATTTGAGGATGCTGTGATTGATATGTTAGATCAGGCACAAAGTGGCGTTCTTGGTATTATTGCAATTTCTGATTATAGTGGTGGAACAGGTAGTGGTGTAGTGTATAAAAAAGAAGGAACAAGCACTTATTATTTGGTAACCAATGAACATGTAGTTGTGCATTCTGAAAATGTTTATCTTGACGGTGTGTTGATTGAAACAAATCCATTTCCGGCAGATGATATCAGTATCGTTTATGAAAAAAACGGACTTCTCTTTACAATAACTGAAGATGTAATTTTAGTTGGATATGATGCAACAACAGATTTGGCGGTACTTACTTTTGAATCTGATGAGGAGTTTACCGTGATTCCGTTTGGAAATTCTTATGAAGTAAAATCAGGACAAACTGTATTTGCAGTTGGAAATCCATTGGGATTTGATTATTATGGAACGGTCACAAGTGGTGTAATTAGTGGGGAAGCTAGATACATGACAGATGGTGATTTCGATGCAACATTATTGCAACATGATGCTGCAATAAGTCCAGGTAATAGTGGTGGTGCTTTATTAAATATGAATGGAGAATTATTAGGAATAAATAATATGAAGATTGTTGTTGATGATGTTTCTAATATTGGATTCGCTATTCCAGTTAATACTGTAAAACGTATTGTTGCAGACTTGGAAGATGATGGAATTATTACAAGACCATATTTAGGGATTTCAACCTTTGCATCAATCAATGATTGTGGCTTAGATTATGGTGTTTGTGTTACAGTATCAGAAGGTGGCGCAGCTGAGGCAGCTGGACTCGTTGATGGAGATATTATTATTGGATATAAAAACGAAGGTGAAACAGAGTTTTTAGAAATCAATAATTTTAATGACTTAAGAGAAGCAATCTTAAATTCGAGCGTTGGAGAATCAATTGTAATTAAATATATTAGATTTGAAGACATTGAAGGTGTAAATACACCAGTAGAATATGAAAGTATAGAAACCGAATTAAATACACATCCAGACGATCAATAAGAGGTGACCTATGAGAGATGCAATATTAAACAGAGTAAGTACAAGAACATTTATTAAAGAAGAATTTACGATGAAAAACATAGCGAAAATAGATTCGATATTGAAAGAGTTAAGTTTGAAAAAAGGGCCATTTGGTAATTCGTTTGAGTTTACTTTTTCATTGAATACAAACAAAGAGGGAAAAGGACAAAAAATAGGGACATATGGTCTTTTAAAAAATGTACCTGCCTATGTTGGTGGAGTGTGTGAAAATACTCTTGAAAGCATTGTTGATTTTGGATATGTTTTTGAACATATTATACTTGAATTAACTGAAATAGGATATGCAACATGTTGGCTTGGTGGAACATTCAAAAGAAAAGATTTTCGTAGAAGTTTGAGTGAAAATGAAATTATCCCAGCAATATCACCGGTTGGACACTCTGCGAGCAAAAGATCCATTATTGATCGTATGCTTAGAAGCGCTGCGCAATCAGACAATAGATTAGATGACTCTAAGATGTTTTTCGACTATGATACAATGCAACCACTAGGAGATAATGGAAGCATAGAGATTAAACAAAGTCTTTGTTTGATTAGACGAGGACCTAGTGCCTCTAATAAACAACCGTGGCGTGTATATGTTGAAAATAAAGTAGCTCATTTCTATATCGAACGAACACCTGGATATGCAAAGCCTTTGCATTATGATATTCAGGCTATAGATATGGGGATTGCCCTAGCTCATTATGATATAGGATTACAATTTTTCAATAAAAAACCTGTATTCAATCAGGTTGACGTTAAGGATATTGAAGGCAAAGAATATATTTTATCAGTACAATATTAGAACACTCATTTGAGTGTTCTTTTTTCTTGTATTATAATGAAGTATAAGGTA
>CAYSZV010000034.1:0-16384 GCA_964435595.1 uncultured Candidatus Izemoplasmatales bacterium | reverse complement strand
TCTCATTGATACTCCATACGCTGCGATTGTACTATCTCCACCATACTGTAATACAAAGTAATTTATGATAAAGACTCCTAGAGCGATTGTTGCCATATTCAATGTAGCGGGAATCCCTTGACTCAATATATTCTTGATATACATAATTTTGATTTTTGCTTCTTTAAAGAAACCAAAATCAAAGTAATTTGATTTCACAACATGATAGGCTAAGTAAATATTACCGAGAAACTGTATGATGACAGTAGCTAATGCTACTCCAGTCACACCCATGACAGGGAGACCAATCCAACCATACATTAACATTGGATCTAAAATAATGTTTAATAAGAATCCAGCTATCAAGTAATTTCTAAACGGTTTTGTTAATCCTTGTGCATTCAATACCCCAGATAATACATTGTTGGTAATAAAAAACACACTACCAATAAGAATCATAGTAGTATAGGCTACCCCAACCTCTAGTACTGTACCTGATGCTCCTGTGAGTCCAAATAGAAATGGCAAATAGATTGGAGAGAATATAGGGATCAGGATTCCAAATATAATCGATAAGAATAATGCATTCTTAGACAGTCCATGGAATTTGATTTTATCTTTCTCACCTATTGCGATAGCTGATAAGGCAGTTGTCCCATTTCCAAGTCCACTACTAATTGAAATGATTAAAAAGAAGATGGGAAAACTGATGGCCATACCGGCCAGTTGTTCCGTTCCTAATCTTCCCGCATAAATACTATCTACAACATTGTAGAAGGTATTGAATAGGAATCCAATCGATGCAGGTACACTAATCGTTTTAAAGTGTTTCTTTAAATTGCCTTTTGTTAAATCGATGTCCATACAATCACCTCTCAAGATAATTATACTGTTTCTCTTTATTGATGGTTTGTGAAATGCAACAATGTACAAATAAGACTGATAAATATAAAAAATGATTATGGAGATAGCCAAAATTTCTTTTGTCATACATAGAAACTTTTGATATATATTTTTGTCAACATAAAAGTACATCCATAGATGGACAGGTATGATATATCATCATATGCTGAAAAGACATAATACTTGATCCACAACAACACATTCCTTTTAAAAAAACTTCTATACCATATAAACAGTATAGAAGTTTTTTTATTAACGTATCTCTTATGTTGCCATTTTTGAACGATAACCTTTATTATTTGTTATTAAATCCTTTTAGTATTAAAAACATTCCTAATACTACTTCGTTAAGCGCAAGTGGGATATTCATAATCATATATATTGGAGATAGAGGTTCAAATCCAAATAATACCATATAAGCTGCGGACATATAAATTATGCTTGCTGCGATTCCCCAAATTGAAAGCCATCTTGGAACAAGTTTCGAATAATAAAATATAGAATACATTATTAATGCAGCAATAGGGAATAATACCATATCTAAAGCAACATGACCTAAATGATTTCTTGTTTCTAAAACAAGATGTCCAAAATTATTCATAAAGCCAGTATCTGTAATGTCTTTGGATAATGTTACAAGAACCAATAACATCACTGCAGTTATAATAAATATGAACCCTTCTAGAAATCTTAATCCAACATATCCCAAAGCTAAACTGGGGTTCTTTTTATGAAGAACAGGATATATGGCTAAGGAAATCATCATGACACTTAGAGCCATGAACATTGTAGATATTGCTCCTAATTTGATAGAAATTTCGTTTTCTGATATGATTGAAAAATCTAAATCCTGAATAAATGATTCTGTTAAACCCAATCCTAATGTTCCAAACACAATTGCTAGTAAAAATCCAGTTCCTGCATAAATTGCTAATTTTCTTTCGTAATTCATTTTTTCTCCTTTTAAATTTTACTATCAATGTGTCTACATGTATCAACAAAAGGGTATTTGTTTAATACTACTATGTCAGTTTTACTAGTACAATTTATTATATTTTTATTCTGAAGATGAATATTCTAATATATCTCCAGGTTGACACTCTAATACTTCACATATTTTATTTAAAGTTGAAAATCTAATTGCTCTTACTTTACCAGTCTTTAAGTTTGATAAATTTGCGATACTTACATCAACTTTTTCACTTAATTCACTTAATTGCATTTTCCGATCGGCAAGAACACGATCTAATCGTATTATTATTGCCATAACTACACCGTTAGATCTATGTCTTCTTGAAGCGCAGCTCCATATTCAAATACATAGGCAAGTATTAAGATGATTACTCCTATAAATGCTGATTGGAAGTCAATTGAGAAATTAATTGTTGCGTCAAATATATTGAATGTATTAACAATCTTAACAAATAACAATCCATTCACCATTGAAAGTACAACACTAGAAATTAAGTAAGCAATACCCATATATTTTAAACGTATTATGTTTTTATCTGAGAATGGTATTTTGTTATAAACATCAGTGATTATTTGTTTTAATTGAATTAAAATAAATTGGAAAAACAATAAGTTAACACTTAAAACCACAAATAATAAACTCAATAACCATTTTACATTCACAATTCCTGTAAATGTAATAATACCTCTGATATCATACATTATACTTCCGGCTTGGATATCAATATGTTCCAAGTTAGCTAAATTAAAATCAAATACACCTTTTGATATAAAAGGTATTACTACAGAAGTTAAAACCAATAAACCTAGTAAAACATACAATGCTACAACACTATAGCGCAAGAAGTGATAAACTACTTTAATAACACTTTCAAATTTCTTTTTGTTTAGAGAACGATTCATAATCACTCCTCCTTTCATAATTCCATATTACACTATAATTTTCGTTTGTCAACACTTTTTTATTGATAAACGATAAATTTATATTGAATAATGATATTTAAGTAAAGACTTGAAAAAGTAGATAGTGTTTATAAGAAACCGTGCTATGATGTAAGTAAGGTGATTCCTATATGTCACTATCGAAAGTATGAAAGCAGGTAATATCAATGAATAATAAAGATAGATCTATTACCATAATGGCAGCAATATTTATCCTAGTAGCAAGTGTTGTAACGATACTTGATATAATAATAGGTATGAGTTTGTCAATTGAAGATATGCCAAACTCAGCCCTAGAATATTTCAATGTGTTTAACGAAAACAGATTCATCGGTCTATACTATTTTGACTTTTTAAATTTACTCAATGTATTTGTTATCTTTACGTATGTAATATTACTATTGATTATTGTATGGAAGAAATCAACCAAGTTAACAAGTATCACCTTTATCTTATCAATTAGTGGATCTATATTGTTCATTCTTAATAATGGTGCATTAAAAATGATGAATTTAAGTAATCAATATTTTTCTACAGATTCAAGCAATCTAATGACAGATTACTTGAATCAAGCGGAAAAGATAGTAGAACATAGTTCACATGGGAGTGCATCTGTCTTTTATGGCTATTTTGTATTGTCGATAGCAAATGTATTACTTGCCTTGATTTTATTTCGAACTGGCGTAATTAAAAAATCCTTTTCAATATTAGGGTTAATCGGCTATGGAATGTTATCTATCTATTTGGTGCTTGTAACATTTGTATTTGAACTAAATCCGTTACTCATGGGAATTGCGGGAATCGCAGGTATCATTGTTTTAATTTGGCAGTTTTATGTTGTAAAAGTATTGATTCGTGTCCAATCAACTATACAGAGATAATACCTATAATTGCTAATGTAGAAGTGTTTTTATAATAGGATTTAATAGGTTTAACAAAGTATTATCTGTACGATAATTGTTTGTATTGAAACTGATTTCGTGATAGACTTGACATATATTGGCAAACTAATGTGAAAACTTAGGACGCAAAGACATAGGGCTTCCTCAACGAGCTGCCTGCTATGTTTGCAAAAACTAAGTCTATTTAGATGCCGATGAGGCATCTTTTTTTTAATTTGTTATTTGTCTAGTGTATATAAATTTAAAGATAGTTTTTTAGAAGGATGATAATTATGAATACAAACGACCAAATAGAATCAAAAGCCAAATGGATTAACAGAATCCTTGTTTTGTTGATATTAATAATCCTTGGGCTTATTTTGACTCGTGAATATTCATCTTACACACAAAGCGTTGCTTTTAATGATGAACGTATATACGATTTAAGACTAAATAAAATTCAAAATGAGATTTCAAATAGAGTTGACGAAATTGAAAGTATCAAACTCAATATCCAAGAAGGATTTGAAGAGACATTAAAAGAAAAAGTAACAATTGTAAATCATTTTGCTACGCAGCAAATATATGAATTACCTATCGATGCTACTTTGGAAGAAAAAAGAGAAGTTTTTGTTGATGCTATTTATCAGTATGATATATCAGAGGATGAATATTTGTTCTTTGCGATGGATTTACAAGGTAACAGTTACTTGTCTGGATTGACAAAAAACTTAGAGGGTACTGATATTTCTTACCTAGAAGATCCTATCACACATCAATATTTTGTTCTTGATATGATTGACATCATTAACAATTCAGAAGATAAACAAGGATATATAACTTATAATTGGCCAAAAGTAGTTGATGGAGAGCCCTTAGGAAAAACATCTTTTATTTTCTATAATGAAGAGGCTCAACTCTTTTTTGGAACCGGACTATATGATGATGATTATTTAAACGAAGTGCAAACTGAATTAGCTGAAAGAATAAATGAATACTATCAAAATTCTTCTGATTATATTTATATCATTGGGTATGATGGTGAAATAATTTTACATGAAAACCCAGATTTCTCATATGAAGACCTAATTATTATACAAACAAAAGATGGACTAAACTTTCATGAACACATCTTAGAAAGCCTAGAAACGGATGACACAGTAATCGTTGAATACATCTTTGATTTTAATCAGCCAAATCAATTAAAGACTGCGTTTATTCAGAAAATTCCAGATTGGGATATGTATCTTGGGATGTCATTTATTAATGAGGAACTTGGACAACAAGGAAATGAGTATATCCAAGAAATACTACCAACAGTTATATTGTATAATGCATCTGTTGTCCTGGTTGTTTCAATTATTTCTTATATTTTATATTTGTTAATAAGATCATCCAAAAAAAGTAGAGAAACACTATTTTTAGAAAAAAATGAAATGATTAAAAAATTGGCATATAAAGATTCATTAACAAATTGTTACAATAGAAGTTATTATGAAGATGCGGTTTTAACATTAAAGATGGATATTGTCACAGTTATTATGGTGGATGCAAACGGACTCAAACTAGTCAATGATGCGTTTGGTCATAAAACAGGAGACAAGCTCCTGATTTACATTGCTGATACCCTAAAAGAAACATTCTCAGACTATGTCATTTTTAGATGGGGTGGAGATGAGTTTCTATTACTTGGAAATGAAGATTCTGAAGTAAAAGAAAAAATTGAATTATTTAATAATTCCTTATCGAACAAAATGGTGAAAGGGATGTCGATCTCTGCTGCAATCGGATATAAAATTGGAAAATCAACAGATTTAGATATTTTAATTAATACTTCAGAATCAAAAATGTATGAAGAAAAAACAAAACATACATATTTGAATAAAAGAAACGTAGTTAATAATATCCTTGAACTACTTTATAGTTCTTCAGATTATGAAAAGAGACATTCAGAAAATGTTGAGCATATCACAAGAGTAATTTCAAAAGAACTAAATTTGAGTAAAGAAGACTGCGACACTTTAAGATTGTGTAGCATCATTCATGATGTTGGAAAAATAAGTGTTCCGAGAGAAATCTTAGATAAAAATGGAACCTTAACTGAAGCGGAGTATTTAGATGTAAAACAACATGTTGAAAAGGGATATAGAATCGTCGCAACGTATCCGCACCTAACCAAACATGCGGAAATTATCCTTCACCATCATGAACGTTTGGATGGAGAAGGTTATCCTCAAGGATTATCTGGTGAAGACATACCGTTGCTGTCGAGAATTATTACTGTTGCAGATGCATATGACGCAATGACAGCGGAACGACCGTATAAAAAACCGATAAAAAAAGAAGATGCAATAAAGGAACTGAGAAGATGTAGTGGGACTCAGTTTGATCCTGAAGTAGTTGAAGCAATTATAAGAGTCATACCTAAATTGTAAATTCAGTAATATTCTAGGATTCATTCTTAATGTCATAAATAATAAAAACCCTCCTTTACAATATGTAATGGAGGGTTTTGCATGTATAAAGCTTATCATTGATTGATAGCACGTATTTTTCCATACTAACAGCATTAAACTAAAAGGCTGTGTTCATTCCTGTATAAATATCTTGCAAGAATTTATTGATACTTACTGTTTTTTCTCCTTTTGACAAGTTCATGAACCGTATCACAAAAAGACTGGAAATTAATTTCTAGTCTTTTTAATACCTTTGTTGAGCTATTTCTAGCTAATAACATATTAAAACTGTTTTTCAATAAAATAATGCATATACTTTAAAGTGCATTATTACATTTAAAAATATATTGATTCTCATACAATATTCATTTATAATCTTTAGTATAGGAGGTGCTCAATATGATGAGTTCTAAAAAGTATATTCATATAAACACACTAAAGAAAAAATATAGTTATTACAAGATTAACAAGATGGTTGAAACTGAAGAACTAAAAAAAGTAAATAAGAGATACTATATAAATCTTCTTTTTGATGGAGATGAGGATGATTTTTATTGTGTTGATGTGTTTATTTCTAAAGGAGTAATATGTCAACTTAGCGCAGCTGTGTATTATGAACTTACAACATACAGACCATTTACAATTGATGTAGCTGTTATAAGGAACCAAAAGGTGTATGATCTTCCAGATTACCCTCCAATGAATCCAATATATTATAGTAAACTAAGATATGAACTTGGAATTGTAGATATAGAAACCAAAGAGGGAAAGTACAAAATATATGATATGGAAAAAACAATATGTGATCTTCTTTTTTATCGCAATAAAATAGATAAGGAAATAATCAAGGAAGTTATGAACAACTATGTAAAAAGAAGTGATAAAGTTATTAATAAACTCATTGTCTATGCAAAACAACTAAGAGTATATGAGATTCTGAAGACATACTTCGAGGTGCTACTATGAAAAGTGTTGAATCAGTCAAGGCAAAACTAAAAAATGAAGCAGTTAATTCCGGGAGACTATATAATGAAATCTTAACCATGTACTTCATCGAGAGGATACTATACAGAGTTTCAATATCTCCTTATATAGATAAATTTGTACTAAAAGGTGGAGTATTATTATATATGATGTATGATAAAAAATACCCAAGAGCTACCGTTGATATAGACTTCTTAGCATCAGATATTTCAAATGACATACAAGAAGTTAAAGATATATTTCATAATATTTTAAAAGTTTCATACAAAGAGGATTTTATTGCCTATGATTTCGAAAGTTTGAAAGTATCTGAGATTACGACAGGGAATACATATAAGGGAGTTTCGGTAAGTGTTGTTTCTTATTTAGGAAATGTTAAACAGAAAATATCCATCGATATTGGATTTGGAGATATAGTGGTACCTAGTACTACATCAATGAAACTTCCAGTGATTCTTGAAGTTGCGCGCCCGATACTGAATGTGTATTCTAAGGAATCGGTAATAGCTGAAAAATTAGATGCAATTATTAAGTTGGGAGAACTTAATTCAAGGTATAAAGATTACTATGATATATATAAGTTGTTATCAACAACTAATTTTGATAGAAATATCTTAAAAAATGCAATTCACGAAACCCTCCAGAACAGAGGTACGAAGTTTGAGAAGACAATATTCGAAAATATAGAATATGTCAATAGTGCAAGTACCGAGAGAATGTGGAATAACATGAAAAGAAAAAGACATATTGAAGAAAAGTTATCTTTTGCTGATTGTGTTGACTATATTAATAAGCATCTAGGAGCAATTATTGAGGAAATAGGGGAGGTATTATGGAAATAACAATGGACATGTATGAATCGAAAATTGAAGAGTTGATGAATGAATATAATAAGGTCTCTGGTATTGGAACGGAGTATTTTAATCCAACTTTTTTTGAACTGTTTATGACATTAATTGATTATTTTTACATTGAGGAAGTATATGATGTCAAGGGGAACATTATTGTAGCATCTATATTTGAACTGTTCTGTGACATTAACAATGCCAACATAGATATACTGCATGAAGCTTTTTCAAAGTTAAGAGTTAAATCAAACGTGAAGAGAGTTAGGGAGATAAAAGAGTTCTTCCTAGATTTAATCGAGATGTATAAGGAAATGCATTTTGAAGATGATGGAAATTCACTAGATCTTGATTTTAGTCAAATAGAAAGCATGAATGATGGTGAAGGGGAATACTACTTTAATAAATATGGAACTGTAATTGAGAATAATGATCAATTGGGGTTAATGAGACAGCTTGATATGTTTTTTAAGAACCAAGGAATGGAGAAAATCTCAGTCCTTGATAAAGACTATGTCAAAAGGATTAGAGCTAAACTTAATTTCCAAGACGAAATACCCGAATATGATATTCTAACATCGTTTTATACCGAAAAGCTATTTGAGTATGATATTAATAATATAGGAGCACTATTATATAATCTAATACTATTTTATCCATTAGCATATCGAACTATTTCTCATTTGCTAAACTTTGTTCCTAGAGATAATATAGAATCGTTACTTGAATGCTATATTCACTCTTTTGAAAGAGTGAACTATGATAAACTATTGGAATTGACTAAAGAATTTAGAGATTCACAAGATTTTAGAGAATACCTGTTCTGTATTGATGGGGTCGGAATGATCTATAAATCAAAGTTTGAGTTTAATCAGGCAATTGCTTATATAGAAAAAGGACTAAAATATAATGATCATTCTGTAATTGATTTTAGACTCGCAATATTACAACCTTATATGTTGACAGGAAACATCGAAAAATACTTGTCCCTTCGAGATACTTTAGATCCGAATTCGATCGTACGATTGTACTTGGAACTATATGATGATGTATTAGAAGAAATCTATAGTGAAGAAGTATATAAAAAAGCTCTAAATTCAAGTTCATTAATCATGAGTGCTATTGTAGAAAACGTACCGAATGCATATGAGAATGGAAGCAAGGAAGAAAAGGTGTTTTTTGAAAACTTCTATCATATATTTAGATCACAAGATAAACTTGTTTCATATTTAAGAAAAAAGTTTATCACAAGAAGTCATAATCATTAGAGATTTTTTGGATAAATGCGATATGATGAGCCGTATCACATATGGATAAGAAAAAATCAAACCAAAGGCTTATTAAATACAAAATTACATCAAAACATTAACTTAAACTTAAATATGTACTAAGTTGAGTGTTTATTCTTATCAAAATCTGCATTTTGTATTATAATTTTGTAATGAAGCTATCTATTTGATATACTATCAAATGACGGTAAAAAGTGAAGACGGAAGTAACTACGTATGGAAAAATCTAAAACACTCATAAAACGCATACTTATAATTTTAGTGCTAATTGTTTTTATTAGCACTTTTGGTGATGCATTTTCTTACTGGGATAGTGCTTCTGTAAATACTCAAGTATCGGTTCCTATAGGCATATGGGATTCAGGTGATACCGATTTAGAAGTATCCACCTTTTTAAGTACGCATGCATTTGTCTTATCATTGACAGAAGAAACGGTAACAATTGATGATAAAGAGAGTGTAGAAACAGCTCTATTCGATTATGGACTTTTAAGCGAAGCTGCAAAAGCACAGCTAATAGAGGAAGAAACACTTCTATTAAATCTATTATATGAAATCATTGCACTTGAAAATAGTGAGTATTTAGACTTTGAAGCACATCCATATGACTCAGGACTAACAGGCACAGTAGAAATGAATGGTAGAACATGGTATGGTAATGATGTCTTTATCGCAAACGATCCAAGTTATGATGTATGGAATGATACAAGATCACTTGCATTAAGAAGTACTGCATACTTTGAATCACAAGATTACTTCATCAATGGTATTGATAAGATATCTATATATTTTGGTGCATTAAATTTCGACAATGGAACAAGCTACCAATTTAAAGTAGAATATGAATTGGCTTCTAATCCAGGAGTATGGGTAACATTACAAGAAAACGGATCAGATTTATTAATAGATGTAACATCAGCGACACCGTTAAGTAGTACAGAAATAGATGTTAATATCACGGAAGCGTTGAATATTAGATTCACTCCAGTAATTAGTACTACAACGGATTATATTAATCTAGATGATATTCGTATCTATGAGCATATTGTATCTAGTGATTTAGAAGTTACAACATATCAAGCTATATATGCAGGAGCATTGGAGTTATCAGTAGCAACAGTAGAAATTAGTGATCAAACAATAGTAGAACAAGCATTAATAGCATATGATCTATTAAGTCTAGAAGCACAAACAGCATTAACAGCTGAAAAAGCATTACTAGATAGTTTACTGGTTGAGATTAATATACATCTAAGCAATATAGCATCCTTCCCAATTGATTACGCAGATGCATTGGCATTAACAGTACAAACTGTAACACCTAGTGATAAAACAATCGTTGAAGCTGCGTTAACTGCATATACTGCATTTACCGAAGATGTACAAAATGCATTATCAACAGAAAAAACATTACTAGATAGTTTGTTAGTAGAAATCAACAGCCAAATTCCTACAGAAACACTCGTGGCTCAATTCATAAGTGATCACGCAACTGCATTGGCATTAACTACAGAAACGGTAACACCTAGTGATCAGGCTATTGTAGATGCTGCGTTAGCTATATATGAAACATTAACAATAGATGCGCAAAATGCATTATTAACAGAAAAAGCATTATTGGATAGTTTATTAGTAGAAATATATTTACAAATAGATATTTTAGAAGCGGAAGCACTTGTGATTGTTGCAGAAAGTTCAAATCTACAAGCGGATGTAGATGCAGCACAAGTTCTAGTAACAGCACTACCAAGTAGTACTGAAAAGACAGCATTACAAGCTAGACTAGATGCTGTACAAGACATCATCGATGTAGAAGCAATTAGCCAAACAATCATAGACTACTTTGCATCAAATACAGTAGTTGTAAGAAGATTGAATAGTACATCATTGAAAGAAGAGGCGTTCCTTTTAGAATTGGATAACCTTGTAACGGATCCAGACGTTACTATTACAATTACAAACACGAATGAGATAGATAGAAGAAACACCACTTATACATTAGAGATTACTAAAAATGGGGCAACTATTACTATTGATGTAGATGTAGATTTTACAAGATAAGTTTATTATAAAAGGAGCACTCGTGTAGAGAATGCTCCTTTTTAATTTGAGTTGTGATTGTAAAAACAATGGGTAATTATTTATCATAGATTCAACGAATCGCACCCATACTCCGTAGTAAGAATAAAAAACCATTTTATAAATATGTATTTTATTGTGTCCGTTTTAATCAAACACTATCACAAGGGTTGCTTTTTCCATTTTAGAAGAACAAAATGAAGCGAATATGTAGACCAATAATTTTATATATATAATTATATATAAATCCATTTGAATGTAAGCGTTTTTGTGATATCATATATTGTGGAGAAATCCAGAGTATACTTTAAAGGAGATTTATGATGGAAAAAGTGAAAGTAGTAATATGGGGATTTGGAGCAATGGGAAGAGGTATGGCAGACATGCTTCTTACAAAAAAAGGGGTAGAGATTACAGGTGTATGTGATCTGCATCCAGATTTAGTTGGAAACAGTATGTTCAATGCATTAGAAGAAAAGCAAAATGATCATCCAGACGTTATCGTATCAAACGATATCGATTCTTTATTGGATAAAAACAATTGTGATCTTGTATTATTGGCAACTGATAGTTATACAAGAAAAGCATTTCCAAAGATGGTTAAAATAATGGAAGCTGGGATTAATGTGATTTCTACTGCAGAAGAAATGGCATATCCACAAGCGCAGGAACCTGAGCTTGCAAAAGAATTACACAAAGTAGCAAAAGACAATGGTGTTACTGTATTGGGAACTGGGATCAATCCTGGATTCATTATGGATTTATTGGTAGTAGCTTTAACTGGTGTAATGACTGATGTAACACACATTGAAGCAAATAGAGTAAATAGTTTATCACCATTTGGTCCGGCTGTAATGGAAGAACAAGGTGTTGGAATCACATTAGAAGAATTCAACCATGGTGTTGAAACAGATACGTTAGCAGGACATGTTGGTTTTGCTGAAAGTGTAAATATGATTGCGGATGCAATTGGTGTGAAACTTGATAAGTTTCAACAACAAATGGCACCGATTGTAACTACTATAGATCGAAAAAGTCCTTATGGATTTGCAAAAGCTGGGAATGTGGCTGGTGTAAATATGACTGGACAAGGTATAATAGATAATGAGGTATTCATTGATATGAAACATCCTCAACAAATAGAGCCTGAAATGGAAGGTACACATACCGGAGATTATATCAATATCAAAGGGACACCAAATGTACATATGGCAATCACTCCCGAAATTGATGGTGGGATTGGAACAATCGCAATGTGTGTAAACATGATTCCTCATGTGTTAAACGCAAAGCCAGGATTGAAAACAATGATTGATTTACCTGTACCAAGAGCTATTTTAGGAGACATGAGAGATTTACTAGATAAATAAATCTAAATTAAGGGGTGATGCGTGTGGCTGATACAAAAAAGACCACAGCAACAAAACAACCTGCAAGTACTACTAAAAAGACGACTTCAACAAAGAAACCTGCGACAAAGAAAACGACTACAGCTACAAAACAACCTTCAACAACAAAGAAGACAACTAGTACAGCTAAGAAACCTTCTACTACAAAGAAAGTAGTACCTGCTTCTACAAAGAAAACGAGTACTACTGTAAAGAAGACGACTGCAACTAAGCCGGCAGCTAAGAGTACAACGAGTACTCCTAAGAAGTCTTCAGCAACAAAGAAGCCTGTAGTTAGTTCAACGAAAAAGCCAGCAAGTACAACACCTTCGTCAACTGGTGTAAAAAAGCAAACAGTAAAAGCAAGTAGTGTGAAGCCGAAAGCTACAACTACGAAAAAGCCTACTCCAAAGAAGAGCCCTTCAAAAGAGAAGGTAGCTGCTGCTGAAGAAAAGAAAGAGGTTAAGAAATTAACTCCTTCTAATGCACCTAGAAAAGTGAAGAAGAAAAAAGAAGTAAAACCTAGAGTGAAAAAAACCGCAAAACAGATTCAAGAAGAAATTGTATCCAAAGAAGCTGTTGAAAGTATTTTTGAGGATAAGACAAAGAAAAAATCTCCATTAGGTAAAAGATTTTATCTGTTCTTTAGTCTCTTCTTTTATGCTGGGGCATTCTTTTATATAAATAGTGCAGTCTATGATAACAATGATTATTTGCAATCAGCAATGTTTGCATTTGCATTGTTGATGTTTGCATTCTTATTATTGTATTTCAATATTCATATGATTTTAATTAAGTTCTTTAAGTTACCATTAGATTACTTATTAGAACAGGCAAAATTAGAATATAGAAAAGATTTAATTGTAGAAGATGAACAAACAGGGATTAGAAAACGAATTGGTAGATATCGAACCATCTTTACATTGGTTTTGTATATACTAGTGTTTTTAGGACTAGTTGGATCGCAAGTTTATAACGGTATTATCGATGGTGATAGAGTCATAGTGATTGTGACACAATCACTATCTACAGGATTGGTGTATTTGTTAATCTTATGTGCGTGGCAATATATCTTTAATATCATCCCTAATTTATTAGAAAACTCAATTGATGCCAAAAGTGGATTTATTTTAACACTATCTGCATTGATATTAATTGTTTATGTATTCTTTATGATGTTTAATATTGCATTCTTAGAAGAAGTAATGATCTTTATCTTGATTATAGGGTTCATACTTTTATTGGGTGTTAATTTAAATATGATTGTTGGAGAATTCAATATCTTTAAAAACTTAAAGAATAGAAAAGGGAAAAGTAAGGCAGTGACAAGAATGGTATTCTTGATCTTCTTTAGTTTCCATTTATATATTATGATTTATGCATCTATTGTTGCCTTTAGTATTTATGATCAAAACAATGATACTTATGTCTTTGGAAACAAGGAGTACGATATTACATTGGTTGATAATGTTCAATTCAATGGATCTACAATAACATCTGTATATAATCAAACATCACAACGAATTACAAAAGTCTATTATGAAGATGGTAGAGAGATTGTTGATTTCTATGAGCACGGAGCATATGTGACAGACTATTATAATTATGATGGTAGTCCAATTGATGGATTTTATATGTTTGATGGAACACCAATAGATATCGTTACAAAAGGGGACGAATCATATCCTGCATACCAAGGTGTATTTGCGTCTCAATACTTTGTGTATTATCAAGGGACATTAAAAGGTGTCGAAGTAAAAGAAGTACAACATGGATATTCAGATTTACTGTATTATGCTGTTATCACAATATCTTCGATTGGATATGGTGATATTCATCCAAATACAAATTACTTATTACCTCAATTCTGGGGAGGATTCCTCAGTATTTATGGAATCACCTTCTATGCATTAAGTATTGGGTATGTTAGTAATATTGCATTTATGGGTGTGACAGATACGAAAGAGAGTGAGCAAGATGATCAATAAAGGATCTTACGTAAGAATCAGAACAACATTATTGAAGCCTAATGAACGTTCTTCTAATTTACCAGAAGAAACAAAAAAAGTGCCATACAAAATGTGGGTAAAAGGATATACACAAGAAGAGAGTGAACTGTTCGAATTTTGTGAAATCAAAACATTGGATGGACGTATTGTAAAAGGTAGAATCAAAGAAACCAATCCAGCATACAAACATAATTACGGTGATTTTGTGGAAGAAGCAATGGAGTTAAGAAAAAGAATAAAAGGTGACTTTTATGAATAATTCTTATGATGCTTTAATGGCAAGAAAATCAGAAATTATGAAAAAGAGTGTTGGAATTGATTATAGCAAATACGAGTATGAAGGAATTGGATTTGACTTTGAACGTCTGATGGATGATCAAGGTTATTCAATTGAATCAATTAAAGAAATTCAATTAGAGAATATGGTAGGAAATACCCCTTTAGTTGAATTACATAATATTACCAAGTATGCGAGACAATTTGCCGAAAAAGGATATGGAGCTAGAATCTTCTTAAAAGATGAAGCAGCCAACCTTTCAGGTAGCTTCAAAGCAAGACGTGCAGCTTTGGCTGTACATCAAGCTAAGAAACTAGGATACAAAGGTGTGATTGCGGCAACAAGTGGAAATTATGGTGCTGCGGTAGCGGCCCTTGCAGCCAAAGCGGGACTACGTTGCATTATCGTACAAGAATGTTTTGATAGTAAGAATGTATCTCAGCCTGAAATATTAGAAAAAGCGAGAAAATGTGAAGCATATGGTGCCGAAGTAATTCAGCTTTCTGTTGGGCCTGAGTTATTCTATTACTTTTTGAAGTTATTGGATGAAACAGGATACTTTAATGCATCGCTTTATTCTCCTTATGGAATCAAAGGAATTGAAACATTAGGACATGAAATTGCCGATGAACTGATGAAGAAAGTTGGGAAATATCCAGAAGCTGTCGTTGTCACAAACGCTGGTGGGGGAAACCTGACAGGTACCGCTCGTGGGCTCAAAGACGCAGGAGCAGTCGATACTAAGATTATTGCGGCATCTGTAGACCTAACTGGATTGCACATGGCAAGTGATACTGATTTTAATAAAAAATCATTTACAACAGGACATACCGGATTTGGTATTCCATTTAGCACCTATCCAGATCGAAGCGATGTTCCTAGAAGTGCAGGAAGACCACTACGTTATATGGATCAATATGTTGTTGTAAACCAAGGTAGTGTATTTTATATGACAGAAACACTTGCTTTATTAGAAGGTATGGAACGTGGACCTGCGGGGAATACTAGTTTGGCAGCAGCATTCAGTCTTGCCCAAACAATGAAAGAAGATGAAATCATTGTTGTTCAAGAAACTGAATACACAGGAGCAGGTAAACACTTGTTACCTCAATTATCATTTGCGAAGAAAAATGGAATTAAATTATTATTTGGTAATCCATTAGAAGAAATACCAGGGAAAAATATTATCTTCCCTAGTGATGGCGGGATGTTAAAACATAGAGAGTTATCAATGGATGATTTGAGAAGATCATACTTAAAAAGATATAAGGAAGTTTCATTAACAGAAGAAGATTATAAATGCGAAAAAGAGCGCGACGTGGACAAGCGTCCCTGGCATCAGGTATCCTGCAAATGCCTTCATCCATGGATGGGGAATAA
>CAYSZV010000033.1:12057-16718 GCA_964435595.1 uncultured Candidatus Izemoplasmatales bacterium | reverse complement strand
ACCAGGACATGCCATGATTTCAATTGCATGATAGTGTGATTTTCCAGCTTTTATATCTTCAAGTAATTTTCTAGCATTTCCAAGGCCGTGAGCAATTCCGATGTTTAATTCTAAATCACCGATTGTAACTGTTGCCTCACGAATACCTTCAAATCCACGTAGTTCTTTGAAATCTAATTTATCTCCTTGCAATTCTTCACCAGTAATCAAATTGTGTGCTGTACGTACAGCTGCTTCAATTACTCCACCAGTTGTTCCGAAGATTGCTGCAGCACCAGTAGACTCTCCTAAGATGTTGTCAAATTCTCCATCTTCTAATGTAGTGAAGTCAATTCCAGCTTCTTTGATCATTCTACCAAATTCACGAGTACTTAATACATAATCAACGTGTAAAGAATCTTCTTTTGATAACTCTGGTCTTGCACTTTCGGCTTTTTTTGCAACACAAGGCATGATTGATACTACTCTCATATTTTTTACTTCAATATCCATTTTTTCAGCATAGTATGATTTTGCGATAGCACCAAGCATTGTTTGTGGTGATTTGCAAGTAGATGGAATATCGAGCATTTCTGGGAATTGATGTTCAAAGAATTTAACCCAAGCAGGACAACATGATGTCAACATTGGTAATCTTCCACCATGCTGAATTCTATGAACCAATTCTCTAGCTTCTTCCATAATTGTTAAGTCTGCCCCAAAGTTTGTATCAAATACTGAATCGAATCCTAGTCGTCTTAGAGCAGTAATCATTTTTCCAGTTGATATTGAACCCGGTTCCATACCAAACATTTCACCGATTGCAACACGAACAGCAGGAGCAACTTGCACTACTGTATGAATTCTTTCTCTTGATAATGCACGCCAAATCCTAGTAGAATCATGACGCTCTGTCAATGCAGCTGTAGGACAAACAGCAACACATTGTCCACAGTACGTACAAGATGTTTCAATCATATCTAAGTTAAATGCAGGGGCAACAACAACGTTAAATCCGCGATTGATTGCACTTAATACACCAACTGTTTGTACATCGTTACACATTGTTTCACAACGACGGCACATAACACATTTGTTTGGATCTTTTACGATTGCATTAGATGTTAAATCCAATGGATAATCCATTCGTTCCCCTCTTGCATGTATTTGTTTAATATTTAGTTGATCCGCCAATGATTGTAGTTCGCATTGAAGGTTTTTCATGCATGTTAAACAATCGAACGGGTGGTTACTTAATAATAACTCTAGGTTTGAACGTCTTGCACTGATAGCTTTGAGGCTATCTGTTCTAACATTCATTCCTTCATATACTTTTTCAGCACAAGAAGGAGCTAATGCTGCGCGACCTTCTACTTCAACAACACAAATACGGCAAGATGCAACTTGATTGACAACACCAAAGTTATGTAAGTCTAAGTGACAAAGTGTTGGTATTTCAACACCTACTAATTTTGATGCTTCTAAAATTGTAGTACCTTCAGGTACTTGAAGTTTTTTGTTATTTATTACAATGTTTATCATTTTCATAGTATACCTCCTAAGGCTTCATGATCGCGTCAAAGCGACATGCGTCATAACAAGCCCCGCATGCAATGCATGCTGATTCATCGATAATGTGTGGAACTTTTACTTTTCCTGTAATACATTCGACAGGACATACTCTAGCACATTTTGTACACCCAATACATTTCTCTTCGATGATTGTATAAGAACGTTTGATTCTACGATAAGCATAATCTTCATATTCATTTCTAAAATATTTCAAAGTACTAAGTACAGGATTTGGAGCAGATTGCCCTAATCCACATAAACTACTATTCTTGATATTATGTGCTAAATCTTCAAGTGTATCCAAATCTTCAGGATGTCCTTCCAAGTTAGTCAGGCGTTCTAAAATTTCAAACATTCTTTTTGTCCCAATTCGACAAGGAGTACATTTTCCGCATGACTCATCTTGTGTGAAGTCTAGATAAAATTTTGAAATTTCTACCATATCGTCATCCTCATCTAAGATGATCATTCCACCTGATCCCATCATACTTCCGATAGCTTTTAATGATTCATAATCAATTGGAGTATCCAAATCTTCTGCGGTGATAACTCCACCTGAAGGTCCACCAGTTTGAACTGCTTTAAATTCTTTGCCATCGATGATTCCTCCACCGATATCATAAACGATTTCTCTTAAAGTCGTTCCCATTGGTACTTCTACAAGTCCGATGTTATTAATTTTACCAGCCAATGCGAATACTTTTGTACCTTTTGAGTTTTCAGTTCCTATACTTGAGAACCATGTACTACCATTTAATAAGATTGGAGCGATATTGGCGAATGTTTCGACGTTATTTACACTTGTCGGTAAATCTTTGAATCCTTTTTCACTTGGGAATGGGGGTTTTTTAGTTGGTTCCCCACGTCTTCCTTGGATTGAGTTAATTAGTGCAGTTTCTTCACCACATACGAATGCTCCAGCTCCAAGACGCACTTCAATATCAAAACTAAAGTCTGAACCGAATATGTTGTTTCCAAGAAATCCGTATTCTCTAGATTGTTCGATTGCTGTTTCAAGTCTATGAATAGCTAGCGGGTATTCTGCTCTGATATAAACAATTCCAGTATTTGCACCCATTGCATATCCAGCAATTACCATTGCTTCGATGACACTATGAGGATCCCCTTCTAAGATGGAACGATCCATGAATGCTCCTGGATCCCCTTCATCAGCATTACAAATTACATATTTTTGTTCTTGAGGTTGTTTCGCAGTTAGTTCCCACTTTAAACCTGTAGGGAATCCACCACCACCACGACCTCTTAATTTTGAATCTTTGATTTTTTGAATAATACCTTCGGGTGTATCTTCTGAAAGTGCTACTGCTAAAGCTTCATAACCTTTTACAGCAATATATTCAGCGATATTCTCTGGATTGATGAATCCACAGTTACGTAGAGCAATACGATATTGTTTTTTATAAAAGTCCATATCTTTATGCTCTTTGATTAATTCTTTATCCTTTGGATCTACAAACAATAAACGTTCTACGATGCGACCTTTGACAATGTGTTCATTGATGATTTCATCAATATCAGTTAATTGTACTTGTACATAAAAAACGTTATCTGGTTGTATTTTAATGATTGGACCTTGTCCACAAAATCCAAAGCATCCTGTTTTGATTACAGTTACTTCGTTATCCATGTCTAGTTCGGCTAATCTATCTTTTAATTGTGTAACCATTTCGTTTGATTGTGAAGCAATACATCCAGTACCACCACAAACCAATATTGTCATTCTTTCTTTATTCATTATTCTACCTCCGCTTTCATAAAGGTAGGGATGATTAAATCTTCATCTAAGTGCCCTTTTTCGATGATTACTTTTTGAACCAATTCTTCTACACGTTCTTTCATCATATTTCCATAAATCACAGGCTTTTGACCTGGGATGTTTACTTGTATTGTAGGTTCCAATGTACATTGTCCTAAACAACCTACACTAATTACTTTTACATGATTGATTTCTTTTTGATCGAGTAACTCTAACAAAGCATTGAACGTATCACGTGCACCTGCTGCGATTCCACAAGTACCCATACCGATAAGTAGTTCGATGTTACCATCAATACTTTCTCCTTTTTCTCGTAAATCAACAGAGTTTTGTAATGAAGCTCTTAAAGCTCTTAATTCTTCTAAACTTTTAATCGCCATTATAATTCCTCCTTATATTGATTTAAGATACCATCAACCATATCTTCTTTGACTTTACCAAAAACTTTTTCTCCAACTGTTAATACAGGAGCAAGTCCACAAGCTCCGATACAGCGTACATCTCTAACAGTGAATAATTCATCTTTTGTAACATCACCTTTATTGACGTCTAAATCTTTTAATATTTTGTGTAATATTTTTTCTGCTCCTTTTACATAACAAGCAGTACCCATACACACACTAATAACATGTTTACCAGTTTTTTTCTCAGTGAAATAACTGTAGAAACTTACAACACCATTTACAGTTGCTGCGTCTATATTGATTTTTCTAGCAACATAATACTGTAAGTTATGAGGTAGATATCCAAATAGATGCTGAGCTTTATGAAGAATGTTGATTAAACTCCCTTTTGGATCCTCTGTTTTTTCAATGTATTGGTCTAATTGAAGCAGTAAATCTTCATCCAATCCATCCATCTTTAAGTTAACATTACTCATATGATTCTCCTTTCAAAACATGATTTACTATATATCTATCATATTGTTTATATTATTTTTATTCAATCAATAATTTTGCCATATCAATGTTACCATTTGATTATAGTTTAGACAATACTATATATAGATATTAAAACATAGATTTTATAAATAAGAATAAAAGCCTTTATAAAGGTAGAAAACAGTATCTTATGCTCATTTTTTTTATTTTTTTTATTATTACTTATTTAGTAAACAAACTAAATTTAGAAAAATTATATAAAAACTATTTATAATCTAGTATATATATTATAATTAATGTAGTTATTTTATATTATTCTTGACTGTTTGTGAATGTTTTTCTATTATGATAATTGATAGAAGTGGTGATAAAGATGAATGAAGAAAGAAATTTAGTTAGTCGAGCAATCATAATTTTTGCTGTATTCAGTTTGTTATTTTTTTCAGCGCACG
>CAYSZV010000033.1:0-12047 GCA_964435595.1 uncultured Candidatus Izemoplasmatales bacterium | reverse complement strand
GTATTATTTACAGTTCTTTTTTCAATTAGTTTTCTTCATTTGCGAAATGAAGATGAATTATCCACAACTATTTTGTTCGTTTTGATTCTTGTTTTTTTAATTGGATTATCAATTGCAATTTATACAGTTGTTTATATTTCTAATGAATACAAGAAAGATTTAAAAGGGTTTACTCCATATGAGATTGGTATGTTATATAGTGAATATAAATCTTTGATAGAGCAATTGAGCGAGGGAGTTATTTCTGTAGATAAAGAATTTAAGATTATTACTTTAAATGAACAATTTAAGAGAATGTATAATTTGTCAGATCATGACAAAGGTAAAATTGTGTATGAAGTATTTCCGCATATTGATTTTAAAACAATTATGACAAGTAAGAATCGTGTTCATAATAAACTTACCGAGATTTTTGATGAAAAAATATTATTAACTACATTTCCACTTTATGTTGATGGGCAAGTAATCGGAGCCACTGCAATAATTAGAAGCAGGTATGAAGTCGATAAATTGATTGACCAAATATCTGGATATCGAAAAATATCAAAGGCTTTACGAGAACAAAAACATGAATTTCAAAACAAATTACATGTTATTTTGGGATTGATAAAGATGAAAGATTTTGAGAAGGTAAACAATTATATTACCGAAAATGTTTATACAACGAATCTAACTTCTGACTTTTATTCATCTCGTATAAAAGATGATAAAGTAACGGCTCTATTTGTTGGAAAAGAGATTCAGTCTAAAGAATATGACACTACCATTAGGCTAACTGATGAGAGTTTCTTGTCGAGAAAACACAAATCTATTGATAGCGATGATTTGGTTATCGTAATTGGTAATCTGATTGATAACGCGTTTGAAGCTTATGGCAAATTGGAGCTTGACAATAAAAAGGTAACAGTCAGATTGTTGGAAACTGATGACCAGATTTTGATTGGTGTGTCCGATCATGCAGGTGGAATTGACCCAACTGTCAAAGAACGCATGTTTAAACGTGGTGTCTCTACAAAAGATGGGGACAGCAGAGGGACTGGTTTGTCGCTTGTAAATGAGATTGTTAATTTATATTCAGGATCAAAACAAGTGCAGTCTTCAAAACTTGGAACGTATATTGAAATAATACTTAAGAAGGTGACAGAATGAAATTGCGAATATTAATTGTAGAAGATGATCCAATGGTTGCACATATACATACTCACTATTTTAATGAATTAAAGAATTTCGAGATTGTTAAAGTAATAGATAATGGACGTGATGCATATGAGTATTTAAGTAAATCATCGGATGATATAGATCTTGTGATATTAGATGTTCATATGCCAAAGATGAGCGGACTTGAAATGTTAAAGAAATTGCGTGAAGATGGAAACGATATTTCTGTGATTCCAATCACTGCCATTAATGATAATCGTACAATCTCTGAATTTTTAAATTTGGGTGTAATTGATTATTTGGTAAAACCATTTACTCAAGAACGTTTTAATCAAGCTGTATTCCGTTGTGAACTGAAGTACAAAGCATTCGAGAATCAAAAATTATCTCAAAGTGATATTGATCAAATGTTTAATCATAAAAGCGAAATTAATTTACCAAAAGGGTTGCAAGAAAAAACATTGACATATATTCTAGAAAAACTTGCTGTTTATAAGAAAACATTGGTTGATGTGGAGGAAATTTCTCATATTACAAATCTAAGTAAAGTTAGTTTACGTAAATATTTAGATTATTTGGTTGATAATAATGCAATTGAAAAGAAAATTGATTATGGTACGGTTGGAAGACCCAAGTATAAGTATTTTATTAAATAGGAAAGTCTGCGAGTGCTTATTCGCGGACTTTTTTTGGCTAGATAAGAGTAAAAATATTTTGTTTATTTTTTTAACTTTTTAAAGTAGATTTGTTTTTCATTACTGTTTATAATCTTACTGGATTTGGAAACAAATCACGTTAATTCACATTACTGATTTTTTATACAATCAATTTTGTGATTCCTCTTTTTTGTATTGTAACTTAGATACAAAAGCCCATAATAAAAGCAGATAGAATTTGCCCAATTTTACCTGCTTTTTCTCTATATTATTATTGAATAATTATGCTGTATTATTAATAAAAAATTCTTTCGTAAAAGTTCTATACATTTGAATATTCTATGATATAATAAGCGTGGATGTAAGCGTTTGATTTTTCTTAAAAGGAGATAAATTATGAATAAAGAATTTACCGGGTTAATGAATGTAGTAGTTAAGGATATGCCACGTGTTGGCCTAACTAGAACAACAAAACCTATTCCGTCAGATTTAGAACCACATGAAGTATTAATTAGAGTAAACTATGCTAGTGTTTGTGGAACTGATTATCATATATTTACATATGATGATTGGGCAAAAAAAAGATTAACTCTACCATTCACAGCAGGACATGAGTTTAGTGGAGAAATTGTTAAGATTGGTGACGATGTTACCAGGGTAAAAATTGGTGATATTGTAAGTGCTGAAACTCATATTATTTGTGGAACATGTGAATACTGCTTAAGAGGTGAAGGACACATTTGTCAAAACACGAAAATCATCGGTGTTGATACGGATGGTTGCTTTGCAGAATATGTTAGGATTCCTGCAATGAATTGTTTTATTAATTCTCCTGAAAAGAACCCATTACATTTAAGTGTTCAAGAACCACTTGGTAATGCTGTTCATACAATGGCACATTTTGATATAAAAGATAAAGATGTTGTTATTGTAGGATGTGGGCCAATAGGACTCATGGGTGTGAATGTTGCTAAAGCTTACGGTGCGAAAAAAATAATTGCAATTGAAGTGAATGAGTATAGACTAAAATTAGCAAAAGAATTAGGTGCAGATGTAATCATAAATCCGATAGATGAAGATGTGATTAAAAGAGTGCGATTCGAAACAAATGGACAAGGTCCTGATGTGATTGGTGAATTTAGTGGAAACAAAACCGCGATTGAACAAGCGTTTAAATACTTAAAGCCAGGTGGAGGATTGTCGTTACTTGGAATTCCTTCAAAAGATATTGAAATTGATTTGGCCACGGATATCGTGTTTAAAGGTATTAGAGTTTATGGTGTTGTTGGTAGAAGAATTTATGATACGTGGTACCAGGTTAAAGACTTAATAGATAATGATAGATTAGACCTAGATAAAATTATCACTCACACATTCCCTATGAGTAAGATTGATGAAGCAATGGAACTTATGGGTAGTGGAAATTGTGGGAAAATAGTAATAGATCCAAGGGGGTAAATATAATGAAAAATCATGAATTAACATATTTGAAAGATAAAATTCAAGAATTGAAAAATGATGGAGTATATCGTGAGTTGCCTGTGAACTCTGGACCTTGTGATAATCGTATTATTCTAAATGGAAAAGAAGTAGTAAACTTATCAAGTAATAATTATTTAGGACTTTCAAATCATCCTAGAGTGAAACAAGCTGCAATTGATGCTGTGAATAAATATGGAGCAGGAGCAGGAGCGGTTCGTACGATTGTTGGTAATTATGATTTGATAGGACAATTAGAAGATCTTTTAGCTGAATTCAAACATGAAGAAGCAGTTATGTGCTTTCAATCAGGATTAAATTGTAATATTGGAACAATTCAAGCAATTGTTGAAAAAGGAGATTTAATCATTTCAGATGAATTGAACCATGCCTCTATTATCGATGGTGTTCGCCTTTCAAGAGCAGATAAAGCTATCTTTAGACATGCTGATATGGAGCACTTAGAAGAAATCTTAAAAGAGAAGAGAGATCAATATCGTAATGTATTAATTATTACAGATGGTGTTTTTTCAATGGATGGAGACTTAGCACCTTTACCAAGAATGGTTGAATTAGCTGAAGAATATAATGCAATGACTTATGTTGATGATGCTCATGGTAGTGGTGTCTTAGGAAAATCAGGAAGAGGAACTGTCGATCACTTTGGCCTTCACGGTAGAGTAGACTTTATCATTGGTACGTTAAGCAAAGCAATTGGTGTTGTAGGTGGATATGTAGCAAGTAAGGAAGAAACAAAAACTTGGCTTTCTCATAGAGCGAGACCATTACTCTTTAGTACAGCTTTACCTCCAGCAGCTACTGGAGCAACGATAGAATCTGTGAAGATGCTAATGGAAAGTGAAGAGTTTTCAAATAAACTTTGGGATAACGCAAGATATTTCAAAGAAAAACTTGGGAAACTTGGCTTTGATACAGGACATTCAGAAACACCGATTACCCCTGTAATGATTGGTAACGAAGGAAAAACAATGGAATTCTCCAAAGCATTATTAGAAGCTGGTGTATATGTATCTGGAATTGTATTTCCGACTGTTCCAAAAGGAAAAGGAAGACTTCGTGTTATGATTAGTGCAGGACACACAAGAGAAGACTTAGACTTTGCAATTGAACAATTTGAAAAAGTAGGAAAAAAATTAAATATTATAAAATAAAAAAGCGACTTAGTCGCTTTTTTTAGTTGCTCATTTTTTTATATTTTTTTCTTGAGATTAACAATTTATTTTTTTGATCATATAAGTATAATTTAGCTAGTTTCAAACTCTCAAAGAATTTGATTTCCTTGGAAATATGAAATTCTTTTGTTCTTTTAAACATTTTACGTAAGCTATAGTTTGGGATTCTCGCGTTTAAATGATGGACATTGTGGTATCCAATATTTCCTGTGAACCAATCTAATACGAGAGGAAGGTTGTAAACTGAACTTCCTTTTATGGCAGCCTCAGTAACATCCCATTTTGCATTTTCTTCCCAATAGACATCTTCATATTGATGTTGTACAAAAAACAGCCATACACCTAAACTTGAAGCGATAAAGATAATTGGAACTTGAATCATCAAGTAATACTTGAATCCTATGGTAAATGATACTGTTAAGACAATTGCCAAGATTGCTATGTTTGTAATGATTAGACTTATCCAATCTTTTTTTGTTTTCATATTAATTGGTAACCTGTTTTGTACCATGAACATATATGCAGGTCCGATAACAAATAGGAGAAGAGGATTACGATATAATCTATATCCGAAACGCTTTAATAGTGATGCACTTTTATATTCTTCAACCGTCATAGTCCAAACGTCTCCAGTACCTCTTTTGTCGATATTTCCAACCGTACGGTGATGTTCTTTGTGTTCTCTTTGCCACGGATAAAATGGAGTGAAAACTAATATTCCAAAAACATGTCCAAAGAAGGTCATCATTTTTTTTGACTTCATAAATGAACTATGTGTACAATCGTGGAATAGAATGAATATTCTGACAGTAAATAGGGCTCCAGGTATTGCGAGTGGAAGCACGAATAAGTAGTGAACTCCAATGTTGATTAAATAGTACATTGTAAAAACAATTAAAAAATATGGTATGAGTGTATTGAGTATCTGCCAATATGCTTTTACGTCTTTTGCTTTAGCATATGGTCTTACAAGATTGTTAATTTCTTTTCGATTCATAAAATCACCTCTGATTACTATGTGTGTCATAGTACTTTCATTATAATTACTATGTCTGACAAAGTAAAGTTAAATACAATTAAACAAACAACATTATAAAGTAACGAAACAAATACATTGCATCGGTATCAAAAAAATTCGAGAACATATCTTCTACATGCTATAATAATATTGAAATGAATAGGTTATATGAAGATAAGGATGTGGCAATATGAAAATTGCATTTTTAGGAGATAGTATTACAGAAGGTACTTTGGGTGTATCTTTTGTAGATATCATTGAAAAACGATTACCAGAATTTCACTTTATAAACTATGGAATTGGTGGAGATACTGTAGGTAGTTTGTATAAAAGAATCCGAAAAATGGATAATTTAAATACGTTTGATGTTTTTGTTTTGTTTATCGGAATTAACGATGTGTTTGGTAAATTGAACTTACAACATAAATTGATTAAAGTTTTATCCAATCAAAGTACTGCTAAGAATAATGTAACTTTTAAAAAAACATACAATGACTTATTGCAATATCTATTGTCATATAACAAGAAAATTTTAATAATCCCTCCTTTATTGTTAGGAGAAGATGTAACGAATCGATGGAATCAACAAGTCAAACAACTCGCTGATATAGTCAAGGAACAAGCGAACTTTTATAAAACAGTTCGATTTATAGATTTGAGAAATATATTTGTAGAACGATTAGAGAACAAAAAGATATCTAATTATTTACCTATGAAACTAGTCTCTATAAAAAAAGATGTAGATACCCTCAAAACTGATCCAATAATTGATAGTAAAAGTAAAGAAAGAGGACTGCATCTAACTTTGGATGGTGTTCATATTAACTCGATTGGAGCAAATATTATCGCAAGGGAAATTATATTTGAATTACAACGACTGAAATAAGGTGACAACATGATTGAAGTAAACGTAAATAATATATCAAAAACATTTGGTGCAGATTTGATCTTTGAAAACATATCTTTTGATATCAAAACAAATGATCGAATTGGATTAATTGGACCAAATGGATGTGGGAAAACAACAATAATTAAAATACTCTATGGACTTGAACATGTTCAATCAGGAAGTATTTCTTTTCGAAAAGGAATCAAAGTAGGGTATTTGGATCAAATCCCTGAGTATGGAGATGAAATTCTAGTTGTTGATATATTGAATATGGCTTTTCAAGAAGTATATGATTTAAAAGTAAAAATCGATGAGTTAACCCATAACTTTCCCAACTTAACTCCTAAAAAATTAGAAACTGCATTAAAGATATATTCCAATTTAAGTGAGGAATATGAGCGATTAGATGGATATAATACGGAGACAGTAATCAGTAAAGTTTGTACAGGATTAAAAATAAATGATGACATGAAGCAAATGCCGTTTCACCTTCTGTCAGGAGGAGAGAAAACACGAGTAATGCTTGCTAAAATTTTATTAGAAAAGCCATCATTACTTATGTTAGATGAACCATCAAATCATTTGGATTTGGAATCAATTGAATGGCTTGAAGGATATTTGAGTAATTACGATGGTAGTGTTTTGATTGTGTCTCATGATCGATACTTTCTAGACAATGTATGTAAGAAACTAATTGAATTAAGCACATATAAAGCGCATGTATATCATGGAAACTATAGTTACTATGTGATAGAAAAAGAAAGACGATTTTTATTAGAATTAAAAGTCTATTTGGCACAAGAACGAAAGATTAATCGAATGGAAGAACAAATCAAACGTTATCGTATTTGGGGTGTGATGCGAGACAGTGATAAGATGTTCAAACGTGCCAAAGAATTAGAACGACGTTTAAGCAAAATTGATCGACTTGATAAGCCGAAACACGGTAACGATAAAATGAAACTCAAAAACTATAATACTTCTAGAAGTGGTAAAAGAGTTTTGGTTGCGAAACATATCAATAAATCATTTGAAACCTTAGAATTATTGAGAGATGCGAAGTTAGATATGATTTTTCAAGATCGTCTTGCCATACTGGGTAACAATGGTACTGGAAAGACAACATTGTTAAAACTCTTACTAGATGACTTCACTTTAGATGAACCAAAACATAAATGGGGAACAAAACTTAAACTAGGCTATTTGGAACAAGAGGTTTTGTTTGAAGATGATTCTTTATCGATACTAGAGTATTTTATGGACAAACATAATGTATCTCAAAGTGATGCGAGAAGAGAGTTGGCTAAAGCTCTCTTTATTCGTGATGATGTATTCAAAAAAATAAAAGTCTTAAGTGGTGGAGAAAAATCAAAATTAAAACTATGCTCAATGACATTCAACCAAACAAATTTTCTTGTACTGGATGAACCTACTAATCACTTGGATATTGATTCAAGAGAAATATTGGAAGAAATGTTGCTAGAGTTTGAAGGAACCATTTTGTTTGTCTCACATGACCGTTACTTTATCAAAAAAATAGCTACCAGGATTGGAGAAATTGATCATCTACAACTTACTTTTTATGAAGGCGACTATGATTACTACAAACTTCTTAAGTCAAGAGAAGCAAACAAGATAGAAATAAAGAAAGAGAAAAAGCCAAAACAACTTAATGTAGAAAAAAAACAAAATCCTAATCATAATGATTTGCTAAAACAACTTGAGGAGATAGAACAGCAAATGAATCAAGTTGATTCATTGATGAATGAATATGGGACAGATTCTCAAAAACTTCAAGAATTGTATAAAAAGAAAGAAAGTTTAGAATCAGAGTACGAACAAATTTATATATTATTAGATGAGTAGGAGGGATTCTTATGAGAGTTTTTATTGGGATAGAATTAGATATAGATGTAAAAGAATATTTATACCAGGTACAAAACTTTATAAAACCATCTATGATCAATGGCGACTTAACAAACTTTAACAACTTTCATTTAACAACAATCTATATTGGACATGTAGATGAAGAAGACATTGATATTATCAAAGATTGTATGTTCTTAGCGTGTGATCAATTGGCCCCATTCGATTTGAAACTCAATGGACTTCATGCTTTTAATAAGGGAAGACAAAGTATCTTGTGGGTTGGTGTTGAGACAGGTAAAGAATATTTGAATAAAATATATAATTCCGTCGTTAAAGAACTAATGGTAGAAGAATTTGATTTGGACTATGGTAAAAAATATCGACCACATATTACAATAGGGAAGAAAATGATAATGGGACCACAATCTACAATGGAAGTATTTCCACATTATTATGATTCTATTAAGGTTAAAACACTCACTTTATTCCATTCTCATAGAGTGAATGATGTATTAACGTATACACCGATTTATAGAGTAGATTTATAAAATAAAAGTATAGTTTAATTGACAATGTGTAATATAAAGTATACAATTTGAATATATAACACGACATAAAGTCTTGTTTACATTACAAAGGAGTGAATGAAATGAATTATGGTGAAGGTAGAAGTATTGCAGAATTAATATCTTCAGTGATTACAGTATTAGTATATGGAACATTGGTGGTATTGGGTATTGTATTTGAATGGTTTGTAATTGGAGATATTCTACAATTTTGGGCAATTGTAATATTGATTTTTATTCCCTTTAGTGTAGTAGTTAGAATTGTTGTAAGTATTGTGTATTCTGTAGGGAATACTGTTGCTCATGAAATTAAAGGTGAATTCCCAGAAGGAGACGAGATAGTAGATGAAAGAGACCGTCTTATAATGTTGAAAGCCACAAGAAATAGTATGTTCTTATTTGTTGTGGGATTTTTAGTGGGTCTTATTTTCTTAGCATTTCAATTAAGCCCTCATTACTTTTTTGGATCAATTGTACTTTTTGGAATTTTAACAGATTTTGCACAAACAGCATTAACTATCATTTACTACCGTAAGGGTGTGTAATAATGAAAAAATTGATAATCAATAATAATGTTAGAAAATATCGATTTTTAAAAGATGAAATGACTCAACAAGAATTAGCACAAGAACTAGGTGTTTCAAGACAAACTATTGTTGCTATTGAAAAAGGGAAGTATTCTCCAAGTCTAGAACTTGCTTTTAAACTTGCCATAGTATTCGAAATGAAAATTGATGACTTATTTTTTGTGGAGGAGTAAGAGGATGCAATCAAGAAAATATTACAGAAACATAATCAATAATATGAAACGTGTATTTGATGAGTATGAAGTAAAAAGAGAATTCTTGGAAGATGATTTTTTCTTAAAGTTAATCCAAGAAGCAACAAATGAAGAAACAGAAAAACACAAGGCAGAATCATATGTGAGTGATACTGTTTTGTCACCGAAAAACATTGCAGATATTCAAATGGAAATCATGATCAATATTGACGGCATCATTAATGGTATGAAAGGAACTTCAATTGTCAACAAATTTTCTTTTGGTCTAGATATTAGAAAAATTCCACTATCTGTATTTTTAGCTGAGACAAAGTTGCTTGTCCGAAACAAAGGATTTAAAAAATCTGATATTATTGTGTTTTTTGACGATACAATGTTTAGAACTGGAAACAGAGGGTTTGCTATCACAAAAGATGAAGTTGTTTCTAACATGAATGGAATCTTCAAAGTGATTCGATTTGATGAAATGGACAACGCTCCAGATTTCAACTTTGGGCATAAAAAAGATGCTCTTAGAATTTATCACGATAATGAATTTTATGACCTTAAAGTTGATAAAAGAATCAAGTATTGTGATACTGCATTAATCATATTAAAACTCTTATATGAGTACGCAAATACGACTTAACAAGCAATTTTCAAGGCAATGATCAAATCGTTGCCTTTTCTTTTTATTTATTGCAGTTCAAAATTCTTATAATGAATGATATAATATAATTGTAGTAAATAATATTAAGGAGTTGATTCGATGAAGAAACTGGACAGTATTGAATTATTACACGCAAATGGGGACAGCACAATATTAACAAAAGAAAGTATTGTTGACATCGTGATTGAAGAAATCACAGAAAATTGGGAACTTGGTGATGCATATAAATTCGATAGAGTTTATACTTGTGGGGGATTCCATATTGAAATTCTTTATAATCAAGAAGAAGACGATAAAGAAGTAGTAGAAAGGCTACTAGACCACAGAGATTTAGCCGGATTCATCTTGTATTATGACAAGAAAGATGAAGTACATATGTTTGAACTACCTTATGTAGAAGAAGAGGAAGATAGTTTAAATAATATATTCGAAGTGGCAGTTGAATTGGACATAAAAGAAATTTACAATGATGCAAATGAGGGTGACCGTATTATAGCATTAGACGTAAGTATGGATAATCTTGAATTTGAAGAAGAAGGAATTGATTAAAGTCAAAAATCAAAGGTGCAGAAGCTCTGCACCTTTTTTTATTGAAAAAGTCATAAAATATTCATAATTAGATGGTATAATATTTTTGAATAAAAAAATAAGGAAAGAGGATGAAAATGAAAAAAATATTTGTATTATTTATTATGTTGTCGACAGTACTTGTATTGACAGGATGTGAAACGCTAACTCCAAAAAGTGAATTTGAAATCGCTATGGAAAATATGGAAGCTTTAGATAGTTATGAAATTGAAATGATGATTAATAACGTACCATTTTTTGGATCCATCACAGCTATTATTAAAATAGATGGTGATAAGACTGAAACAAGTATACTAGGGATGACGACCTACTCTTTTGAAGAAGATGGTAATCTCTATACAATTGATGAGTTTGAGGAAGTAACATATGCTTTATTAGATTTTTCAACAGATGAAGATGAAATTACTGAAGCATTCGATATTGATGAGTTTACAGAAGAAGACTTTGAATTAAATGAAGACGGAGAGTATGTTGCTATTGATGTCATTGATGAATTGGAAGAATTAACACTTGTTATTGTAGATGGATATTTTGTAGAAATGAGATTTAAAATGGAATCTGATGGAATCATAATGGAAGCTGAAATAGAATTTGAAGATTTTAATGAAGTCGAAGTGGAACTACCTGCATATGAAATGGCATCAGCAACGCAAAGTGCATTATATTTCTTTGATTCTGAAGGATTCACCTTTGACTATGAAGGATCAATGGAAGACTTGTTCAGTGTTTCGTTAACCTCAATGGGATTGAATATTATGTATATTGTTGATGGTGATTATTTTATGATATTTGAAGAATTTGAAAGATATAATTACTATCCTGACACTGCTGAGTGGCAACCTGAAGATGGAACGGCAATTGCTTTAAGTGAATATCTTGAACAAGAAGATACTGTACTTCCAGCAAGTTATTTTAGAGCTCTAGATTATTTATACGAAAATATCAACAATTAGAAATCATATAAAAAGACTACATCAAATGTAGTCTTTTTCTTTTGTTCACTCGGCTTCTGTTCCAATGTACATATATTTCAGTCCACCCCACCCCATGCGAGCATGGTATGAATCAGCTTCAAATACGATACGAGTACTATAAACTGTTGAATTAACTGATGTAAATAAAGGTATTGCGATCATTTGATTAAGCAATTCAGCTTCTAGTGTTGCTGTAATTTCATCAAAGTCATCATCTTTACCAGCAT
>CAYSZV010000032.1:0-16855 GCA_964435595.1 uncultured Candidatus Izemoplasmatales bacterium | reverse complement strand
TTTAGTTATTAAAAATCAAAAGTTTAAGTGTGAAACTGAGTATTTTATGTTTGGGTCTTCTGAGTATTGGAAGTTCCTAAATGATATATCTCGAATGTATTATGACTTGAAGGGAGAAACAAATCTTAAATCTTATGATTATCCTGGCTTTCTGAAAGTATCAGTTAATGAAAGAGGGTATTTTGAGTTTGAAGGTGAAGTGACTCAGTATTATTCAATAAACAGTATAAACTCTGAGAACAAGTTTTATTTTAAGTTCGCCTTAAACCAAACATACTTTGAATCAATTGCAAGAAGATACAAAGGTATTAACGGTGATAATTGGAAGGAGTATTTTGACTTAGATGAATCTGACATTTAGGTCTCCAACACCGTTTACCCAAAAATAGAGTGATAAAGGATTCACTACATAAGTGTATTGTAAGGGTCCATTAAGTGCTATAATAAGCAAGCAGGGAGATGTATTTATATGAAACTAAGTATTATATTGGCAAGAGTATCACTATTATCAGCATTTCTGTTTCTAGCAGTGTTTTTAATTGGAGCATCATCAGTATCGATCAATATATTTTCAGGGGTACTTGAAGGGACGGAACATATTTTTATAATAGTTGTATTCATATTGGTTTTCGTTTCGCTTATATCAAGCATCATAGCATGCATTAAATTTCGAGACAAGCAAAGTCTTATAGGTTTACTATACTCAGGGGTATCTTTTGCAATAATCGCTTCAATCACATTATTTGTTTCATTCATAATACCTGATTTATCTGCATTTTAGGTCTCCAACACCGTCTACTGGAGTTCGATCCAATAGGGTTCAACAATTAGATATAAAAAAGAAGCCAAATTGGCTTCTTTTTTATAGTTCTATAGATTCTGAATTGTTTAGTATGGTGACTTTGTATTCAGGTAACTTACGTTTGAATTCTTCTGGGTCTGCTTGTATTATGCCACGACTATGATAATGCATTGGAATAATTTGTTTTGGTTTAATGAAATGAACCGCTCGTACTGCATCATTGATATCCATTGTATAATTTCCACCGATAGGTAAAAATGCTAAGTCTATATTATCATATTCAAGTAATTTCATTTCTATCGAAAGGCCTGTATCACCTGCATGATAAATTTTTTGTCCGTTTCGTTCAATTAAGAATCCACCAGCAAGTCCACCGTATATTAATGCGCCATTATTATGGATTGCTGATCCGTGTAAAGCAGGTGTCATTTTAACTGTTCCAAAATCGAACTGGTAAGAGCCACCTATTTGTAGAGGGTGAACTCTCAAACTATTGTTCTTAGTTCTTAGATAATTCACTATTTCAGCGTTTGATATAATAAGACTATTGTTTTGTAGTGCGATTGATTCACAGTCACCAATATGATCTCCGTGCCCATGTGTAATCAATATATGAGTAATCCCATCAATATCTTTTGGGTCTTCTATATAAGAATGGTTTTGAGACAAATAAGGGTCTATAATACATTTAAAATCTCCATCTTCAATTAGAACTGCCGAATGTCCAAGAAATTTAACTTTCACATAATCATCTCCTATAATTATTTTAAATTACTCCTCTATTTTACCTCAAATTATTGCAAAATAGAAGCAAAGTAATTTATGTTGAAGGACTGTTTTTTTCAATGGAACTAGAATGAGCATGGATTAAAAGGGCTTAAAAAGACTTCAAAATGTTGTGTCCCACATTGATAAAAATAATTCTCCATAAAAGAAGTTTTTATAATACAAGTATAATGGTAATTTACTACAGGAGAGACAAAATTTGTTAGCGTTTACAAAAAGTACTTTGCACAAGTACAAATTATGATATAATGAAAATGACTGGAGGGCGGTACTGTGAGAAAATTTAACAGTTTCTTAAATCATTATAAGTTTTCTAAGATACTCGATGTTGGTACTGGAAACGGAAACTTCATTAAATTGATTGTTTCAATGACTGATTCTTTTGAAGAGATTATAGGTATTGATGAAATGGAAATTGCTGTTTCTGCATCAAGTAAAAACTTTGATGACGAGCGTATTTCTTTTCAATTGATGGATGGATATAAGATGGACTTTGATGATGATAGTTTTGATTTGGTGTGTTTATCAAACACGTTACATCATTTAGATGATATCAAGGGTTTGTTTCGTGAAATGGAACGAGTGCTGAAGCCGGGTGGATTTATTTTACTAAATGAAATGATGGCTAATGGGCTTTCAAAGAAACAAAAGACACATATGAAGATTCATCATTTCGCAGCTTCGATTGATAGAATAAATGGTGATGTCCACAACGAAACAATGAAAGCAGTCGACATCTTAAAAACGCTACAAGAAAATAGTGAACTTACAATCAAGGATGCTTGGAACTTAGAAGTTGATAGACCTTCAAATAACACAAAAGAGGAAATTGATTGGCTTTGTTCTACTGTAGATCGTATAGTTGAGAAAGTACAAGATCATCAAGACTATCATTCCTTCGTAAAAGAAGGAGAAAAGATTAAGAAATATATCAAGAAAGTAGGGTTCGATTCTGCGACTCAATTAATGGTGATATTATCATGAAACTATTAAAAATATTTGATAAAAGAAATAGCAAGATAGGCTATCAGCCAATCATTTATCGAAATGCTGTTCGTGCAATTATTTTGAAAGAAAATAAGATATTATTGGTATATTCAGAAACCTCTAAGGAATTTAAGTTTCCTGGTGGTGGATTAGAACAGGGTGAAACACGCCATTATGCATTAAGGAGAGAAGTGAAAGAAGAAGTAGGTAGAGAATTAAAAAGTGTAAATGAAAGTCTAGGATATGTAGACCAAATTTACAATGATATATATGATGAAAAGAAATACTTTTATCAAAGAAGTTATTACTATTTTTGTGAAGTGCAAGATGAATATATCGGCTTAAGCCTTTCGGAGAGTGAAATCGCCTTGCGATTTTTACCAAAATGGGTTACACTAGATGAAGCGATAAAAGTCAATGAAGATAAGATTGCCTCTGGTGATTTCTTTCCATGGACTGAACGTGAATTGTATGTACTCAGAAGACTTAAGGAGATGATTTAGTGCGAGGATTTGAACGAGCAAAAGGATACGAGAATTTTGATTTTTCTATGCCAAAAAGGGGAACTGCACACAGTGCAGGATATGACTTTGCAATCATAGAAGATTTAGAAATAGCACCAGGTGAAATCAAAATGGCTGTTACAGGTGTGAAAGCCTATATGATGGATGATGAAGTATTAAAACTTTATCCAAGAAGTAGTTTACCAAGACGTTATCATTTAACGATTCCAAACAATGTTGGAATTATCGATAAAGATTATTATGGGAATCCTGATAATGATGGTGCAATCTTTGTCAGCTTATGGAACTTTGGAACAGAGACTGTTTCTCTTAAAAAAGGAGAGCGTGTTGCACAAGGTATTTTTGTAAAATACTTAGTGAGTTCAAACGAAGATGAAGTAACTACGAAACGAAATGGTGGATTTGGTAGTACTGGAAAATAAAAAGCTCATTGAGCTTTTTTTTATGTCTTTTGTTTGTCTAGATATACATATGAACAAATACGCATACAAACGGCTAAAAATAGTCGTTTATTTCTGTTGACAAAGTTCTCTTTTCAGTCTAAAATATGAATAGATGTTAGGTGTCTTTCTAAGACATAACAGGGAATTGAGTTCAAATCTCAAGCTGTCCCAGCAACCGTAATATGGACGAAATGCAACATACCACTGCAAATAGCGGGAAGGTGCAAAGTAGGACGAAATTAAGCCGGTAGACCTACCTAATTATCATCAAGAAGAAAGTACTCCTGGGTAATGAGTAATACGGCTTAATTTAACATAAATCTATTTTTTATGTTTTATCAAACGTAATCATCCAGGGGGATGGTTTTTTTATTTTCAATAACATACATAGGAGGACACAAAATTGAAAAAACTATTCTCTGTGGTAAGTATTTTTATACTTGCCTTCACAATGGTGGGATGTGACGAAATTTCACAAACAGCAGACGAAATTGCAACTTTACAAGAAGACTTACAAGACAAGCTAGATGAAGTTAATGTACTATTAGAGGACTTGTCAACTTTACAAGAATCGGTAGAAGAGTATGAAGAAATAGTTTTGGACTTAGAAGCACAAATTGCTGCTTTACAAGCTCAAATTTATGACAATGTTATTACGGTTACATTTGATGATGGAAACGGAAATTATTCAAGTGGAACTGTAGGATTTAATGATGATTTCGATGGAACATTATTAGAATTGTTAGAAGAAGAATTTGATGTACAATATACTACTTCTGAATATGGAGCATTTATAAATGGTATTGAAGGAATCACTACAATGGCAGGAAACTTTATTTCATTTGGTAAAAATGGAGAAGCTTCTATGGTAGGAGTAGATACTGCAACCTTTACAAATGGAGATGTTTTCTCTTTCGAATTAACTTGGTGGGACACTGGGTTAGAAGCTGTATATAATGGAATCAATCTATTTATGGATAACCATATATCAGATTATGTGAACAGTACTTCTGCAGACTATGCAGTTGTGGCGGCATTATCAATATTGGGTGTATTAGACGATTATATTACACCATCAGAAATGGAAGCATTAATTGATACTTCATCATTATCTACAAACACAGATTATTTCAAAGCAATTATACGTTTGAATGCTGTAGGTAGTGATACCAACAGCTTGTATGATACATTTGCAGGAATTGCAACAACAGGATCATATGGTGGGACTGCATATGGACTTATAGCTATGAATAGCACCGAAAACACAGCAGATTTTGGTCCCTTTGAATTGGTTGCTTTGGAATCATATGAGACCGAAAGTCCATTCGACTTAGGATTGGATTCTGGTGGAATAACAATGGTAGCTTTAAGTGAATATGCTGGAGATACAGATGTGGATACAATGATTTCAGAATTTGCTACTTGGATTACCACAGACCAATTACCATCTGGTGGAATAATGACAAGAGATTTGGGATGGGGATCTAGTGAAAATGCAGCTAGTATTTCTGCTGTCATTCTTGGATTGGTAGCAAACGGGATTGATCCACGTGGTGTAAATTACACACAAGGTGAAAATAACTTAGTTACTAGACTATTAGAATTCCAAACTGAGACAGGGTCATTTGACTGGGTATTAACAGATGAAGTTCCAGAAGATTTGGCATTTAGTACACCACAAGCATTTTTGGCTTTAGTGGTATATCAACAATATGTAAATACAATGAGTGCGGTAAACCCATACTCATTCGAATAATAAGAAATATATTCTACAAATAGGAGGTGGAAGATATGAAAAAAATAATAATCATTTTAGTAGTGTTGGGAATTAGTTTTGTTGGATATACATATGCTTCTACACCCCTAAGTGGAGATGTACAAGGTGGTATTCACATTGAAGTCGTCGATGAAGTTGGAGTCACAATAATTAGTGATTATTATGACTTTGAAGAAGAAGTTTCCTTGTTTGACATACTGCAGGAAAACTATGCACTTGGATGTGCCGATTCTGGCTTTAAGATGGACGATACCTGCTCATACAAAGTGCTCAACAATCATATGATTTTGGCAATAGAAGATGTGGAAACAGACTGGTATAATAGTTTCCTGGAAATCACAATTAATGGAGATGAAAGCCAATATGGTGTGGACTCTATAATGGTGGAAGATGATACGGTTTATACCTTTACCTATACCTCTTTAGGAGGTGGAGAATAATGAGTGTGAAACGATTGTTAATGGTTGCACTTGCAGTTCCGATTATCATTATTCAAGAAGAACTATTATTGATGGTTCCAAACTTTCAATTTACAGTCTTACTAATTATATTATTTTCTTCAATTTTTACCTTAAGAGAAAGTATATTATTGATTCTTGTTTATGTCTTAATTGATAGTATGTATATGGGTGCACTGAATCCACTGTATATGATTCCGATGATCCTTGGGTGGAGTCTTATTCCCTTTAGTATACATACGTATTTGAAGGGCACAAAAAGTGAAATTAAACTAGCACTATTTGCATTTGGATTCGGCTTTGTTTATGGTTGGATGTTTATTCCGTTTAAAATGTTAGAACAAGGAATTACTACTGTGTGGCCATATTTTGTTGCTGACTTACCCTTTGAAATTATTATGGCAGTGACTGGATTTATGACTGTAATACTTCTTTTTAAACCACTTTATAAAGTTCTTAAAGAATTTGATACCGAAGACTTGCATACATTTAAAAAAGTAAAATCAAACTAGGGAAATTTCCCTAGTTTTTGTATTATAACTTAAGTTATATATATTTTTCTTGCTTTAGGAAGATTAATGTTGTAAAATATAAAAGCCGTAAAAATACACACACACTGGAGTAAGTTGTCGTGAGCTACAAGATGTAGTGATGACTTATATAGAAGGTAGTGGAGGCACAATCAAAAGGAGGAATTAAACATGGCTGTAGTTTCAATGAAACAATTATTAGAAGCTGGTGTTCATTTCGGACATCAAACTCGCCGTTGGAACCCAAAAATGGACAAGTATATTTATACAAGTCGTTCTGGGATTCACATTATCGATTTACAAAAAACTGTAGTATTAATCGAGGAAGCATATCAAAAACTTTTAGAAATCTGTAAAAATGGTGGAAAAATCTTATTCGTAGGTACAAAAAAACAAGCACAATCTGTTGTAAAAGAAGAAGCAATTAGAACTGGACAATTCTATGTTTCACAAAGATGGCTTGGAGGGACGTTAACAAACTTCAAAACAATTAGAAAATCAATCAGAAGATTACAAGACATTGAAAGAATGGACAAAGATGGTACATTCTTAAAATTAACTAAGAAAGAAGTTATTGCTCTTAAGAAAGAACAAGATCGTTACGAAAAATTCTTATCAGGAATCAAAGAAATGAAAACTTTACCTGAAGCTTTATTCGTAGTTGATCCTATCAAAGAGAAAAACGCAATCTTAGAAGCTAGAATCTTAAATATCCCAGTATTCGGTATCGTTGATACAAACTGTGATCCAGATTTAGTAGACGTAATCATCCCAGCAAATGATGATGCAATCCGTTCAGTAAAACTAATCGTTTCAAGACTAGCTAACGCTGCAATTGAAGCTGTTGGTGGAGAAATCATTATTGAAGAACCTGTTTACGAACCACGTCCAAAAAGAGAATACGATAAAAACCGTAAGCCTTACAACAGTGAACGCAAACCTTACAACAAAGATCGTAAGCCTTACAACAAGGATGCAAAACCTTACAATAAAGATGCAAAGAAACCATATGTAAAAAAAGAAGAGTCTAAACCAGCTCTTACAAAAGAAGTAGCAAAAACAGAACCTAAAGTTGAAAAAGCTCCTAAAAAAGAAGCTCCTAAAAAGGAAGCTCCTAAAAAAGTTGAAGTAAAAAAAGAAAATGTTACGGCAAAAGTAGAAAGTAAAGATTTCGCAAAGATGACAGTTACAGAACTGAAAGCTGAAGCGAAAGAAAAAGGACTTTCTGGATATTCAAAAATGAAAAAAGCCGAATTAATCGAAGCTTTGAAATAGTAAAATAAGAGCTTCCGGGCTCTTATTTTTAAAGAAAAACATAAGACATATTAAATTGAATAATATACATAAATATGGTATATTAATAAATGACAAATAAATGGAGGTAACTAATCATGGCTATTAGTGCAAAATTAGTAAAACAGTTAAGAGATAAAACTGGTGCTGGGATGATGGATTGTAAAAAAGCATTATCTGCAACAGATGGAGATATGGACTTAGCAATCGACTGGCTAAGAGAAAAAGGAATTTCAAAAGCTGCGAAAAAAGCAGATAGAATTGCTGCTGAAGGATTATGTGATGTTTTAGTAGATGGAAATAATGCAGTAGTACTAGAATTGAATAGTGAAACAGACTTCGTTGCAAAAAATGCTGATTTCCAAAAGTTATTAGCTAATATTACAGAATCTGTCTTAGCGAGTGGAGCTGTAAATGTTGAAGAAGCTTTGGAAGCTAAAATGGGAAGCAAAACAATTAATGAAGTTGTTGTTGAAGCAACATTTAGTATTGGTGAAAAAATTTCATTACGCAGAGTAACAAGATTTGAAAAAACGGATTCTCAACACTTTGGTGCTTACAAACATATGGGTGGAAAAATTGTTTCATTGGTAGTATTAGAAGGTGGAACTGAAGATGCAGCGAAAGATGTTTCAATGCACGTTGCAGCGATCAACCCTAAGTATTTAGACCAAACACAAATTAGTGAAGACGTAATCGCACATGAAACACAAATTTTAACAAACGAAGCATTAAACGAAGGAAAACCAGCGAATATCGTTGAAAAAATGGTAAAAGGTAGATTAAACAAATATTTAAAAGAAATTTGTTTAGTAAATCAACCATTTGTTAAAGATCCTGATTTAACAGTGCAAAAATTTGTTGCATCGAAAAATGCATCTATTCTTTCATTCTTACGTTTAGAAGTAGGAGAAGGAATCGAAAAACGCCAAGACGACTTTGCAGAAGAAGTAATGGCACAAGTGAACAAAGCATAATTGAAAAAATAAATTAGGACGCAATCTTTTTTGTGTCCTAAATTAATAATAGGGAGGTACTTATATGGCAGCAAAGAGAATCATTATCAAGTTAAGTGGTGAAGCCATGAGTGGTGATAAGTCACAAGCGATTGATCCGATTAAAGTGCGCGAGATTGCCAAAGAAATCAAGAAAGCTCACGATCTTGGAGGTCTTCAAATTGGAGTGATTGTTGGTGGTGGAAACATTTGGCGTGGTAAAACAGCTCAAGCAATGGGAATGGAACGTAGTAGTGCAGATTATATGGGAATGATTGCAACAATCATGAACGCTCTTGCATTGCAAAACGCACTAGAGGAGTTGGGTTTAGAAACAAGAACGATGACTTCATTAAATATCCCTCAAGTTGCGGAACCTTACATCAGAAGAAAAGCTATTTCAAACCTTGAAAAAGGAAGAATCGTAATCTTCGGTGGGGGAACTGGAAATCCTTACTTTAGTACCGACACTACAAGTGCCTTAAGAGCAGCTGAAATTGGAGCTGAAATTATCTTGATGGCAAAAAATGGAACAGATGGGGTATACGACAAGGACCCTAGAAAATATGAAGATGCAATAAAGTATGAGAGTTTAACACATCATGAAGTTTTGGATCAAAACCTACAAGTTATGGACTCAACAGCAGCTGCCCTTTGTAAAGATAATAATATCAAAATCATTGTCTTCGATATGAATGTTGAAGGGAATATTAGAAGAGCCGCAGCTTCTGAAAAAATAGGAACAACAATTTATTAAAGGAGGATACAATTATGCCTGATATGATTTTATTAGAAGCAGAAGAAAAAATGGAACATACCATTGATGGATTACATAAAGAGTACGCAAAAGTGCGCACAGGACGTGCGAACCCTGCGATTCTAGATACTGTTTATGTGGATTATTATGGTGCCCCTACACCAATTGCTCAAGTTGGAAACATTAGTGTACCTGAACCTAGTCAATTAGTAGTGAAACCATATGATCGTAGCATTGTGAAAGATGTTGAGAAAGCAATTAATGCAGCAAATTTAGGATTCAACCCACAGAATGAAGGACACCAAATTAGAATTGTTCTTCCCGCTTTAACAAAAGAAAGACGTCAAGAATTGAAAAAAAATATTCACAAAACGTCTGAAGAATTCAAAGTTCATATTCGTCAAATTCGTCGTGATGCAAATGATGCATTAAAAAAATTGGAAAAAGCAAGTGAGATTTCAGAAGATGATTTAAAAGGATACTTAGAAGATGTACAAGAATTAACGAACCAGTATTCTGATAAAGTAGATCAAGTTTGTAAGCAAAAAGAAGACGATATAATGAGTATTTAAGACTACATTTGATGTAGTCTTTATTCTATGATTATGATATAATCATTCTTGGAGGTGCGGAGTATGTTTAAATATCCCAATGGAAAAACAATAATGAATATTACAATATGGTTATCTGGTGCGATTTTATTTTTGTTTGGACTACTAGTTTTGGTGACATCTTTTATCCCATCATTAGAAGGTTTAACAGAAGTAGGATTGGAAACAGTTGAGCCCTTATTAGGTCCAGTAATCGCAAACGGACAGCGAGTAGTTGGAGTGGTATTATTGATTAGTGGTTTCCCAAGTTTAATGTTTGCTGAGATTTCTATGAAAACGAATCAAACAAACAAGATGACGAGAAAAATATACGATCGTTTGAAACAGTAAGTTAGAAATGGAATTGAGCCAGTTGTGGCTCTTTTTATTTGCGTATTTAATTATATATAGTATAATTAATAATTGTAAACAGAGGTGATACCATGAGTTTAGAATCAAATGTGAAAAGTAAATATATACCAAAACACATTGCCATCATTATGGATGGGAACGGAAGATGGGCAAAAAATCGTGCGATGCCACGTACTTTTGGTCATAAAAAGGGTAGTGAAAACCTAAAAAACATTGCGATTGAATGTAGACAACTTGGAATCAAAGCATTGAGTGTCTATGCATTTAGTACTGAGAATTGGAAACGACCAAAAGCAGAGATTGATTTTTTAATGGGACTTCCAAAAGAATTTGAAGAAACGTTCAAAGGACAGTTTGAAGAAGAGGATATTAGAGTAATCTTTTCAGGTAGAAGAGATCGTTTTCCAATGGAAGTACAAGAATTGATTATCAGAGTAGAAGAAAAAACAAAAGAACGTACTGGTCTTACATTGAATATCTGTTTTGATTATGGAAGCTATACTGAAATGCTTTCTGGAATCAAAGAGATAGCGCAAGAATATAAAGATGGTAAAATTGGTCTTGATGATATCAATGAAGAATTGATGACAAGTAAACTATATACGAAAGATTTACCACATTTGGATTTATTGATTCGTACTAGTGGAGAATTAAGACTTAGTAATTTCTTATTGTGGCAACTAGCTTATAGTGAATTGTATTTTGCAGATGTACATTGGCCAGCTTTTAACAAAAAAGAGTTATTAAAAGCGATTGATAACTTCCAACAAAGAAATAGAAGATTTGGAGGATTGAAATCTGATGAAAACTAGAGTGATAACTGGGGCTTTATTGTTAGCCTTTTTCATCCCAATGTTTATTATTGGTGGATGGATATTAGATGTTGTTTTAATTTTATGTACATTCATCGCAACTTGGGAATTTTCTAGAATGTTCAATAAAGAAAAAAATAATTACGTTGTATTGGGATTCCAACTACTATTTTCAGCAGGACTATTCCTAGCAATTAAATTGTTTTTGTTAGAAGAAATTCATGTTGATGTTGTATTTGCACTTGTATTCTTCTTTGTGATTGTAGGGGCTATGTTTTTAGTCTTTATTGAAGACTTTGGAGCAAATGAATTTGGAAATATGTTTGTAAGTGTGTATTATCCGGTCTTTGGATTTGTTTCAATTGCATTTTTACGAGCATTACCTGATGGATTGTTAATAATTGGGTTCCTATTTATGGTAACAGCGATGACAGATACGTTTGCTTATATATTTGGAGTTCGCTTCGGGAAACATCGTTTGGCTGTAAAAATTAGTCCAAAGAAAAGTATTGAAGGTAGCGTCTATGGGACATTATCTGCAATTGTATTAACAATTGGATATATTTTATTAACAGATTTACAAGCTATTGGAAGTATTGAAATGTCAATACTTGTTTCTATCATATTGATTCTAGTGATTTCTATTGTCGGACAAATCGGCGATTTGTCTGCATCTAAAATGAAACGTGATTATGATATAAAAGATTATTCTAATTTATTCCCAGGTCATGGAGGGATAATGGATCGTTTTGATAGTGTTACATTAGCTGCGATGGTTTTATTGTTTATCGTAATGGTAGTTGATGTATTATGAATTTATGTATATTAGGTGTTACAGGTAGCATTGGTATTCAGACGTTAGATGTTGTTAGAAATAATCATGATTTTAAAGTTCTAAGTGTAACTTGTAATAGGAATTTACGTAAGTTACAAGAGATTATCATTGAATTTCAACCTTCATATGTTAGTATAGGAAGAAAAGAAGATATAGATGAATTAAAAAATATGTTCCCAAATGTTGAATTTGGCTTTGGGAATCAAGGTTTGATCGAAGCTGCAACGTATCCAACAAAAGAAAATGTCCTAGTGGTGAATGCTCTTGTGGGTAGTGTTGGTCTTGAGCCGACAATCCATGCAATTAAGGCAAACAGAACTGTGGCGTTGGCAAACAAAGAAACATTGGTTGTTGGTGGAGAAATTATTAAGCCGTTATTAAAAAAACACAATGTATCTCTGATTCCGATTGATAGTGAACATAGTGCAATCTTCCAATGTATTAAAGGAGAAGAGAAAGCCGTAGAATCAATCGTGATTACTGCAAGTGGTGGAAGTTTCAGAGATAAAACAAGAGAAGAGTTAATTGGAGTTACTGTCAAAGAAGCATTGAATCATCCGAATTGGGATATGGGTGCTAAAATTACAATTGATAGTGCAACAATGATGAACAAAGGATTTGAAGTAATTGAAGCACACTATTTATTTGATGTTGACTATGATCATATTAAAACAGTTATGCATCCAAAGAGTATTATCCATTCATTGGTAGAATTCAATGATGGAAGTATGCTTGCACATTTGGGACATCCTGATATGAGAGTACCGATAAATTATGCAATCAATTATCCAAATAGACTACCATTCAAAGCGGAAAAATTAAACTTAGTGGAAATTGGAAGTTTAGAATTTAAAGAATTAAGTATGAAGAGATATCCATTATTAGGTCTTGCTTATGAAGCGGGAAAGAAAAAAGGATTTGCTCCGTGCATATTAAACGCAGCGAATGAAGCTGCAGTAAGTCTATTCTTAGATGAAAAAATTAAGTTTCTAGAGATTGAAGAGATTGTGTCTCACTGTCTAGAAGAATTTCACCCAGACAAAGAATTGACCTTAGAACATATTTTAGAAGTAGACAAATTTGTTAAGGATTATGTAAAAAAAGAGTTTTTATAGAAAGAAGTGAGCATCATGTGGGGAATCATCGTAGCAGTATTAGTATTATCATTAGTAATTATCATTCATGAGTTAGGACATTTTCTAGCAGCGAGACGCGCTGGAATCCTTTGTCATGAATTTAGTCTTGGTATGGGACCAATTTTATGGAGTAAAAAAATCGGAGAAACATTGTACTGTGTAAGAGCAATTCCCCTTGGTGGGTATGTTGCAATGGCTGGTGAAGAAGTTGAAAGCGAACTGATTAAAAAAGATCAACAAGTTCGTATTATCACTGAAGGAAATGTAATTGTTAAAATTATATTAGATCCTGCCGATCCTCAGTATGAAGAATACGAACAAATCACCGTAGAAGAGTTTGATTTAAAAGGTGTGGATGATGCAAGACTTCATATTAATAATATGGAAGTGAAACGAGATGCATTTTACGTTATTAAAAGCCGTGAAATCCAAATTGCTCCTGCCGATCGTAATTTTAATTACAAAAACAAAAAACAACGCTTCTTGGCTATCTTTGGTGGACCATTTATGAATTTTGTGTTGGCATTCTTTGTCTTCATCCTATTTGCGTTTTTACAAGGATTCCCAACTACTGATAGTTCAGTGATTGGAGAAGTGACTGAAGGTGCTCCAGCATATGAAATCTTGTTGCCAGGAGATAAAATCACTGAAATAAATGGAGAAACTGTTGATTATTGGCTGTCTGAAGATAGTGATAAAACAGTATCTGATTTATTAGATAAATATATGAGTGATAGAGAGATTGAAATAACAATCTTAAGAAACGATGTAACAATTACAAAAACAGTGACACCGATTATCTATTTTTATAGTGTTGGATTCCATTCTCAAGTAGAACAACTATGTACAGCAGAAGACGTAACAGAGGGAGTGTTGGCTCTTGATGGAAGTGCATGTGTTTTAAATGCTGTCATAACTGAAGCAGCGATTGATACTTTGACAGTAGGAGCAATCACGGAAGGAACACAAGCCTATAATGCAGGAATGCAAGAAGGTGACGTGATTGTATCGATTGATGGAAACGATGTATCTACGTGGGGAGAAGTAGTTGATTTTATAGCAAACCATACAGATGGTAGCGACTTCAATATGGAAGTAACTCGTGGTGGTGTGTTAACTGCGTTGACAATAGAAGAACCTTGGGAATTAAATGTGGTAGAAAAACAAGGATTACCAATGGTTGATTCATTGGTTGGTATTTCACCTGAATATGCATTTAATTTTGGACAAAGTATTTTATATGGATTTGTCGGAATCAAAAATTCAGCAACAATGATTTCTGATACATTAAGTTTATTATTTGGTAGTAGCCAAGTAGGTGTAGGAGATTTGGCTGGACCTGTTGGAATTTATCAAATTACAAATGATGCATTAAGTAGAGGGTTTATTAGCTTGTTGGCTTGGATTGGACTATTAAGTGTCAACTTAGGTGTAATTAATTTATTACCGATTCCTGCTTTAGATGGAGGAAGATTGTTCTTCTTAGGGGCAGAAGCTTTGGGAGTAAAGATTAGTACTAAAATTGAAAATAGATTACATTATATTATGTATTTGTTGTTATTAGGACTATTTGTGTTTATAACGTATAATGATATTGTTAGATTGATTCAAAGAATATTTTAGGAGATGATTGTATGAAACAGAGTCTATTGTTTGTACCAACATTAAAGGATGCACCAAAAGACGCAGAAGTAAAAAGTCATAAATTAATGAGTAGAGCAGGACTGATCAAACAAGTTGCTGCTGGTATTTATACATATTTACCACTTGGATATAAAGTGATAAAGAAAATAGAAGAGATTATTAGACAAGAATTGGATGCGATTGGAGCAAGTGAACTATTGATGCCTGCATTGCAACCTAGAGATTTATGGGAAGAAACTGGTAGATGGGACAAATACGGACCTGAACTAATGAGATTGAAAGATCGTAAAGATCGTGACTTTTGTCTTGGTCCTACCCATGAAGAAATCATTACACAAGTTGTAAGAGATTATATCAATAGTTATAAAAAATTACCTCTTGCTTTGTACCAAATTCAAACCAAGTTTAGAGATGAAATGAGACCGCGTTTTGGACTGATGCGTGGACGTGAATTCATCATGAAAGATGCCTATACTTTTAGCGTTGATGATGACGATTTAAATGTATGGTATAAGAAGTTTACGGAAGCCTATGTAAACATCTTCCAACGTTGTGGATTGGATACAAAAATTGTTGCCTCTGATACAGGACAAATTGGTGGAGATGAAGCCGATGAATTTATGGTCATGAGTGAAGTTGGAGAAGACACGATTACTTACTGTAGAAGCTGTAGTTACGGAAGTAACCAAGAACACAGCGGACTCCAAAAAGGTGACGTTTGTCCACAGTGTGGAGGAACGATTGATGAAGCCAAAGGAATCGAAGTTGGAAACATCTTTAAATTGGGTACCAAATACAGTGAATCAATGAATGCGAAATTTCAAGATCAAGATGGTAAATTGAAACCTGCAATTATGGGTTGTTATGGGATTGGTATTTCAAGAACATTGATGGCAGCTGTAGAACAACACAGTGACGATAATGGTATAATTTGGCCAGATGAAATTGCACCATTCAAAGTACACATTATTCCTGTGAATACAAATGATGAAACACAAATGAATCTTGCTCAAGAAATTTACAATCAGTATAAGGCGAACGGGATAGAAGTCTTAATTGATGATCGTAACGAACGTGCTGGTAGTAAATTTAAAGACGCAGACTTGATTGGGATTCCCCATAGAATCATTGTTGGGAAGAAAGCATCTGAAGGAATTGTGGAGTATGTAAAACGTGAAGATGGTCTCAAACAAGAAATAGATGCAAAGACTGTGTTGCAACTGATTTAAACAAAAGCCTACGAAAGTGGGCTTTTTCTTTCCTTATATATATAGTAAAAATAGGTGGGTGAAATAGGTCAAGAAATAAACTAAAAATTACAAGATGTTTCTATTGACAAAATAGCAGGAGTTTACTATACTTTTAAAGGCGGTACAAACAAGGAGTAGTTGGCTGTTTTGTACCATTTATTTGTCCCTTAAAAAAGGATGAAAAAAGTTTTGCAAAAGTATTGACAATTCTAATGAATGATTATATACTTTTCAATGCAGTCTACAAACACTTAAGACTAAACAGTGCGATTAATAACACTTGATTGTTGTGAAAAAAAAGTACTTTAAAAAGTTTTAAAAAAGTGTTGACAAAGAACTTGCAAAAAGATATACTTGTTATTGCGAGTCCACAAAATTTGGAACTCGGATGTAACAAAAAAAACACTTAAAAAGTTTCATAAAAGTGTTGACAATGATATTGTATGTAAGATATAATATTAAACGCACGCTAAAGAGTGTGCAGGACAAATTAGGTCTTTGAAAACTGAATAGAACAAGTCAATTTGAGTTTAAAGGAATCGTACTTATTATGAGAATAATAATTAAACAATTCATATAATTATGGAGAGTTTGATCCTGGCTCAGGATGAACGCTGGCGGCATGCCTAATACATGCAAGTCGAACGAGAGAGACTTCGGTTTCTCTAGTGGCGAACGGGTGAGTAACACGTAAGGAACTTGCCCCAAAGACGAGGATAACCACGGGAAACTGTGGCTAATACTGGATAGGATATTCACTCGCATGGGAGAATATTTAAAGACGCTTTCAAGCGTTACTTTGGGAGAGCCTTGCGCAGCATTAGCTAGTTGGTAGGGTAACGGCCTACCAAGGCGACGATGCTT
>CAYSZV010000031.1:0-17298 GCA_964435595.1 uncultured Candidatus Izemoplasmatales bacterium | reverse complement strand
TTATTATAAAATAATGATATTTTATAATCGCCTTATTAAAGTGCTGAATTACTATAAAAACTTAATAAAAATTTAATAAATTCACCATACTGAGTTAAGAACTGTTAGATATACTTGAGACAAGACAAAAGTGATGAAGTCAACATAATACAGAACGGCTTATGCAACTACAGGTTGCTTGATATATTAAAAATTGCATGCAAATATAAATTATTGGTGTAACCAGAAATATGACTTCGATTTTATTCAGTGTACGTTGAATGTTTTGTTTTCGTTTGTGAACTAATTTTGCCTCACAGTGGTAAAACTCAACATTATTAATAGTAAATATGAAAAATTTTTAAGGTGAGGTTAGTTTTTATGGGAAATTATTATGTTAGAAGAACTTTGTCAATGTTCGTTACGCTTTTTTTAATTGTAACCATTACATTTTTCTTAATGAGAGCAATACCAGGGGGACCTTTTACGAGAGAAAAACCGTTACCTGCTGAGATTGTTGAAAGATTAGAAGCAAAATACAATTTAGATGCACCGTTAATGGAACAATATTTTGATTATTTAAAGGGATTGATAACCTTTGATTTAGGACCTTCCTATCGAATTTTAGGAATGTCAGTAAACGAGATGATCGCCAATGGATTTCCGGTAAGTGCAAAGATTGGTGGAATTGCAGCGATACTTATTATATCCGTCGGAATTCCAATAGGTATTATATCCGCATTAAAGGCCAATTCAATGATTGATTATTCAGTTATGCTTTTGGCTACATTAGGAGTTACACTACCGAGTTTTGTTCTTGCAACAGGGTTTATATATATCTTTGCGATACAACTTGATTGGGTTGATGCAACAGGATTAACCTCTCTTAGTAGTTACATCGGTCCCGTTATTGCATTATCTGGATATTCTATAAGCTTTGTTGCAAGATTATCAAGGTCTTCACAACTTGAAGTGTTACAGCAAGATTATATCCGAACAGCGAGAGCAAACGGAATAAGTGAATTTAAAGTAATTATGAAACATGGATTTAAGAACTCATTGATTCCTGTTGTGACGTATGTTGGACCTATGGTTGCTTCAATATTAGTAGGATCATTTGTAGTAGAAACAATGTTTAATCTTCCTGGTATAGGACGATACTTTGTTGCAGCAGTTCAAAATCGTGACTACACAGTAATCATTGGTATGACCGTGTTCTATGCATTATTCTATGTGGTTTCCGTATTCTTGGTAGATATCGCATATTCATTTATTGATCCAAGAATCAAACTGGGAAATTAGGGGGATATTATGGATAAAAATTATAATTTCGTCCCTCAAGATAGAAAAGCGGACAAAGAAGAATCACGAAGAAGCCTTACTTACTGGCAAGATGTTTGGAGAAGACTCAAAAAGAATAAATCTAGTATGGTTGGACTTAGTGTTGTATTTATTATTATCTTAATTGCAATCTTCGGACCAATGTTTAGACCAATGTCATACTCACAAACATTCTCTGGACTACAAAATTTACCTCCACGATTAGATATGTATGAAATTGAGGAAGGTGTATTTATATATAAAACTGAAACATATGAATTGATTGAATTTAATGAAGATGGCGAAGTATTGAATTTCTTGAAAAATATTGATCGAGATAAAGAAGCAAAAATTAATCAATATGCATATGCGAAACAATATACGTTTGAAAACGAAGAAGGTGGAGACTATCCTTTACCTGCTGAAATCACATTGGATGCAGATACATTTTACAGTGATGTTTGGGGTGTTGCACTGAAAAACTTTGTAGAACCATCTGGAGAAACAATCGTCTTAATTGAATATGTACATCCAGATAGTCCATTCCATCAAGGAACTTTAGTTGAGGGTACAGAAGTTGATACTCTTGTTGGACTAATGGTTGAACAATTTATCTTCGCAGATACAACAACAAACGAAGACATCGTTGATTATTACACGGTAAAAAGTGATGCGACTGCACAATATATGGTTATTCAAATGGAACAAATCATATATTCTACAGGTGAATTAAAAGGAAAACTATCCAAAGTAGATACATTAGCTGTTGATCGTATCGTTCTTGATTATTCATTAAAAGCGATGGATCCTGATGACAGACCTGCTGGATATGAGGATGTTGAATACATCTTTACATATAAAGGAAAAGAAACAACTTCTATTTATGACACAATCGGAAACAAAGCGTTCCCTTGGGGAACTGACTTATTAGGTAGAGATTTACTAACAAGAGTAATGTATGGTACTAGAATTTCCTTATTGGTTGCATTGATTGCAACAATAGTGAATTTCTTTATCGGAATTACATATGGTAGTATAGCTGGATTCAAAGGTGGGCGCATTGATGACTACATGATGCGTATCGTTGATATCATCAATTCAATTCCACTTGTACTATATGTAATTTTATTAATGGTACTGCTTCGTGAAATTGTTTGGGAAGTAGATATGTTTGGAAGTCATATAATGATATTTAATGGAAAAGATGGATTTACAACAATTGTAATTGCTTTGGGTAGTGTGTATTGGACTGGTATGGCAAGATTGGTGCGCGGTCAGGTTCTTGGATTAAAAGAACAAGAATACGTATTAGCAGCAAGAGCAATCGGTGTATCAAATCGTAAAATTATATATAGACATTTGATTCCAAATGCGTTGGGTCCAATTATTGTTTCAATGACAATGATGATTCCGTCCGCAGTATTTACAGAAGCATTCTTAAGTTTTATCGGGATTGGAGTTTCCATCCCACAAGCTTCTTTGGGTACATTAGCAAATGATGCATTGGGTGGAATATTACGTTATACCTATCAATTGATTTACCCATCTGCAGCTATCGCCCTTACCATGTTAGGATTTAATTTCCTTGGTGATGGTCTCCGTGATGCATTAGATCCAAGATTGAGAAAAGGCTAGGTGGAGAAGATGAAGAAATTATTAGAAGTAAAACATTTAAGTACATCTTTCTTTACACACTTAGGAGAAGTACAAGCTGTTAGAGATATTAGTTTTTCACTGAATGAAGGAGATGTCCTTGGAATAGTAGGAGAATCTGGTAGTGGGAAAAGTGTAACAGCTTTAAGTATTATGAGATTGGTTGGTATACCAGGAGAAGTAAAAGAAGGAAAAATAACATTCGGAAATACCAATTTAACTGAAATTAGTAAAAAGGAAATGGAAAATCTACGTGGAAATGAAATCGCAATGATCTTTCAAGATCCGATGACTAGTTTGAATCCTGTATTTCGAATCAAAAACCAAATGGTTGAAGTAATAAGAAAACATACAGATATGAATCATGCAGAAGCAGTGATTAGAGCAAAAGATTTGTTAAAGCAAGTAGGGATTCCTGATCCTGAAAGTCAAATCAATGATTACCCTCATCAATTTTCTGGGGGAATGAGACAAAGAGCTTTAATCGCTACTGCGATTTCATGTAATCCGAAACTATTGATTGCGGATGAACCTACAACTGCATTAGATGTAACGATTCAAGCTCAAATATTAGATTTACTAAGAAACCTTCAAAAAGAAACAGGAATGTCAATTATATTGATTACACATGACTTAGGTGTTATCGCTGAAATTTGTTCCAATGTAATTGTAATGTATGGTGGAAAAATTATGGAAAAAGGAACCGTTCAAGATGTGTTCTATCGTCCACAACATCCATACACACAAGGATTACAAAAATCGATTCCAAAGACAACGAATGAGAAGACTAGACTGGTACCCATTGAGGGATCTCCTCCGGACTTATTAAAACCTCCCACTGGGTGCCCATTTAGTCCAAGATGTCCTTATGCGATGGAATTGTGTTTAACAAATACGGCACCAGAATTTAGATTTTCTGAGTCACACAGCTCTGCATGTTGGCTTCATGACGAAAAAGCACCAACATTACCTTCGTTTCTAAAGGGAGAGGAGGTATCTATAAATGAGTGATATAAGAGTACCTTTATTAGAAGTAAAAGGACTAAAAAAATATTTTGATAAAAGCAGTGGATTATTTCATCGTGACAAAAAGATACTAACAGCAGTGGATGGAATTAGTTTTACAATCTACAAGGGAGAAACATTTGGGCTTGTAGGTGAATCAGGTTGTGGAAAATCGACAACGGGTAGAACAATTATTAAATTGTATACTCCAACTGATGGAGAAATACTGTATGATGGTGTCGATTTAACAAAGATACCTGAATCTGAAATGTTTCAATACCGAAGAAAAATCCAAATGATTTTCCAAGATCCATATGCATCCTTGAATGGGCGTATGACTGTTACAGATATTATTGCTGAAGGAATCGATACCCATGATATTTACAAAGATCATAAGAATCCTAAATTGGCAAAACAAGAACGTATATATGAGTTATTGGAAAGTGTTGGACTAAAAAGAGAACATGCTTCAAGGTATCCCCATGAATTTAGTGGAGGACAACGCCAGCGTATTGGTATCGCCAGAGCCTTAGCGGTTGATCCAGAACTGATTATATGCGATGAGCCAATCTCTGCACTTGATGTTTCAATTCAAGCACAAGTAGTAAATATGCTTGAGAAATTTCAAAAAGAAAAAGGACTTACTTATTTGTTTATCGCCCATGATTTATCAATGGTGAAACACATTAGTGACCGTATTGGAGTAATGTATTTAGGGCATATGATGGAGGTTGCACCAAGTAATGACTTGTATGATAGCCCGCTTCATCCATATACAAAAGCTTTGTTATCGAGTATTCCGATTCCGGATCCCGATAACGCAAATAAAGGAAATAGAATCATACTACAAGGGGATGTACCTTCCCCAATTAATCCAAAGCCTGGATGTCGATTTGTTAAGAGATGTCGCTATGCATTTGATCGCATCGAAAACAACAATGAAGCTACATTTAGGAAAGAATTGATTGGAAGACATGCTTTTAAAATAATTAAAGATAAAAATGATACGATTGTCTTCAATCAAGAAGACGAAATAACAACTGAAAATGTAGAATGGATTATTGAATTAGGGATGAATAGTTTTGATGTTATTAAGGAAAAATGTTTCACTGTTACACCATTACTTGAAGAAGTGCGAAAAGATCATTTTACTGCTTGTCATTATATTAAAGAGATTAATGAGTAGTAGATGTAAACAAACACAATTGCTATATTTGAAACAAAGATATTTAAGAGGAAAAATAGTCATAACATCAAAATCATCATAAAAAAAAGAGAGGAAATTAGGAAATGAAAAAATTATTATTATTAGCTTTAATGTTAGTGTTCGGCATCACTCTTACAGGGTGTGGCGGAGGAACTGATGAACCAGATCCAGAACCATTATCATGTACAGCACCACAAGTACTAAATGATGACGGAACTGCTTGTGTGGATCCTGTTGATCCATGTGTGCCATCGATTTCACCTGATGGGCTGTTCGCTAACAAGAATTTAAGATTGGCTTTATCGTTTGCATTAGATAGAGAATTAATCACAGATACACTTGGTGAAGGAAATGTTCCTGCCGGTGGATATGTGCCTCCAGGGTTTACAGATAATAACGGATTAGATTTCTTCGCTGTTGCTGGAAATTATGGATTAGAAACTGATGATACTAACTTCGCTGAAGCAGTGCAATTATTTGCATTAGCTGCGGAAGAAATGGGATTAACAGTTGATGAATTACGTGGACTTTTGGAACAAGAAGAAATTTTAATTAATACTTCAGAAGCTCATGGTGCAGTTGCACAATTACTACAAGAAGGTTGGACTGCTACGTTGGGATTCACTATGCCAATTCAAAATGAAGAATGGGCTGTATTCCAAGATAGTAGAAGTACAGGAAACTTTAGAATAACACGTGGTGGTTGGCTAACAGACTTTATGGATCCTTCTGGAATGTTAACAATCTTCACATCAAACAATGCATATAATGATCCAAACTGGTATAACGCTGAATTTGATACATTAATGCAAGAAGCGTTAGCTACAACAGATCCTGCAATTCACTTTGCAAAATTATATGAAGCGCAAGGAATCTTTATGTCAGAAATGCCTATCATACCTGTATATCACTATAGTGATACAATGTTGGTATCTGATAGACTTCAAGATTGGAATCGTTCTGTATTAGGTAGTGTTGATTTTTCACAAGCTTATATGCAAACAGGAACAACTTTAAACTGGAATGTCGGTACTGCTGGACCTGCTACAATTGATCCTGGATTAGTTGGAGCAAGTGATGGTGGAGACATCGTTAATAATACGTTTGAAGGTCTTGTAAGAGAAATTGATGGAGAAGTATTACCTGGAATTGCTGAATCATGGGTAACTTCTACAGATGGTAGAACAATTACTTTCACATTGAGAGATTCATTATGGAGTGATGGTACAGCTTTAACTGCTTATGATTTCGAATATGCATGGCTAAGAGGTATGGACTATCGTACAGCTTCAGAGTACGCTTGGATTTGGGATTATACTAACGTAGTTGGTGCTGGTGCATACGCTGCTTGTAGTGTAACTGAAGATGATCCTGCAACAACAGATGTTGATGAATCAGAAGGTAGTAATACAGTTGCAGAATGTGAAGCATTACGTGCTGCTGTTGGAGTGACTGCAATTGATAATAATACATTAGAAGTTGAATTGGTAAATCCTACACCTTATTTCATTTCATTAATGGCATTCTATCACTTTATGCCTGTTCAACAAGCTGCAGTTGAAGCTGTTGGTGGAGAAGACGGAACTTGGGCTTCAGATCCTGCTTTAGTAGTTTCAAATGGGCCTTTCATGTTAACTGAATATACAACTGGGGACAAATTAGTATTAGTGAAAAACCCTAATTACTGGAATGCTGCAGAAGTTCAATTAGAAACAATTAATGGATTCTTTAATAACAATGCAACATCAGCATACGCATCTTTCCAAGCAGGACAATTGGATTATATCCCTTCTGTACCTGTATCTGAAGTTGCTGCATTACTTGCTGACTCTTCTGAATTCTATCAATTCCCATTACTAGGAACTTACTATTATAGTTTCCAATTAGATACAAATGGAAATGGTATAAATGAAGAAGGAACTATTTGCCCAGTAGACTAAATTTATAATAAGTTTAATGAAATACAGTTCGAGTATTTCTTAATCTAAATGATTTTTAAAACAACTCTTCCTCGATTTGTTTTGAAAAGTAGAGGCACTCTAGACCCTTGAAAAAGGTGATAGGGTGCTTTTTATTTGCAATTTAATAGAAAATTAATAAATAAACTATATACAGATAATAAGTATAGGATAAAATAAGTATATAGAATGAGGTGTGAAATATGGAAAAAATATTGGAAAGCATAAATTTATGTAAAACTTATTACAGTAATGATGTGGAGTTTCATGCATTAAAAAATGTTAATTTAGAAATTAACAAAGGTGAGTTTGTGGCAATTATGGGGAAATCAGGCTCAGGAAAATCGACATTATTATATACACTAAGTGGTATGGATGATATCACAGGTGGAGAAGTATACATTAAGGACCAAAGAATTAATAACTTAAAAGAAAAAGAAATTACAAAAATCCGTAGAAATAATATTGGATTCATATTTCAAGGGATCAATCTAGTTTCGAATTTAACTCTAAAAGAAAATGTTGTTGTACCAGGATATTTATCGGCTACATCAAAAGATGTGATTAACAAAAGAGCAAGTGCTTTATTAGATAAAATTGAAATTACAGATCAAATAGATAAATTACCTTCTCAAGTATCTGGTGGACAAAAACAAAGAGCAGCCATTGCCAGAGCAATGATCAATGATCCTGATATATTATTTGCAGATGAACCAACTGGTGCTTTGAACTCTAGTTCAAGTAAAGCAGTACTTGATTTAATCAAAAGTTTTAATGTCGAAGGACAAACGATTGTTATGGTGACACATGATATCAAGGCAGCTTCATATGCAAACCGACTTATCTTCTTAAAAGATGGAAGAATTGAAGGAGAGTTAGACTTAATTAAATATCAAACAAATAATCAAGAAAAAGTAATCTTTGATTTCTTGAGTGAAAAGGGCTGGTAATATGAGAACTATCTTATTAATGGCCTGGGCAAACATCAAATCAAAACGATTACAAAGTGTAGCTCTTGTCGCAGTTTTTATATCTGTTAGTATCTTGTTTTTCTTATCAATTCGTTTGTTTGGAACAACAGGAGATTATGCAGAACTGTTTGTAGAATCAAAAGCAAGTCAAAGTCTTATCTTTGTTAGTACGGAAGAAACAAAAGATATTATAGTTGATTTTTTGGAAAATCAAGAAGAAATATCAAATATAAATACCTTAGTTGATTATAACAATATTATTGATGCAAACATCATGCATGAAGAAGAAGCGATTCCGATTCCTGATGTATTTTTGACAGAATATTCAACAAGTGAATATGATCAAATCAAAATCATTGAAGGAAAGTTAGCAAGTGAACTACAATATAATGAAGTCATTTTTAGTTATGGAAAAAGTCAATTAAGTAATGTCAAAATCGGCGATCATTTAATTATCAACACAGAAAACGAACGTAGAGTACTAACAATTGTTGGAATTGGCGTTGATTTAACGTTTAACTTTGATACCATTACTTTAAATCGATTTTGGACATCATTGGAAACAATAGAAAGTTTAGAATCAGAAGAAAGAGAATATTCGATTGGAATTACTTATTCTGATTATTCAGCAGCAAAAGAAGAGGAAATATTTGATGCATTAAATGTTCTTTTAGCAGAACATGCTAGTGACACAATGATTTTACCCCATGCTATCATATTGAGTGCAAATTCATTCTTCCAAATTATAATGGGTGCAATTTTCACACTTATTGGGGTGATATTGATTGTTGTTGGCTTATTTATTATAAGAAGTATTATCTATAACAATATCCTAACGGAGAGTAAGAAAATTGCTACTTTAAAAAGCACTGGATTCTCATCAAATAATATTGTATCTATGTATTTGTTTGAATATGGTGTACTTGGATTCATTAGTATCATTATTGGTATCTTTGGTAGTATTGCATTAGGGAATGTTGTCTTAGGTGATTTAACTGAATTATCAAACTTATTTGGTACATCAAATAGTATTAATGTATTACAAACGATTGTCGCATTTATTTTCATACTAGGTGTGATTGAATTAACTGTTTACTTGGTAGCAAAAGGCGTGGCAAAAGTTTTGCCAGCTGTTGCTCTCAGTCGAGGAGAACAGGTGAATGAAACGAAGCAAGTAGTTTCTTTGACGAAATATCAAAACCTTCCAGTAAGTCTTGTTTTAGCAGTGAAGGATATCTTCTATAATAAACGTATGATAATCACATTGGTTATGTTTATTATTGCTATGACATTTACGATTGTATCCTTATCGTCAGCTTCTTATTCATTTAACTCACAAAAAGAAAATCTACAATTGTGGCTTGGGTATGATATTGATGCCAAAATCGTCAGTGAAGATCCTTTGGATTTAACGGAACATCAAGAACTAATAACAAAATTAGAAGAATCAGAATATGTTGAGGGTGTTGTAACAAAATATATTGATATGAATAGTCAAATATACAATCCGATTGAACGAAAATATATTACTGCAATTAGTGAACTGTTTGTAACAGATGACTTAGATGCCATTGATTTTAATGTATTAAGTGGTAGAATACCAGAAAATGAAAGCGAAGTTATGTTAGGTCATAACATGCTGGTTTCATTGAATAAAAAAATTGGAGATTACGTTTCAGTATTATCTCTAGGTGAAATTCAAGAACTGCTTGTTGTAGGTGAATATCAAGGATTTACAAACCAAGGAATGTGCTTTAGAATGTTCCTAGACGATGTTCCAGAAGTATTCGTTAATAATTCATTGATCGAAGTGAATTTTGTTCCTGATGTGGAAGATGATGTATTATTAGCTGAGATAGAATCGTTATTTCATACAGATGTGATTGTACAATTTGAATATGCGAATGCATCATTGGTGTCGATGCTTGATATATTAAGTATCGTGACAACAGGTGTAATCGGTATATTTGCAGTGATTTGTTTGATTGTATTGTTGAATTTAAATCTTACAAATGTAAACAAAGAACGTTTCAATTATGGTATTTATAAATCAATTGGTATGGATGATCAAACCATTATAAATATCTATTTATTAAAAAATACAATTATTAATATTATTGGGATATTGATTGGTGGAACACTTGGAATCTTAAGTCTTTCAAGCATTGTTAGTGCAATGACTGGCTCGTTGGGTATCAATGAATTCCCATCAAGTATTAACAATATGAGTATTGTCATTTCTATTGGTATTATATTTGGTGTAACAATAATCAATTCATTTGTAATTAGACGCAACATTTCATCAATTACACCAAAAGAATTATTAGTAGAATAGACAAAATATAGTAAGTATAATCTATATTACTTCTGTGATATAATATAGTGAGGTGATAAAATGGATAAAATATTATTAGTAGATGACGAAGTTGAATTAGCAAACCTGATAAAAGACTATTTGAAGAATGAAGGATTTGATGTATTAATTAAACATACTTTTACTTCGGGTAAAGAGTCATTTGATAATGATGTTTTTGATGCAATCATTCTCGATATTAATTTACCTGATGGCTCAGGACTTGATCTATGCAAGTATATTCGTGATAAATCTGATTTGCCAATCATCATGCTTAGCGCAAGAAGTGGCGACGTAGACAAAATTATGGGACTTGGTCTTGGTAGTGATGATTATATTACAAAGCCATTTAGTGCAAGTGTTCTATCTGCTAGAATCAGAGCGCATATTAGTAGGTATAATCGATTATCAAGTAATAACAATGAGAACAAAGGAATCAAAAGGTTTAAAAACCTTACGATTGATGAAGCATCTTATGAAGTGTTTGTAGATAATGAGAAAATTGAATTAACAGGTAAGGAATTTCAAATATTGAATCTTCTAGCTAACAATCCAAATAGAGTGTTTTCAAAAGAACAATTGTTTAATCAAATATGGGGATATGATGATTTTGGAGATATGAATACTGTTACAGTTCACATTAGAAAAATAAGAATGAAGATTGAAAAAGACTCAAAGAATCCATTGTTCATTCAAACAATATGGGGAGTTGGGTATAAATTTGAAAACTAGGAATAAAATAAAAGTCCTTTTCTACCTCATTATAATAAGTTGTGTGGTAACAGCATTCACGATAACGCTTCATGGAATTGAACAAGCGAATAGGAAAAGTGAATCATACAATGTTAATGTTGCAAGAGCATACACATCTGTTGTTGTAAACCAAGTAAAAGATCGTTTTCCTGTGATGAACAAAGTATTGTTAGAAGAACAGTTAGAAGAATTGAATATTACTGCATTGGTAATGGATTTGGTTGGAAATGAATTATACAATAATACATCCTTCACCACAGATGAAGCAATGAGTGAATTAAATCAAACATCACCTTATGTTTATAATGATGTAAACATGATAAAAGCTTCATTCCATGTTGTAGATGATGCGGGAATAAGAGGGTTCATTGTCTTTGGTATACCGCAAGAAGAATTGATTGCACCACAAGATAATACATTGTTGATTTTGATTATCATCGAAGTAGCCATCACAATTACATTGATTATCTATTTGAGAATGAATTATCAAAAGATGATCATTAAGCCAATACAAAAATTGGATAATGCGCTACTTGATATATCAAATGGTATATATAATAAACTACGACCAAGCAAAGGTGTATCTGTCAGTAGGTTTACAAATTACAATATTATGTTGGAACAAATGGAGCGAACACTCAGTATTCAAGCTGATTATGAGAAATCAAGAAAACAATTGATTGCCAATATTTCTCATGAAGTGAGAACACCGTTGGCCTATGTTAAATTAAGTGCCGAATTACTGGCTAAGAACGATTGTATCGACGAGAAAAATAAAAAGTACATTGATACAATTTTAAATAAAATATCGTCTATTGATGGAATTATAGAAGATTTATTCAGATATTCTAAACAAGATCTAGATCGACTATTGGTTGTATTAAAAGAAACATATTCGAAAGATATGTTTGATCGAATTTTCTCAAACATAAAACTAAAAGACGAGTCTAAAAAAATAATTATTAAGACCAGCAACAACATTCCGAATGTATTGATTAATGTGGATGAAAACAGATTGGTGCAAGTAATTAGTAATTTGGTTGATAATTCTGAAAAACACATTCAGAAAAAAGGGTTTATCACCATTAAAACAGAAATGGAAGAAGATCATTTGGTACTGATAGTTGAAGATTCTGGAGACGGAATTGCACCAAAAGATTTACCATATATCTTTGAACCGTTTTATCAAGGAATGCAAGATGAGCAAACAAAGAAAAAAGGCTCAGGTCTTGGACTGGCAATTTGCGAATACATTATTAAAAAACATAACGGTGAAATATTTGTATATAGCGAATTAGGAAAAGGGACGAAGTTTGTCATTAAATTCCAAGAGATTAAATAAATGGAGGCATTATGATTAAAAGAGAAGCAATTGGTCTAAAACAAAATGGTGTCATCGCAGAACATGTATTATACTCCGATGAAGAATCTACAAATCTTGTTTTGTTTTTCCCAGGAGGAAGTAGTAATACGACAGTACCAATGTTTTATTATCTAAGAGACTATTTTTTAAGAAATGGGTATGATGTATTAAGTTTGTCATATAAAGGCCTGACAAACGAAGAAGAGTCTTATGACGAACAAATGAATAAGTTAATTGATGCTGCGCATCAAACAATTATGCATGTAAAAGAATCAAAAACATATAATAAGACTTTGTTTGCATCTAGAAGCATTGGAAACGCAATATCATGTGCTACAAGAAAAAAATATAAACTTGAAGTGGATAAATGTATTTACATGTCTCCAACAAGACATGCACTTGATGATATGAAACAGTATCCAGGACTCATCATCACCTCAAATCATGATGAGTACATTAATGAAGAACAGATGAAAGAAATTCTTGCTTATCCAGATCATGAGGTCTTGGTGTTTCAAGATGGAGATCACTCTTTAGAGTGTGAAGACACCTTAAGAAATATAGATTTCTGTAAAGAGGCAATTTCGAAAGCAATTGAATATATTAATAAGAAATAAAGCATTCAAGTAAAAAGACATAATCCAACGATTATGTCTTTTCTTTATCCCTTGCTCCTAATCCGCATATAAACATATGTTTTCACATACTATTTATCAAGTTAATTATGTACTGATTTGATTTACTAGGTCTTCTAGTAACTCAATACTTTTTATGTGTTCTTTTTTGTTGGTAATGAATTTACTTTCTTCGATAGATGGTAGTACTTCTTCATACCAGTTTAGTAGTCTTAGAGCTAGTTTTTTTATGTATACTTGGTCTTTAGGAAAGTCCAAAGTTTTAAGTTTGTCGGTATAACTCAAGACATAATTGTCTTTACAATAGGTTCTGATTGTATTGTTTAGTCCATCAATTTCTAGGTTCATGATTTCATCAACAGTCATATATATCCTCCTTTTTTGAAATGAAGTGCAAATACTTACAAAAGATAGATTAACAAGTAATCATCTTTTGATGTGCGAGTATTGTTATGGGGTTCTACAAGTAGTAATACCTGTAACAGGGTCTGTCACAGGATCATCACAGAATTCTGCATTCACAGAACTTACTGTGATTGTGAATAGAGATAGAGCCATAAGAATAGCCACAGCTATTTTTATTTGTTTTTTCATTTCAGTCTCCTTTTGTCAAAAGTATAAAACTATAGTAAAATGAATGATAGGACATTTGTGTCCCAATTTCTGAGGTGATGAAATGAAGCTACTAGATTATGATTTATTTTTGCATATTGATGGCTTAAGAGAGAGTAGAGGCATTTCTATTTCTTCTTTTGTTGATGGGGTATGTGAAAGAAGACAGTATTCAAGATATTTGAATAAACAGTATTCTATGTCACATAAGAATCTACTTGGGTTTTTGGATAAGTTAGATTTGTCATTGGTTGAATTCTATTACTCTTTTTATTCTAGTGAACATTCAGAATATAGTAGGGTGAATAGGGTTTATAAGTTCCTAGCTACTAGGAAGTTAGAAGAAGCAAAGAATGTATTACTTGATTTAGAAGGGTATACCTTTGATGGAAGTCAAGCAAGACAGTTTTATGACTATTGTATTATTTACTATAATCACCTATCAAAAAAAGAGTATGACGAACATACTCTTACCAAATTGAAAAACTTAATTGATTATGAGAACTGTATTACAAGAACATCATTCTCCTTTATTGATTACGCAGCCTTACGATTGATCTCTATGATTGAGTTTGATAAAAAAGTATATGACACCTTAGACTTTTTATATGAAAGACTAGTATTAGATGAAGATGTCAATGTGTTTGGGGACAAAAGAGATATTATGCCAAGTGTCTATGCATCTGTCGCTAGACTATATGGGATGCAAGGACACTATGATAAAGTAAAAGAAATAACTGAAAAAGGGATTGCATATAACATTGAACATAACACATCATTCTTGTTACATTCTTTATATTACTTTTACGGATTGTATTTTAAACATAGTGGAGATATGGATAAGGCATTGTTTTATTGTAGAAGAGCCGTCTTCCAGCTTGAAGTAAAGGGAGATACAGATATGTTGAAACATTATAAGAAAATTCTGGATAAAGACTTTGGATTTGATTTCAATGGCTATCTAGGCGACTATAGAATATAAGGAATTGCGTCTGGGAAAGACGCAATTCTTTTTTGTGATATACTGAACAAAAGGAAGAATGAATCGTTTGAGGGTAAATAACATACAAAGGAGACTGAAATGAGAAATAAAGTATTTGGTGTTTTTACACCCTTCTTAATGATTGGACTTATGATTGGTGTTACATTTATTGTCGCAGCTGCAAATCAATCTAGTGATGGTTGGGGTGCTTTGGGGGCATTGATCATGGTGTTTATGCTTACTGGAGTATTACTAATTGTTATGTTAATTGTTTCTGTAATTGTATATTTTAAGAGTAAGTCAGATTATGCATTGGGTATCATTTATGGGCTATCAGGTTTGTTTGTCATAACGGTAGTATTTGGAATATATAATACTATAATTAATTGGCTTTAATTAGATTAATATAAGAAAAAGCAGAACCTAATGGTTCTGATTTTTTTATCTAATACATTCAAGAAAACTCCCTCTTCAAGGATATTGAGAATGTCGTAAGTGGGGGAGTGTTCACGGATTTAATTTTTTGCTAGAGTATGGTAATTAATCTTTAGTATCAGAAATTGTCTGATTTCTTGCATGATGTAATACAAAATCGCACGGTGTTCGAATTCTTCTCTAGTGACTGGGAGTGCTTCTTCTTGAAATGCTTCGAATAAGGAATCGATTTCTTGTAATTTATTGGTAGCGTAATCTCGTACACCAATATTGTTTGATAGGCTATCCAGGTATGTAACTACAATATTGGTTTGTGGATAGATTGAATGTAATTTATCTGATTGCGTACATATATTTTTTAGGATATCAAATTGTTTGTTTCTCATAGTAGAATATTCTAAGATATCTTGATGATTTTTCATAATCAAATCACCCGTTACTTGATTGATGTTTTTTAGAATTTCTTGAATTTTTTGTTCTAGTTCATGAGTAGATTTACAGGTTGTATCTTGCGTTTCGATTTTATTTTTTATATATCGCAAGTGTTCTTTGATTGTAGAGTCTAGACTATTTCGATATTTTTCCAATGCGTTATATGATTCAGATGGATAAAATAGGTTAAATAGTAATGCTATTCCGATTGCGATGATATACATTAGTATTGTTTCAAATATAAATAAGAATGAGAATTCACCAAGTACAAGTAAATGTGTTACGATAACAACTGATGGGATTGTCCCTTCTTGTAAATTGAATTGGAAACTAGCTATAACAATTAATAGTATAAAGATCGAATAAGCAAATAAGTTATAGCCAATCAACACAAACAAAGCAGAAGAAAGAAGAATGGAAATAAAAGCTAAAATTGTTCTTTTACCTGCTATATTTAATGATAATGATTTTGTTTTTTGGATTGAAATCATCGCTAGTATTCCTGCGGCAAGATAGTATGTTATTCCTAATAGATAACTGATGGTTGTTGCTAATACTGTTACGACAACTAGTTTTATAATTGGATGGATATGCTTCATGGTATCACCTCAAATATCAGTATATCATACTATGATTTCTTGTATAGTTTGTTGCTTTACAATATTTTGCTTAGTTTGTTGATTTAAATGTGGTATGATAGCCTTAATATAGGAAAAGAGGAAATGCCATGCCAATAGGAGAATTAATATCTGTAGGGACAGCTTTTTGCTGGACACTTACTGTCATTTCATTTGAATCTGCTGGAAAGAAAGTTGGTTCATTATCTGTTAATATTATCAGGTTATTCTTTGGATTAATTCTTTTAACTGTGACTTTGTTTATTACGACAGGACTTCCTGTACCGATTCATGAAACAGGGTATGTATGGTATATGTTAATTATATCTGGATTCATTGGATTGGTGATTGGTGATTTATTCTTGTTTCAAGCATTTGTTGATATCGGTGGAAGGATATCATTATTAATTTATAGTACTGTTCCTGTCATCACTGCATTGTTTGGATTCTTCTTATTTGATGAAACACCTACATGGTATACAGCAATTGGGATGGCTTTGATTTTAGGGGCTGTGTCTATGGCTATCTTATCAAAAAGAGGTGATGATAAGAAGATTCATCCTCATATATTAAAAGGTGTTGTCTTTGCATCAATTGGTGCAGTAGCACAAGCGGTGGGACTGGTCTTTAGTAAATATACGATAGACCTTGATGTCAATGCGTTTGCTGCAACACAAATAAGGGTAATGGCGGCAACGGTTGGGTTTATCATATATATATTTATTAAGAAAGAATGGGGTAATGTATCAAAAGCCTTCAAAAATAAAAGAGCAATTTCATGGATTGCGGTTGGTAGTGTCTTTGGTCCCTTTCTTGGAGTGACATCTAGTTTATGGGCATTGAGATATACACAACTTGGAATCTCAACAACGATTTCTCAGCTAAATGTAATACTGATTATACCCTTCTCATATTTCTTGTTTAAGGAAAAAGTAAAGCCAGTAGAGATTGTGGCTGCGTTTATTGCATTTGGTGGAGCTGCGATACTCTTTTTATCATGAGAGATTGTTGGACTATAAGAAC
>CAYSZV010000030.1:17627-18499 GCA_964435595.1 uncultured Candidatus Izemoplasmatales bacterium | reverse complement strand
TGGTTGTAGGAACGTATACATCACATGAATTTATGACATTTTTATTCCTTACTGGAGCATACTATTTAGTATTCTTATTAACATTGGCATTCTTAGACTTGTTTATTTGGGTATTGAAAAAGTCTGTATTATATCATTTAAGAGTCTTTAAGTTTAAGAAGTATCATGATGTTAACAAAAAAGTTAGTAAGTTTAGTGTAGAAGCTTGGTTTAAAAGACATCGTTTTGTTCGCTTTGTGAAGAATACTGCGGGAGTAGCTGCAATCGTATTAATGGTATTTAGTGGTATGTATTTGGTGAGTAATTATGATGATATATATAAAACATATGTTTCAGATAGAATTGTGAATCAAGAATATACTTTTGATACAGCCACTGAATCATTTACTGAGTGGGATATCGATGTTAGAGCAGAAAACGTTTCGGTGAAACTGATTGAAACATCTGGAACTGAATTTGTAGTAAATAGAAACTATGTTGAGAAAGATGGAGAAGTATATCAAGTAACCTTAGAAGGGAATGTTATTACAGTATTTCATAATATTCCAGGCCAAGTGAATTTTTGGTTCGACATTGAAGATTTAGCTGAACTATTTGTCCGAGATGAAATTATTATTGAGTTACCAGCGGGTGTCAATATGGAAGAAGTAACAATCCAGACATCAAATGCAAGAGTAGAAATCAACACATTAACAGCCACTTTGTTGGATGTTGAAACATCAAATGCACAAGTTGAAGTAAGTGGAACAATTCTAGATGTGGGAGATAAAGCTGCAGACTCTGAATTACTGGATGGGCATAATAGTACAAGCTTATAGTCAAAGAAGCATCCGCTTCATATATTTCTTTATACAATTGTTTAGCCATATCAT
>CAYSZV010000030.1:0-17617 GCA_964435595.1 uncultured Candidatus Izemoplasmatales bacterium | reverse complement strand
AATACGTAAATTCGCCTTATGAGTACTAATCTTCAAACTCCTATAGATTACCTTAAAGGTGTTGGGCCTAATCGCGCAGATTTGCTCAGAAGTGAATTAGGAATTCATACTTATCAGGATTTGATCAACCTTTTTCCAAATCAGATAAGAACATTATCAAGATGACAGTCGAAACTTTACGTAAGATTGATGAAATGAATTTGGAAACATCAAATGGATCCATTATTATCCAGGATGTTACGGTAAGTGGTGACGCAGAGCTCTATACTTCAAATGCACATGTAAAAGTGAAGTACTCTGAGGTAGGTCATTTAGAAGCTGTCTCATCAAATGGAAGTATGGTTGTGACAAATGTGATTTCTGACTATATATATTTAGATACATCAAATGCAGGTGTAAGTTTAGAAGAGATAACTACAACAAGTGGAGAAGCTGTTTTAATTATTGATACATCAAATGGTAGTGTTGATTTAGAAAATGTCTACATCCATACTGTTACGATTGACACATCAAATGGAGGTATAGATTTTTACAACGATGATACATCATTTGATATCGATGTTACACATTCTACAAGTAATGGTAGTTATGATGGGAATGTTAACTAAAAAATAATTAGGCTATTGACAAAGCAATATATTTAATATAATATAGTACTCGACCGACCGTTCGGTCGGGTACTATTTTTATAACGAGGTGGAGAATGAAAAATTTAGCTAGTTTTGCAGTTAACAAAGCAATTACTGTATTTATGGCAGTAATAATTGTAATAGTATTCGGTGTAGTGTCTTATACAAGACTTTCAACCGATTTATTACCAAATATGAACATTCCTTTTACGGTTGTAGTTACAACCTATATTGGAGCAAGTCCAGAAGAAGTGGAAGAAGTTGTTACTGAGCCGCTTGAAGCTACTTTGGCGACGACAACGAATGTGAAACAAATCACATCAATGTCGAATGAGAATGTATCGATAGTTATTATGGAGTTTAATACAGATGCTAATATGGATAGTGCTGTAATAGAGATGAGAGAAAACTTGGATATGGTTACTTCACAGTTACCTGATGAAGTAGGTAGTCCAATGATTATTAAATTGAATCCTGATATGATGCCAATCATGCAATTATCGGTATCAAAACAAGGGTTATCGCAACAAGAATTAACCTTATATGTCCAAGAAGAAGTTCTACCTAATGTAGAACGTGTTGCTGGAGTTGCCAGCGTATCAGTTTCAGGAGCATATGAGTCCGAAGTACAAGTTGTATTGAATGATACAGAACTGGCTGATTTAAACGCTGATTTAGAAGATCTATATGATATTATGAGTGTGCCTGATGAGAATCGAATGTCGATTGATAAAAGTCTAGTTAGTGATATTTTGATGGCCCAAAATTTCGAATTCCCAGTTGGATATGTAGATGATCAAGGTGTAAATTATCTTGTTCGAGTTGGAGACGAATTTGACTCGGTAGAAGAAATTCAAGACCTTATATTATTTGATATATCTACTGCTGTTACAGCGTCACTGAATGGAATGTTAATGGAGTTATATGGAGTAACATTAGACACTGCTCCACCAGCACTTTTAGAAAGTGAACCATTTGCTACAGTTTTAGATACCGCTTCAAGATTTATGGATCCGGTTTACTTGAATCAAGTTGCTGTAGTAAATTATGTGAATGCAAATGATAAAGAGTATTCAAAAATAAATGGGGAAAATGCAATTACATTTACCATTCAGAAAAGTGCAAGTTTTGCTACAACAGACGTAACAAAAGAAGTCTTGAGTGTTATAGCTGGACTGGAAGAAACTGATAATACTGAATTTACTGTCTTATTAGATCAAGGGGAATATATTGAACAGGCAACAGGTAGTGTTAGTACGAATTTACTAATCGGTGCAGCTTTAGCAGTAATCGTTTTACTGGCTTTCTTGAGAAGTGGAAGAGCAACACTGATTGTAGCCCTTGCAATTCCAATCAGTTTGTTATTCGCTATTATTCTTATATATCTGGCAGGAATTACTCTAAATATCGTTTCGCTAGGAGGACTAGCTTTAGGAATCGGTATGTTGGTGGACAACTCAATTGTGGTTATGGAAAATATATTCAGGATGAAAAAATTAGGGTACTCTAATAAGGATGCCGCAATACAAGGTACAACACAAGTTGGTGGTGCAATTATCGCATCAACAATCACAACAATTGCAGTATTTATCCCAATTATCTTTATTGAAGGATTTATTAAAGAAATTTTCATGCAAATGGCTTTAACAATTGCATTTAGTTTAACTGCTTCATTGTTGATTGCGTTGACAGTAGTTCCTGCAATCTCTTCTAAGATTTTAAAAGAATCTTCTGAAGAAGCTGGAGTTAATTTAACAATAAGAGAACCAAAATATAAAGTATTATATGGAAAAATCATTAAAGGTGCACTACGATTTAAATATATTATTTTAGCAGTCGTAGTTGTCTTGTTCTTGGGAAGTATAGGACTTTCTGTGACAAGAGGATTTGAATACATCCCAGATTCAGACGAAGGTCAACTCACTGTATCAATTACAAATCCTACCACTGCACCAATCACTGAAGATGAGTTCTTATCTTTATTGGATGATTTTGGAGCACTGGTTGCAGCAAGAGATGATGTTGAAACTGTTGGAATTACACTTGGTAGTATGCAAGGTGCTTTTATCGGCTTCAGTAGTGGAGACGAAGCATCGGCAAGTATACTTTTAAAAGATGATAGAGATCTGACTACATTAGAATTTCAATCTATATTAGATGAAATCTTAAGAACTGATTATCCAGAAATCGAATATTCTATTTCAGGATCACAACAAATGACATCAATCTTAACTGGTAGTGGATTACAAGTAGAAATTCAAGGATATGATTTACAAGAATTGACTACACAAGCCAATAATATTACTGCTATTCTATCTGAAATTGATGGAGTAAAAGAAGTTGATAGCGGAGTAGGTAAAGAAGCAGATGAATACAAAATAACTGTAGATAAAGATATTGCTGCATCATATAATGTATTGACAGCGCAAGTATTGGGTGCGGTAGCAGCTAAAATTGCTCCAGAATCTTCAGTAACTCAAATTACTGTTGAAGGAACGATTTATGATGTATATGTTTATGATATGTATTCAAATACTTCTGAAACACAGTATAGTATTTCAGACATTGAAAATATTATTGTTGGAGTTAATTTCTTATCAGGAATGCCTGTAACTGTTGGACAACTTGCTACGGTTACAATAGAAAAAGGATTAACAACAATCAATCACGTAGATGGAACAAGAACGATTACTGTGGCTGCCTCATTTGAAGATGATGCAAATGTTACAGAAGTATCGCTTGATATTGAAAATGCATTGGAAGATTATCAAATACCAGATGGATACGGATATATTATATTAGGTGAAAATGAAGAAGTAATGGAAGCTGTGAATGTATTGATACTTGCTATTGCACTTGCTATTGCATTAATCTATATGATTATGGCTTCACAATTCCAATCATTAAAATATCCATTCATTATTATGTTTACCATTCCATTGGCATTTACAGGTGGCTTCGCGATTTTATGGTTTGCTGGAATGAAAGTATCAGTTGTAGCGTTGATTGGACTTATCATCTTAGTTGGGGTAGTAGTAAACAATGGTATCGTATTGGTGGATTATATCAACCAGTTAAGATCCCAAGGATATGAATTAACAGACGCTTTAATTGAGGCGGGTAAAACAAGATTTAGACCAATCGTCATGACAGCGTTAACTACAATTTTAGCTTTGATTACTATGGCGTTAGGATATGGCGATGGTGCTGAAATGATGCAACCAATGGCTGTTACGACAATCGGTGGATTATTATATGCAACTGTATTGACGTTGTTCGTTGTACCGATAATGTATCAATTGGTAACATTACATGCAAAACAAGTATTTGGATTTGGACTAGCAATCGTACTAGCTGCAGGTGGTGCAGCAGGATTCTATTTCTTAGAATCACTTCCTTTGGTAATTGGAGGAGGAGTATTGGCTATCTTAGTGATAGTGTTTACTCTTATTCCTTTTGGAAAAAAGGTACAAGCAGTTGAGTAGAAAAGAACAAATCATTGAAGCGGCATTAAAAATCTTTACAGTAAAAGGTTTCACAGCTGACTTCACAATGTCTAGTCTAGCCAAAAACTTAGATATAGGAAAAAGTACAATTTATGAGTACTTTGATAACAAGGATGATATTATCAAAGCAGCCATTATGAAATACTTAGATGATCGCTTTGAGGTGGTAAATACATTATTTCAAGTAGAAGCAGTTTCGTTTGAAGAAGCGTTCAAACAACAACTAAAAACACTATTATGTGTTGCTAGTGAATCAAGAACATTGATTGAAACCTTGTCTCCGGGATTCTTTAAGAAGCTTCCAGATAGTGTACAAGCTGAAGTGAAAGCGAGAATGGAAGCAGCAAGAAACTCGATGCAAAAAGGGTTTGAGATGATATTTACTAGAGCGGCTAAAGAAGGAATTATATCAATAGAACTTTCTCAAGAAAAAAGCATGGTAGTAACGGCTATGGTAATTGGATCAATAATGTTGTTTAGTGATTCAAGAACTAATTTAATATTAGATTCCTTTGTAGACGAGATTTATCTCAGTGCATTAAAAGTTTTAAACTAAAACAAAAGAAGATATCTTAATCGATATCTTCTTTTTTTATCGTAAATGTAGACTTCTTATTTTGCAGATACAATATTACAAAGTACTCTTGAGTATGCTCTAATATAACGCTGTTTTTGTATAGAACATTGCGATCGATCGAATGTTGTTTTTCAAGGTATGAAAATAAGAGTGCTCTTGTTTCTTTATCTTTTATGACAGGGAAGATAAGTTTCGGCTTAATTTTCGATCTGAGTAAATAATCCTGTTTGATCAAGTATAGGTCTTCTTGGTCTAGTAGGGGGAATAGTCTTTTGTATACATCTTCAATTTGGAAACGATGGAATCCAAACTCGTTTTCAATATAGTGCGTTCCGATTCGTAACAGATAATCGAATGGTGAATCTTGTTTGAGAAGGATTTCCAGCATACCATTTCTGAAATAGCCTTTGTTATGATGAATTTCAAGCATATGTTCAACAATATGAATGCGTTCAATGTCATTTTTACTTAGTGAATTGTTTTTGATAATTTCATAAGGTGCTTTTTGCTCGTATTCGTATTCATATTTATCTGCCTCAATACGTATTTTTGTTCCTCTAAGCATTTTTAAGAATCCGAGTTGTAATTCCTTCGCTCCGAGTTTAAATACAGTGTCAAATGTATTTTTGAAGGAATCTAGGTCTTCTTTTGGGAGCCCAGCAATTAGGTCTAGGTGTAAATCGATGACTTCTTTATCTTGAATCAATTTAATATTGCGAAATAGTTTTTCATTATCTTGATGTCTATCTACTAGAGTGTTTGTCTCGTAATTAACTGATTGGATACCGATTTCAAAGCGGAATAGACCTTTTGGGGCATTCTCATTGAGGTAATTGATTATATTTGGGTCGAGTATATCTCCTGTAATTTCAAATTGAAAAACAGTTTTCCCATTGTTGTTTGCAATAATGAAGTTTAATAAGTCTAATGTGTTTCTATTGGCGTTGAACGTACGATCTAGAAACTTTATTGTTTTCGCTCCATTCAGCATTAGATAAAGGATTGCTTCTTTAACTTTTGATGTATCAAAGAAACGCACAGTTTTTTCTAATGAAGAAAGACAATAACTACATTTGTAGGGACATCCTCTACTAGATTCAATATACGATATTTTACTTGGTATATGCTTTGCATCCTCGTTAAAGTAATACGGAAGGTTCAATTGATTAAGGTCTTTGATTTCTTGTATTGGGTTTGAATGCAGTTTTCCCTTGTTCCAATATGTCAAACTTGGCACAGAAGATATTTCCTTGTTGTTTTTGAGCGTATCTAGAAGTATGTTGAATGCAATTTCGCCTTCCCCTTTAATGATGTAATCTATTGGATGGTTTCTCATAAAATACATTGATTCGTAGCTAACTTCTGGACCGCCAACCACAATTTTTGAGCCATCTAGGGATAGATTGTCAATGATCTTAGTAATGATGTTTATATTCCAAATATAAGCACTAAACCCAATGATATCTGGAGTAAGTACCTGGATGTCTTTGATTATATCTTCTATAGAGTCTTTGATTGTATATTCTAATATATCAATATCAAAATCACAGTTGGCTTTTAACAGCCTAACTGCATTGTTTGTGTGGATATATTTTGCATTTATACTGATTAATAATGTTTTCATAAAATCACCAATTTCATTGTAGCATATTTTCTTGATGATAGTATAGTGGTTCTTAGTGAATTTTAAATCGATACAACCGAAGTCTCACTTGGGATAGAGGATTAAGCAACGAATTCTGATATTATTTAAAAATAGCAATCAATATATAAGAATGATAGCTTCTTTTATGGTAAAATACTTGTGGTGGTGATAGTATGGCTAAATTTAATCTAGTTGCTGATTATACTCCAATGGGAGATCAAATTAAAGCAGTTGAATATTTAAGTAATAACATTGAAAATGGAGTAAAAGAACAGGTGCTTTTGGGTGCAACTGCAACTGGAAAGACTTTTACTATTAGTAATGTTATTCAGAAAGTTGGGAAAAAAACTCTTGTTTTAGCGCATAATAAAACATTAGCTGGACAATTATACAGTGAGTTCAAACAATATTTTCCAGAAAACAGAGTAGAGTATTTTATTTCTTATTACGATTACTACCAGCCGGAAGCTTATGTACCACAAAGAGATTTGTATATTGAAAAAAATGCGACTACAAATGATGAAATTGATGAAATGAGACATGCGGCAACTGCCTCTTTATTAGAACGTGATGATGTTATTGTTGTGGCCAGTGTATCCTGTATTTATGGGATAGGAGATCCTGAAGATTATAAGAACAGTATGCTGACATTGCGAGTTGGAGAAGAAATTGGTCGAAACAATTTAATGAGAAGATTGGTCGATATGTTGTTTACACGTAATGATTTTGATTTTAATCGAGGTACTTTTAGAGTAAAAGGCGATGTAATTGAAATTTTACCAACCTATCAAAAAACAATTGGTATTCGTATAGAATTGTTTGATGATGAGATAGAACGTATACGAGAATTTGATATCATTACAGGGGAAATAATTGACAACTACAATGTGTTTAGTTTGTTTCCTGCAACGCAATTTGTTACAAACAAAGAAAAAATTGAAGAAGGAATCAAACGAATTGAAGCTGAATTAGAAGAACAAGTAAAATACTTCAAAGATAACGATAAGATATTAGAAGCAGAGAGAATCAAACAAAGAACAAATTATGACATTGAAATGCTGAAAGAAATTGGAACTTGTTTGGGAGTAGAAAATTATTCAAGACACTTATCATTAAGAGATGAAGGAGAAACTCCTTCAACTTTAATGGATTTCTTTGGTGATGATTATTTATTGGTTGTTGATGAATCACATGTTACTATTCCTCAAGTAAGAGGAATGTTTCGTGGAGATCAATCTCGCAAGAGAACTCTTGTAGAATACGGCTTTAGATTGCCAAGTGCAATGGATAATAGACCCTTAAATTTTAAAGAATTTCAGGGTAAAACAAATAATGTAGTTTACTTGAGCGCAACACCAGGAGATTATGAAATGGATCGAACTCCTCATGTTGTTGAACAAATTATCAGACCGACAGGATTGTTGGATCCTAATGTTGAAGTGAGACCGAAACAAGGACAAATTGATGATATTGTAGCTGAAATTTTAAAACGAATTGAAAATAACCAGCGTACTTTGATTACCACTCTTACAATCAAAATGTCTGAAGACCTAACTGGATATTTAAAAGAGCTTGGTATGAAGGTAGCCTACTTGCATAGTGAAATTAAAACATTAGATCGTATTGAGATAATCAGAGAATTGAGAATGGGAACGTATGATGTACTTGTTGGTATTAACTTGTTAAGGGAAGGGTTGGATATTCCTGAAGTTAGTTTAATCTGTATTTTAGATGCTGATAAGCAAGGCTTCTTAAGAAGTAATCGTTCTCTTGTTCAAACGATTGGTAGAGCAGCGCGTAACAGCGATGGTAGAGTTATTCTATATGCCGATAAAATGACAGATTCGATGAAATATGCGATTAGCGAAACGAAACGAAGAAGAGATATTCAAGAAGCGTATAATATAAAACATAACATTACTCCACAAACAATTGTTAAAGGTATAAGCGAAAGTATATCTGTTAAATTAGATATCCCTGAAGTAGATAAAAAACCTTCAAAATTATCAAAACCTGAACGTGAAAAATTAATTTTGGAATTTGAAAAGGAAATGCGTACCGCAGCACGTAAACTCGATTTTGAGAGAGCTGCTGAATTGAGAGATATTGTAATAGAACTAAAAGCGATGTGACACATCGCTTTTTCATATATTTATGAGAGAAAATATGGTAAAATAAGCAGGATAGGAGTGATATATATGGAATTAGCAGTGCAAATTATTGTATATTCAATTATTGTTTTATTTTTCGGGTTTGAGGTTTGGCTTTCAAATCTAAATTATATGAATAGACACACAGAGATACCTGAGGAAGTGAATGATATCTATGATACAGAGAGTTATAAAAAGTGGCTCGAGTATTACATGGAAAATCATAGGTTTTCTTTAATAATCAAATCAGTTAACACACTAATTTTTATTTTGTTATTAGCTCTTGGTGGATTTAGTTTCATTGATTCTCTTGTTGGAAATATTGGAAATATATATACACAGTTATTTGTATTCTTAGCAATTTACCAATTATTCACAATGATTGTTTCGATACCTTTTGACTATTATGCCACATTTGTAATAGAAGAAAAATACGGGTTTAATAAAACAACAAAGAAACTCTTTGTCATTGATATTATTAAGAATATCTTATTATTGGCTACAATTGGGGGAGGAATAGTGATTGGTTTGTTTGCTTTCTATGCTAATTTTGACAATATTTTTATCATACTTAGTTGGGCCGCATCAACGACATTTATATTAATAGTAAATGTGATTTATGTTCCTGTGATAGTTCCGATTTTTAATAAGTTGATCCCATTAGAAGACGGTGAACTAAAAGATATGATAAATGAGTTTGCTAGTAGTGTGGGGTATGAAGTAACGAAGATTTCAATTATGGATGCTTCGAAACGTTCTACAAAATTAAATGCATTTTTTGCAGGATTAGGTAAATACAAACAAGTTGTATTGTACGATACATTAATTGAAAAGATGTCAAATGAAGAAATAGTAGCTGTTTTGGCTCATGAAATTGGACATAGTAAACACAAACATATCCGATTCAATTTATTCCAAACATCTTTCAATATTCTTTTATTGTTTGTTGTATTATATATAATTTTATCTCAAGGCGTGATTATGAGTGCATTTGGAATTGAGAATGTTGTATTTGGGTTTGGATTGTTATTGTTTTCTGTATTTATGAATCCAATTTCTGTATTGATAGGACTAGTCACTTCTTACTACAGTAGAAAACATGAATACGAAGCAGACCGTTATGCTGCGACCAAATTTAAGAAAGAACCAATGATTTCTGCATTAAAGGTATTATCAAGAGAAAATTTCAGTAATTTAACTCCACACCCATTGTTTGTTAGATTACGCTATTCACATCCACCTACAGTTGATCGCATTCGTGCAATTATAAAAGGATGATAAAATGAAAAAAAGACAAATATTCTTAATGTTTGAAGTGATTGCAGCGATTATTGCATATTATGTACTCTCAAGCATAGTGAAAAATAATTTAGTTCTGTTAGGAATCGTGTTAATTGCTGGTGCTTTGATTATCGTAGCCCGTTCTATGTTCACACACAATGATGCCTTTGAATTTGAAATGAATATGAATCCTGAGGTGTATTTTGAGAAAATTAAGAAATTCGAAGTGAAAGATAAAAACAAATATAACACTTTACTTGCATACGGTCTTTCATACACGGGTGAGATGGAGCGTTCAATGGAAGTTCACAAAATGATAGTGTACGGTGATATTAAAACGTCAGCGAACCTGCGTTATCAATATTATGTGACAAAACTTCACCTCTTATATAATAATAAAGATGAGGTTGAGTATAAGAAGATATATGAAGAAGCAAAATCATATGGTGTTTTTAGAAAAGTTGAAGTTCCAGAAGAGGTGTTTGAAGTTCATCTATTATCATTAAAAGAAGAAAACGAAGTAGTTGAAGAAATTTTATTACAAATTATTCCACAGATAAGAAAAAGAATACTTGTTATAGAACTCGAATATATATTAGCCAAAACATATTATAATTTAAACAAAATCGAAGACTGCAAAGCTGTTTGTGAGTTTGTAATGAAGAAAAACCACCAAACAGTGCACACGAAACTGTGTTCCGAGTTATTTAAAAAGATAGCCTAATTCAAATAAAAAATCAATTTTATCAATATATTTAATGATATTATTGATTTTTTTAATATAAAAATTAATTTTTTTAATATTTTTGCTTGACATATAAAAAAACTTGTTATATTATAAGGGTGTACTTAAGAAAATTAATACAAAAATTAAGAAAATTAATTCAAGGAGTTGATATAATAATGAATTATCAAACAGTTCTTGATAAAGTTGAGAACAACGAACTTACTCCCGAGCTAGCATATAAAGAATTATATCCGGAACCTAAAAATAAAAAAATTGGTAAAAGAGCATTCTTTATAAAACTAAAGATTCGAGTACCAGAAGAAGGAAGAGGTGTAAATACATTCTTACGAATACTATTTGCTTTACCAATTCCAATGATATTCGCTAGAATGGGATTGAGAATCGCTGAAAGATACACAGATCTAGACGGTGATATAGATTTAAAGGAAATATCGAGATTAATGAAATATTCGAAGCACACAAGAATTAATGTAGATACAGACGATGCAAAAGTTGATATTAAAATCATGTAGGAGGAAAAAAGATGCATAAAGTTATAGGAGAATGTCCGATTTGTCAAAGTGAGTTAAAGGTAACAAAATTAAAATGTAGTAATTGTCATACTGAGATAAGTGGAGATTTCACATTATCAAAATTTAATTATTTATCTTTAGAACATTTATACTTTATTGAAGTATTCATAAAAAACAAAGGAAATATTAAACAGATTGAAAAAGAATTAGGAATATCATATCCAACTGTAAAGAAAAACTTAGATGAAGTTATCGTACATCTTGGATATCAAGTAGATGAAGAAGAAAAAATAAAAAAAGACGAAATATTCATGAAACTTGAAAAAGGCGAAATTACCCCTCAAGAAGCTGCCAAGTTATTAAAATAAGGAGGCTATTATGGACCAATTAACATATTATACAATTAACAGATCAGAGATTAATAACAAATTATTGATCGACGAAATGAATAAAGTAAATGAAGCGAAACAACGAAGAAATTCCATATCAAACAGTGGATTTTCACAAAAATAAATATCATACAATAATAAAAAACGAAAGGAATGAAATAAATGAGTGATGATAGATTAAGAGTATTAGAAATGATTCAAAATAAAACAATTACAGCAGCAGAGGGAGCAGATTTATTAAAAGCCTTAGATAAAGCAGATGAAAATTTAAAACCAGTAGCACAAAAAAATGCATTCAAAATGTTTAAAATTAAAGTAATTAGTGCAGATGGAGATAAAGTAAATGTACAAATCCCAGTAGAATTCGCTAAAATTGCATTAACAAGCGGAAAAGGATTTATGAAGTTTGATCAAATTGATGACTTAAATTTAGATATCGATGCAATTCTAAATATGATTGAAACAGGTATGTTAGGTGAACTTGTAAATGTAGAATCAGCTGACGGAGACCTAGTAAAAATCGTTATAGAATAAACTCCTCAAAGAAAAGGACCGGAAGGTCCTTTTTTTTCAAATTAGAATTTCCCCAAATCAATAGTTATTTGTGTTATAATAGGTATAAGAAGATACAGATGAATTTTATCTAGTCGAATATGAGGTGTTCCCATGGTGGAAAAAAACGAATACTATGAAGTAGAATTTATTGACATGACTCATGACGGGATGGGGATCTGTAAAGTAGATGGGTTTACAATATTTGTCGCAAATGCTTTAAAGGGAGAAAAAGCCACAATTAAGATTACCAAAGTGAATGAAAATTTCGGATTTGGAAGATTAATTGATTTTTCGCATAAGTCTCCATTTAGAAAAGAACCCATTTGTGATCATTTTTCAGAATGTGGTGGATGTAATTTAATGCATATGAATTATCAGATGCAATTAGATTTCAAGAAGTATCGTACAGCTAACACACTGAAACGCTTGGGTAAAATTGAAACAACAGTAAGAGATACGGTTGGAATGTTAAACCCATATTATTATAGAAATAAAGCAGTTATTCCTTTTGGAGAAGTAAATGGCAAGATGATTGCAGGTTTATATAAACAACGAAGCCATGACATTATTGATATGAAACGATGTTATATTATTCCGAAAATAACAACTGATATTGTGAAATTCTTGAAAAATGTTTTTACTGAGTTGAATATACCTGCATATGATGAACAATTGGGTACAGGTGTGATTAGACATGTAGTCATTAGAACTTCAAATAAATTTGATGATATTTCTGTTACTTTGGTAACATTAACTTCTAAGTTGCCTAAAAAAGAAATGATTGTAAAAAAATTAGTTGGTAGATATAGAAGAATTGTATCAGTGATTCACAATCATAATCCTGCGACAACAAATGTTGTTCTTGGAAAAAAATCTAAAGTTCTTTATGGTGAAGACTTTATAAGAGATGACATAAATGGTGTAATGTTTAAAGTATCACATAGATCATTCTATCAAGTGAATCCAAACCAGACAGAAGAATTATATAAAAAAGCAATTGATTATGCTGAATTAACACCGAATGATATTGTTATCGATGCATATTGTGGAATTGGTACAATAGGTCTTAGCGTAGCTAATTATTGTAAAACAGTTTTGGGTGTTGAAGTTGTAAAGCAAGCAATTGAAGATGCGGTTGATAATGCAAAAATAAATAATATAACAAACGCAAGATTTGTTGCTGGTAAGGCAGAAGACGTAATTAAAAGTTGGGCTAATTATGATGTTGATGCACTGTTTATAGATCCACCTAGAAAAGGATGTGCCAAATCATTCTTGGATACAATCATTACGATGAAAATACCAAAGATTGTATATATATCTTGTAATGTTGCTACCCTTGCAAGAGATTTAAATGTATTACAAGCAGCCGGATATGACATTAGAGAGGTTACTCCATTTGACATGTTCCCTCAAACATCACATATTGAAGCAGTTGTTAAATTAAGATTGATAAGACAAAGTAATTAAAATAAAACCCTAACTGGATAACAGTTAGGGTTTTTCAATCTATATTGTTTTCAGTTAAATATCGTTTCCCATATTGAATCATTCTGTTTAAAACCATAAATGATATTTTGGCATCATATATGGAGTGATATACGACAACAACACCGATTTTTCTGAAATATGTATAATAATAGTGATTGATTTGATTTTGATATATTATGATTGATCTTTTGTCCCAAACGATATTATATCCGAGATTAAAATTAAGGCGTTTAACTGGTAAAACTTTTATTAAGATAAACATTCTTCTTTCTAGTCTTGTTTCAAGAACTACTCCGAGAACGATTACAAAAAATGATAATGTAAGTGGTAGAAAAGGTATATTATTCCATTCAATCACTGATTCGTTTAACTGGAAGACTAGCAAGCTGGTAAGGCCAAAGTATATAATATTGTTTTGCAATAGAGATAAACCAACCATCAATATGATTAACATTAAGAAGATGATATTAGTTGTTACATACAAGGAAAAGTTTGGAATAAATACAAGGATAAACCCCACAATAATCAACAACCTAATGATAAGTTTTGCGCCATCAATTGAATTTGATAGTTTACCAAATAAAGTATTTAGTTTAATAGATGAACCTTTGAAAAAACTTAAAAAACTTCCATATACATATTTGTTTCTATTAAAGAATCCAGCAATGGAAAATGAACTTTGAAATATTGAAAAGAGAAAGAAGACAAAAATAAATAATGTTAACTCTAACAAATGATCATCATGAAATGAATTGTGAATGAAGATCAATAAAGTAAGAGCAATAATACTTTTTATCGATATAGGTGTGATATACATTAGTACTTTTTTCCATGTAATCTCATTGTTCCAGTTTAATAGTTGTCGATAATACATTTTTGAAGAGTAATAATAGGCTATTAGTAGCAGCACAAAAGCAACGCTTAAGAATATAATATTATCCATAGTTTCACCTCCGAATATATTATACCACTAACTTTTTAAAAAACTATCCAGGATAACTTACTTTCTATTGTTTATATATGATATAATCAAAACAGAATGATATTTTATATTGCTTTTTAAAGTCATTAGTAGTATAGTATTACACTGTACGAAGAAAGTAGGTGTCTTATGGATATGTTATTGGAAAAAGATCAAGAGGTATTAATTACAATCAAACGAATCGGTATCAATGGAGAGGGAATTGGCTATTACAAGCGAAAAGCCGTTTTTGTTGATGGAGTTCTTCCACCAGAAGAAGTAGTTGTTAAAATCACTGAAGTGCAAGAAAAATATGCAAAAGGTGATGTTGTAAGAATAAAAGTAAAGGCAGCAAAAAGAGTGAAACCTTTCTGCCCACATTATGGTACTTGTGGAGGATGTCAATTACAACATATTGATTACAATGAACAACTTGCATTCAAAGAAGAGATGTTAATTCAAGCAATGGATCGATACGCAAACCTAGACACGGATAAAATCAAGTTTGGCCAAATTATCGGAATGAATAATCCGAAATATTATCGTTTTAAATCTCAAATGCCAGTTAAAAATACTGAGTATGGGATTACAACTGGATTATATAAGAAAGAAACAAACGATTTAGTCGACATTGTAAATTGTCCAGTTCAAAATGAAAAAGTAAATGAAATTAATGAAAAAGTAATAGAAATTCTAGACACTCATAGTATACGCGCATTTGATTCTTCAAAAATGAGAGGTCTTGTTCGATATATCGTAACAAGAGTATCGAGTGCGACAGGAGAAGCACAAGTTACACTTGTTATAACAATTTTCAATAAAGCCCTAGTTAACGCGGCAAAAGATATCATAAAGATACCTGGTGTTGAAAGTGTTGGTATTTCCAAAAATAAAGATGTTAAGAATGTAGGCATCTTTGGTGATGAGGTAGAAATTCTTGAAGGAAAGCAATCGATACAAGAAGGAATTAGCGAAATCAAGTATGATTTGAAGGCAAAAGCATTTTATCAATTAAATCCTGAGCAAGCTATTAAGTTATATAAAGAAGTGAAATCTCACTTAGATTTTACAAAAGATAAAGTAATCGTAGATGCTTACTGTGGATCTGGGGCAATCGCCACTTATTTGGCTCCTCATGTAGAAAGAATTTTAGGAATTGATATCAATAAGGAATCAATATATTCAGCTAGACATAATCAAAAAATTAATGGATTTAATAATGCAGAGTATGAAATTGGTGAAGTGAAGGATATTTTACCAATGTATTACAAAAAGAATTTTAATCCTGATGTAATTATAATTGATCCTCCAAGATCAGGGATTGATGATAAAACACTAGATGTTTTAAATCGAAAAGTAATAGATAAAATTATATATATATCATGTAATCCTAGCACGTTAGCAAAGAACTTAAATGTGCTTAAAAGAAACTATAAAATCGAATCTATGAGAGCATTGGATATGTTCCCTCATACATCTCATATAGAAAGTATTACAGTATTGAAAAAGAAGTAGGAATACTTCTTTTTTTTATTGAAATTTTAGTAGAAAAGAATAATGATATGTGATAGTATATAAGTGAGTTTATATTCAGTGAGTGAGTGGTCATTATGGGAGTTAGAGAAGAAAATAAAAGTATTACAAGACAAAAAATTATAGATGAAACGAAAAAAGTACTATATTTAAAGGGCTATTTAAGGATGTCTACTAAAGATATATCAAATAAGTGTGAAGTATCACAAGGCACTATTTTTCTGCATTTTAAAACTAAAGAAAACCTTCTAAACTATATTATTGTACAGTTGATTGATGAATTTATAAATGATCTAAAGAAAATTCAAAATGACAAAATTAACAGTCAAAAATTCTTACAGGAAACGTTAAATGTAATAGCTAATTATGAGAATGTTTTGTCAGTTGTGTATCATGATTATACCCACTTGAGTGATGTAATCAAAAAGAGTTTGGACTTAGCAGAATCAACTCTAAAAAGCATGTTATTCGATAACATGAGAAACCTCAAAGGAAAAGAAGTTTCTATTGTAGATTCCTTTATACTTATTGATGCGATTATTTCTCAAATTAAGATTTACTTGCTAAACAAAGAACTTGGTTCTCAGGGCAATATTATTAAGCAATCGACAGGAAAATTAAATAAACTATACAAATATTTATTCCAATAAAAAATCAGCGATAATTCGCTGATTTTTTCTATTTTTTTGTTGAATCTCTTTCTACCAAATAAACCGGGATGATTTTGTGAATTTCATCTAGTTCTTTTTTGTTAATTAATTTAACCAAACTATCAATTGCTACTTCACCAATCTCCTCGATTGGTTGAGCAATGGTTGTTAATCTTGGTAGTAAAACTTCACTAAGTTCAATGTTGTCAAATCCTATTACTTGGACATCTTCCGGCACTTTGTATCCCAATCTTTTTAGAACACTGATTACATACATTGCAATGATATCGCTACTACAAAAAATACCATCTACATCAGGGTGTTTCTTAATGAACATTTCAATGTCATTAATGTCTGGTCCTTTAAACGCCAAATCAAAACTATGAACATCTACATTGTATTCATCCATAACTTGATAAAATCCACGTGCTCTATCTACAACTGTGATAAGCATTGAAGGTCCTCTAAAATGAATAATATTTCTTGCACCTTTTTCAATCAATTTCCTAGCTGCTAATTCTCCACCCATTACATTGTCTGATGTAATTGATGGAATAGATTTATCGATGATATGATCGATCGTAATAATTGGCATTTTTAAGTTTAAGTATGCTTTTACACTTTTTGTATTTGCAACTAAAATTAAACCATCAATATTATATTGTGATAACACATTAATATATTTTTTTTCAATTTCAATGTCATCTTTACTATTGAAAATCATTAGTTTGTATCCATGTTTCATAATTGGCTCTTCGAGTGATTCGATCAACTCAGCAAAAAAGTAAGTCGAAATATGTGGAACAATGAGTCCGATTATATTCGAACGTTTTCTGAATAGTGAACGAGCAAGTTCATTTGGAACATACCCTAATTCATCTATCGCAGTTTCGACTATCTTTCTGGTTTCATGATTTACATATCCAGTGTTATTGATTACTCTTGATACAGTAGCAACGCTTACGTTTGCTTTTTTAGCTACATCTTTGA
>CAYSZV010000029.1:0-19070 GCA_964435595.1 uncultured Candidatus Izemoplasmatales bacterium | reverse complement strand
GGTGCGGACCATGCCGTGCGAATGATCTGGAAGCAGGGTGACTCGGTCGCCTGCCTGAGCCGCATAGAACGCGGGCCAACCACAGCCGGATTGGAATTTGGTATCCGAGTGGAACAACTCCTGCCCGCAACCCGCACAAGCGTAGATGCCGGGTTCGAAGTGTTCATCGAACTGGTTTACATACGGACGCTCGGTGCCTTTCTGACGCAGCACGTAATACTGTTCGGGCGTCAATTGCTCTTTCCACTGCTTGCTTCTTGCTCATTTTTTGATGTCTCATTATTACTTCAGTCATTATATTTTTAATTTTAAACACAGGATTAAGTGAAGTCATAGGATCTTGGAAAATCATAGCTATTTCATTTCCTCTGTATCCTTCCATTTCTTTTTTCGATAATGTCGATAAGTCGATTCCATTAAATATAACTTTACCATCTTTGATTTCACCAGGAGTTCCTATTAATCTCATAATACTCAATGAGGTAACACTTTTACCACTTCCTGATTCACCAACAATTCCTAAGACATCTCCTTCGTTTAATTCGAAGTTGATCCCTCTTACTGCTTGTACTTCACCTAAATGAGTATAGAATGAAGTTTTCAAGTTTTTGACTTCTAATAATTTCTTCATCTTTCTCACCTAGCCTTTTCTCAATCTTGGATCTAACGCATCACGCAGTCCATCACCTAGGAAGTTGAACCCTAGCATCGTAACCGCAATTGCCATTGATGGATAAATCAATTGGTATGTATAACGTAAAATTCCACCCAGTGCATCATTTGCTAATGTTCCTAGTGAAGCCTGAGGAACAGATACACCAATTCCGATGAAACTTAAGAACGCTTCTGTAAATACAGCACTTGGAATCATCATTGCCATTGAAACAATAATTGGACCCAATGCATTTGGAATTAAATGTCTAAATATAATTTTTCGATTTGAAACACCAATCGTTCTCGCTGCTAAAACGTATTCTTGTTCTTTTAATCCCAGAACTTGTCCACGAACTAGACGTGCCATACCAACCCAGTATACACTACCTAATGCGATAACAATTGTTGTAAACCCGTCTTTTCCGTTGAATAAGACAACATTATTACCAAATATATTTACTTGCCATACAAGTTCACGTAATAACACCATCAATAAGATAACATATAGAACCAAAGGAATAGAGTTGATAATATCTACAATTCTCATCATCATATTATCGACACGTCCACCTTTCAATCCTGATACACTACCATAAGTAACTCCAATAAAGAAGTTTACTAGAGTCGCAATTAAGGCAACCAATAAAGAAATTCTAGTACCATACATAACTCTTGTTAACAAGTCTCTACCTAAGGCATCTGTTCCCCAAGGAAAGGCACTATTTCTAACTGTACCATATAATTCTGTAACTTCTTCGCCTTTATATGTAAAGATATATTCAACATCTTCATACCCTGCTGGTCTATCTTCAGGATCCATAGATTTTAATGAATAATCTAATATAATTCGTTCTGACTCTAATGAACTTAAAGAATATAATGATCCTTTCAATTCCCCAGTAGAAAATACAATTCGTTCCATCTCTAATACCACACGAGTTGAGCCAATTTGGCTTTTTATCGTGTAGAAATCAATGATATCTGGATTTGTATCAGTATCCGCGAAGATGAACTGATCAATAACTAAGCCTACCAATGATTCAGGCTCAACACCAATCGTTAAATCTCCATCTAATATTGGACTATCTGGATGAACATAAGCAACTACAACACTATCATCACCAGATACTTCTGAAATATCTCTAAATCCGATTCCCCATACTTCGCTATATGCGATGTCTGGATCTAACGTAACAGAAGCTGGTAACGGAAAGCTTGTTCCTTCAATAAAATCGTACTCATACTCTACACCATACGCATATTGATTAACCTTTGAAACCTCATCACGATCAATTTCTCTAATCAATGTTACAACTTCACCACTATCATCAAATTCAATCAAATTGTAATCTTCTGTTCTAAAAATATACTTTCCTTCTTCTAACTCATACAAATCAAGTTTTGGAGGAAGATTTTCTAATCTTGCAAATTGTTGAGAATATGTCATAGGTCTAAACATTGGTCCGAAAATTGCGATTAATACAACAATTATAACTATTCCAAGACCTAACATACTCAGTTTATTCTTTTTTAGTCTTCTCCAAACATCTTGCCAGTAAGTAAGACTTCGTCTAATTTGTTCAGTATCTTGTTTCTTCTCTTTCGATACGAAGTTAAAATTTCTACCCATAATACTCACCTACGCTCCCAACTTAATTCTTGGATCAATAAATGAATACGCTATATCAACCAAGAATACCATCACAACATAGAATGCTGCATAGAATACTGTCATCCCTATAATTACTGTATAATCACGATTTGATACAGCAGACACGAAATATGTCCCCATACCAGGTAAATCAAACATTGTCTCAATAACAAATGATCCAGTTAATATTGCTGCGATCATTGGTCCAACATATGTAATTACAGGAATCAAAGAATTTTTCAATCCATGTTTCATAATAACCTTAAACTCATTAATCCCGTTTGCTCTTGCAGTACGGATATAATCTTGTTGTAATACTTCTAACTTACTTGATCTAGTTAGTCTCGCAACAAAACTTAAAGAATACCCAGATAAACAAAGCACCGGACCAATGTAAGAAGTCCAAGAATTAAGTCGCGTTGCTTCTACCCAACCCAATGAAACAGCAAAAATGTAAATAAATCCAGTTGCAAGTACAAAACTCGGTAAAGTTACACCAAGCGTAGCCAATAGCATAACACCATAATCAACTATCCCGTTTGATTTCAGTGCAGAGACAATACCAATTGGAACTCCTACTGTAATAATCAACAGCGTAGCCAATCCCCCTATCTTAGCACTAGTTGGAAATCCGTTAGAAATCATATCGTTTACAGAAACTCCCAACTCTTTATATGATGGTCCTAAATCAAACGTAACCAATCCCTTCATATAATCAAAATATTGTACAATTAATGGTGCGTCCAAATTGTACTTTGCCTCAAGTCGTGCAACGATCTCTGGTGGCAATGGTTTTTCCCTCGTAAATGGTCCCCCCGGAATTGCTCTCATTAAGAAAAACGTAATGGTAACAATTAAGAATAATGTCAAAATCATTGACAAAAATCTTTTAATGTAATAATTTCCCATAGATTCACCTCTCATAATCTTTCTTATTTAACATTATACAAGACTATACACCATTTGCAACGCTGAATCTTTCTTAGAGAACGGTTACATGACTTTTATTGACAAAAATTATACTTCTGATTAGTAAAAGACTGGTGTTTTTGCTCTTGTATACTACATTTCCTTTTTTCATTATTTGATAATTAGAAAAATCATAAAAAAGCAAAAATAAAGTTCGCTTTTGAAAGCGTTATCACGTTTTTTTATGAAATAGGTTTTTTTATATTATATAAAAAAAGAATGCTAGAAAAAAAGACACAAAATTGTGTCTTTTATTTAGCGATATCTTGAGCTCTTGTTTCTCTGATAACTGTAACTTTAATAGTACCAGGATAAGATAGTTGTTCTTCAATTTTTTCTTTGATGTCACGTGCAATTTTATATGCCATTACATCATCCACTTTTGAAGGTTCAACAATAACTCTAACTTCACGTCCTGCTTGGATAGCGTATGCGTGTTCAACGCCTTCGATATCTTTTGAAATTGTTTCTAATTGTTCAAGACGTTTAATATAAGAATCTAAACTTTCACTTCTTGCACCAGGTCTTGCTGCACTTAATGTATCTGCAACTGCTACCAATACTGCAATAATTGTTTCTGGTTCATGTTCACCATGGTGAGAACGAATTCCATCAATTACTGCGAATGGTTCTTTGTAACGATTTGCAAGGTCAATACCGATTTCTACATGGCTACCTTCCATCTCGTGGTCAACTGCTTTTCCAATATCATGTAATAGTCCTGCACGTTTTGCTAACACTTCATCTTCACCGATTTCAGCTGCTAGTTTTCCAGCAAGGAATGCACACTCAATTGAATGTCTTAATACATTTTGTCCATATGATGTTCTAAAGTGTAATCTTCCTAATAATTTCAATAAATCTGGATGAATTCTACCAATTCCAACTTCGAATACAGCTTCTTCCCCTTTGTCACGAATAAATCTGTCTACTTCACTTCTTGTTTTTTCAACAACTTCTTCGATTCTACCAGGGTGAATACGTCCATCTGCTACTAAACTTTCAATCGTACGTTTTGCAATTTCTCTACGAATTGGATCAAATCCTGATAGCACGACTGCTTCTGGTGTATCATCAATAATTAAATCTACACCTGTTAATGCTTCAATTGTTCTAATGTTTCTTCCTTCACGTCCAATAATACGACCTTTCATTTCATCGTTCGGTAACGCTACTACTGAAACAGTTCTTTCACTTGTAACTTCTTGTGCATACTTTTGAAGAGCTCCACCAAGTAAATGTTTTGCTTTTTTATCAACATCTAATTTCGCTTTTTCTTCCTCTTCTTTAATATATGCTGCAATTTCTGCTGCCATCTCATCTTCTACTCTTTTAAAAATTAATTCTCTTGCTTGTTCAACAGTAAATCTTGAAATCTCCAATAATTTTGTGTTTTGTTCTTCGATCATTACATCAAGTCTGTTATTTTTGTCTTCTAGCGATTGTTTTTTGCGATCAATAGTCTCTTCTTTTTTATCTAAATTTGACTCACGTTTATCTAAATTAGAACTTCGGTTATCCAAAGCTTGTTCACGTTGCATAAGTTTGTTTTCCGCACCTGCAATTTCACTTTTACGCTCTTTTATTAGTTTTTCCGCATCTAATCTTAAATTATGAATTTCTTTTTTCGCTTCTAATAGAGACTGTTTCTTATTTTTTTCCGCTTGTTTATCTGCTTCTTCAATCAGTAGATTTGCCTTTTCTCTGGCTTTATTTATACCGCGATCCCCAATAAACATACCAAGGAATACGCCACCAAAAATTCCGAACAACAGACCGCCAATGATGCTTAGAATTACTTCTAACATTTCATCACTCCGTTCTATTTATAATACTTTTTTTACCTTTATTTTTACATAATACTTAATTATGAGTAGAGACAGTTTAATTAACTATCTTATTATAGCAATAACACCTTTAAAAAGTCAATGAATATAGATAGATTAGTCAATAAAAAAAAGGCATTTGATTAAATGCCTAGTTTTTCTCTCACTTGCGTCTCAATTTCTTTCATAATACTTTCATTTTCAGTCAAAAATTTCTTGGCGTTTTCACGTCCCTGTCCAATTTTATCTCCCTTATAGCTAAACCAGCTTCCTGATTTCACAATAAGGTCTTCATCGACCGCTAAATCAACCAATTCTCCAACTTGCGAAATACCAGTACCATAAATAATATCTAATTCAACTTGCTTGAATGGTGGAGCAACTTTATTTTTTACAACTTTCACTCTCGCTTTGTTACCAATTATATCAGTACCAATTTTTAATTGCTCTCCACGTCTGATTTCCAAACGGATACTAGCATAGAATTTTAACGCTCTTCCACCAGGAGTCACTTCAGGATTTCCAAACATAACTCCTACTTTTTCACGAATTTGATTGATGAAAATAGCGATTGTATGTGATTTGCTAATAACACCACTCAATTTTCTCATTGCTTGTGACATTAAACGTGCTTGAAGACCAACATGGCTACTCCCCATATCTCCTCTTATCTCAGCTTCCGGTACGAGAGCAGCTACAGAGTCAATAACAACCATATCTATTGCCCCACTACGAATCAATGCTTCGGCAATTTCCAATGCTTGTTCACCAGTATCAGGTTGTGACAAGATTAAGTTATCAATATCAACACCTAGTGCTTTTGCATAAGTAGGATCTAATGCATGTTCCGCATCGATAAATGCTGCATATCCACCTTGTTTTTGAACTTCCGCAATGGCATGTAAAGTAAAGGTTGTTTTACCACTACTTTCAGGACCATATACTTCGATGATTCTTCCTTTAGGATATCCACCAATCCCCAATGCTTTATCTAACTTTATACTTCCACTTGATATTGACTCTACTTTTGCGATAGAGTCTTCATCACCAAGAATCATTACTGATCCTTTCCCGTGTTGTTTCTCAATTTCCTTAATTGCACCGTCCAGTGCTTTTCTACGATTGTCTTTCGTCATATGTTCTCCTCCGTTCTATGCATTCATATAATACATACTATTGTCACATTTTTCTTTTTTATATTGAAGATGTTATAATTTCTTTATTTTTAACAAAGTAATCAATTCCTGATATAACTGTCAATGCTGTACCAATATACAATACGATTTCACCTGCAAATTTAAATCCATCATACGGTAAATACGGTAATGCTAGGAGCATCACAATCGCAATCATAGTTGATGCAGTTTTGTATTTCCCTAACTTGCTAGCAGCAATTACATTTCCTTCTCCAACAGCAATTAATCTGATTCCCGTAACAATAAACTCTCTACTTAAAATAATAACGGTAATCCATATCGGTATAATCCCAGCATCATTTAAAATTAATAGTGCTGCCATTACAATCAACTTATCTGCCAGTGGATCAATAAACTTTCCAAATACAGTAACCAAATTATTTTTTCTAGCAATGTATCCATCTAAGAAATCTGTAATGCTTGCAACTACAAATATTGGCATTAAGAAATAGTCTACAAAATTACTTGTCCAAACAGGATATATCACTGTACTTCCAAGATAATATACTAGGACCAAGACTGGTACCAAAACAACTCTAAATAAGCTTAATTTATTCGGTAAATTCATTTCCTCACCTCAACATTAAATTATATCACAAATCGCCCCATTAGGCAATTTTTTATTCGTGAACTTTTCCATCTATACGTCTTCCAATAATAATAATTAATACAAATGCAATTAAGAATAAGCCAACACTTAAATTGAATACATAAATTGGCTTAATATCATATAGAATTCCACCAACCAATGGACCAATTACAAACCCAATGGCAAAGAAGAATTGTCGAATACCCATTATCTTACTTAGTTCGCCAGGTTTTGCATGGCTACTTATAAAATTAATTTCAAACGGACTGTATATTGCTTTCAATCCAACGTAAACCATAAACAAAGAATATAGTCCGAAAATAATGTTATCCATTCGAAATACAATTGTAATGATAATTGCACTTAACAGATTTACGATGATCATAACTAACATATCTTTTTTTAATCGGATAATTGGACGGATTAAGATTAAGGTAGTAATAATACTCACAATACTTGTTACACCTACAAAATTGCCTATTCCATCACTTCCATATCCTAATCTAGCAATATAGACTTCAGTAAATTTACTTAAATTAATTGCCGCGATACTTGTCAATGTTAGACTTCCTAAAAAGATTAATAAATTCGTATCTAGAGTACGAATACTTTTTACATGGTCAATCATTGTAAGGTTATTTTCTTCATAGTCCATTTCACAATTTTCAAGACTAAAATATACAGTAAATGCAAATACAGTATTTACAATTGCTTGAATCATAAAAACAAGTTCAGTTTGTTTCATTATATCATCTGCTAGAAATACAGGAATTCTTCCACCAATATAATATCCAAGTCCAGCTCCAGCAACCATCAGTGCTGCACTATAAGCTATGTTTCTTCTTCTGCGATTTACATCGCTTTTTTCAACAAGGTAACTTAATAATAACGTTACACTACCAGCTACACCAAATCCAGAAATAAGACGAGCAAGATTCATAACCCAAACATTATGGACATTCCCAAACACAAATTGTCCACCACTATATATCAGCAATCCAATTAAAATTAGATTCTTCTTGTTAAATTTTCCACCGAGTACTCCCCAAAACAATCCACCAAGAGCAAGTCCAAAAGACATCTCAGCAAAGAATACTCCAAACATATAATTATCAATTCCAAGACTTACTACATAATCTGGTGTAATTGGATGACCAAGATTATGAATCAATGCTTGAAAGAAATACAAAATCAATACGACAACTACTGCTTTTTTCATACTGTTTCCTCATTTCTAAAACTCCATTAAATTATATCATAAATATACTGATAAACAATTAAAAAACTCCATTTCTGGAGTTTTGTTATTTACCACATAAAGACATTGCTTAAATAGTTTTTCAATTCTTCTGTTTGTGGATTATCTAAAATACTAACATCGCCCATTTCAACAATTCTACCATCCTGCATATAGATTATTGTATTTAACACTTCTTGCGTTAAGACAGGATCCAATGCACTTGTTGGTTCATCTAAAAATAAAACCTCAGGTGAGATAGCTAAACTTCTCACTATACTAACTCTTTGCGACTGTCCTCCAGATAATTGAGACGCTCGTTTTCCCATATGATCTTCTAATTCAAAATGTCTTAATAATGTCGTTGCAATGTCATGAGCTTCTTTTTTAGATTTGTGATGAACCTGTTCTAGTACCAGCGTTATATTTCGTAAGACGGTTAAATGAGGAAATAATGTATGTGCCTGGAATACAAATCCAATTGATTTATAGTATTCTTCAGGATCAATCTCATTTAAATGATTGTTGTTGACACAAATGCTTCCATCATCAGGCTCTTCTATTTTGCTAAGCAATCTCAATAATGTAGATTTCCCAGCTCCACTTGGTCCAATAATCGCAATCGCTTCTTTGTTTACAATATGTGCATTAATATGATCTAATATTAATTTATCATCATAATATCTCGTAACATTATTAATCTTTAATTCCATGATTCCACCTTCTTCTCTAAGAATTTGGTGATTCTAATTAAAGGAATTGTAATCATTAAATATAGTACAAGCATAATCAAGAATCCTTCCACTGCACGATAACTATTATATTGAGCTGCACTTACTTGATTATACAATTCAGGTACTCCAATAAAATTGAGCAAACTACTTCCTTTTACAATGAACGTTAGATTACCAATTAATGGTGGTATGATTACCCGAATCAACTGCGGAATTATAATATAACGATATTTCTGATATGTTGTAAATCCAAAGACCGTCATTGCTTGATACTGTAACGGATCAATTGTTTTCATTGCACCTTCAAATAAGTTTTTCATGTAAGGTGCCATATAAACACTCAACCCCATTATACCTACCAGCAATCGGTTTTGAAATCCTAAAGGAAAGGCAATTAAGAAGTACGCTACCATCATAAACACGATTAAGGGAGATCCGAATATAATTTCGTTAAATATACTCCCTAAATACCTAATAACTAACATGTTTGACACTGTCATCAAATATAAGACAAAACCTAGAATAACACTTACGAATAAAGCTAGAATACTTATTAGAATGGTATAAAGCCATCCTGAAAAAATGATAGATCTATACTCTAATATTGGCATAATATTAAATGTATCTCTAGCAGGATATAATAGAATAACTCCAAAAATCAGCAGCCCAAATATCAATAGGGCTGCGATAAATGAAAGTATATGTTTGTTGCTACTACTCATCTTTTAAGTAAAACTCTAATCCTTGTCCTGGTAATCCTTCTGCAATTACCGAATCATAAATTGTTGCAATATCATCATATGTTCCTGATGAATCCAATTGAGCAATAAACGCATTAATAGATTCTAAGAATGATGGAACATCAGTTTGTCTTAGACCCATACCAATTGGTGAATAATCTATTGGATCCCACAATAATGCTGTAGTTGATTCATTTGTCTTATTATATTCCGCTGCACTTGATGCACTAATGATAAATGCATCACTGCTTCCAGATGTTACTTCCAACACAGCCGCTGTAGAGTCATTAACCTCTAAGATAACTGGATTTAAAGCTTCTTCTTCTGGAATACTTAAACTAACAAAACTTCTAGGACCAACATATTTCACACCGTCAATCGCAAATAATTCTTCTTTCGTTGTTACATTGTTTGCATCTTGAAAATCTTTATTTAATAAAGTTATCAATGGGAAATAGAAGTATGGTTCACTGAAATCAATTGCTTCAGCTCTTTCTTCTGTGATACTCATTGATGCAATGATAATATCAATATCTCTAGAATTTAGAGAAGCAATTAAACTTCCAAATTCTAAATCCACTATTTCCACTTCAACATCTAAATATTCACCCAAAGCTTTTGCTACTTCAACACTAATTCCTTCAGGGTTTCCTGATGTATCTTTCATTTCAAATGGTGCCCAACGTAAGTCCATACCTACTTTTAAAACTCCATCTGCTAGCGGATCATATTCATCACTGTTGCCACAGGCAGTTAAGGTTACCCCTATTACCAATACTAATAATAATGCTACTAATTTTTTCATTCAAATCATCTCCTATATGAATATATTATAGTTTAATACTATTTTCTACACAAACAATATGACTTTGTGATTTTTAAGTCTATTGTCTTTTTAAAAAACAAAGTGTTCCACCCATGTTTTAGAATATCACCTTTTAATTCATGCAAATCCAATAAATTAAGTTTCTTTCAAAACATCAAAACGAACCCTCAAAATTCTGTAAAATTCTTTTAAGTAATGAACGAACCACAACTTCTTCCTCACTACTTAAATCCTTATATTGCATATCATATAATTCTTTTGATATTTTCATCATTACTGGAATAAATTCTTTTCCCTTATCTGTTATTGATACGAGTTTATTTCTCTTATCTTTTGGATCTTTACGAAATGTGAGGAATTCTTCTTTTTCTAGAGTACGAATTAATGTTGTCATTGTTTGTGGACTCTTATTAATTCGTTTACTTAATTCTTTATAATTTAACACTTCATCGTTTGTAAAGTTAATTAAGATATTTCCATGTGATACATGGATATTTGAGTATCCCTCTTGTTCTAATCGATTTCTAATAAAACTATTCATTTCCGTATTAACCTTCGAAATTATTCGAAATAGATCAGCCATATTACACCTCCATATCTATGCATTCATAATACTACGACATCGTAGTATTTGTCAATCAATATGATATATAATAAAAAAAGAGGAATTATTCCTCTTTAAATTTAGCATTGTGGTAAATTGTTTGAACGTCTTCAGAATCATTTAAAATATCCATCATTTTATCAAATGCAGCTTGTTGCTCTTCTGTTAATTCAATTTCATCAAGTGGATACCATCCTGCTTCACTATCAATGATTTCCACATTTTCATCAGCTTTCGTCAATGCATCAGTGATTTTATCCATTGAATATCCATCTGATTCAATTTCAACGATACCCTCTTCTTCTGAAATATCAGTAACTTCAATATCTTCCATTAGTAACGTTTCTAATACAGTTTCCTCATCCATCCCTTTTACAGTAACATAGCTTTGATGTTTATATCCATGTTCTACACTCCCTGAAACACCTAATTTACAGTCGATTTTGGTGAACGCTGAACGCACTTCAGATACAGTACGGTTTACATTATCAGTTAATGTATCTACAATAACACCAATTCCGCCTGGTCCAAAACCCTCGTAGCGAACTGGCTTGAAATCTTCACCAATTCCTGTTTCAGCTTTTTGAATGTTTCTTTTGATAACATCAGAAGGAACCTGTTCTTTTTTTGCTTTTTCTACTAAATGTCTAAGTGCCCAATTACTTTCTAAATTAGAACCCCCAGTTTTTGCCAACATATAAATTTCTTTACCATATCTTGAATACAATTTAGTCTTCGCTAAACCTGTTTTCATCATAGCTGCTTTTCTTACTTCAAATTTACGACCCATAATATCACCTTTTTATAATATTTTTATCCTTGATTATTATACATAAAAAGTTATTCTTTTTCAACTTTAATTAGTCTTACCTCAGAATCTTCTATAATAATCGTTTTTGATTTATACAATGTACCAATCGCTCTTTTAAATGCACCCTTACTCATATTAAATGTTTCCATGATAATTTCCGGACTAGACTTATCTGTGATTTCCATCACACCATCATGTTTCTCTAGATAGTCCAAAACCAATTGAGCATCCGTATTAATTACAATTTCTTTTTGTTCAATTAATGTTCCATTGTATGTATTATCAGGGCGAATGTTTATAATTTTTACATTTGCCATTTGTCCCAAACGATAGTCGCCTCTATAATGTTTTGCATAGACAAAAACATTATGTCCTTCTTCACTTAATAATACAATTCCTTCTTCTGTAAAATAAATAACATAGGCATCCACTTTATCTCCGATTTCCAACTCTCTTTGTGGAGATAAAAATTGCATTGTTTCAAATCTAGGAATGACTTTAGCAGTCATTTGATTTCTTGATACTTTCATTCTAACGAACAGTTTGTCTCCAATTTGTGGCCACTGTTTTCTCAATGGTGGCATATCATCTCTAGATAGTAGTAAATCTTTAATTAATCCAACATTCAAGAATGCACCAAGATTTTTTTTCACATCAACCACTTCGCAAAATGCAGGATTTTCAACATCAAGAATTGGCATAATCATTGATCCTGTTTTTCTTTTTAAGTTATCAAAATACACAAAAACATCAACAGATTCACCTTCTTCTAAATCTCTTGTTGCTTGTTTTTTGTGTAAAAATATTTCTTCAATTCCATCAGAAAGCACATATGCTATATCTGCAACCCTTAATACTTCAAGTGTGTTTTTACGTCCCATTTTTATCATTTTCGAAATCACCTCATTTTCATTATAGCAAAAAGTCCTTCTATATTATACCAATATCCAACAACTAATCAATTTAAAAATGAAAGATTTTCTAGTATACTATAAGAAAGGATGTGAAATTATGAGAAAGTACTTTATATATTTCATGATATATTCATTTTTAGGCTTCGTTTTAGAACGCATTATTAATGTAGTTTTTTTGGGGTATTACTATGATAATTCAGTTATGGTTGGACCATATCAGCCACTTTATGGAGTCGGGATTATACTAGCTGTGATAATATATGATTTGATCTTATCTAAAGTGGATAATAATGTGATCAGATATAGTCTTCTTATTGTTGTTGCAATTATTACAACAGGTTTTTCAGAATTCATTCACGGAGAAGGTTATGAACTCTTTCAAGGAAGACAACTTTGGGACTACAACCAAACCTTTACTTGTAGCTATGCTTATGTGTGTGTTGTGCCAACTAGCTTGTTCGGATTTTTAAGTGCTTTGTCAATCTTATTTATTCATCCATTTATTAAAAAATTAGTTGAAAATATGCCAAGATTATTCTTCAAATGGACATTTAGATTTCTTTTGATTATTTTTATTATTGATGGACTTTATACTTTCTTTTTTACATTACTAGAAACATTTTAACAACACTTAACTACGGTGTTGTTTTCATGTTATAATATGTATGGTGGAATTTGGGAGGTGCTATGTATGAAAAAATTACTTATCACGTTATTATTATTGACAGGTGCTTTGATTAATGTGACTACTGTGTCTGCAGATATGGGTCCAAAGCCTAGTGTGAAAATCACGGTTATTGGGATGGAAGATATTCCATATACATTCGATTTATTAAGTGAAGATGTAGATGGTAACTTTCTTGATCCCGAAAATGATTCATTCGACTATGGACATTATCTTGGTGAAGACTATCCTGATGAATTATTTACATTTGCATGTAGTGATGGATTATCAGTGTGGTCTATGTATGGATATCCAATGCCATATATTAGACAAACTGACGACACCATTAATGCACAAGAATATCAGGAAAATTATCATCCACCACTAGAATTCAAAGTATTATTATATTTAGAAGATGAAACTTCCATTGTAAGTGAACTAGTTTCAAGACAATATTTTGATTCACATATGACCTGGAATGTAACTTCTGTAGATAAAACGACCTCATCAGAAGGATTGGGAGAAATTAGTGGCAACATACATATTGGTCCATATGAAGAAATTACTGGATGGGAGAAATTAAGTGGTGTTGCAATTCCAAGAATGGCATTAAGAATACTAATAACAATGACAATTGAACTTGCTATCCTATTCGCATTTAGATACAAGAAAAAAGAATCGTATGCTATCGTCGCAATCACTAATGCAGTAACACAAATTTTGTTAACATATTTGGTTGCTAGAACAGCAGTTTATAATGGCTATTTTTCAGCTGTATTACTACTCCTATTCTTAGAAGCATTTATCTTTGTTGTTGAAGGTGTTGTGTATGGAAATTTATTGAAAGAGAAATCCGTATGGAGAGCAATTGGATATACATTCGTTGCCAATCTAGCAACTCTCATTGTAGGATTTTATTTGGTAATTTATTTATGAGAATACTTGTTGATGCAGATGCCTGTCCAGTAAAAAATGAAATATTAAAAGTTGCAAAAGAAAAAAAACTAGAAGTTATAATGTTTTTTGATAACTCCCATCAATATGAAGATGGATATTCTAAAGTATATATATTAGATAAAGGCGCAGACAGTGTCGACTATTTTCTAATCAATAAATCTCAACCTGGAGATATCATTATCACACAAGACTACGGTGTCGCTTCGATGGGACTAGCAAAAAATGCATATGTATTACATCACAATGGTTTGATTTATACAGATGATAATATCCTTTCTTTATTGTCGAGAAGAGCCCTTAATCAAAAGATAAGAAAACATACAAGAGTAAGGGGACCAAAGAAACGAACACAGGAAGATAACATCAAATTTGAGAAATCATTAAGAAAAATAATTAATAGTATTTAATAGTTGCATTTACTATTTGTTTTTGATAAAATATTAACGCTTGTTAAAACGGAGGTGAAGGACATGGCAAACATTAAAGGTCAAATGAAAAGAAACTTACAAAACGAGAAAAGAAGAGTAGCAAACAGTGCTTTCAGATCAGGTTTAAAATCAGCAGTAAAAACTGTTGAAGTAAGTGTAGAAAATAACAATAAAGAAGCAGCAGTTGAAGCATTAACAGTTGCATTTAAAAAATTGGACAAGGCTTTAGCAAAAGGAATTCACAACAAAAATTATGTAGCTAGAAATAAGTCTAGATTATCTAAATTAGTGAATACAATTTAATTAATCCAACCTATTAGAAAAACGCTGAATTCTCAGCGTTTTTTTCTATTCATTTTTATAATTACACACCCAATATAAACAATTCAACACCAATACGTTTATCAATTTGTCCAGTCTTAATTTGAAAATCAATTTCTTCTAATTTCTCTAAATGTTTCTGAACAACATCCATATTGACACTTCTTGCATTTTTTACCATATAGTAGGCACGTCCTGAAGATGCATTATAGTACTTAGCCACTTCTGCTTGTGATTTACCTGCTTGTAATAAAAATTTCACATGAAGAATTTCTCGATATTTATTAATAATAATTCCTAATATACGCAACGGATCTTCACTATGCATAATTAAGTCGTTATATATTTCGAGTGCTCTACCAGCTTTTCTTTCCAACATCATATTCGTAATCTCATAAACATTGTCTTCAACATTCTTTGTGATTACTTTTTTTATTATTTTTAAATCAATTTTGGATAGACCTTCTGAGTATTGAAGAAGTTTTTGTGTTTCAGATACAAGAACTTCGGTATTGTTTTCAACTCGATTTAAGAACTCTTTTAATGCATCAGAATCAATCGATACATTGTTTCTTCCTAATTGTCTTCTTATCCAATTTGATGAATCTTGTTCTTTTAAAGGACTACATTCCACAACTTCAGCATGTTGCTTTACTTGTTTTGTAATTGCTTTTCGCTCATCTAGTTTCGCATATGGTGCTGCCAAGACAAGAATTGTTTCTAATACAGGATTATCTAAGTATTTCTTTAATTTATCCAAATCATGTTTGATTTCTTTTTTCGGTGATTCTGTTGATAGAAAATATGCATTACGTAATACCACAATCTTTTTGTCAGACATAAATGGAATTGTTTCTGCATCATCTATCGCAAAAGATACGTCATCTTCTTCCATATCATAATTTGTCACATTAAAATCATCAACATTGTATTTGTTGATCAAATTATTGATTTTACTCTTAATTTGGAATGTGTCAGATCCATGATATAAGTAGATTGATTTGTCCATACTTTCACCTCATTCATATTATATCATAAATCTATGGCTTATGATATTTTTTATAGCCAAATCCGAAAATATAATATTGCTCAATTGTTCCCTTTAAATCAGTTCTATAAATTCTTAAATTTCTTTCTTCATACCTGCTAATCACCTCTGGATGTGGATGATTATGTGTGTTTTTTCTGTAACAACTTACCCACACTTCCTCTGGATTAATATCCTCTAGGAACTGTTCAGTACTAGATGAAATACTTCCATGATGGGGACTTTTAAGAATATCAACATCTACATCATAAAGTGAAACAAATTCTTCTTCTCGTTCCGACTCCATATCGCCTGTGAATAAATACAATGTATTGGCGATATTCAATGTGAATACTACGCTTTGATTATTCTCACCTTGATACGTTTTTAAAAAAGGGTAAAACTTAATTTCTAGACCCCCACATTGGATTGTTCCTGCTACTTGGGAACGGGAATTAATTTCATACATAACATCAAAATTTGTATGAATATCATTACGTTCTCCTTTGTGATCATTGTCCTCGTGAGTAACAATAAAGTAATCAATTCTTTTGATCCCACTTCCCTTCAAATAACCTATTACGGAATCATAGTCATCCGGAACTCCAGTATCCACTAAAATATTGCAACGATCAAAGGAGTCTTTAATCAGTATACTATCTCCATAAACATCAATCATAGATACTGATTGAATCGGGTTGAAAAGTTGAACATTCATTGTCAAAAACAAAAACACCCCCATATAACCTATATATTTTTTCATCGAGTGTTTCCCATAATTACTTAAAATAAGAATCAGTAAAATGTAATATACAACAATCTGTATATGACTAACAAAAACAAAATCAAAACGCAAGAAATCTATCTCAGAAAACAAGAAAATAATTTTCTCATATAATTGAATTGTATAATAATACAGAGAATCAAAAAAAGGAATGATAAAAGTAACATATCCCAAAGGCAATATCACGTAACTCATTCCATAAATTAATATCGTATTTACAAAAATCGTCAACAAATTTATTTCATGATTGATAGTAGTTGTAATTGGTAAGGCAATTAATAGTGCCACTATAGATATGATTGTTAGTTGCATTATATTTGATTTGTCTTTCAAGATAAAATTCCCTAATAAAATATTTAATGTTACCAGAAAACTCAATGAAAACCCTAGCGAATATATGGCGTAAGGACTCACAATCATATACCCAATAAATATAAAACTAAGGACATCCAACGTAGAAAACTCCAGCTTGAATTTCTTATTAAAGAACAATCCAATATATAATAAAGAAGCTCGAACTACTGAGGGGCCAAAAGAAGTCACAACCATGTACCCTATTAATAAGGGAATAATAATCATTTGAGGTGTTATTTTAGGAAAATACTTTTTTATCCCACGATCTAATACCAAAGCCAACAAGCCAATATGAAGTCCTGACACTGCAAACAAATGAGACACACCTAATATAGTAATATCGTTTTGTATCTCTTCATCAAATCCAGATGAATCTGCGATGATAAAAGTTTTGATGTAATGCCCAGATAGAGGGGCTGATGTATCAATATAATTTGATATAGTATTTCTAATCGTTTGCATAGATGGACGATGACCCACTACTTCCATGTCTTCTGAAAAAATTGTTGATTTGATTCGTTTTGAAAGCAAGTAGTTTTTATAATCAAAAGTATGAGGAATCGTTTGATTGATGACGTCTTGTACAGTCCCATTCAACATAACTTTGTCACCAGGATTAAGTTCTATGTCTTGATCAGTATAAACTTTGTAATATCTTCCAAACTGTACTGCAGTAAAAGAGGTGATATCCCCGTTGCGGATATCACCTTTTACAATTGCTGCTTTGGATGCGTTATAGTCTGTATGGATAATAAAAACAGACACTAACATTACAATAGTAATACATCCAAAGTAGAGTAAGAGAGAGGGGATTCTCTTATACACAAAAACTATTAGAAAAATTAAAGGGAAGGCATACACATAATGAATTTCTACTAATCGAACAAACAAAACCATCAGTGCTAAATAGATACTTCTATTCTTCAACTGTAATAAGATCTTTGATTTGCTCAAAGGTTGATTCTCCTATATTAGGGACATTCATAATATCTTCTAAAACATCAAAATACCCATATTCTTCTCGGTAATCAATTATATTTTGTGCAGTAGAAGGTCCGATTCCTGGTAGTGTTTGAAGAAGAACGAGTCCCGCTTGGTTTATATCTATCAAAAAATCTTCATCCTCTTCAGGAGTAACGTAGATTGGCTCATTATCATGAATGGATGGAATATAAATCGACATTTCATCCTTCAAGGACATAGATAAATTGATCGCCAATGAATCTGCTTCATCTTGCAATCCACCGGCTAATGTAATAACTTGAAACAATCTCGCATCTTTATCTAGTTTATAGACACCGGGATTTTTGATATATCCCTTAACATCAACATAGATATATTCCACTACCTCTTCATAGTAGTTTGTCGTTGGAGATGCAATCACATCAATCTCTTGTGTTTCTGCTTGTTTGGGAATCAATAAAGCTAGAATGATAACACAAGCAATCACTCCAACCACCCAATATTTTTTGAAATATTCTTTCATTCTATCACCGTTAAGATAATACAAACGACTTTCTTGTTTTTCTCAAAAAAAAGTGATTTTTTTCAAATCACTTTTGTCTAATATAGATATTATTATCTCGTGTAAACAGTTTTTCCATAATGAACTCTCTTCGCAGAGTACAAAAATCTTCATGATGGGAAGCAATCATTACATTTACTTCCTTCTCATTGTATTTTTTTCCTATTTCAAAATCTTGAGCCAATACTTCTAAAATAACTTTTCGCTTTTTTCTTTGAACAGGAATGGTTTTTAGTACGCCATTAATGAAGAAATTATC
>CAYSZV010000028.1:0-22132 GCA_964435595.1 uncultured Candidatus Izemoplasmatales bacterium | reverse complement strand
GCAACTGCTGCATCGATTGCATTCCCACCTTTTTTCAAAACTTCCAGACCAGCTTGAGATGCCAATCCTTCACTAGTTGCGACAATTCCATTTTTTGCTCTTACTGATTGTCTTTTACTATAAAATGGATTATTCATACTAACACTCCTTTATTCTCTAAAATTTTGTATAACAAACATTGTGAACACTTCTACACTTAATTGAATAGTCAATTTGAAGAAGCGGCTTTATGGGCTATGCGATGTAATGCTCGCAAGATTACCACGTTATCGAGGTTGTTCAATCCTATAAATAATCTGTTAGGTATGGAATCATACCCTTAAATTAATCAATAACTTTGATACCTAGCAAATGACATACTTCTCTTGCTTGAAAGGAAGATATCTCAGCTCCTTTAATACTTTTTAAATCTATTTTGACATTGTATATATCAGATGTACTTAAATCAACACCATTCAACGATGTTTGATAAAAAGTGGATTGATCTAGTTTTAATGATGAAAAAGAAATATGTTTGATTTCATTATCAAAGAAGTTCGCTTCTTGGAACAAAGAATCTGTAAACTCGCATAGTTCCAATTTACAATCAGCAAAATCCAAATATTTGCAATGAGATTTTTCAATCAACACATGACTAATAAATGATTCAATAAAATGACTGCCGGTAAATCTCGTATTTTTGAATTCACAACGCATAAATGTACAATTGTGAAATTCATTATTTGATAAGTCACAATCGATAAAAGTACAATCGATAAATTCACTTCTTTTGAATACATTTTCTGTTACTGTTGCTTTATTAAATACACATGTATCAAACACAATTCTATAGTCGTATTGGTTAGATAAATTTGAACCCAAAAACTCTTTATAGTCGATAATATCAGTATCTTCTGGTACGATTACTTCACCAATATACTGATCAAGTGGATATTTATATATTGGACGCTTTCTCTTTTTTTTATTTGCCATTTTATATAGTATCCAAATCAAAACAATTTACAATAATATTCGCTGCTTCATTTGCTGTAATATTCGTATTTTCAATACGTAAATAGTTACGATATGGAATTTCTCCTTCTCTTGAAATTAGACGATATTTATCTAAGCTTTTAACAAGTTCTTGATTCGACCAGTTAACATCTCTTTTCGTCCATTTCTTTTCAAGTCTGTTTTCTGAAGAGTTTCTATGTAATCTTGTCTCCATATCTGCATTTAATTCCACAAAGTATATGTTGTGTTCTTTAAAAATATCACATACATGATTTATATATGTCCAATCGTCTTCTGAATTAAACGCCCAAACATAAGTAAAAATCATTCCCCTTTGATTACTACTAGAAGCCATTTTCTTCATGATTTCATTACGAAAAGTATGGATTAAATCCTGTCCTTCTTCCCATGTGAAAAACTTTAAAACCAAATCAATTGTCATATGATTGTGGAACAGTTTCAATCCTGTGAGTTTCTGTAATTCTTCACCAACTGTCATTTTCCCAACAGCTTGTGGTCCAAATAATATCACCAAGTCCATACCATCAACTCCTTACCTTGTATTATAACAAAAAAAGCGACCAAAGTCGCTTATTTTTTATATGCTTTGATGAGAGGTAACACATCATCATTCCAATCAGGCATTTCCATACCAGTAGGTACAGAATCCTCGCCATCAATCAGGATAACCATACCATTCTTAGAAATATCATATGATTCGCTAGTCCCTGAAATGATATATATATCATCATCAATTTCAAAAGAGATAATACAATACTCATCACATTTCACTTCCATCAAATGTCCATTTCCATTAAACAAATCGTATCCTAGTGAAGTTGTGTCACTATAAATATATGTCTTACCATTAAAAGAAAATTCTTCAACTTGTTCGCTTACATCTGTTTGTTTACAAGCACCCAACAATACAATCATTAAAACAACAATAAGTTTTTTCAATTTAATCACTCTCCAATACATGAACAAATCTAGTAATCTGAGAAGTATTACCAGAATGATCGGTTGCTTGATAGGTTACTTGATACGTCCCGGGTGTCGAAATATCAATCGTATTTTCAATCATTTCTACAGTGGGATCCTGATCATAATTATCTACTACTTCCACTCCACCATCAATCCAAGTTTCATTTTGATATATTGTATTTCTGCCAGGTAATAAAGTCAAGATAGGGCTTGTCTGGTCAACCACAAAAACAACACGTTGACAAACATAATCTCTATTCTCTTTTTCAAGACTGTATTCCACAACATATTCTCCAATTGTATCCAAATCAATTGTGTTTAATACAATCTCCATTTGATAATCAACTTCTTCAATTGTAACTACGCAACCCATCAACTCATGTGTTCCAAACACTTCAACAGTATCAACTCCATGTTCTAAGTTCACTTCACCTTTTGGAGTGCATGCAGTTAATAGAAGGATAAAGAATAACAAAACAATTATCTTTTTCAATATTCTCTCCTCCTTTCAATATAAGCAACCGGATCAATCGTTGTCCCTGTTTCATACACATAATAGAATATCCTATGTTCGTAACGAATTCCATTCAATTCAATATAGTGTAATATTTCATGGATTCCTACAGTCATTGAGACATCACTTTGATCTGTTTCCATTCTCTTACCTGAGATGTAACAAGGCAGTATTATCAACGTATCATCAGTTGATAATGTAGTAATCATTTCATTACAAACTACTTCAGGAATAGGAGTTTTAGGATCTGTAATTGTAACAATTCTTGTTAAAATCAATTCGTTTAAAGAGTCGTCTTTTACAATATATGTAATGGTATATTCACCACGTTTTGATGTATCTACTGTTCCTTCTATAGTGATTTCCAAATCGTCTGAGAAATTATCAGTGACTAGAACATTTCCATCCACCCATTCTTCCCCTTTTTGAATCGTATCCACACCATCATTAATGATTCCAGTTGGAGCAGTTGTATCCACTACATGAACTGTTCTAACTACAACTGTTTCATTTCCGCTACTATCAACTACAGTGTAGGTAATCACAGTTGTTCCCAAAATTGTTGTATCGACTTCACCACTAGTTACTACAATCAATTCTGAATCATAATTATCACTAACCGTAACAAACTGGTCAATATAGTCAAACAACACTTCAGTATTGATTTCATCCTCGCCAATTAATTCCATAACTGGAGCAACATCATCAACAACAAGCACTGTTCTCTCTTGTTCTAAAATTACTGTATCAGTATTATCTAATATTTGATAAGTAAGTGTATATTCACCTAAAGTATCAACATCAACATCTCCAACAACAGATAAGGTATATTCTGTAGAATCAGTTCCTGTAATTTCAGCTCCTGGATCTACAAATGGTTCATATACAGTCACTAACATCTCATTGTCACCAAGAAGTGATAATCCTACTTCTTCCGCTTCAATCTCAGCTAAGAAACCAAAGTATTGATTTACATATTCATCAGTATAAAAACGGATAAGCAATTCATCCGAGACAAATTCCTGATTATATCCTTGCATCTCATTTCCAGTAAACTCTTCGATTGTATCATTCACTTCAACATATAAATAATCATAATCAGCTTCTGTTTCACTTAAATCACTAAATCGTAAAGTGTATCTGATATCTGATCCGAAATCAAAATAATAGAATCGATTCACATTATCCTGATATGGGTTATGATCACTTTCAATCACAGTTGTGAAATCGTACTCTTCAGAGATGATTGTAACCAATTCCGTTCCATCATATAAAGCAACAGTCACAATATTATTTCTTGCATCAATATCAATCACATCACCAGGAATATACTCATCACTTGAAGAAGTTGGAGTTGTACCATCTAATGTATAATATGCTGTAAAATTACTAGCTATATTTCTAATACGAACTTCATAATCCATCAAATTCGAATCATACAACAATACATCTTCTCCGACTAGAGAATAGTCTTCACTGATTAATTCAATCTGTGGATCCATATACACATCAAACGTGATATACCCATTTTCTTCAACCACATTATAGATACGTATATTCAATATTGCTCCTTCTGAAGAAAATATCGGGATGGTTGTTCCCAACCCTATTTCAGTATTATGAGTTCCTTTATCTGATAAAGCTGCATAATAAACACTACCATCAATCCCTTCAATATCTTCCAATATGATCGGTTCAATGATATCATCCATTCCAGGTCGGAATATGAATACTTCATCGGTAGGATTTCCGAATTCATCGTAACTACCACTTTCATTTCCTTCAATCCCTGTATTCACTCTATAAACCAACAGTCCACTATAAGGCAACTGTGATTCATAGTATCCCTCGTCATCTCTGTATTCTAAGTAAATCCACTGATTGGCTATACCTGTGTATATTTTGTACATGTTTTCTGTATTATCCTGCATTGGATACAGAGTGTAACTTCCACTTTCTGTAATTTCAGTCACATCGCCAATCCATCCTGCGTAATGTTCCTTCATATAGCCAAGCATATGAGAAGGGATTTCTCCTGCATATTCCATAAGTCCCCAATATCCAACCGGAGTTACATCTAAATATTCATAATAATGATATAGGTCAGGAGCACCCAATAAATGAAATGTTTCATGTGCTAGCACACCAACATCCACTTGATTTTCATATGACTGAGAATTTCCTAATAATTCCCAAGTGTATCGATAAGCATTAACACCATTAATAACCGGTGCATCGGCATCAAAGTCACCATTATAATTTGTAAATGAATAAAGTTCCCACTTATGAGGCCACAGCAAACTATTCCATCCATTATCTTCACCTGAAATCATAAATGTTACACTATCAATTTCACCATCATTGTTGACATCTAAATCCATTTCATCTGGAATTAAATTGCTTTCATCCACATAATCCAATGCTCTCTTAATCAAATTATGCTCGCGTTCAGCTTGCCCATTTTCTGGTACACCATCTGGATTTAATTCAGAATATGGCTCAAAGTATTCTCGATCATAGGTATCCGTGTAAAAAATAATATTCCCATTATTTGTAGGTATAAAACTATCAATTGTCAAAGCACCATAAGATACTTCTAAATAATAGTTTTTCAAACTAGGCTGATCAATCGCATTGAACATATCATCATAATAAGTGTAGTCATATGGTGCTTCATAATCAGTCTCATCATTAAACCTAATAAAAATAGTAATATTATTGAATTGTGTTTCTTGTGCTAATGTATCACCAAAAACCATATTAAATGATACAAACGTTAATAACAAAAGAGTTATTGTTAGTATAAGCTTCTTCATATTGTACCCTCCAGTCTTCTAATTATAACATTTACCAATATCAAAACATATGAATAATTTATGAAAAAAAGAGTGTCTATTCAAACACTCCAAAATCGTTTAATAAGGGACATCTGCGCTTTAATTCGAGCATAAAAACTTCTTTTTCTAGTGGAGAAACCGAAATTTCTCCAAGAGTTTTTTTTGATCTTTCAATAATTACAGCATCTAAACTGAAAGCCATGTTATTTGTTTTACTATATTTTCCGGAACGTATTCCAGTGATATCTGCATATTTTATTTTCATACCTATTACAGACATCCTAATATATAAATGGTCCTCTCTCAGTTCATAATAAGAGTAATACATCAAGGGTAAAATTAGGAGTGCCATTAGCACTATAGTAATAAATATAATAAACATTTCGTCTTCTGGCACAAAGAAGAATGCTGGAAAAACACCTATAACACAAAGCCATAAAATTAATTTAATCCAATAATCAATCTTTACTTCAAATCTCATATTACCACCTATTTTCTTTTATATGTACCATTGAGATATCTGCACATTTCATATAAAACAAACTGATGTCTTATTTCTTTAAAATTATATGTCATTTCTTCATAGTCGAAACTAAATGAATGTCTCAGGGTATTAACAGGGTATTTTATTTTCTCTATGTCAAAGCGATGAACACTTTTATTATTTGATAATGTTAAAACCTTATCTTTATAATGTAATCTATAGCGTCCTAAGTTTTTGTTCACTAGTTTGCTAGTGTTTACAATATTCATTTGAACAACAAACACAAATTCACTTTCAATCACATCTTCAATATGGGTATATTGCCATTCATTATAATCAACGAGATTATCAAACTCATTACCTTCAATAAATTCATACTGGTTAATCTCTCCAATTTTACCACATTTACTACATAGAATATCGTGACCTTTACCAAAAACAGTTAAAACACTATGACATTTGTTACAGTAGTATACCAAACGTTCAATACCTTCCGCTCGGTTTTTTCTATTAAAATCATACATTTGCTCACGTTGAAAATCATAGTCATTATTATCCAATGCTTTTTCAACAATATGGTTAATTTCTAGTGGAGTATAGTTCTCTAAGTCTTCTTTTCTAATTAGAGTTTCAGTATGTGTATGGACAATTCCTTTTTTACTGAAATTGTCAGCCCAACGTGGTTGTGATAAATATCCACCTTGCTGTTTACATAATATGATATCGACACCAGTTTTCTTAAATAACTTACCTGTGTTTTCAAATATTCCAATTGATTTACCACTAAATGTATTATCACCTTCAGGAAAAATACCGATTGAGTATCCTTTATTTAAATAATCATATATTTTTCTAATTGCCATAATGTCACTTTTACCAACTCTTTTACGAATCGTTTTAGCAATAAACTTCATTCCAATTTTTTTGGGTAAATCTAAGTATGCAATTTCAGTTGCAACGAAGCGAATTGGTTTCTTGATATTCTTTGATAAAACAAATGCATCCCATGTATTGAAGTGATTACTAATCACAATAAATGGATCACTTTTTCTAGAAATCACATCTCCAGAATGTACAACTTTTAATTCCCTTCTCATAATCATTGTTACTATAGGTCTAATCACAGCAAGAAGAAAATCACTAGACCGTTCGAAGAATGTTCTTTTCATTCGTTTCACCTCTACGTTTATTATAGCATAGTACTTTACATAAAAATCTAAAAATAAAAAAGAGAGAAAACTCTCTTTTTATTGTTTCATTACTTTTCGTCTACGTTTAACAAATCTTTTAATTCACTAGCTGCACGATATCGAACTTCTTTATGTGCAGGTAACACTCTCATTTCATCTTTACTAGGAATATATCTAGTACTTTCTTCAATGTCTAGAACTAAGAATGTTCCGAATCCATCCAACTTGATAGAATCACTTTCTTTTAAAGCATCTGATATTACCTCAGCAAAATATTTCAAGAACTTATTAGCTTTTGATTTATTCAAATCAGTATTATCAACCATATAATCAATCAAATCTTTTTTAGTTTTTTTAATTTCTTCAACTACAGGTTTCTTTACAACAGGTTGCTTAGTTTTTGGTTTTACAGGAGCTGGTTTTTTTGCTTTTGGTTGTGCTTCTTGAACCGGTTCTGATTCTTTGACCACTTCTACAACTTCAGGCTTTTCTTCCACAACTTCTTCCACAACTTCTTCCACAACTTCTTCCACAACTTCTTCTGTTACTTTTTCTTCTTCCTCAATTACTTCAGGTTCTGGTTGAATCTCTTCAACAACCTCTGGTTCAGTCTCAACAACTGGTTCAGATTCAACAACTGGTTCAGATTCAACTACGTCAACATTTTCTGATTGCGATTCCAAATTAGACTTCTCTTTTGGTTCAACCACAATAACTTCTTCCACATTTGATTCTTCAGGAACAGGTTTTGATTCAGTTGCAGTAACTCGTTTTTGTTCCTCCTGAAATGGTAGATATACTTTTTCATTTAACATTTCTTTTGGAGCAACTGGATCGTCCAATATTACCATCTTTTGAAATAATAAAATATCCCATATAAAATTACATCTTTTTCCAGCAGCTCGATTTAAAGTAATTTGATATTCTCTTCTAACATTTTTCAATTTTCTAGTTCTTCGCTTAAAACTGAATCTTAAAATCAGAACAAGAATATACCAAGTAAATAAAGCTACAATAATAACAAATATTAACAAACCAACTTTTTGGGCTTGTCCAAAGCCCTCATAACTTGCAGAAACTCTATCTGCAAAATAGTTTGTAAAAGTTTCCATCTTTCTAAATAATGTCGATAATGCTCCAAAAAACTCACTCATGTGTAGACCCCTCTCTATCTAAACCAACAATGTTGGTACTTTATACTTATAGTTATTATATCAAACTATACGTTATAATGCACTATTTTTGCTAATAAAATTTACATTTATTGTTTTTCTAGACACATAAATACGACACTATTGTATAATGTGTTCATTGTATTATTATTTTAGCATAGCGCTTTAACACCATTTTTCTATCTCTAAAGCATTCGATTTTATTGTATTAAATCAAATATTAAATTTTTCTTAAATCGAAAAAGTGTCTGGTAGTACAAAATACGATTGTTAGAGCAAATTTTTACTGATAAATATCCTATTAATAGTTTTATTATTCTCGACTGACAAAATCAGTCAAATTATACATAAGTGCCATTAATAGTTAAATCTATAAACAATTTGTGACTTTTTTTCAGCTTCGGTCAACGCTTGGCAACAATCAATTTATATATATTTTTATAAAAAAGACCAGTTGAATGGTCTTTTTCCTATTATTTTCTGTTATTATAGTCTTTCTCCAATTCATTTTTCCAATTTTCGTCAATTTCTACACATGTTCGATAACTTGTAACTGCTTTTCCCATGGCCTTATAATTTTTCTTTGTCCCCACACTATCTGCATGATATCGAACAGCCCTCTCTTCATTAATACCAAATCTTTTTGCTTCTCTTACAGCGTCAATATTTGCCCCTATAAAAATAAATTCCCAATCATATTTTGCTTTCATTTCTTGTATATAATTTCTTACTCTAGAGTAACTGTATTCTCTACTTGCATTTTCAAATCCGTCTGTAGTGATTATAAACATAACCTTATTTGGTCTTTCTTCTCTTAAAGTTTCACAATAATCTCTATGAATTCTTGATATACTTCTTCCAACTGCATCTAACAAAGCTGTCGTTCCTCTAACAAAATACTCCTTTCCACTTAATGGCTTTACTTCCTTTATATCCATTCTATTGTGTATTACTTCATAACGATTATCAAACAATATTGTTGATATAGTTACTTGTCCTTCCACTTCTTTTTGTTCCTCTAGTAATGAATTGAATCCACCAATTGTGTCGTTTTCGAGTCCTCCCATTGATCCACTTCTATCAATTATAAATACTAATTCAGTTCTATTCATCATACCACTCCTTTTCTTTTTATGCCTTATTATCTCATAAAATCGGAATGAAATGGTCGCTTGAAAAGCGACAAAAAAAAGCACAAAATTATGTGCTTCTATTGAGTTCCTAATAGTTCTTGATCATATACGAACAATATATTATTAATGTAATGAATGTCATGCATATTTCTCATCAAACATTCAATTATTATAACATCAAACAAAATACTTTTTGACAAAACATACCCTGCTCTTGATAGTAAATCATTTGTTTTATTCAAAGATAACTCAAGCGCAATTGCAAATGCTAAAATAGTATTTTTACTAGGTCTATAGTAACGATTATTTCGAATCTTAGAAAATAGTTTTCGATCAATATTCGCCTTTTTATAGATATATGAATCAGTTTGACCAGTTTTGTCAATTAGCTTTAATAATGTATCAGTGAATCCTGCTTCTACATCCAGCACCATATCATCTATACTATCTGTTTTTGTACTTTTTGAACGTTGCATTGGTGCACGTAGCATCTCACGATCTGCTTGCATATTTGCAACGCGATCATGACGTTTAACGACATAACCTGTTCTAATATATTGTTTTATATCTTTTTGAAAATCCTTTGATATTGTGAATGATGATTTATCAAAAACAACTAGATATATCATCATTTCATGATGTTCTAAAAACCGTAATATCTCCTCTTGTGCAATAACAAGCGCTCTCTTCTTTGGATATCCATATGAGCCACTTGAAATTAATGGAAATGCAATTGATTCAACATCTAAATCAACAGCAAGTTTTAAAGCGTTTTGGTATGAATTTCTTAAATCTATTTCATTATTTTTTGACTCATCGTAAACAGGACCCGAAACATGGATAACATATTTTGCGTACAAATTCGGTGCACTGGTATATTTCGCTTGTCCAACCATTAGTTCACCAAAATCAAATTGCTCTTTTCGTAATAACGGTCCTCCAATATCCAATATAGACCCTTCAACTCCACCAACTCTTGATTGTCTTGTGCCTGCAGAATTTACAATAGCATCTACTTCCATGTTAACAATATCATTCCTAACAATTGTGTACGGCATATACATCATCTCCATTCCTGTTAAACACACTCTTTACATTATTATAACAAGTTCAAATTAATTACACAATTCTTAAAACAATGTTATAATAGTACAATGCGGTTAACTACAAAAATATAAGGAATGATATTTATGAGTACAAAAAAATTAGTATTAACAAGTTTGTTTGTTGCATTAGCAATTGTAATCCCACAAGCATTTCACCTTGTAGGAGGACCTGCAATTGGTGCAACGCTACTTCCAATGCATATCCCTGTTTTTATTGGAGCTATGCTTTTGGGTCCTATAAGTGGATTAATAATTGCAGTTATAGCGGTAATAGTTGGTGTTTTCTTGGGAATGCCTCCAATGTTAATTGCTTCATACATGATTTTCGAATTGAGTGCGTATGCATTAATATCTGGATATTTATATAGAATTAAAAATATTAATATGTATATATCATATTTTATTGCAAAACTTGCGGGGATGTCTGTTGCTCTATTCGTTGTTTATATTATGCTAGATATCATAAAAGTAAATGCACCAATGTTAACAGGTTCTATATCTATGTTTGCAGTTGGATTGCCTGGTATTATTATTCAAATAATTCTTATCCCAAGTATAATTCATCTTATAAAACGGAGTGATATTGCCAATGAACTATCTTAGTACACTTATAGATAGAAATAGAACTTGTCTTATATATAATAAGGATGCAATCATATTTGAATCTACAAAAAGAGGTGTTCAACCTTTGATGGATTTTTATGAAAACAATACAATATCATCAAACCACTTCGTTCTTGTGGATAGAATCATTGGAAAAGGTGCAGTTATAATTGCGTCTCTTATCGGTATAAAAGAAATATATACCCCAATAATATCTAAAGATGCACTAGAATTATCTAGAAAATTAAATATTCATTGTGAATATATTAAACTTGTTGATTTCATAAAAAATAGAGAGCAAACCGGTAGATGTCCTATAGAAAGTTGTGTGTTAGAAACCAACGATCCCAAAAAGGGGTTTGAATTAATACAAAAAACTTTACTTACATTAAAAAAAGCAACTTAGGTTGCTTTTTTTATATCTTTTTCAATTATTTCTATTGCATTTTGTACTGTAAGATTAAAATCGTCTAAATTCACTTCAATCCAATTGCAATCAAATTGATTCGTAAAAAACGTAAATTGTTTCTTAGCTAAATTCCTTGAATGTTGTTTTATTTTATTGATAGCGTCATCCAACGTCCAATCACCATCAAAATATTTATATAATTCTTTATATCCTATAGCTGTTACACTATTTGATCGAATTCCTTTGTCATACAAACTTCTTACTTCATCCAGCAGACCATCTTCAAACATTTTATCTACACGTTTGTTAATTAGTTTATATAGTCTATCTCTTTCCAACGTGAGTCCAATTAGAGTAAAATCATATATCTTGACGTCTTTATTTTTATTATCAGATACTTTGTTTGAATTCGATCTTGAGATTGCTTGGAACACTCTCTTTCGATTGTTCATATGAATCTTCAAGGATGATTCGTAATCATTATCTTCAAGCACCTTGTGTAATTCCTGATTGGTATAATTTTTATATTTTTCTTCAATATATGGATCTCTCTTTGAATCAACAAAATTGTAATCATATAAGACACTCTTAATATACAGACCTGTTCCACCAACAATTAATGGTGTCATTCCTTTATCCACAAATTCTTGTATTTTATTTCTTACTAATCTTTGATACAAAGCTACACTAAAATTTTCTGTTGGTTCATAGATATCTATAAGGTGATGCGGGATATTATCCATTTCAGCTTGAGTGACTTTTGCACTACCAATATTCAACTCTTTATACACTTGTATACTATCACCACTAATTATTTCAGTATTATATTTTTTAGCCAATGCTATACTTAGTTTTGTTTTTCCTATTCCTGTCGGACCAACGATAACAATCATTACATAATCCTTTTAAACATCTTTTCAATTTCAGTAACAGTAAATTTAATTATTACTGGGCGTCCGTGAGGACATGTATATGGATTCGAACATTGCTCTAAGTCATATAATAAAGAATCAATTTCATTTCTATTTATATATTTATTTGCTTTGATACTATGTTTACAAGATAGATTTTTTGCTAAACCATCTCTAATTTCTGCAACTGAAATGTCTTTTCCACTCAATACATATTTTACAATTTCTTCAGTATAGTCTTTTTCAAATCCTTGAGGAAAATATGTAGGCACATGTGTAATGTCAACCCCATGAAATCCGTTTACTTTTAATTTAATGCCCAATGGTAGAAATTGCTCAAATGAGTCAGTCAAGGCGATTACTTCGGAATTCGATAATTCAAGCGTTATTGGAATCAACAATTCCATAGTGTCTACAGAAACATTTCCGAATTTTTCATAATAGTTTTCATATCGAATGCGTTCAGCAGCAGCATGCTGATCAATAATATATAATCCTTCATCATTTTGACATAGTAAGTAAGTAGACATATATGTTCCGATATATTCCATTTTTGGAACTTTACGTTTCAGCGTAGAAACCGGTTCATTTTTTATATCATGGTCAATGTTAACATTATTCGTTTCATTAACCTTTTTTTCAATAAATTTTACAAAGTCTTCTTTTACTAAAACAGGTGTTTCTTCATTAGATGTTAGATTTAATTTTTCATACTTATATGGTTCTTCTTTTACGATTTCTTTCATTTCAGGAATCAGATTTAATGTTTGAATTTGTTCTCTGATTGTTTTTGTTATCAAGGATAATAACATTCTTTCTTCTGTAAACTTGACTTCAAGTTTTTGAGGATGAACATTAACATCAATTAACAGTGGATCCAAATCGATTTTCAAAAATACAATTGGGTATTTTCCTACTGGCAAGTATGTTTTATATCCCTCACTAACCGCATTAACAATTTTGTTATTCTTTATCATTCGATCATTTGCAATCACGGTAATATGATTACGTGTTGATCTTGTAAATTGAGGTTTCGTTACATATCCACTTATACTGAAATATGCGTTTTCACCCTCGAATGGACTCATATTCTTAATAATCTCAATAGAATAGATGTTTGATAATACTTTCAACAATTCGTTTGTTCCAGGAGATTTGAAAAGACGTTTGTTATTATTCGTTAGTGTGAACGAAATTTCAGGATGAGATAAAGCTATTTTATTTATGTAGTCAACTACATAGGATAACTCAGTATTTGTAGCCTTTAAGTGTTTTAATCTTGCTGGTGTATTATAAAATAAATACCTAACATTAATGCTTGTACCCTTTTTAGGTGCAGCTTCACCCTCTTCAATTATCTGTCCATTTTTCAATAGTAATCTATATCCTGTTTGTCCTTCTGAAGATATGATTTCTAAATGCGAAACGGAAGCAATTGATGGAATTGCTTCACCTCTAAATCCCAATGTTGAAATATGGTATAAGTCATGTGAGGTTTTGATTTTAGATGTCGCATGTCTTTTGAAACACATATAAATATCTTCTTTACTCATTCCTTGTCCATTGTCAGTTACTTTAATTTCATTTAGACCGGTATCAAGCAAATCAATTTGGATTTCACTACTTTCTGCATCAATACTATTTTCCACCAACTCTTTTACTACAGATGCCATGTTCTCAACAACTTCACCTGCAGCAATTAAATTACTTAATTTGTCGCTTAATTGTACTATTTTTCCCATATAATCAACTTCTTTCTATTCTTTACTATTATATAATAATTGCAAACAAAAAGACAACAATGTTGTCTCTTATTTTTCAAATATAATAGCGCAAAGTCCCTCAATACCATCATTAAAGTAAGAATTGTTTGTTTCTTGCATATAATCATAGACTTTTTGAACATAATTTAAATCTCTTTCGACTTTGCATTTAACCTCACTATAATTATTGTCTTTAATATTTGCAGTTACTTCTAATTTTCCGTTTTCTTCTATAAATTTAATTTTTAACGAATCTAATTTACTAAGTACAACTACTTTACCTTCGAATACAACATAATGCATATATCCCACTTCACCAGTATGAGTGTACTTATAAATTGCTTTTGGATTTTTCATATAATCATCTCCTTATACATCTATTATATATAAGTAATTATAATTTACAGCATTGAATGCTTTATTTTCTCAATACTACAACCAATGAAGTTGCTCCGTCATACCCATTTTTTGATATATATTCCAAGATTTCATCTTTTTCAGATATTAATTCATCAATATATTCTTTTGGGGTTCTGGCAAAAACACGTTCCATAATGTTCGCAATATATTCTCTTTCCTCATTTGTATTTTCACTTCTTCTTGGTACTTCAAGAAATCTTGAAAATTCTACTCTTAATCTTGTTTCATTTGTCAATTTCTCAATAATTTCTTGGCTTGTAAAAGTGTCATAATGAGTATCACCTAAATAACGATCTATTTTTGCACTAAAGTGGTGTAACTTCAAATGACTGATTTGCATTTCATCCAAATCATTTGAAATCATTTCATTAATCAAAATAAATCCATCATCTTTCATCACACGTCTCATCTCAATAAGCATTTTCGTAATATCTTTAAGATGATGCAAGCTGTTTGAAAGACAAATAACATCAAATGAGTTATCTGGGTATTCCATCTCATATCCATCCATTACTTTGAATTGAATTCTTTCATCATCATTATTTTTGTTTGCAAATTCAATTGCTTGCTTCACTACATCAATACCTTCAAACGTTTCAAACCCATCATAGATACTTTTTATAAAAGAAATAAATCCTCCATTTCCAGTGCCTATATCTAAAAATGATTTCTTGTTTTGCTCTATCAAATACTGTTTCAACTTCTCCATAATTACCTCCTTTATAATATTATTGTATTACTATTTCTATATGACATACAATATGCAATCCATTTCAATCTGTCATATGACATTTCCAAACAAGATATCATATAAAAAAAACAGAATTAATTCTGCTTTTTTTCAAAATACTTTAAGTATTCTCCATACCCACTTGATTTCATTTCCTCTTTTGGTATAAATCGTAAGGATGCGCTGTTAATACAATATCTTAGTTGTCCATTCGGTCCATCATCAAATACATGACCCAAATGCGAATCAGCATCTATACTTCGTACTTCTGTACGAATCATTCCATGTGAATAATCTGTTTTTTGTTTCACTTCTGCATCAACTAAAGGTTTGGTAAAACTCGGCCATCCGCAGTGTCCATCAAACTTGTCAATTGAAGAAAATAGTACTTTACCAGAAACAATATCTACATAAATACCATCTCTAAATTCATCATTATATTCGTTTTCAAACGGTCTTTCTGTTCCGTTTTTTTGGGTTACTTTATATTGTATTGTAGACAATTTGTCGATTTTATCTTGATATTTTTTCATTTAATCACCTCATTTATAGTATATCTCATTCATCATTTACACCAAAACAAAAGGCAACAAAAGTTGCCTATAGTTTATTAATAATTCTATGTAGCAGATTTAAAGCCTCAATCGGTGTAATTTCATCTATGCTAACATCCTTCAATACTTGAACAATTTCATTTTCATCTTTGTTCTCAGGCAACTCCTCATGTTCATCGAAATTGAATAATGTTATTGATGTATCATCACTTAATTTTTGATGATTAAACTCTAAATCATTCAATATCTTCTTAGCACGAATAATTAAGCCTGCCGGTAATTCTGCCAATGATGCAACATTGATACCATAGGACTTATCTGTTGGTCCTTCTTTGATTCTATGCAAGAATATAATTTTTCCTTGTTCATCTTTTGCACTAACATGAACATTTTTTAGTTTTGATAAAGATTTATCAAGATCAGTTAATTCGTGATAATGTGTGCTAAAAAATGTTTTACATTTAATTTTTTCATGAATGTATTCAATAATTGCTTGAGCAAGTGCCATTCCATCGTATGTTGCAGTTCCTCTACCAATCTCATCGAACAATATCAAGGAATGTTCTGTTGCATTCTTAATTGCATTATTGGCATCAAGCATTTCAACCATAAATGTAGATTTGCCACTTACCAAATCATCCGCAGCACCAATTCTAGTAAATATCGCATCAAACACTGGAATCTTTGCACTTTTTGCCGGTACAAACGATCCAATTTGAGCAAGGATTGCAGTCAAAGCCATTTGTCTCATATAGGTAGATTTACCACTCATATTTGGTCCAGTAATTAATAGGATATCAGTATTTTTATCCAATGATATATCATTTGGAACAAAAAGTTCGTCTGTTAAGACTTTTTCAACAACTGGATGTCTCGATTCTATAATATCAATTGTACCATTTGAAACCAATTTTGGCTTTACAAGATTTAAGTCTTCACTAATGATACTTAAACTGATCATCATATCAACTTCAGAAAGTATATTCGCATTTTTTTGAATGATACTAATTTTCGTTCTTGCGATATCACGAATTTCTAAAAATAACTCATATTCAAGTTTCACAGATTTATCTTCACTTGATAATATAATTGTTTCCTTTTTCTTTAGTTCCTCCGTGATATATCGTTCACTATTCGATAAAGTTTGTTTGCGATTATAGCCAAACTCATCTTTAATATTTTGGATTTGTCCCTTAGGTACTTCTATATAATACCCAAATACTCGGTTGTATCCGATTTTTAATTTTTTAATCCCTGTACGTTCTCGTTCTTGTTCAACCAAACGATCTAGCCAATTTTTGGTATCTAACGCTGCGCTTTTTATTTCATCTAATTCAGCATTATAGCCGAATTTTATGATATTACCTTCTTTAATGGTTAGAGGAGGATCTGTCTCAATTGATTGCTCCAACAATTCATAAAATTCATCTAATATATCGATTTCATTACTTAAGAATTTAGTATGAGGATTTTTTAATTCCAATAATTTAGATTTCACTTGTGGTAAAACACCTAAACTCCTACGTAATTGAATCAAATCTTTTGCATTTGTATTACCATAGCTAATTCTACCTACTATTCGTTCCAAATCATAGACGTTCTTAAGGAGATCTCTTATTTCCTCTTTGATGATAAACTCTTTATTTAATACATCAATTGTTTGATACCTTTTCTCAATTGTTTCTTTGTTCACCAATGGTCTAAGGATTTGTTTTTTTAAGTATCTGCTACCCATTGCTGTTTCGCAACGATCAATCAGCCAAAACAAACTACCAATCCTATTTCCATTTCGTAGTGTTTCAATCAACTCAAGATTTCTAACGGTATTTGAATCCATTTTAAGGAAACTACTTGCTTCTAATAAGATAGCTTTTTTAAGATGCATCAATTCTCTTTTTTGTGTTTTAATAATATAATTTAAAAGTCTTCGATAAGTCTTTTTTTCTTCTTTAGATGGTAGTTCTTCATATAAATGTTCAAAGACAGGTGGCACTTCAGTATCGTTATTTAAAGAAACTAGCACACCTTCACTTTTTATATATTTTTCTAAATGAGTTTGATCAAAAAAATCACCAATCACAATTTCTTTTGGAGAAATTTGCAATAATTCATTGATTAATATATTCATGTCTTTAGGTAGTACCATTGAATAACTTTCTCCAGTAGATAGATCAAGGTAACTAATCGTATAATTTTGAATGTTGATTCCAATACTAGCTAAATAGTTTACATCTTCACTCTTTGATTCAATATATGTACCAGGTGTAATCAGACGTACAACATCTCTTTTTACAATTCCTTTAGCTTGTGAAACATCTTCAACTTGTTCACATATCGCAACTTTATACCCTTTGTTGATTAGTCGTTCAATATATCCTTCTGCACTGTGATGAGGAACTCCACACATAGGTACTCGTTCTTTTGCGCCAGCATCTCTCGCTGTTAGTTGTATTTCTAATTCACGAGAAGCTAAATATGCATCACTGAAGAACATTTCATAGAAGTCTCCAAGTCGAAAAAAGACTATAGCATCGTTATAGTCTTCTTTTATCGTTAAATATTGTCTCATCATTGGAGTATATTGTGATTTATCAATATGTTCCATCCGTATCACCTATTAAATTGAAAATTCTAGCATTCCTGATAAGTATAACGCGGCAATCGCAACTGCAACAACAAGCAGTGCACCACCATAGATAAATACTTTCTTATTTTTTTGTCTTTTTGACGCTGCAATTTTAGAAGATATTTCTTCGAATTTTAAATTATATAAATATTCTTCAATATTCATTCCAGCAAATACTTTTAAGCTATTTGTATACATTGGTTCTTCTTTTTTCGGCATTTTTATTAAGATATACTCAACCATGTCTGATTTCTTAAGTTCAATTGATACGTTCACTTTTCTACGTTTCGCATAACGTTCAATTTCTAAAATTGATTTCATAGAAATTTCAGCACGCTTTTCATCGTTTAAATCTAATTTCAAAGCAACGATGTCAATTAATTGCTTCTTATTGATTCTTCTTGGAATTTCAACATTGAATAATTTTCCAAGATCGCGAATCTCAGTTAAAGTAGTTGCAATATTTAAAACATCTTTAGCTTCTTCAATTAAAGTACCATCGAAGTAACCTTCTGGTTCAAAATATACTTCTCTAAAATGTTTCATCATTTCTTCATATGTTTCTTGTGGTGATTTCGCATATTTTAGAGTAAGGTTTTGTAATTTAACAAATTCCAAATTGTTTATTCCCAATTCGTTTCTATTTCTAATGATAATATCCCAAAAATCTTTTTTGTATTCATTTACATCTATAGATAGTTGATATCCAGATGTTAATCGTTCTAATTGAAAAATCGTAAAGCGATCAAAGTGTCTTAATCTGATTTTCATTTCATCAGAAAACTTATTTGAACTATCAGCGTTCGCAATTGCAGGTGCAATATTTTTACGGATCAACGCTTTATGTAAATAACTAGGTAAGTAGATCTCTTTATTTTTTAAATATTTTACGATCTCATCAGAAGGAATTACAGTAAAAGTCTCGACCAGTTTAGGAATTTTTACTTTTTTCGAATATAAAAAGATAAAATCTTCTTTTTGACGTCTATTTTTTGCCATTTTTACTCGCTCCTTTATTTAAAAAAAATATCTCTTCTATATTATATAATAATATACTAATTTAATCAATAGGGGATTGCTTAAAAACGGCGTTTCCCATTAATTGGTCACAAAAAAGTGCAGAATATCGATAATTATTCGAAGTCTGCACTTAGTTCATGTAATATAATATTTTTAATAAGCTGTAAATCGTTATTGACCACTTCAACTATATCCAAGTACTCTGCCATTAAGTAATGCTCCATAACCATATTATACTGTAATTCATAGTTAGTTTTTGAATCCGATAAGCGAGAAGAATTCTTTGCTTCGTCTTGAACCATAATTTTTTGCAAATCCAATAGTTTTTTGTATTCATTCATCAATTTTTCGTCTGAATCGATTAATTTTTCAAGCTCTTTATATCTTGCAACCGTGTTATCTGATGCGATTTCTTGAATCAGTTCTTTTAACTTACTCAACATACTCACCAATCATATGCCAAGTTTTTGCTTCAATCACTTTGACTGTAACAATTTCACCAATCAAATTTTTATCTCCAACAAAATTTACCAATTTATTGTTTTCTGTATAACCTGCAAGAACATCATCATTATTCTTACTCACACCATCAACTAACACTTTAACTAGTTTTCCTTCGAATCGATTGGTACCTTCTTGGTAGCCTTGGTTGACTATTTTATTGAGTTTGTATAATCTCTGCATTTTATCTTCATGAGTTACCTCATCCGGATAACTTGCAGCCGGGGTCCCTTCTCTTGGTGAATATACAAATGTATATGCGCCTTCAAATTTACATTTTTTCACTAGTTCCAACGTTTCATTAAATTGTTCCTCAGTCTCGCCAGGAAAGCCAACAATAATATCAGTGGTCAACGATGCATTCGGAATATATTTATATATATTATTAACCAACTCTAAGTATGATTCTTTTGTGTATTTACGGTTCATTCTCTTTAAGACATCATTATTACCCGATTGTACTGGTAAATGAATATATGGCATAAGATTCCCACCTTTAGCCAATACTTTAACTGTTTCTAAATCAAAATCTTTTGGATGAGATGTTGTGAAACGAATTCTCTCTATTGGAAGTTTATTTAAATCTTCTAATAAATTATTAAAAGTATATTTATAATCTGTGAAATCTCGACCGTAAGAATTTACATTTTGTCCCAAAAGAGTCACTTCTTTATATCCATCTTTAATCAATTGATTGATTTCAGCAATAATATGATCTTTATTTCTTGAACGCTCTTTCCCTCTTGTATATGGAACAATACAATAAGTACAAAATTCATCACAACCATACATAATATTTACCCAAGCTTTTTTCGAGTTATCCCTAATCTTAGGAACATTTTCTACAATACTTCCTTCTTCACTAAATACTTCTATTACTCTTTCTTTACTTAAGAGTACTGTTTCTAAGTATTCAGGTAACTTATATATGTTATGCGTTCCAAAAACCAAATCAACTTGATGAAACTTCTTCAAGATTCTATCTACTACTTTTTCCTCTTGGGGCATACATCCACAGACGCCCAATATCAAATCCGGGTTATTCTTTTTATACTTTTTCAAACGTCCCAATTCACCAAACACTCTATTCTCAGCGTTTTCTCTAATCGCACATGTGTTAAGTAAAATAAGATCACTATCTTCTAAGGTATCGCTTTTAGTAAAATCTAAAGCCTCTAGAATTCCACTGATTTTCTCACTATCAGCTTCATTACCTTGACAACCAAATGTCTCAATCTTGTATTTCTTTCCTTTTCCGAATCCTTGAATATTAAAATACTCGTTAAAATCAATAACGGGTGTTTCAATACTTTTTCTTTTTCTCGCATCTTTAATCGATGGTTTTACAAAATATTTTGTGTAGTCTTTTGCCATAAGTAATCACCATTTCTAGTATATAGGAAATCAATATTTTTTTGTAGTAAACTACTCAAAAATATTGATCCTTTTTATCTTGTTTAAATCTGTATCTATCAATACTGCATTCAATTGCAAAGGTCCCGTTTTATGTTCCTCTATTCTACCTGGTAATCCTGTTAAAAATTTATTCATGATAAGTGTTCTATCTGCACCCAATATACCATACAAACTACCCGTCATACCAATATCAGTAATATACATTGTTCCCTTAGGTAAGATAATGTTATCCGCAGTAGGCACATGTGTATGTGTCCCTACAACTGCAGTCACTCTTCCATCTAAATAATGAGCAATTGCTAGTTTTTCACTTGTTGCTTCTGCATGAACATCAACTAAAATATAATCACTTTCAATTTGTTTTAGAACTTCATCCAAGGCATCAAATGGATTGTTCATACTATCCCCCATAAAAATACGCCCCATCACATTTATAACGGATATTGTTTTATCATTATAATTCAATGTGATAACACCGTTTCCGATTACACTTTTGGGAAAATTGATTGGTCTGATTATATTCGAATCTTCAATAAATTCGAATAACTCTTTTGTACGAAAAGTATGATTACCCATCGTAATCACGCTAATTCCCATACTCATTAATTCTTTATACAGTTTCTTTGAAATTCCATGTCCCTTGTGGACATTTTCTCCATTGATGAATATCATATTTGGTTTATATTCTGTTTTCAACTTTGGTAAATAATTCTCCAACGCTTTCATTCCCATTTCACCAAATACATCTCCAAAAAATAATATTTTC
>CAYSZV010000027.1:9341-22159 GCA_964435595.1 uncultured Candidatus Izemoplasmatales bacterium | reverse complement strand
TTAAAACGTTCTCAACATTCTTGAAGTGGGAGTTTTCTGAAACGTATTCGATAAAGTTCGCTATAAAAATAGTTAGATGAAATTTTTATTTTTTTCAAACACATCTTTCTTCTTTGTGAATTATAACTTCTTCAAAGTGTTATTCGAAAATTTCAGAATCCTTGTGTTCATCAGGTAACAATGCTTGCATAATTACGCCTATAATTAATGGCAACATCAAGCCACTTAATTGAAATGATATATCGCCCGTTTTGAAGACATCAATACCTATAAATAAATTTGAGTAAGAAGGTATCAAAGTTACTGCTGTTCCTAGTAAAATCATAGTAGCTATGATAAGTAAGTTTTTTTGATTACTAAAATCAATGTTTGAATTAAGCAACACCTTTAATCCGTTTAAGAATATGAAACAGTATAGCAATAAACTTAATCCACCAAATACTGCGGTAGGAATATAGGCAAGCAATGTCAGAATAGGTGTGAATGAAATGATTATCGCTAACACTGCAGCCCCACCAACTACATATTTACTTGATACTTTTGAAATAGCTACAGAAGCTGTACTCTCACCATAAGTTGTTACAGGCGAAGAAGCTAATAGTCCAGCCGCTAATGTTGCAAACCCTTGAGCTTGTAACGTTCTATTTAATCCCGGGTCTTGTAATAAATCTCTATTAACTGTTGCACTTAACACTGTGTGATCTCCGATGTGCTCTGCCATGGAAACAAACGCAATTATGATAAATGGCACTAGTTGAATAAATGATACATTACTAAAACTAAATGCAGACCAAGTTTTCCCAATAGATTTGAATGGGTTTTCAACAACAAAATTACCCATATCACTAAGCGTAGGTAATCCTCCTCCAACAACTAAGTTAATAATTATTGCGACAACACTTGATATTGCCAAACCAATAATAATGCTATAAGTCTTAGTGAATTTATTTCCCTTCAATACAAACAAAGTTGTAATTGTAAATGTCAATGTTGCAATACCTAAAGTCGATAACTGTTCTAATGATAATATGTTTCCTTCTGAAATCGTTGCATCTAAACCAAACCATGTAATAGAATACGCAACCAATGAGATTCCCAATATCATTATAATCGGTCCAACAATAACTGGTGTTAATATGTTTTTTATCCATGAAGTACCAGTAAATCTAACAATAGTCCCTGTAACAATGTACACTAACCCAATTGTTATAACACCCATAATCAGTAATGTAGGGTTTCCAATTGATAAACCAAATAATAATGGAATGAATGTTCCAGAGTTACCTAAGAACACCGCAGACTTCTTTGTCCATAAAATATAGAGAAGCGTTCCTATCCCAGCTGTCATTAGACCCAATGCTGGGTTTATTCCAATGATAATCGGGATGAGTATTGTTGCGCCAAAAACCGCTACCAATTGTTGTAATGACAAAAATAACCACTCTACATAAGACTCTGGTTTGTCGTAAATATCATATTTCATATTATTCATATTTGTCTCCTTAAATATTTAAAATGTATTACGGCTATTATATCATTAAGAATAGACGCAATACAAGTTGCAGTAAGAAAAGCTTCTATCCAAAAATAGCTATCCTCTTAAAAAAGACCATATACGTGGTCTTTTCATTGTAATCATATACGTTCCTAAAATATATTAGAAGTTTAATCAAGTTACATATTTTTTATAGTCTTAACATCTTTGTTTGTTAATTTAAAATCGAACACATCGATATTTTCAAATTGATGTTGTTTACTGTGTGACTTAGGGATAACTACTAACCCTTCATTGATTTGATAATTTAATATAATTTGACTCCATGATTTCTTATAAGGCTTAGCAAGTTCTACTAACATATCTTTAGTCTTAACATCCAACTTAGCAAGTGATTGATATGCTTCAGGAATAATATCATTTGTTTTACAAAAATCAATTAATGATTGTTGATGATTACCTGGATATGATTGGAACTGATTGAGTACAGGCTGTATCCTAGCATGTTTTATCAAATACGCTAGTTGTTCTTCATTAAAATTGGATACACCAATCGATTTGATAAGACCCCTATCAACAAAGGTCTCTAATATTCTCCACACACGCAAATTTTCTTCACTTGTTTTAAGTGGGAAGTGTATTAAATATAGATCAATATAATCCATATCTAGAGCTCTAAGTGATTGTTCTATATGGTGTTGTATCAATTCATCGGTTTCGGTATATTCCTTTTCTCCTGGAATTTTAGATGTAATAAAAAACTCGTTTCTATCAATATTTGATTCTTTTACTGCTTTCCCTATGACCGCTTCATTGCGATAATAAATAGCTGTATCTATTAATCTATACCCTAATTCAATTGCAGAACGAAGTTCTTTTGTATCAAAAGTAATCTTACCATGAAAATCATTGTTTTCTTTACCGTAAGTGTTTGTTCCTGTTCCGAATACAGGAATACTCAATCCATTATTCATTTTCATATATTTCATATAAACACATCCTTTTCTTAATTATATTATACCAACTAAACAAAAAGAAATGTTCTAAGTTGCATTATATGATTTCTCTAGAGGTTTTTTATTTTCAAGTTCATGCTAAGGATTTAGATAATCTTGATTAATCATTGGATAATGCATATAATGAACCTAACATAGACTATGAAAAGTGATGTATTTTTGATTACATCTCTTTTATCATATTAGGAGGTAAATATGGAATATTTCATTATTATCCTAGTTAGTTATTTAATTGGTTCAATCAACTTTTCAATACTTTTGACAAAGCAGATAAAAGGCATTGACATACGAGATGTTAACAGTTTAAATCCTGGAGCATCAAATGCAACTCTTACACTTGGGCTGAAGTGGGGAGTCCTTGTTTTTTTTCTTGATGTACTAAAAGGATTCATTCCAGTGTTTATTGTCCGTCTACTTTTTCCAGAACAGGATATTCTTTGGATTCTAGCTGGCTTTTGTGCTTTAATAGGACATGCGTTTCCTTTGTTTTACAAGTTCAAGGGAGGGAAAGGTACAAGCACATACATGGGGGTGGTATTTGGTGCATTTCCATTGGGCGGGCTGGTTTTGTTTATACTCTTAGTAGGTTCTACTTTGCTTTCTGATTATATTGTAGTTGGAACCTTATTTTTATTGATACCACCACCTATATATATGATTATTAGTGGACAGTTCCATTGGATTAGTATTGGTTTGATTTCACTATTTGTTATCATCAACTTGTTTAAACACTCTAATAACTTTATTGCTCTCTTCAAAGGAGAAGAAAAAGGTGTCCGCCAAGCCTTAAGAAAAAAGACCTAAAGTAAAGTGAACACCATTTAGTGGACACTTAATTAAAAAAGGAAACACCTTCGTACTATATTAATAGTATGGAGGTGTTTTTTAAATACTTATAATTATATTTACTATTACACTATTGAAACGAGTAAACCATTGTGACAAATTAATTCATTGGCCATATGATGCAAATCATAGGCGACTGGTATCTTATATATCGATTCAATTATGAATCCATGTCCACTTGATAATACATAGCCTGAGAATTAAATAAGTCGTAATACTTTGAATTCTTCTCTTTAATTAGATTATCATGAGTATCTATCATCTGCACTTTGTTTTCATCTAGAATAATAATTCTGTCACTAAACACACAAGATGACATACGATGTGATATATATATTGAAGTTCTATTTGCTACTAACTCGCTGAAGTGTTCATATATTTCAGCTTCAGCAATTGGATCTAACGCACTCGTAGGTTCATCTAGAATAATTAATGATGAATTTTTGTAGAATGCTCTTGCAATTGCTAGTTTTTGCAATTCACCACCAGACATCTCTATTCCGTTCTCATGGTATTCTTTTGATAGATATGTGTCAATTCCATATTCTAAACTTGTAATTTTTTCATCTAATCCAGCTTGTTTAATACATCGCAATACATCTTCACGATTTTTAGATTCCATGTCAATATTCTCATGTAAGGTAAGAGCGAATAGTTTGAAATCTTGAAACACAGCAGCAATTTGATTTATGAACGATTCATATTGATATTCATTGATATCAATCCCATTCCAATATATTGTTCCAGATGTTGGTTTGTATAAACGACATATTAGTTTTACCAATGTTGTTTTACCCGCTCCATTCAACCCAACAATACTAATCTTTTCACCTTTAGTAATAGTAAAAGATATATCTTTTAGAACAATATTTTCATGATTTGGATAATTAAATGATACATTATCAAAACATAGCGACTGCATTTCACTAGCAATATGTCCGTCTTTATAAAGTTCTTCAGATTCTTTTAAACTCATCAACTCTACAAGTGGTCCCAGCATATTTGATGAGGATTGGAAACTGAATATACTCGTTATGAAACTACTTAAGGTTTCTGATGTTTTAGTTGCTGCAGCAATCAAGAATACAAACACACTTACCCCAATACTGAGAGTAATTGATTGTAATCCAACTAAACTATATATAGCAACAATCTGTATAACACTTATAAGTACAAACATACTTCCATATAAAGCATTTTTTAGATAGAAACTTATCATTGCTTTGCATGTTTCCTTTAAAAACTTACTGTATCTATCAAACATTAAATCTGATAAGGGATAAATGCTATAGTCTTTTGCACTAGTTACATCTGAAATAATTACTTGATAATAATTAAATTTACGGTTTATTGGTCCTAATTTTTGGGACATTGATACTTGTTCCTTTGATGAGAATCTAGAGTTAATTGTATACAACAACAAAGTTCCAAAAATGATTAACAATATGAATGGATTAAATGTAATCAATACTGCAAACATTGAGCAAATAACCAGAGTATAATATGTTATATCTGCAAGGCTTTTGAATAAGCCATCTAGTGCATCAAATTGATTAATAGCATATTTCGAACGTTCTGATAAATCTAAATAATACGGATCTTCTAAATGTTGATAATCAATTTTCATAAGTTTATAATTGATAGTCTGATAAACCTTCTGTTTGATTTCTTCTTCCTTAATTCCAAGCATACTAACTAGTTTATTTTCAAAGAAATTAATCAGAAATTCAGCTCCCAATACTATCAATATCATTTGAATCGCTTCATTATAATCATTACTAATCAAGCCATCAATTATTAATTTAAGACCATATACACCAATCAATAATTTTGCTGATCTGATGATTGCTTGTGCAAAAATAACAAGATAGAATGTTTTTGATATTTTATTTGTAAACTTAAAAATATTATACGCTATTTTAAATTGTTTCAAACTTCTCAGCCCCTTCTTGATAATACTTACCTTGGGTTAGAAACATCGATTTGTAGACACCATTTTCCTTATTCATTAGTGATTCATGTGTACCATACTCTAGCATCTCACCATCCTCAAACAAAACAACATTGTCACAGAATTTAGTTGATGCTAATCTGTGAGATATTATCAATGCAGTTCTGTTATTTATTAAAGTTTTAAAATTATCATATATTTCTTTTTCAGCAATAGCATCAAGTGAAGCTGTTGGCTCATCTAGTATTATTAGTGAAGTGTTTTCCTTATACAACGCTCTTGCGATAGATAATTTTTGCTTTTCTCCACCACTCAATTCTGTACCACTTGGATCAATTACTTTTAATAGTTCCTGGTGTTCTTCTTTTGGAAAAGATTTCGTCTTCTCATACAGTCCTGCAAGTTTTATTGCACTCATAGCTTTTTCGTGTTCGATGGGGTCTGTGCTTAGTCCAACAATGTTCTCTAGAATGGATGCTGCATATACTACAACTTCTTGAAAAATAACAGCTAATCTATTTCTATAATATTCAATATCAATGCTTTTTATATCTATACCGTTAATCAGAATCATTCCTTCGGATGGTTCATAGAATCCACAAAGTAGTTTCACCAAAGTAGTCTTTCCAGAACCGTTTATTCCAACTAATGCTAAACGATCTCCTGAATTTATTTTTAAATTAATATTTTTCAAAGCATACTTATCTGAATTAGGATACTTGAAGCTAACATTAACAAACTCAATCTCAATTGTCTCTAACTCAATCTCGATTCCTTCTTGTTTTGGAAAGAAATGATCATTCTCAAGAAATGCCATATATTCACTTGTATAACTTGTATCCTCTTTTATTTTTGCAATTTCAGTAAACATTCTTTGTAATCCTAATGTAATCGCGAGTGTTGCCCATATAATCGATGATACTTGTCCTATTGAAACTTCACCATTTATATAAGCATTAGCGATCAAAAAATATGTTAGTCCATTGGTAATTGCGATAAAAAACATACCAGGAATTGAAAATCTAAATCCCATAACATTCAATCTTTTAAATAACGATGTAAAGACATTTGATTTTTCTTTATGATTAACAAGGAACTGGTCTTGAATTTGATTAATCCTTATATCTTTTCCAAATGAAAAATCATGGCCAGTTAGAAAGAAGTAATTGGCCTTTCTTTCACTTTCATGGAGTTCATCACGACGCTCAAATTTGTATTTTTTTCCTCTCAAATCAAACCAATACTGTAATAACGATAATATAAGAGCAACTATAACAATGATAGGGCGAAACAGTCCTAGTAATATTGTTAAACCAATCACCGTTAAAATTTGAGGAAACAATCTGAATAAGCTCCTTAAGGTTCCTTCATAGCCACTATCGTTATTTCCTAGTGTATCAAGAGCAGTTGATCTTTTTGCTTGAAATGTCGGATCCTCTAAATATCGATATGAAACATGTCGATATTTCTTGAAAAATGCTCCAAATTGTAAAAATTTAATTGCCATCGCATTACCACTAAAAATGTTTCGTGTTATTGTGGACAGTAGCATTAACACAAGAATTGAACATCCATATATGGAAATCCACAAAAATAAATTATCAATGTTTTGATCCACAATCGCATCGATAATATATCTTGGGAATAACACAGTAACAACGTTCAGTACTCCTGTCGATAATGCAAAGACGATGAAAATGTAATAAATAAAGTTTTTATTCGATTCTTTTATGCCTTTTATGTGAAACTTAAATACTTCCCATGTTGAATATTTTGTTTTCATAACACGCCTCCTGTAACTGTAATAATTGTATTCTTGTATTGTCTAATATACAATCAACCACTAGTTGCATTTAATTGAGTCAGCACAAATCCCAGACCTATAAATATAAAAACGCACTCGTCAAGCATTAAGAAAAAAGACCTATAAAAGGTCTTTCATAATAAATTAATATGTTATAATTACAGAAAACGAAGGCGAAATAAAAATAGGTGAGATCATGTTTGCAATTATAATAATATTATTTGATGTATCATTTACACTGTTGGGTATATATATTTTTGATTACCGTGTTGACGGAATCATTAACGATATATTTGCCATTATACTAAGTTTTTTAGTGGGGCTACTTGTAACTACTCTTTTCGTAGGGTTAATTCTGGAAATATTTTATTTATCTCTAGAAAAAGGAAAACAACACAAATCAATGTTCGTTCATAAACTTGCAAAGCAAATTGTAAGTGTCCCAATACATTTCTTAAGATTTAGAATCAAAGTAATAGGGAAAGAAAATTTACCACATGATCCTGGTTTCACAATTTATGCCAATCATTCTTCTTGGATAGATTTACCAATCGTAATGTATGCACTCTATGATAATCCAGTTGCTGCTCTAGGAAAAGAAGGAGCGTTTAAAATTTTTGCAATAGGTAGGTTTGCACCGAAACTAGGATGTGTTATGATTCATAGAAAAGATCCCAGACAAAGCGCAAAAGCTATAAGGCAAGTTGTAAATAATGTTCAAAATGGGTTTTCAATGGTTATCTACCCAGAAGGAACAAGAAGTCCAAACGTAGAATCGGTACTGGATTTTAAACATGGTGCATTCAAAGTGGCTTTGCGTAGTAAACAGCCACTTGTTCCAATAACAATAGTCAAGCCAAAAAATTACAGAAAAATCAAATGGCCTTTTATAAAAAGAGTTACTGTAGTAATTCATAAACCATTGCTTTATGACGATTTTAAGGAAATGAAATCAATCGAGCTTTCTCAACGAGTTAAAGAAGTAATTGTTAGCTCGCTAGGCAAAACATTTGCTTCTGAGTGATTACTATTTGGGCGTGTAAAAAGGATTTATCTAGTTAGATAAATCCTTTTTTTAGGCTTAAATACATATCTGTTACATAATATATATTCCGTATCCTTATAGGTCATCTGTGATACAATTCGTCAGCTTTTCAAGATTTTGCATCTCTGTTCGTTGCAACTAATTATTATATCACTATCATTCTTAGATTTGTTACTTTCCAACACAAACTCTATGTGTGTTTGAGTAAACATTAAACTTATTTCCACGAACAAACCCAATTAAAGTGATTCCTAATCTTCTTGCGAGTTTCACCGCAAGAGATGTTGGTGCACTTCTACTCATTACGATAGGGATGTGTGATACCGCACATTTAATCAACATGTCACTACTAATTCGACCACTACTAAAGATATAACTATGTGTTGGATCAATTTCTTCAATGAGGATATGCCCTACTACTTTGTCAACTGCATTATGTCTTCCGATATCTTCTACATAATACTGGTAAAACTTATTGATGAACAAACAACTATGCACTCCACCTGTAAGACGGAATAGTCCAGATTTATTGTTTAAATCTCGACTCGCATTTAGGATATCTGTATGACTGATTGTGAAGTCACTTTGTACTGCTTCAACCATTAGGTTATCCAAGTCCTCATGGAAACGAGTTCCTACACCGCAGCCACTTGTCAGTAATTTGTCTTTGCTTTGATCGGTTTCATCTATATCACTGATGATTTTGACATCAGCTCTAAAGTTATCCGTATCGATTTCCCACTCAATTACATCTTCCTGTTTAAGAATTAATTTCTCACTTCTCATGTATCCATATATAAGTTCTTTTATGTTTGTGGGAGTAATCAATAATGTGATGTATTTTTGATTGTTGATATATAACGTTAAAGGAAATTCTCTAATCACATAATCCTTTAAAAGTTCTACATGATGCTGGAAAATCTTCTCAACTTCAAACTGTTCAACAGTGTTAAATTCAGAATTTAAAGTGTCAATATCAACAGGATAGTTTAAATTTTTAAACATCGCTTTATGTGTTTCATCTGTCTCTATTATTTCATAATCTAATGTTTCAATGAAATCTTGAAATTTTAAATTTCCTTCAACAAATTCCTCTAATTTTGGAATAAGTGACTTATGATAATATCCATGAAACGGCTCGAAATACTTGCCAGATTTACACACATAAGCTTCTTTATTGTTCAACAATGTACCTACCATCTCGATATATGATTCGTCGATAAATGGCATATCACAAGCAAGCAAATAATTGTAATCATTACTTGATGCATGGAGTCCCGCATGTAGCCCAATAAGTGGTGATTTCATTAAGATAATATCAGAAGTAGTTTTCACATCATATCCATCATAAAAGTCAGGATTATTTGTCACAACAATCACTTCGTTAAACAACGGAATTAGTTCTTTGATTTGTTTGTGAATCAAATACTCATCATCTATTTTTAAATACTCTTTATTAAAGCCCATTCTTTTTGATTCCCCACCAGCTAAGATAATCGCCGATCTACTGTTTTTTAATTTCAACAGCACACACCTTCAATTCCGGAATATTACATGTCTCATCCAATGCAGTGTTGGTTAACATGTTGGCTCCATCAGCAAAATGGAATGGCATGAATATTGTATCCTCACCAATCTTATCTGTGATATGTACTTCTGCTTTTGTTTCTCCCCTTCTAGAAGAAACAATCACACTTTCTAATTCTTTTAACTTGTACCTTTTAGCTGTTTGTGGGTTTACTTCAATGAAATTCACTGGAATGATTTCCATGATTTCCTCATTCTTACCTGTTAGCGTAATTGTATGATAGTGATACAATGTTCTACCTGTAGTAAGTATTAGTGGATACGTTTGATCAGGAAGTTCGGCAGCTCCACGATATTGTACCGGTGTAAACATAGCTTTCCCTAATTTTTCGAATCCACCATCATATAAAAATTTTGTTCCCATATGATTTTTATCTTTTACTGGCCACTGCAATCCTAGATGTTCAATACGCTGATAATCAACACCAGAATAAATTGGAGTTAATTCAACAATCTCATCCATGATTTCACTAGCGTTTTTTATTTTGTATTCAGGATCAAAATACTGCATTAATTCCTGAATAATCAGTCCGTCTGATTTACTATTTCCTATTGGCTCTATTGCTTTTCTTACTCGTTGTACTCTTCGTTCTGTATTTGTAAAAGTACCATCTTTTTCAGCAAATGATGCTGCCGGTAATATTACATCAGCAAATTCAGCAGTTTCTGTAATAAACAAATCCTGAACCACTAAGAAATCTAGTTTTCCAAATGCTTCTTTTACGTGGGTAATATCAGGATCACTTACAATTGGATTTTCACCCATTACATACATCATCTTAATTGTTTCATTATAGGCTCCGTTGATCATATGGGGTAGACTCAAACCTACATTATCATCAAGTCTTGTATTCCATGCCTTTTCGAATTTAGCTTGGACTTCTTTATCATATACTTTTTGATATCCAGGATAGTTGTTAGGTAATCCACCCATATCACAAGCTCCTTGTACATTGTTTTGTCCACGCAGTGGATTAATTCCTGCATTTTCTTTCCCGACATTTCCTGTCATCAATGCTAAGTTTGCAATTGATTTTACATGATTGGTTCCATTACTATGTTGGGTAATACCCATCGCGTAATAGATTCCAGCATTGGGTGAATTCGCATACATTCTTGCTGCAGTCTTAATTTCTTCAACTTCACAGCCACAAATTTTCGCTCCTTCTTCAATATCAAACTCTTTGATAATTTTGATGAATGCATCATAGTTTTCTGTGAATTCTTTGATGTATTCTTTATCGTATAAGTCTTCATCATAAATCACTTTCATCATTGAATTGAGTAGGGCAACATTCGTTCCTGGCTTAATTCTTATGTATAGATCTGCATGTTCTGCTAAATCGATTTTTCTAGGCTCAGCAACAATGATTTTTGCACCACGTTTTTGTGCCTGTTTCATAAAACTACCAATCACTGGATGTGTCTCTGTAGTATTGCTTCCTGTGACAAAGATAACATCATTATTTTTGACTTCAGCGATACTGTTTGTCATTGCTCCACTACCTAGTGTAGTGGCAAGTCCTGATACAGTTGAAGCATGGCACAGTCGTGCACAATGGTCTACATTGTTTGTTCCGACATACATTCTAATAAATTTCTGAAATAAATAGTTTTCTTCATTGGTACACTTCGCACTTGCTAGACCAACAATACTATGTTTTCCATTTGTTTCTAAATGATAGTTCATTTTTTTAAAAATGAGATCATACGCTTCTTTCCAGGATGCTTCTACAAATGTACCATCTTTCTTAATCAAAGGACTTGTGACACGGTCTTCATGATTGACAAATTTATATGCGAATTTACCTTTAACACAAAGGAGTCCTTCGTTTGGTACAGCATTTACAGGCTCTATTCTAACAATTATATCATTTTTCGATACGATATTGAATTGGCATCCAACTCCACAATACACACAAGTTGTTAGTGTTTTCTTTGTTTCATGCATTCTAAATTTATTTCTGCTTTTTTCCATCAGTGCCCCTGTTGGACAAATACTCACGCAATTCCCACAACTTACACAGTTGGAGTATTCCATTCCCAGATTATGAGCAAATGATACAAAGGTTTCGTAGCCTCTTTCATTTAGCCCCAAAGCTTCAACACCTTGGAGTTCAGAACAAACTCTTACACACAATCCACATAAGATACACTTATCGGGATCGATATAGAAGAATTTATTGGTATCATCTATTTTAAATTGTCGTTGGTGTCCATCGTATTTATTATCACTTGTAATATCATATAAATACATATAATCTTGTAACTTACAATCCTCATTTGCATCACAAACAACACAATCATTTGGATGGGATGCCCACATCAACTCAATCACTTCGTTTCGAGCTCGTTGAACACGTGGTGATTCAGTATCTATTCTCATACCTTCTTTGACTTTTGTACTACAAGATGTTTGTAGTTTGTTTTGTCCTTCTATTTCAACAACACAAACACGACAAGAAGCTTCAGGTTCAAGTCGTTCATCATGGCAAAAGGTAGGAATAAAGATTCCTTCTTTTTTGGCTGCTTCTAAGATTGTTTGATTTTGATCTACTTGTAATTCATGTCCGTTTATATAAATCGTAACTTTACTCATAAGATCACCTCTATCTTCTAATCGTTGCATCACTAATGAATCCTTTATTGTCACTATTGTTGCTATGATTTTCATTGATGCGTTCTAAGTATTCATCATAAAAGTATTCCAATGTACATAATATTGGATTTGGTGCAGCCATACCAAGTCCACACAATGAGTTTTCTTTTACATTAATTGATAGTTCTTTCAATTTTTCCAAATCTTTTAACTGACCTGTACCGTTTGCTATTTTTTCTACTAATTTATATAACTGAACAGTCCCTTCTCTACAAGGAGTGCATTTTCCACAAGATTCATGTTTGAAGAAATCCATGTTTTTCAAAACAAGATCAAACAAATCAAACCTCTCATCAATTACAATAATTGCTCCCGCTCCAATTTTTGAATCGAAATTCGCGAATTTTTCATTATCGATTTCTACGTCCAAAAGCGACTCGGGAATAATCACTCCACTTGCTCCACCTAATTGAAC
>CAYSZV010000027.1:0-9331 GCA_964435595.1 uncultured Candidatus Izemoplasmatales bacterium | reverse complement strand
AATCCAAATTTGCTTTCCTCTCCAACCAGGTTCACCTGAAGAAGAACCTCAAGATGTCTGCCCTCTTCACCGGCAATCCTGTTTATTCTGCTGAGAAGCCCCGGGGAATCCACGGAATCGATTGTATGAAAATGTTTAACAACGTCTCGAACCTTATTCTTTTGCAGATGACCGATAAAATGCCATCTGGGTCTTATTTCAAGACTGGTTATTTTTTGAACAGCTTCCTGAACATAATTTTCACCGATAACCTTCAAACCTTCTACTTTTTTATTTTCAAGTGTTCCTCCACCTAGAACTTCAATCACGTCTCTAATTGTTGTTCCAAAGGGAACTTCAAATACTCCTGTATTTTTAACAGTACCACTTAAGCTTATTAATTTTGTACCAGTTTCAAATTCATTCCCTATTTTCGAATACTCTTTTCCACCGATTCTAAGAATAAATGGTAGGTTACAAAATGTTTCAACATTATTCAAAAGGGTCGGTTTATTATACACACCTTGTTCTGTTGGATATGGTGGCTTAACTCTAACACGCCCAGCCTTTCCTTCAATTGATTCAATCAAAGAAAATTCCTCACCACAGATGTATGCGCCAGCCCCTCTTCTTATTTCAATATCAAAACTAAAATCTGAGCCTAAAATGTTTGTTCCCAAGTACTTGTTTTTATATGCTTCATCAACTGCGTGTTTGATGGTGCGTATCGCATCTGAATACTCACCTCTAATATAAATGTATCCATATGTAGCACCTGTACTATATGCGCTAATTAACATACCTTCAATGATTTGATGAGGGTCTTTTTCCATTAAGTAGCGATCTTTAAAGTTTCCTGGCTCTCCTTCATCAGCATTGCAGACAACATATTTTATCCCTGACTCATTCGCAAAACTTTTCATTTTCACTGAAACAGGAAATCCAGCTCCACCTCTACCAGTGATTTTTGACAGAGTGATTTCGTTAATCACATCACTCTGTTTCATTTTTAATACTTTTTTTAACACTTTATATCCATCTAATTTTATATAATCATTGATGCTAAAAGGAGATATTTTATCGAATCGTTTCGTTATTTCAATATATTCAATCATATTTACCCTCCTTATAATCATTGATAATCTGAAGGACTTTCTTTCTTGTTAGATTTGTATATGTCTTATGATTAATTCTCATCGCAGGTGCTTCATCACAACATCCAATACATGCTGTGAATTCTAGACTAAATTTGTGGTTTTTTGTTGTCTCATTCACATTAATATTCAATTCATCTTGTATCGTTTTTAGAACATTAAAATCATCCCTCAAATAACAAGGAACATCCTTGCAAATCTGAATGATGTACTTTCCTCGAGGAGTCGTTGAAAGGAGCGTGTAAAAAGATACAACGCTGCATACATGGCTTTCCGTAATTCCTAAATGTTTACTTACTGCAGCTATTTCCTCTTGTGATATGAAATGGTTCACTTTTTGTTCATCGATATCAATTAGGATTTCTAATAAAAATTCCTTTTTAGCTGGATACGAACTTAATATTTTCTGAAGTTCCATATGATCCTCCTTTAATAAAAAAGACATGACAAATGATTACTCACCACAGTCAGTGTCTAAATTTTTTAATATCTTTAATCCATGATTCAATACGTTGTCTAAAAAAGACAAGGTTTCTTTTACAGCTTTTAAACTGCCAGGCAGATTAATAATCATTGTTCGGTTTCTAATTCCACTTACACCGCGAGAAAGATATGCTTTCTTTGTCAGTTTATAACTTTCAAATCGAAGCATTTCACTTATACCAGGTACGTCTCTTAAAATCACTTCTTTTGTGGCTTCTGGAGTATTGTCTCTTGGAGAAAACCCAGTCCCTCCTGTTGTGATAATCAAATCTACTTTCATATTGTCAGCAAAGTGTAATAGTGTCTTCTTGATTGAATCAAGATTATCACTAATCACTACTTTTTCAACAACATCAAAGTTCAACCTTTGTAGATGGCTCACAATATATGGTCCAGAAGTGTCTTCTCTTTGGCCTTTGAATCCTTTGTCGCTACAAGTCACTACCGCTGCGGTAAACATATGATCACCTCTCATTTATTATATCATAGTTACATATGATATAAATAGTTAGGTTTTTAAACTGTTCGAGACTTGTTTCAAATTCTTTTAAATATGGTATTATATTGATATATATAAATATTGATAAGGGGAACGTAATATGAAGAAATTATTCTATTTAATGACTGTGTTATTATTGTTAACACTTACTGGATGTCAGGGAGAAAAGGAACTATATATAGCTACCACTACTTCCCTAGATAATAGTGGACTACTTGTTTACTTGTTACCGCACTTTGAGGAAGAATATGGTATCAAGGTAAACGTAGTAGCTGTAGGTACTGGTGCAGCATTAGAGTTAGGAAAAGAAGGCGAAGTGGAAATTCTTCTTGTTCATGACTTAGTTAGAGAAGTTCAATTTGTAGAAGATGGATTTGGTACAAAAAGAGACAATATTATGTATAACGATTTTGTTATTTTAGGTCCACAACCCTTACAAGCAGACACACTTGAAACTGCCCTGCTTGAGATTAAGAATAATTATAACTTTTACTCAAGAGGTGACAATTCAGGTACCCATTCAAAAGAAGTATCCTTGTGGGAAGAAATTGGATTAGATCCATCGACCTTTGGAGAGTTCTATAATGAAACAGGGCAAGGAATGGGAGACACAATTTCAATGGCATCGCTTTCTGGCTATTATACCTTGAGTGATCGTGGCACGTATTTATCCATGAAAGAAAACATAGATCTTGTTGTTGCATATGAAAACTATCAAGAACTTTTGAATCAATATGGAGTAATCAAAGTAGATCCAGCTTTATATAACAAAACAGATAAATACGCAGACCTATTTTACGACTGGATTCTCAGTCGAGAAGCACAAGAATTAATTGGTGAATATAGAATATATAACGAGCAATTATTTTTTCCAAATGCGGAGTGATATGAATGATACTAGAAGGCATTATTGAAGCGTTTAGATTACTATTCACATTGAACAAAGAGATATATGAGATTATATTTCTTTCTTTAGTATTATCTTTCTCTTCAACAATTGTCGCATCAATCTTCGGTGTCTTCTTTGGAATAACCATAAGCATCAATTCTTTTAAAGGAAAAAAACTGATTAAAAAGCTGATCTTTACGTTTATGGGAGTCCCTCCTGTGGTTATGGGTCTTTTTGTTTTATTAATGCTGATTGGCCCGTTCGATAATGCAAATTTGCTATTTACATTTACAGCAATGTTTATCGCTCAAACATTATTGGTCTTTCCAATCATCACAGGAAACATTATTATCAGTGCAGAAAAAACACAAAAAGAAATATTAGAAACTGCCACCACGTTGGGTGCCAGTAAAAAAGATAAATTGTATCTCATTATACAAGAAATCAAACCGTTCATCTTTATGAGTATGATTTTAGGATTTTCAAGAGCAATCAGTGAAGTCGGAGCTGTCATGCTTGTTGGTGGAAACATCAGATATAAAACTAGAGTTATGACAACATTCATTGCCCAAAACAATAGTATGGGTGAATTTGAAGCATCGATTGCGATGGGACTTATTTTACTTCTTCTAGCATTCCTTATCCACACATTACTATCAAAGGTAAGGAGTGGATTCTATGATTAAGGTAACAAACTTAAAAGTAACCTATCCTGAATTAACAATCAAATTTGATGATGTAGAAATCAAAGAAAATGCAATCACATTTGTCAGAGGACAAAACGGTAGCGGAAAGACAACGTTATTGAAATCACTAAGTGGTTTGATTACTTACGAGGGATCCATTGAAGGTAACCTTAATATAACTTATAACAGTCCTAAGCCAGTTTTATTTAACCGTACCGTACTAGAGAATATTATTTATCCGTTAAAGATCAGAAAGCTAGACATTGATTCTTACATGGACACTGTAAATGATTACTCTAAAAAACTTTGTTTAACTTCATTACTTGAAAAGCATGCACATAAGCTTTCTGATGGAGAGCAAAAGAAAACAAGCATCTTAAGAAGCATCATATTCGGTCCTAAGATATTACTTTTAGATGAACCTACTGCCTCTTTGGATGTAGAATCTATTGTAGAACTTACTCTATTACTTAAAGAACTTAAAAAGTCTATGACAATCATTATTGTAAGTCACGATCGTGCATTCATTGAAGAACTACATGATGATGTGATTGAGTTAGGAGGAAATTATGTTTAATGTAAAAACACTTCAAGAAGCCAAAACCATCCTGTTACAAAACTGTGATAATTATCCTCTGACAAAGACTTTGATAAAGACAGAAAACGCCAAAGGATATGTTGTATCAAAAGATGTATTTGCTGTGGAAGATGTTCCTCTATTTAATCGTTCCACAGTAGATGGCTATGCTTGTAACTATGAAGACATCAAACTAGCTTCAGAATCAACACCTGCTATCTTACAAATTAGTGGTGAAGTTGAAATGGGGAAAGAGTATGTTGGTGAGCTCAAAAACAATCAAGCGATTATCGTTCCGACTGGAGGACAAATCCCTTGTGGTGCTAATGTATCCGTGATGATTGAACATACAGAACTTTTAGAAGACAACGTATTGATTTTCAAGAAAGCATCAAAATATGAAAATATCATTCTTAAATCCGCAGATATTTCGATTGGACAAAGAATCATAAAACAACGTCATATTATCACCGCACGTTCGATCGGTGCATTGATGTCTCAAAATATCAAGGAAATTGAATGCTACAACAAGCTTTCAGCAACAATCCTATCATCGGGTGATGAACTGGTAAAAGACAAGGATATGTTAAATATCGGTGAAGTGAGAGACATCAATACATACACCATTAAAGAATCACTCAAGAATCATAATATTGAGATTGATAAAACGATTATTATTCGTGATAATTTACAACAATATAAGAAAGAAGTATTACAAGCGTTTGAAACATCCGATATCATCTTTGCCAGTGGTGCGAGTAGTGTCGGAGAAAAAGATTATACGATTAATGTATTAGAAGAAATTGGTGCAGATATACTTGTCCATGGACTAAACATAAAGCCAGGAAAGCCAACCATAATCGCGAAATATAAAAACAAACTATTCGTCGGCTTGCCTGGGCATCCAACTAGTGCATATATTGTGTTATCAATGTTACTCAACACAATACTAGAATCGATCTACAAAACAGCACATGTTGAAGAGTATTTCATTGAAGGTACATTGGATACAAATGTTCACAACAACAGTGGAAGAATGTTCATTCAATTAGTAGAATATAAAGATGGACTAGTCTATCCAATCCATTATAAATCTTCAATGATACACAGTCTTACTGTCGCAAATGGATACATCATAGTTCCTGATACAAGTGAAGGAATGTATCAAGGAGAAACAGTAAAAGTCTATAAGTTAGGTGATTAGATGAAAAAGGATTACTATTTACAAAGTGTAAAACTAGAAGATGCATTAAACATCTTAAAAGATGTCTACAAATCCTCTTCTTATCTTCCACAAAAAGAAACCATAAGTGTCTACGATTCTTTACATAGAATTGCTTTTTCTAGTGTTTACGCCACCGTATCCTCTCCATCTTATAATGCATCAGCAATGGACGGCGTAACAACAAAATCTGTCCTGACTGAAAATGCTTCAGAAAGCACACCAATCACGATTCAGAAAGAAGATTATGTCCAAGTAAATACCGGAAATGTGATTCCAGATCATTTTGATACAGTCGTTATGATTGAAGACATCGTAGAACATCCAGATAAATCAATCACTATTATTAAGAGTCATGGGCTATATGAAAACATCAGACCAATCGGTGAAGATATCGCCATGGGAGATATGATTCTTCCTAGAAACAGTATCATCACTCCGATCCATATTTCAGCACTTCTTGCTGGGGGAATTCGTGAAATTGAAGTTCTCAAAAAGCCAACCGTTGCAATTATCCCAACTGGTGATGAAATCGTCACCAACATCAATCAATTAGAAAAAGGAAAAATCGTTGATTCGAACTCCTACTTCATGAAAAACGAACTACTCACAATCAATGCTTCTCCTACTGTCTTTACTGTATGTGAAGATGACTATGACATCCTTGAAGAAACAATCTTAAAAGCATCCAAGCAATATGACTTGGTACTGATTGGTGCAGGCTCAAGTGCTGGGACCAAAGATTATGCAAATCTTGTCATTAAAAATAACGGTACATTGCTGGTTCATGGAATTAGTATAAAGCCAGGAAAACCAACAATTATCGGAATGATCAACAACACTCCAATTATCGGTATTCCAGGATATCCTGTTTCTACATATATCAGTTTTGAACTTATCGTAAAATCATTGATTGCTTTGATGACATCGCAACGACCAATGTCTCACACTATTGTCAAAGCAAAAGTCTCTAAGAAAATCTATTCTAGTTTAAAAAACAAAGAATATATTCGTGTCCAATTAGGAAACGTAAACAATGAATTAATCGCAACTCCATTATCTAGAGGTGCTGGTATTACAATGAGTCTCGTTCGAGCAGATGGTCTTTTAATCGTTGAACGATTGAATGAAGGATATCAAAAAGGAGATGTAGTTGACATCCTTCTATTAAACAAAAATATTGATGTATCCAACACATTGGTTTCAATCGGATCACATGATGTCTTACTAGACATTGTTAATGACCTTATGAGCCATGATGGGTATCATTTATCAAGTAGTCATGTAGGAAGTTTCTCAGGTGTGCTATCAATGAAAACCCAGGAAGCCCACATTGCTCCTGTACATATTTTGAGCATCGATGGAACCTACAATGATTTCTTAATCGAGAAATATCTATCAGATGAGTATCATCTTGTCAAAGGTGTATCAAGAGTACAAGGCCTTTATGTTAAAAAAGGCAATCCAAAGAACATTAAATCTCTAGAAGATTTACAGAGAAAAGATGTGCATTTCGTCAATCGTCAAAAAGGTAGCGGAACAAGAATCTTATTAGATTATCTTCTAGACAAAAAAAGTATAGACCCAAATCAAATCAATGGATATTCTTATGAACTAACAACCCATACGTTGGTTGCTGCAAGCGTCTTAGATGAGCGATACGATACTGGTCTAGGTGTACAAAGTGTTGCTTCAATGTATGATCTAGATTTTATTGAAATCTCGCATGAAGAGTACGACTTCTTACTACACAAAAATACACTGAAGTTAGATAGCTATAAACATTTTATTTCAGTACTACAATCAAAAGAATTCAGAGAAAAGCTACATGCATTAGGTGGATATAAACTAAATAATATCGGTGCTATTATAAAATAAAGCGAGGTGAAATAGTGAAGGACTTATACGATAGAGAAATTGATTATTTAAGAATATCAGTGACAGACAAATGTAACTTCAACTGCCTTTACTGTAAGCCCCACGATATGGAAGAAATTGAACATCAAAATATACTAACAAATGAAGATATCATCACAATCGTTAAAGAGGCTGTAAAAATTGGAATCAAAAAAGTTCGAATTACTGGTGGTGAGCCAATGGTTCGAAAAGACATATACAGTCTGATTGAAAATATCAATCAGATCAAAGAGATTGAAGAAATCGTGCTTACAACAAATGCATCTTTGTTAGAAGGAAATGTAGAAAGACTAAAAAAAGCTGGAATCAAAAGAGTAAACATTAGCATTGATACATTTGACGATAAGACATTTAAGAACATCACACACTCAAACAGACCAATGAATTACTTGTCTGTGATTAACGAATTAAAGGAGCACAATCTACTTCCAATCAAAGTGAATTGTGTTTTACTGAAAGGAATCAATGATAACGAAATCATGGATTTTTATACCCTAGCAAAAGAAAAAGACATTCAAGTTCGTTTTATTGAACTAATGCCGTTCGAATCAAACACATTTGATTTTAAAGATTACTACATATCTAAAGAAGATATTTTAAGAAGGTATCCTAGATTCACATTTAAAAACAAAAGCAATAATGTTGAGTACTATACATTGGATGATTCAAACACTACAATTGGATTCATCAACGCAATTAGTCATAAATTCTGTCAAGAATGTAATCGCCTTAGATTAACAAGCGATGGATACTTAAAGCCTTGTTTACATTCATCAAAAGAGATTGATGTCAGAAATCAAAAAAATCAAGAATTGCTCAATTCAATTAAACAAGCAATCAAAGAAAAACCTGAAGATCATAATTTGGACAAAGACTATAAAAAACAGTCTAAAAGAACCATGAATAAGATTGGAGGATAACAATGAAAATTACTCATTTAAACAAAGATGGAAATGCCACTATGGTAGATATCTCAGACAAAGTTGAAACAACAAGAAGCGCAACTGCACAAACGGTTATGATTTTTAATGAAGAAGCTTATCAAGTATTGAAAAATGGATATGTTAAAAAAGGAGACATTTTAAGTGTGGCACAGACCGCAGGAATCATGGGAGCAAAACAAACATCAAACATCATTCCTATGTGTCATCCTCTCAATATTACTAGTGTGAACATAGCGTATACATTTAACGATGAAGCACAAGAACTAACAATCCAATCAACTGTCAAAATCACCGGTAAGACTGGTGTTGAAATGGAAGCATTAACGTCTTCTTCTATTACTGCTTTAACCATCTATGATATGTGCAAAGCAATAGATAAAGGGATTACAATAAAGGAAACAAAACTACTTAACAAATCTGGTGGAAAAAGCGGAGATTTTATCCGATGAAAGTCCTGGCAATCAATATCTCTAAAACAAAAGGGACAATCAAAAAGCCAGTTGAACATGCAGTCTTAAAAATCAATCATGGGATAGTTGGGGATGCACACGCAGGAGACTGGCATCGTCAGATTTCACTTCTCGGAATCGAGAGTTTTAAGAAAATGGAAGACAAAGGACTCACACTCAAAATGGGGGCTTTTGCTGAAAATATCACAACCCAAGGAATAGAACTATATACATTACCAATTGGTACTAAAATCAGAATTGGTGTATCCATTTTAGAAGTAACACAGATAGGAAAAGAGTGTCATCACGGATGTGCCATTAAGTCCGTAGTTGGTGAATGTGTTATGCCTGTTGAAGGAATCTTTTGTAAAGTAATCAAAGAAGGTACGATTTACCCTGATGATTACATAGAAATACTATAATCTAGAAAGATTACAGTATCTATTTTTGAACAAGAATATTCTATGATACTCCAAAGATATTACAATGAGACAAATAGTTATAATAAAAGCCCAAATGGGCTTTTATTTTT
>CAYSZV010000026.1:18459-23086 GCA_964435595.1 uncultured Candidatus Izemoplasmatales bacterium | reverse complement strand
CATCCAGCTAGTATAAGTATGAATAATGTTGTTAGTGTGATTGTTAGTAATTTTTTCATGGTATCATTCCTTTCACAAGAGATATTATAAAGCATTACTTTCCTTTATTCAATAAAAAAAGACTAGTAATACTAGTCTTTTAAGAGTAATTTTCTAAGTGATATTCAAACATTGTTTGAAGAATACGAAGCATGTTGTTTGTTGAAACACTGCTACCTGCATAACTATCAATCAATCCGTCAGGATCATTGATTGTTTGTGTGTTTTCAATACCATGGTATGGTTCGTTAGTGAATACCGTAATACCATCTAATGATTCAGGTGTTTGCCCGATTAGCCAAGGGATGAATTCAGTTTCGAAATCTTCTAAATATTTTCCATCTGAGTAATCTCCACTTGGTCCAGGAGTTGGTGAACTATCTCCCCATAAACCAGCTGTATAGGTATGTGAACCTTCCTCTTTATCTTGACCAAAACTAATTCTTTGAATTGAGTTATCAGTAGTTTTAATTTCGATGTACATAACTTGCCAGTAGTTTACATCACTATTTCTACAAGTACATGATAAGTAAGATACTTGATACTTCACGTATCCTAACATTTCTTCTTCGAATAATAAATATGCAACATGATCTATCGTTTCTGTACCATGACCGTTTAGGTGATCATAATACAAAATACTATCTAATTGTGGAACGTCTGTTCCAGGATCTGTTATTTCACAAGCAGGATCATCTGGAGTTACTTCGCAATCTACTTCAACTTGGTCATCGGGTTCTTCAATTTCTCCTGTAATACAAGCTGTTCCTACGCAAATATCAGAACAAGCTGATAGTGTTAGTACGAATAGAAAAACAATCGCTACTAAACCTAATTTTTTCATAATGTTTCCTCCAATTTTGTTATTATAATTTTCTCTCTTAACTATTATAAGAGAAAAGCTTCATTTAATCAATACTCTTTTCAATAATGCATAAGTTTATCGAAAGGCAGATAATTCTTTGATTGCATTTAAGAGTCCTAGTGGAAATCCGAGCGTATATCCTTCAATATTTTTATTCTCATCAACGGGATCTGTAGTGAGATTTAAATAGATGTCACTGAAGTTTCCACCATAGTGTAATATTCCTACTTCTAATAGAGCAAATTGCTGATCGTAGTCAATCGTATCATCATAACCTTGGCTTCGCAAAGATATACCCGCTTCGTCATAGGCATTTATATGCAAAACTTTTGGATAATTATCAATCTCATACACACCATATATATGGTATGTTATTCCTGTTTCTGAGTCGGTTGCATGTCCGAAAAATGAATTCCCAACATTGTAGTAACCATCGCCTAGAACTTTGTAATCACCGGTATATTCATAGAATGCACCTATCACAAAAACACGTTCATATCCTAAGTAATCTAATGCATCTTTAATATAGCCAGATCGTATGCATCCATCAGCAGTTAAAAAGATTGCCTTATCGGGATCAAAAAATCTGGTTAATTGTTCTTCATTGACAATCTGGTCAGGGCTGAATTCATATGTTCCATTTCGAATAAATGCACGGTAGTCAAGATAATCAAAAAACGGAATATTTTCAAAGGAATAAATGTATCCACTACGAAAATATTGGTTGTGATTTCTTAAATCTACGTATTGAACATCATCTCGAAACATATAGTCATCTAATATCTCCATTGTGATAATTGAGTCTGGTGTAATTTCTACAATTTCATCTTCGATTTCAGGTGTGCAACTAGATAGAAAAACCAGCACTAATAAACACAACAATACATATGATTTTATACGCATATATACCACTCCTTTTGGTCGTTTCCCATTATATCACTCTTTCATATTTATTTATATAAGTTATATTATATTAATTATAAATTAGTTCCTGGTTTAGTGTTTCTTTTTAGTGCCTATTTTGATATAATATTCACGGCTATGAATTTAAAACACAAAAAAGAGGTGAACGCAATGAGTACAGAGTCTCAAAACATAAGAGAATTGTTCGAGAATTGGATTTTGGACGCTGAAACAAAAATGCAAGAAGAGGATCTTGTTTCAAACATGAAAAACTACTTGTTAAGTCAGCATTCTGAAATATGCGGTAAATGTGCACCATGTCGTGATGGTGTAATCCGTATGGAAAAATTATTAGATCAATATCAAGATGGGACAGCAACGCTTAAGACATTAAAAGAACTTGAGCAAATTACTTACAATTTACGTGCAAGCCGCTGCAGTGTTGGACTGGACATAGGAAAGAATTTTGAGGTTGTCTTAGAAAATAACTACAACGTTTTATACAGCCCAGTAAAAAAATATTAAGGAGGAATATCATAAATGGCAAAAATTACTATCAATGGTACAGAGATTAAAGTCAAAAAAGGTACAACCATCCTTAGTGCTGCGGAAAGACTTGGAATACAAATACCGACATTATGTTTTATGGAAGAAATCAATGAAATTGGATTTTGTCGCGTTTGTGTCGTAGAAGTTGAGGGTGAACAAGATTTGGTTTCGGCATGTAATACCGAAGTTACAAATGGTATGGTAATTGAAACGGAATCACAAAATGTATTAGATGCAAGAAAAACAACATTAGCATTACTGGCTACACGTCATAGATTTGATTGTTGGAGATGTCCGAAAGATGGAAACTGCGAGTTTTATGATTTGTTAAAAGCAAATGATGTAGTCTTTGAAGAATTTGGTCCTGGGATCGGGAGAAATCCAGAACAGATCTTTGGTACAGGTATTTCACAAGACCAATCAAAATGTATTCTATGCAAACGATGTGTTGCAGTATGTAATGATGTGGTAACTGCTAAAGTATTGAAATTTAGAGATGAAGATGGAACAAATCCTGTTGTTTCACCAACAATTGGATTAGAGTTTGATGATGCAGGATGTATCTTCTGTGGGCAATGTGCAAAAGTGTGTCCAACTGGAACGCTATTTGAAACGGATCATATTAAAAAAGTGGAAGCTTTATTAGGAGATTCTAACAAAGAAGTTTACGTACAAGTATCACCATTAGTTGCTGCATCACTTGGAGAAGAATTTGGATATCCAATTGGTGTGAATACAGAAGGTAAACTATACAGATCACTTGAATTGCTTGGATTCTCAACAATTGGCGATATTAGTTTAGGTGAAAATGTTGCAGTTCAAGAACTAGGAGCAGAGTTGGTAGAACGTATTCAATCAGGTGGAAATTATCCACTTATCGCTACAAAAGATCCAGCTGCTGTTAGATATATTGAATTATACAGACCTGAATTTTTAGAAAATATATCATCGGTGAAATCACCACAAATGATTCAAGGTTCATTAATTAAACATTATTATGGACCAAGACATCAAAAACAAGCAACAGAAAATATTGCGGTAGTATCTGTTTTACCAGTCACATCTGGTAAATACGAGGCAACTCGATCAGAAATGGAAGTCGATGGGGTTCGTGATGTTGACGCAGTGTTATCTGTAAGAGAGTTAGCAAGAATGATCAAACGTGCTGGTATTGATTATCGACGTACTGAAGATAAAGAGTTGGATAACCAATTTGCTTCATTTGTTGGTAATAAAGCACCAAAAACTGCAACAGAAGAAACACTAGCATATGTTTATAATGAATTAGAACAAGCTGAAATGCCTCGCTACGAATTAAAAGATAGTAAAGGTGTTTCCTTAAAAGAATATGAAGGATCTATCAAAGAAACTTCGATCCAATTGAAATCAAAAGGTCTCAAATTAAATCTTGCCGTTGCACATGGTGGAGCAGCAATGAAAAAAATGTTTGAGATGTTAGATGAAGGTGCCAAACAATATCACTACATTGAATTGGTAGCAACACCTGGTGGGAACGCAAATGGTGGAGGAATGCCACTAGCACATGACGAAAAAGTAAACGACGTTGTTATGAAACGAAACAATGCTGTTCGTCAAGATGGTAGCAAAGAAAGCCCTGCATTGAAGCCAGTTTATGAAGAATTTCTACTAAGTCCATCTTCGAAAGAAGCACGCAAATACTGTCATACGCACTATACTCAAAAGGCATTTACAAAGGAGTAATATAGATGATTACAAATAGAAAAGAATTTTTAAATCCTGCAAAGGTATATATCCCTTTGACGGATCAAAATTACAAAATTGCAAATGTTAAAGTAAATGTAGATGACAGTGTATTAAAAGGACAAGTATTGGCTTACAAATTCAAAGGAAAAGATAAATTTCCAGTTGTTAGTAGTGTGAGTGGTAAGGTAGTAGAATTCAAAGAAATGATGGATCGTTATGGTAAAGTAGTAGATCACTGTGTGATTCAAAATGATATGGAAAACAAAGCAATAGATATGAAAACATATGAAGATGCATCTGCATCTCAAATCAGAACTGCTTTATACGAAGTAGGATTAGATACGATGAATGTTGATGGATCTTTTACACCATTATATTTTGATCATTATAATATTGAACATTTGTTTGTCAATGCTATATTTGTGAATGAACCACAATATTCCATTGAATATTCGTTTATAGAAGATTTTGCAACAGCAATCGCTGAAGGATTGGGATTGATTGCAAAAGCAGCTTTAACGGAAAATATTACGGTGTTTGTTGATA
>CAYSZV010000026.1:16482-18449 GCA_964435595.1 uncultured Candidatus Izemoplasmatales bacterium | reverse complement strand
ACAGTTTGGTGTTGCTTGTGTTGATAAAAACGTAAACTTTGTAACAATAGATCCGAAAAAAGTAAATGGAAAAGAATTAAAATATATTTATAAAACATTAAACGGCACACTAGGAAATAACATCTTAGCTGCTGGTGGAATGTATGTTGATATTGAAACATGTAAAACAGTTTATGATGTAATAGTAAATGGTGAAGTGCCTGCCACTCGTAATGTAATATTATCGGGGGATGGAATCAAATCGAATACAATCATCAAAACTGTAACAGGAACATTATTAAGTGATATGATTGAATTTGTTGACGGATACAATGAAGTAGAAGAAATGGTTTGCCATATCGGAAATTTCCTAACAGGACAACAAGTTACAACCGATGAAATCGCTGTGACATTGACAGTGAATGCTGTGAATTTTAGCGAGTATCATGAAGACGAAGAAGATGTATGTATTAAATGTGGAGATTGTAATGATGTTTGTCCGGTAGGGATCCTGCCACAAAACATCATGGATGCGGAATTGAGAAGTGTAAACGATCGTATTGTAGAATTAAATACAGCTGAATGTATTGAATGTGGGCTTTGTACTTATGTATGTCCATCAAAAATCAATGTACTAGAATGGGTGCGTCGTGCTAGACGCCGAGTAGGTTAGGAGGAACATCATGAAATTTATTACAAAAAAACCACCGATCGTTTCTAGCCCAGATAAATCATACAGACGTTTATTAAGTTTACATATCGCATTAATTATTACATCTATATCAGCAATCTTTATGAATGGATTCTATAACGTTCCAGAAGATTCATTCTATAATTTAGACCAATCATTTACCGTATTTGGTATGTTACTGGTTGGAGCAATTGTCGCATTCTTAGTTGAATTAGTGTATTCTCTTTCAGAAGGAGATACAACAAAATTCAACTCATATAGAGGATTTGTAGATCCGATTAATACCGGATTACTAATCGCATTATTATTACCTATCACAACACCGATTTATGTGTTGGTTCTTGCAGTTGTTGTTGGGACTTACGTAGGTAAAATTGTATTTGGTGGAAGAGGATATTATATCTTCAACCCAGCTTTAGTGGGGGTATTGTTTGCTACAGTATCATTCTCAAGTCAAATGGGATTTGCAGAAGGTGTTGTAACACCGTTACAAGGACTAAAATCAGTATTTACAGAAGGAACAATGCAAACATTGAACTTAGGTGATTTGTTGATTGGGAACTTTGCAGAGATTTCAATAGGTAGTACAAGCATAATTGTTTTGGCAATCTTGTTTGTTTACTTAGTAAGTACAAAAGTAATTGACTTACGTCTTGCAGGAAGTTTCTTAGTAACAGTATTGGTTATGTCACTTGGAATTGGATATATCCTATGGGCATTTGATAATGGTAGTGCTGTTGGATATGCAATTGTAAACTTCTTAACAGGATTGACATTATTTGGAGCCGTATTCTTGGTTTCTGAAAGTGTAAGCACACCAACATCACGCGAAACAAAGATTATCTTTGGGGTTGTTGTAGGACTCTTGATGATGCTATTTAGAACAGTATCGGAAAATGTAGAAGGGTTAATCTATGCTGTATTATTCGGTAATATGATTACTCCGTTTATCAATAGAACAGTAAAACGCTCTAATCAGAAATCATTACGAATTACTCTTGCTGTGTTGGTCGTAGTTGTATTGATTGCTACAGTAGCAATTGGATTTATGTTGCAAGGGCAATTGATTGAATTGCAACCAGTTGCTGAAGAAGCAGCAACAATGATTGGAGGGATGATTTAATGAAACGTCGTGTTGTAGTGACAGGGTTGGGTGCCATAACACCACTTGGAAACAATGTGCAAACAACATGGGATAATGCTAAAAAGGGAACCAATGGAATCGATTATATTAAACGTTTTAACGTAGATGGTAACGCGATTAAAATAGGTGGAGAAATAAAAAACTTTGATTTTG
>CAYSZV010000026.1:14874-16472 GCA_964435595.1 uncultured Candidatus Izemoplasmatales bacterium | reverse complement strand
ATGAAACATATTAAAATTGTCTTAACTCTACTTGTCGTTGTTGTCGTATTTACGTCGCTTGTATTTGTTGTTGAAAGTTTTACAACACCACAAATCAATGCACGTTTAACAGAAGAAGCAAACCTAGCAAAATTTGAAGTATTACCAACTCTTTCTGAAGCATTTGATTTAACACATGAAATATTAGAAATTACTGATGACTATGACTTAACAGGTACAACAGTATTAAGTATTTTCTATGAAGAAGGATTTGGATATATATATGAAGCACAATTCCAAGGATATCAATCAAAGATTCGATATATGATAGGAATTAGTGAAGATGGTGAAATCACTGGACTAAAAGTATTAGAACAAGGTGACACACCAGGATTAGGTGCAGAAATTGCCAATCCAGATAACTGGAAACAGTTTGTCGGAATGAGTACAAGTGCTGCATTGAATGGAAATATTGATGGATTGAGTGGGGCAACAATTACAACCAACGGTTGGAAAGACTCGTTAAGTAAAGTTGTTGATTTCCATTTGAACACTGTATTAGGCTTTGTTTATACTGATGTAACAAGTGATGTAACAGTCTCAGCTGTTACGAATGCACAAGAAGTTTCTAAAAACGGTACAGTCTTAGAAGTGATTTATACAGTTGAGTTTGAATCAAACTATTCAAGCGCACCAAACGTATATACAGTTACATTTAAAGTTGGAAGTGGAATTAAGAAACTTGAAATCGTCGAAGCTACTGATTCAGAAGGATTTGGTGCTGCAATCGGAGAACCAGAATTTGCAGAGCAATTCTTGAATATGACATTGGAAAACGCATTGAATGCAAATTACGATGGTGTTGCTGGTGCAACATTTACAACTACTGCATTTGCAGATTCATTTGATAAAGTTGTTGCATTCCATAATGTTGAATATGAAGGTGCTTTACCTGAAACAGCAGAAGAAATGATAATGAGATACAAAGAAGAAGTATCCGTTAAAGGTGGGACATTGGTTGATGTCACAGCTGATTATGATATTGAAGATAGTATGATTACAACAATTGAAGAAATGACTCCAGAAGGAGAGACGGAAGCAACGCATTTGGTTGTAACGTTCGCATTCCCTGGACACATTGATATAATTACAGCAATTACTGGTATTAATATTGATGATGGAAAACTGAATGGATTACGTATTGTATCTGAAAATGAAACAGATGGAATCGGAGATCGCATCTTAGAAGAAGACTTCTTAGCACAATTCGATAATTTAAGTATTTTAGGTGCTAAATATGGAGTATATGATGCAATTGGTGGATCATCAAGTACAACGGGAACAAAACTAACTGCTGGATTTGAAAATATTATTTCTTGGTATGAAGAAACATACCTAGGAACAGGTACAGCATTAACAGAAGCACAAATTTTACAACAAAGAATTACTGCAATTTATGCAGATGCATTTAGTATTGTAAACATTACGGGTAACTTTGACATTACATCTAGCGATGTAGAAATGGCACTTGAAATATATGATATCTCAGGTGTGAAATTAGGAACAGTATTCGTTGTAGAATGTTTAGGAGCTAGTTATGGTGGAACACCAACTTATCT
>CAYSZV010000026.1:0-14863 GCA_964435595.1 uncultured Candidatus Izemoplasmatales bacterium | reverse complement strand
GGAAATGATCCTGCACAATTTGAATCAGTGGAATATGCACAACAAATTATAGGATTAGATATTGAAGAATTGGCATACCCTGTAGATCAAATTGATACTAATGGTGGTAGTACAATTACAAACAATGCAATCTTAACATCATTAGAAAAAGTAGCAAGATTCTTTGTAGAAGAAGTGAAAGGTGAAGAGTTTAATAGACCGGATCCTATGACGGTTACAAATCATGCCGTGTTCTTAAGTCCTGCATTCCCAACCGCAGATCACTTTGAAAGTGTATACTTAGATTATGCATACGAAGGTATTATTGGTAATATGTTCGCTGCATATGATAGTGAAAATGTCTTGCTTGGATATGTTTATGTATTCGCAGGTTCAGGTAATGGTGGATTAATCTGGATGTCTTTGGGTGTGGATTTAGCTGGAAATACAGTTGAACTAGTAATACTAGCACACTCTGAAACTTGGGAAAGTGCACCATACACTGGTGGAGAAACATTGAATGATGCAACTTTATTAACACAATATTCGGGCGTACCAATTTCAACATTTATTACGAGCGATGCAAACGTAGATGACTATGCAGGTGTAACAATCACTACTTCTGGAATAGAAGCGGCGATTACAATTGTTGCACAATACCACGAAGATAACGTAGGAGGTGGAAGCTAATGGCAAAGAAACAAAAAACATTAGGTGAAGTATTCAGTGCTGGATTATTCAAACAAAACCCTACCTTCGTACAATTTTTAGGTATGTGTCCTACATTAGCCGTAACTGGTAGTGTAGAAAGCGCACTTGGTATGGGTGCTGGTGTAATCTTTGTACTTGTATTAAGTAACGTATCAATTTCCTTAATTAGAAACTTTGTACCAAGAGAAGTACGTATTCCGATTTATATCGTAATTATTGCTTCACTTGTTACTATATTAGAAATGATTATGAACTGGATCGTTCCAGATTTAGCAGCAAGCTTAGGAACATTCTTAAGTTTGATTGTTGTAAACTGTTTGATCTTAGGTCGTGCGGAAGCATTCGCAGCGAAAAACAAAGTATTACCATCAGCACTTGATGGTCTTGGAATGGCTCTTGGATTTACTGGTGGGATTACATTAATTGCTTTCTTCCGTGAATTATTTGGAGCTGGAAGCATCACGATTTGGGGAGACTTAGGATTGAATCTAATTCCAGATAATTTCCAAATCTCAATCCTTACAATGCCAGCTGGAGCATTCTTAGTATTTGGCTTATTGGTAGCTACTGTCAACAAAATTAGAATGAACCGTGCTGATGATCGTGCAATGGAAGTAGCATCGCAAGTTGTTGTATCAGCTGCGGAACTATCTGATGTTGCTATCATGAAGGAGGTGGCATAGAATATGGAGTTAATCGCAATTGCATTTGGTGCTATCTTCGTTAATAACGTTGTATTAAAACAATTTTATGGTCTATGTCCATTCTTAGGAGTATCTACTAAAAAAAGTAGTGCGCTCAGTATGGGTATGGCGGTAACGTTCGTTATTACTTTATCAACAATCATTGCACATTTGTTATATCAAAATGTGCTTGTACCAAACAACATCGCTTATTTATCAACAATCGTATTTATCTTAGTAATCGCATCATTTGTACAATTAGTAGAAATGGTAATCAAAAAATTCTCTAGTGCTATTTATAGTGCATTGGGAGTATACTTACCACTAATTACAACAAACTGTGCGGTACTTGGGGTAGCAATCGATTCTACAGTAAATAGTGAAAAATATTCATTCTTCAGTTCAACACCAACATTATCTGAAGTAACTGTTTATGCACTGGGTATCAGCTTAGGATATGCACTTATCATCTTCTTGTTTAGTGCAATTCGTGAAGAACTAGATGCTTATCCAATCAAACGTAATTGGCAAGGGATTCCAATTGCCTTAATTACAGCCTTCATTATGGCAATGATCTTCATTGGATTTGGAGGGATTGTATAATGTTAATTCAAGCAATCGTTACAATTGGTAGTTTAGAAATTGATACGAGTATATTAATTACTGTAATCGTATTGGGTGTTGTATTAAGTGTTGCACTCGCATTACTTCTTAGTTTCTCAAGTGTTCTCTTACATGTAGAGGAAGACCCGAGACTACAAGATATTTTGGATATGTTACCAAATCAAAACTGTGGACTATGTGGTAATCCTGGATGTAAAGCAATGGCAGAAAGTATTCTAATAGAAGAATCTAAATTAAGTCAATGTAAACCAGGAACAGAAGAAATGCGTGAAGAAATCAAAGAGTATTTAGAATCAACTCCAAACGAAGCTGGAGAATATGTAAAAGTAAAAATGTAATAGTAAAAGGATCGTCACTTTAAATGACGATCCTTTTTTTATTTGTATTATGGCAAAAAAAAGAGAGCAATAATTGCTCTCTTTATGTTTTGTAAATCTAATTATGAAGCAGGAGTAGCAGCAGCTACAGCAGCAACAATTGCATCCATCCAATGAGAAACGGTAATTGATACACCAGCAACTTCGTCAGCACCAAATGATCCATCAACGATAGTCCAAGTTGAGTCCCAACCTTGGTTTGCTAATACAGCAGCTTCTAATGCGTCTGCTTGCATCCACCAGTCCAATTTACCATCATTTAATACATAGTAATCATCTGTATCATCTAATGGAGTTCCATTGTCATTTAAAGTATAGTTCATTGCATATTCTTCAGGTAATGTATAAGCACGTTTCATACTTAATAATTCAGTAGTTCCGTATACGAAGTGAGCAGAATCTAAGAATACATCTTCGATTGCTCCACCAGCTCCAACAAATACGATTGCTACATAACCGTCAGCATATCCATAATGAGTTCCTGGAGTATACATTCCTGAAGCAGGATGATTTAATTCGAATCCTTCAAGACCTAACACTTTGTTATCCCCTGTGTAAGTTCCGATACCACCAATGTTCATAACATTAGTATATCCTAATCCGTCTAATGCATCTTTTACCCATCCAGCTCTTGTTCCAGATCCACACATTAAGAAGATTGCTTCTGCATCTTCATTAAATAAGTTTCTAACTTGTGCTTCATTAGATACGTTACCTTCTCTATCCATGATTTCTAAATACTCTAAATAATCAAAGAATGGAATCATTTCAAATCCAGCGATATATCCTGAGCTTAATTTGTCATCAAAGTTTCTTAAATCAACATACTGTACATCAGGTCTACCTAAATACATATCGATATTTGTCATATCAACAACAGCAGGTAGGTCTGCTAATGTTGCAGCAGCCAAAGCAGCTTGAGCAGCAGCTAAGTCGTCTTCTAAATCAGAAACGTCCCCTTCAGCAGCAGCTAATGCAGTTTCTGCAGCAGCTAAGTCAGCTTCTAAATCAGCAATTTCAGTTCCACTACATGCAGTTAATGTAAATGCACTTAAAACTAAAGTAAATAAAATTAATACTTTTTTCATTATTTTCTTTCCTCCTAAATTAATTTTTATTTCCTTTATAATTATAATAGCATTGTTGTAAAAAGTCAAACCAAAATATAAGAGAAAATGTCTATTTTTAGCGATTAATCGATAGTTAGCATACAAATGAATACATGTTCATAATAGTTCGTTTCTAAACTATTTAATGTGTTGTGAGTGTGAAAGATTAATATAAAGCCATTAAGTAGTATTTTTCTGTAATATTACAGTTTATAAATTGTTATCTAATATTATTATGTTATAATATTACTAACTTAAGAGAACGGTGATAATATGAAAAAAAATGATATAATTTTGATCTTGGTTATCGCATTGCTATCTGGAATTGCATATTTTATTATGAATTCTGTCGTAAACAGTAGTGGTGTTGAAGATGGAGTAGCTGTTGTAATCTTTGAAGATAATGAAATTTTAGAAATTTATTTAAAAGATGGGACATATGAAGTTCTTGATTTACAAATGGGAATCATAGTAGATGAAGAAAAGATGTTGTTTACAATTCCTGATACAAATGGTGAGCATGATTTAATTATTGAATATGGAGATAATAAAGTGAGAGTTGTGGAGGAAGTATCACCTCAACATATCTGTCGAGAACAAGGCTGGAGTAATAGTCCATTGAAACCAATCACCTGTTTGCCGAACAAACTTGTGATTGTGATTAAGACAAATGAACTTCCACCGATTGATGATATAACATAGGAGGACACTATGGATAATTATTTCAATATCGTAGAACTATTTTTATTCTTTGTTGGATTTGTTGTATTGATTCGAGTTGGAAGTACAATCAACTTTGCACAATACTTTCAAAAGGGAAAAGTTAGAGAAATCCAACTGATTTATTTTATTGTTATGTTTATATTAGCTTATCTATTTGCGAGAGCACTAACTCATATCCTTGAATTAAGTTATGGAGTATTAAATTAACAGCAGAAGATTTGAATCTTCTGCTTTTTTTACATAAATTTTTCTATGGTATCAAGAACTATGACATCCGCCTTGCCATTTGTTCTTTCCTGTAACGTGTTTTTAAGTGATGACAACTCTACATCAAGGATGTCGAAATAATAGTGGACATGAGTGTCATAGGTTGTGTTTTCTAATGGATAATTATCACGAATATACTTTTCAACATTACCTATTAGATCAAAGGAAATGATAATCTCAAGGTTGTGTACTATTTTCAATGAGGTGAAACGACATTCTAAGATTGCGTTACTAGCTGACTTTGTGTATGCTCTTACCAGACCACCAGCACCAAGCTTGATGCCGCCAAAGTATCTAACAGAGACATTTAGTACATTTGTTAATTCATGCTTTTTAAGGACTTCCAACATCGGCAATCCAGCTGTTTTAGAGGGCTCTCCATCATCGCTATATTTTTGAATTTCTTGATTGTTACCAATGATATAACAAAAACAATGATGGTTTGCATCAGGGTAGAGGTTTCTTATATCATCCAGTTCTTTTTTTGCCTGTTCGACTGATATGACTGGAATCAAATGATTTACAAATATTGATTTCGAGATTTCAAATTCTGTGATAACGGGTTGTTTTATACTTTTCATCAAATCACCATCAATATTATAACATAAGGTTTGATTTCATGAAATAGTATGATATTATGGAAAATTGAGTGAACATATAGTATAATTTTTATTGGTGATTTATATGAGATTTTTCGAAACAGGTAAAGAAGTAATAAAGACAATAAAATCACACGGGAAAGAAGCATATTTCGTGGGAGGATTTGTCAGAGATTTGTATTTAAAAAGAGAGTCATTGGATATTGATATAACGACTTCAGCAACGCCTGAAGAAGTGATGACTTATTTTAATAATGTCAAAAATACTGGTAAAAAATACGGAACAGTTACAGTGATTGTAGATGACTTTAAGTTTGAAGTCACCACATTTCGTCAAGATGGTGAATATGTAAATAATAGAAAGCCAGAAGACGTGACGTATACATTGAGTCTAGAAGAAGATTTAAAACGTAGAGATTTTACAATGAATGCAATCGTAATTGATGAAAATGAGGAAGTCACTGATTACTTTGGTGGAATTCAAGATATTGAAAACAAGGTCATCAAAAGCATTGGAAATCCACATAAACGTTTCATAGAAGATGCCTTAAGAATGTTACGTGCCTTTCGATTTGTATCACAAATTGGATTTGATATAGAACAACAAACACTAGAAGCCTTAAAAGAGCAAAAACATTTGATTCGAAACATCTCAATTGAACGTGTTATGGTTGAACTGAATAAATTATTTTTAGGTCCATATAAGCAAAAAGCCATTCAATACTTAGTAGAAACTACATTTCATGAAGAATTGTATGGGATGAAAGATGGACTAGAACAGTTACAAACTGTTACAATTGAATACGTGCCACTTGAAGCATTCATGGTGTGTTTTGCCTTAAACGATATTGATGATATATGGAAGTTTAGCAATCGTGAAATGAAAGTAATGGTAAGAGTTATTAATCTACATGAAGTAACGAAAGAAGGAAAATGGAACAAATACATTTTATTCTCTAACGGTGTAGACCTTTGTTTATTAACCAATAAAGTTAGTGTGTTATTGGGATATGAAGACCAATCAATTGACATCAACGCGATATGGAATTCATTGTTAGTAAAAGATGTCTGTGATTTAAAATTCAAAGGACAAGATATTTTAGAATTAACAAATCTTCGAAAAAGATCTGTTATCGCTCTTGTTATTGATGATTTATTATATAATGTAATTAATGAAATCATGCCAAATGATTATCATGTTTTAAAAGAGTTTGCATTACAAAGAGTAGAAGAGTTGCAAAAAGAGATGGAGGATAAAAATGAGTAAGTTTTATTCATACTTGGATGACTTTAGTTTGATAACGATTATCGTTCCAACAAGTTATTCTGAAAACGATATTCCTGGATTTAAGGTTGTTGGAAACGAAGAAGAAATAGAATTAGAAATAGAAAAAATCGAAATATTGGGACCGGAAAAGAAGTATACTTGTCGGTTTGACGGATATATTCTATTAAATAAAGTATATTATGTTTTGGATAATAGTGGTGGTTCAAGTGAGTTGTTTACGGGTAAAATTGTTAGAACAGAATTATTTGATGATATCTATTATTATGAGCAAAGCGATTTGGGATCATCATATAGAAGAGACCGTACAAAGTTTAAACTTTGGACTCCTGTAGCGAAATATATCAAATTAGAACTAGTAGATAAAAAGGGAAATGTAGAAATTCATGATATGGAATATGATAACCAAGGTGTTTGGTATTTGCGACTTCGTGGAGACTATGAAGGATGTAAATATCGTTATATTTCATATGTGAATGGAAAAGAACATAAACTAACTGATCCATATGCGATTAGTTCAAGTGCAAATGCTGAATATAGTTATGTAGTAGATCCAAATAATTTTTATAAAATGCAAAGTCAAAGACCGAGATTTAGTGGAATACCAAATGATGCGGTTATCTATGAATCTCATGTTCGTGATTTCACAATTTCAAACAGCATTGATTCATCTTATCCTGGTCTATATAAAGGATATGCAGAAAAAGGAAGAAAAACGCCACAAGGAAATCCTGCTGGGATTGAATACCTAAGTGAACTTGGAATTACACATGTCCAATTGTTACCGATTTTTGATTTTGGTGGTGTTGATGAGCTCGATCGTGACAAATTATATAACTGGGGATATAATCCAGAACAATTCAATGTACCAGAAGGTTGGTATGCAAGTGATCCAAATGATCCCTATGCTAGAATCAATGAATTAAAGCAATTGGTAGATACAATGCACGAACACAATTTACGTGTTGTAATGGACGTTGTATTCAATCATGTTTATGATATAAAAACATTCCCATTTGAAAAAATTATACCTGGGTATGGATATCGATTTGATAAAACTGGTCACTTAACAAATTCAAGTGGATGTGATAGTGATTTAGCAACTGAAAGAAGAATGATTCGTAAGTTTGTTATTGATAGTATTATGTTCTGGGCAAAAGAATACAAAATTGATGGATTCCGTTTTGATTTGATGGGATTACTCGATATTAGAACGATGAACACACTACGTCAAAAATTGGATCGTTTCCGTACAGATATTATCGTATATGGTGAAGGATGGCGAATGAATACAGAAATCGGCTTAGACAAAGCAGCTCATATGTATAACAAACACTTACTGTTTAATATAGGGCATTTCAATGATAGAACAAGAGAAACTATTAAGGGTGCTACATTTAATATGAAGCAAAAAGGATATGCTCTTGGAAGCACTGCAATGAGTGAAGATGTTTGTAATATCATTCAAGGAAGCACCTTGAATAAATTCTTATTCAGATATCCAAGTCAATCTGTTAACTATGTAGAATGTCATGACAATAATACGTTTTTTGACAAAGCTTCTACCGCATTAGGAGATGCCGATGTGGAAGAAATTAAGTTGAGACAAAAACTTGCAACATCAATGATTATCTTATCTCAAGGAGTGCCGTTCATCCATAGCGGTCAAGAATTCTATCGTTCCAAAAAAGGGGTAGAAAACTCATATCGTTCTCCAGATGAAATCAATCAATTGGATTGGAACTTGTTAGATGAAAATCTTGAAGATGTTGACAGTATCAGAGAACTGATTCGAATTCGTAAAAAATACGGACTATTCAGATTAACAGCACCTTCAAAAGTAAAAGACTACACAAATGTATCATTTTTAGACAATGGTACAATATTATATACTCTAGTCGACAATGATACTGATTTGGTTGTGATCTTTAAAAACAATCGAGACAGAGAAGTTATCCCTCTAGAAGGAAAATATACTTTAATCTTTGATGGTATGACAAGAAGTAGACGAATCTTATCAAAAATTGAATTAAATGAAATTGGAACATATATATTAAAAAGAAAATAGGTGAAGCATAATGGAAACGAATTTTTATGCAAAAATAGATTCGATTAATGAAACGACGTATGAAACAGATACGTGTTCAGTAATCACAGAGAATAACGAAAGAATTACCTGCCGCTTTCCAAAAGATATTGTCTTTATACAAAATGCTGTATACAATTTTGAAGTTGAGCCAATCACATTCAAAGAAAGACAACAGTACTTGGTGAAAGAAGCGATTTTCATTGATGACGCAGATATAACATTTGAACGTAGAAATGAATTAATGCAATGTTTTTATGAGTTTGCCCCAGTCGATTCAAATGAAGTGAAAAAAATAGTTGAATCATATCTAGGAAAACTCAATAATAAAGCAATCAAAGAGATTGTAATGGATTTATACAATCAATTTGAAGATAAGTTTTATCTATATCCAGCCGCAACGAAATTCCATCATGCATATATTGGTGGACTTAGTTATCATACTTCAACAATGCTGAAACTAATTGATGGATTTATGACTGTATACCCATTTTTAAATCAAGATTTACTCATTGCAGGAATTCTATTACATGATATATACAAAACAACAGAATTAACAAATTATGCTGGACCTGAGTATTCAAAAGAAGGAAAACTTCTTGGACATATTACAATGAGTGTGAAAGGTATCGAGGTTGTTGCACAAAAACTGGGATACGGTGGTAGTGAAGAAGCCTTGTTGTTACAACATATGGTATTATCACATCATTATTATGGGAACTATGGAAGTCCAAAAAAACCAATGATTCCAGAAGCCTTAATTGTTCATTTTATTGATAATATTGATTCAAAGTTGACTGTGTTAGAAGAAGTATTAGCGCAAACAGAAAAAGGGGAGTTCACTTCACCGATTGCTGTGGCTGATCGAGAAAAATATTATAAATCTAAACTATAAAAAAAAGTCTCTGAGAGACTTTTTTTATTTTAGGAGGGCTTCGATATCTTTTGTTAATTTCTCAGGTTTTATTTTTGGTAAGAACCTGTTTACTACTTTACCATCTTTATTAATTAAGAATTTTTCAAAATTCCATTTTACTTTTCTGCCTTTTCTTTTTCTTGAATTCTTAACCAAGAATTTATAGAGATCAGATTGTTTTCTACCTTTTACATGTGTCTTTGCATAAATCGGGAATGAAACTCCATAATTTACTTTACAAAATTGTGTGATTTCTTCTATCGTATCTGGATCTTGTCTTAGGAACTGATTGCATGGAAATCCTAGTACCACGAAACCTGATTCCTTATAGTCTTCATATAGTTTTTGTAGTCCTGTTAATTGTGGTGTATAGCCACATTTGCTAGCTGTATTTACAATTAGAATTACTTTACCTTTGTGTTCTTCTAATGTTGTAATTTCGCCAGTATTTTTTTCAACTTTAAGTTCAAATATATTGTTCATTTTAGTTCGGTTGTAATGCCCCAACTAGTACGAGCCAAGCTAGTACTGTTTTTGCTACAAGACTTAAAACGATATATCCTCTTTCACCATATAAATAATTTGCCCATTTTCCTTTTTTCAAATACTGTAAAATCATATTAACTGGGAATGTGTTAAATGCTACAAAGTATGTTCCAACGATTGCCCAAACAAACCAAGGAGTTTGTGCAGTTGCTTCAGCAGTAGCTCCAGTCATATAGAATATAATTGCGATCCATGGTGCAAGACCTGCGATTGTACCCCAAATAAATGGTCCCCATACTACTTTTTCTTTTCCACTATTTAGTTGTTCCATAACTAGTCCAAATAAATTCATAGAAGCATTCGCAATAAAGATAACTGTTAGTGTTGCAATGTCCCAAATACCAAATAAGTATGCGATCAATACAATCATAACTGATGAACTAAGTGCATATTCAATCCATCTTAATTTATTGATACCTTGTTCCAAATCTCTATTATACATGTCATTGATTCGTTTTGGTATAGAGATTAGAGCATGTGCTAGTGCACTAAGTAGTAAGAAAATTGCTACTAGTACAAAGAACGGAAGTGTGAAAATTTCTGTTCTAGCAAACGCTAGATAACCTTGACCTGGAGTTGTTTCAACGAATTCTAAATAGAATTGGTAGATTTGCATTTTGAAATCTCCTAAATCGCTGATTACAAATCCTAAAATAATCATTAATACCCCTTGTATTAAATGTAGTCCACCCATGATGATGTTAAATCTTCTTAGTTTTTCAAATGTTACTTCTTTCATAATGTTATCCTTTCTTATTCCTTTATTGTTTTATCTAACTTATTAGACAATTCATCCAACTCTTCCATTAACGTTTTATGCGTCTCAAGCGTTACTTCAAGTTTGCTTGAAAGACCGAGGGGTACCGAGATTATCTCTGTGTTCATTTTCTTCCCAGAGTCTGTCAGTAAAATGTTGACTTTTCGCTTATCTGTTTTGTTTTGAACTCTACTTATATAGCCAAGATGTTCTAGTTTTTGTAGAATTGGTGTTAAGGTTCCAGTTCTTAAATCTACAATTTCACTTAGCTCTTTAAAGTCTATTTCATTGTGCTCGAACATTGCTAACATAATAATATATTGCGGATATGTTAAATGAAATGTATCGAGAAATGGTGCGTAAGCTTTTGTCATTTTACGAGATGCAGAATACAGTTTGAAGCATAGTTGTTTGTCTAGTTGTAATAATTGGTTTGTCACAAGTATCATCCTTTCGGTACTTTAATCGTACCCTAATGATAATCTTATAATACACTAGTATTTTTTGGAATTCAAGCGTTATGCTTACAATTAGTAATAAAAATTATTTGAAGCGACTGTAATATTACTAAAAGGAATAAATCGAACGGACTCCTGCCTATTAGAACTGTTAATTTTGAAATAAAAAAAAGACAACTTTTCAGTTGTCTTTTGTAGTATTATTCACCAAATAATTCTGGATAGTTCACATCGTAGAATGTATCAGATAAAGATTGTAATAAAGCCATATTATCTGTATTGTTCGTTGTGAATGAACCATTATCAACAATGTATTGTGCCATATATGATCCGAATGCTGTTTGTGTTAAATATAAATCGTAAACTGTACCGAAGTAGTAATCTACAGCAGCATATACGTCGTCATCATGGAACATTGCAGTTGTATTTTCATCTTTTGATTCAGCAAATTTAATTTCTAAGTATAAGTCTACTTGTTCAGAAGAAGGCATAACATTTTCGTTTTCTGGATCTCCTTCACCATCTGTATCAACAAATTCTGCAGTGAATTGCTCGAAGTTTGCGCCTTGCCCTACAGAAATGTAATGAACTCCAAATTGTGAGAATGTAAGTCTATCATCATTGTATGTTTCTTCTTCTAAGTCTACAACAACATCATACATACGTTTTAATGACACAGCGAATGTTTCATCTAATGCTACTCCAGTAGTTTGATCGATTTCACCTAAGTCTTCGGTTTTAATGAAGAATCCAGCTTGTTTGAATTGAGCCCACTCTGCGTCATCATCAGATAGTAATGTTTTTGTATATTCTTCAACGATTTCTTCGAATGTTAATTCGTCATCGTTTACTTTTTCTAATACCAAGTCTCTAAAATCAACAAATAACATATTTAATTCATCTGCTTCAGTCACTGTTAAACTATCTTGATAGTCTTCGAAGTTATCTGGTTCAAAATCATAATCGAAATCTAAATAGATTAATAAGTGTTGTACAGTTAAACTGTAATAAGTATCTACTTGATCTTGCATATATGTTACTGTATCTACATAATCGATTTGATCATGCATTATGATATTTTGGATAGCTGGGATAATGAACATGTTTTCAAGAACTTCAGATTCTGTTTCTAAGCTGAACGCTAAGAACATAAATTCTTCCCAAGTCATTGTAGCACTACTATATCCATAGTTTGCATAATATCCTGATCCAAATAATCCTTTCATTTCTTCTAAATCAGCAACGTGTTGTTTCATTTCTTCGTTGTTAGATTTAAAATAGTTTGTTTCTTCTCCATATAATTCAACATATTCGTCACTTGAAAGTAGTAGTTTTGATTTTGCAACTTCTACACTGTAGAATACACCAATTCTATCTTTCATGTAAGAGAAAAACTCATCTACTGTAATATCTTTTTCATCAATTTTAGCAATTAATGTTTTGCTTCCATTATTGTCGAATGCAGTTCCTGAGTTAAACTCATATTTTAAAGCCAATTGAGGATCTAAAATTTCGAATCCAGCATCTTCAACCAATTTGGCCATAAGAATTCCAATGATTGTATCTGTTGCTCTGTTTTCAACAACCTCAGTTCTTACTTCAGCTTTTTCAGTATCTGTTAATGTTTCATATGCAGGAACTTCATCTTGAGATACTTTGAATGACATCATTGTGAAGTCTCCAAATTCTTTCGTGTTTGTATAAGTAAACTCGCCAGTTTCTAAATCATTAAAGATGTATCCAGCTAATTGATATAGTGGGTGTTGTGATGAATTGTTTTCTGTCATATCAGTATAATCTTTTACAGCAAGGTCTGCATAATTTGCACAGTAGTCTTCTTGTGAAATCGTTGGAGGAATTGTTTCTTCCCAAGGATTCATTAAATTATACATTTTTATATAGAAAGCAAATACAGAATCTTCATCTAATTCTAATGTATTTTTACTATCAAATGTTAATTCGTTTTCAATTGGAAGTTGTCCGATGTATTCACCGATTCCACCTTCGTAATTTAATACGATGCTTAATTCATTGAATACAGTTGTAACTTCTGTTGAGTTTGAGAAACGAACATCTATACTACATACATCACCATATGTGTTTGCATCATAATATAATTCAACGTCTTCTTCACTAACAAAGTAATTGTCGCCATCAACTGCCGCATCAATTACACCAATCGTATAATTTTTTTGTGCGATACTCAAACGAACATAATCACCTACACTAGTAGTATCATCTGGATCGTACCCTTGAACGATTAAGTTTTGTCTGAAGGCATCAACATAATCCGCATGAATATCTTCATTTGCCATAATTTCAGCGATTAAGTCTTCATCTTCAGTAAGATATGTTAAATATCTAACTTCGGCATCTATTTCGTCTTGACTTACTTGTTCGATTTCAGTAGCTAGTAAATATTCTAGTACATAGTCATTTAAGTAATCAATTCCATCTACATTTTTCATTGTTTTCCATAAATCACCATTTGTGATTTCAACCCCGTCTACAGTTAAGTAAATATCATCTGCATTTGAAAGAGTTGGTGTATCTTCTTTTTGTGAGAATGCTTCTAATCCAACTGGGATTAAAATTGCTAATATTAAAACCCCTAAAACGATTGAAGCTCTTACGATTATTGCTTTGCTCATATCTATCACTCCTATTTATTTTACGCAATATATATAATATCATTATTATCAAATAAACACAATACTATTTTCATAAAAGCCATAAGATGCAAAAAAAGTGCATATAAGTTACAAAACATAATTCTAAAATCAATTGATTGGTATTGTTTTTTAGGCAAAGTATAGTATAATAATCCCGTATATAGGAGTGGTAAAATGAAGGTTTGTATTTTAGGTAGTGGTAGCAAAGGAAACACAACATATGTTGAAATTGAACAGAGTAAATTTTTGATTGATTGTGGACTATCACATCGACAAATTACAAATCGATTGAAACAAAATGAGTTATCATTGGATAATTTAGATGGGATTTTAATAACACATGAACATGGGGATCATATTGCTGGATTGAATGTTACATTGCCGAAAACGGATGCTTTGTTATATGTGACAGAAGAAACACTTGAATCGTTTTACCATAAATACACATCGAACTTGCCACCAGATAAAGTGCATCACATATTACCTCATCAAGAGTTCGACATAAAGGATGTAAGGGTATTTCCCTTAAGCATCTCTCATGATGCATCAGATGCGGTTGGATACGTAATATATCATAAGGATAAGAAACTTGTTTACATCACAGATATTGGGTATTTACCACAAAAGGATTATGAGCTACTTAGTAATGCAGATATGTATGTATTTGAATCAAATTATGATGTACATTTATTATTCACGTCAAATCGACCTTTCTATCTAAAACAAAGAATCGATTCTGTAAAAGGGCATATGTCGAATGCAGATACTGCCTATAATTTGGCACAATTGGTTGGAAATAAAACAAAACATATTGTTTTAGCTCATCCATCAAGAGAATGTAATACCGTTGATTTGGTGCTTGATACAATCTCTGAAGTGTTTGAAGAATACGGTATTGACCAAACACAGTTTACAATAGAAGTTGCAACACAGGATGTTCCAACAAAAATATATGAATTTTAAGGAGGATTTATTATGACTCATAAAGAAATCATCAAAGAAGTAGCAGCCAAAGCACTTGGCGTAATGCCTGGCCTTATTAGAGTGAGAGAGCGTCTAATGGGTGGAATG
>CAYSZV010000025.1:17367-24914 GCA_964435595.1 uncultured Candidatus Izemoplasmatales bacterium | reverse complement strand
CAGTGACCCCTTGCTTGTAAGGCAAGTGCTCTCCCAACTGAGCTAATCCTCCATTCACGTATAAGTATTTTATCACTTCTATCTAAAAAAGTCTATACTCTAATTAACTTTTATTATATATATGTAAAATAGCTTGTATTAGTAGAACATATGATATAATACTTATGTTAATTAAGATATAAAATAAAAAGGGTGATTTTATGAAGAAAGCAAGAAATTATGTTGGAATTGCAATTATATTGATAGGTGCTGTCATATATGGTTCTAGAATATTATTTGGTATAGATTTGGTTTTATTAGTAATCCCAGACAATACTAAGCCAGAAATAAATACTACAGAGTTAAGAACCTCTGTCACACTAAATGGATCGTTTGATCCAAGTGTCGTTACATGTACCGATAACTATGATAATGATTGTGAAGTTGAAATATCCGGATCGATCGATACAAGTAGTGTTGGATCTCAATCTATTACATTTAGAGCTACGGACAGTTCAGGCAATACTTCTGTTGAATCTGTTGTTATAATGATTATCGAAGGAATTGATACAACAATGTATGTTCCTGCAGGATATTATGATGGAATCAGTGGTCTTACCGGTGAAGCACTTAAAAATGCTTTAAACGATATTATACGAATGAATTATTTAACATCGATTACGACTGATACTCATTTTGAAGCTGCTTATACAGATAAAGACTTAGATGATATGGATGTTTGGAAAATGTTAAGGGATGCGGATGAAGATCCCGATAACTCAGAAAACATTATACTATTTTATTCAGGATATTCTTGGCCAAAAGAGTGTCAAGATACTAACACAGATTTGCTCCCTGATTATTGCTTTATAAATAATGATAGAGACGAAGACTATACAGAATGGAATCGAGAACACATTTGGAGTAAATCTCATGGGGACTTTGAAGATGAAGACGGATATGCATTAGAAGAGTCATTCGGAGGGTATGCCTTAGGTGCACATACAGATGGACACCATTTAGTTGCAGCTGAAAGAGCTATGAACTCTACAAAAAACAATCGTTTCTTTGATGATTGTCATGATGGTATAAATGATGACAACCTAGTTGACAGAGAATTTGGAAACTATACTTGTGGTGATTGGTATTTCGAACCTAGAGATGAAGTAAAAGGTGATGTAGCTAGAATGCTATTCTATATGGCAACAAGATACGAAGGTGAAGATGGCGATTTCGTTGATTTAGAATTAACAAATAACTTATACTTATACGAAGCGTTAGAAACAGCTATTCAAAATAGTAAGTTACCTTATTATGAGAATTTAGAAGTTTTATTAAGATGGCATTTAGAAGATCCAGTTGATGAATGGGAATTGGAAAGAAATGAATCAATTTATCAAATTCAAGGAAATAGAAATCCGTTCATAGATCATCCTGAATGGGTTGAACTAATTTGGGGTACACCAGAAAATCCAATTGAGTATGAAAGTACAACAATAATAGAATAATCAGACACACCTTATGGTGTGTTTTTTTATAGAAACATCATTTTCGTTTACAAACTAGTTTATGTTTCGAACCAACCAGAGCGATTTAGAGATATTTTCGTTGTTATTTTGATGTATGAAAACATTTTCATTAATTTTTCTTAACAAAGGGTTGTTTAACACGTTAAAGTGTAGTATCATTGCTAACAATTACACAAAAAATTGGAGAGGTGAGAAAGATATGAAAAAATTAGTATTATTGACATCAACATTCTTATTTGTATTTGCACTAAGTGCGTGTGGAGGTTCTGACGCAGTTAAGTTCGGTGTAATCGGACCACTAACTGGAGAATACTCACAATATGGTTTAGCTGTTGAAAATGGAGCAAAACTTGCTGCTGCTGAAATCAACGCTGATGGTGGAGTATTAGGTAAGGATTTAGAAATCGTAGCATATGATAGTAAAGGAGACCCTGCAGAGGGTGTTCAAGCATATAACCGTCTTGTTGATCAAGATGAGATTGATGCATTAATCGGTGGGACTTTTAGTGGAGTAACTCTAGCTGTTAAAGAATTAGCAGTTCAAGATGGTCTTCCAGTATTAACGCCTACTGCAACTAACCCTGATGTAACATTAAACGCTGATAACGTGTTTAGAGCATGTTATACAGATAGTTACCAAGGTAGTGTTGCTGCAGTATTTGCTGCAACAAACTTAAATTCAACTAAAGCTGCTATCCTATTTAATAGAGATGACGCATACAGTGAAGGACTTGCAACTGCATTTGCTGCAGAATTTGACGCAAGATCATTAGCTTATGATGAATTTGAATTCGGTAAAGATGATGATGATTATAGTGCATTATTAACTAATATTAAAGATGGTGGATACGATGTAGTATTCTTACCTGCTTATATTGCTGAAGTTGGTAAAGTATTAACACAAGCAAACTCATTAGGATTAGACGTACCATTTGTTGGTGGAGACGGTTGGGATGGAATTGAAGCAGATTATGCTGACGTTGCTGAAGGTTTCTACTTTGCAAATCACTATGCGAAAACTGATGAAGCTGCAGTTGTTCAAGATTTCGTAACAAACTACGAAGCTGAATTTGGTGAAGCACCAAACGCATTAGCTGCATTAGCTTATGATGCTGTTTATGCTATGGCTGCTGCTATGGAAGCTGCTGGAACAACTGATTCTGCTGACGTTGTTGCTGCTTTACAAGCATTAGATTTCCAAAACGCTGTTACAGGATCAATTTCATTTGATTCAAATGGAGATCCAATCAAAGCTGTTACTATCATTAAAGTAGTTGACGGTGAACATGTGGTTGAAACAAAAGTTGACGCTTCATAAATTACATTACACAAATATTACATTGAACTAGGGAAGAGCTATCTCTTCCCTATTGTTCATTACTCGAGGTGAATCATGGAACTATTTATTAATCAATTAATTAACGGCTTAAACACGGGTAGTATTTATGCCTTAATAGCCGTTGGATATACTATGGTATATGGAATAATCAGACTTATTAACTTTGCTCATGGTGAAATTATGATGTTCGGAGCATACTTCGCATTTATCTTTGCGTTTATGATGCCGTTTGAACTGCCGTTTATTGCAGTCATTGTAATCACGATGATTTTTGCTGCGTTAATGGGTATGTTGATTGAACGTATTGCATATAAACGTTTAAGAACAGCCCCTCGTATCAGTGCATTGATTACTGCGATTGGTATGAGTTTGTTCCTTCAAAACTTAGCATATTTAATTTTCGGGGCAACTCCATGGGTTATGAAACCGTTGATCTCCACTGAGCCAATTATTATTGGCAACTTCAGTATTGCAAGATTAACTGTATTAACCATTGGGCTTTCGATATTCTTTATGGTATTGTTAACGTTATTCGTTAGAAAAACAAAACCTGGGAAAGCAATGCGTGCTGTATCGCAAGATAAAGAAGCTGCCGTTTTAATGGGTATCAATGTAAATAGAATTATATCTCTTACATTTGCACTAGGTAGTGCGTTAGGTGCTTTAGCGGGTGTGTTCTATGCGATGCAATATACGAACGTTGAATCAACATTAGGTGTATTACCTGGACTAAAAGCATTCGTAGCGGCTGTTTTTGGTGGTATCGGTAACATTACAGGAGCAATGCTTGGTGGGTACCTCATTGGTATCATTGAAACCTTTGTAAAAGCATATATCTCTAGTAAGTGGGTAGATGCAATTGTATTTGGTCTATTAATACTTACATTACTATTCAAACCTTCTGGCCTTCTTGGTAAGAACGAGAAAGAGAAGGTGTAATAATGAAAAAATTTGATTTCAAAAATTTAAAGACAAACTCTGTGTTTGTAAATCTAGCAGCAGTTTCCCTTATATTTATATTAATATTTGTTTTAGTTACTACAGGATTATTATCAAGATACATTACAAGTATTATAATATTAATTTTAGTTATGATCATTATGTCAACCAGTTTAAACATCGCAACCGGATTCCTAGGACAACTCCATTTGGGTCATGCTGCCTTTATGGGAATCGGAGCATATACTGCTTCTCTTCTAGCTATACTAATGCGTGATGCCATCGGCTCAGATGTTCTATTATTTATTGCTTCAACTGTTGGTGCAATGATTTTAGCCGGGTTAGCTGGTCTATTAATTGGTTGGCCAGCATTAAGATTACGAGGTGACTATTTGGGAATTATGACACTTGGATTTGGTGAGATTGTTAAAACAATTATCACAAATATGAAAGGTATCACAAATGGAGCACAAGGGCTATATGGTATTCCTAAAATTATGAATTTCCCAACTGCTTTTTGGACAACTGTTATTGTTGTTTTAACAATATTCTTATTTATGAACTCGAGACATGGTAGAGCAATACTATCGATTCGAGAAGATGAAATTGCATCAGAAAGTGTTGGTATCAACATTTCAAGATACAAACTATTAGGATTCGTCTTAGCTTCAATGTTCGCCGCTGTTGGTGGTAGTATATTTGCTTTTAACATTGGATTTATTGCACCACAGCAATTTAACTTTTTACGTTCAGTAGAAATCTTTGTAATTGTAGTGTTAGGTGGTATGGGAAGCTTGACAGGAAGCATCGTCGCTTCTATCGTACTTGTATCATTACCTGAGTTATTGCGTGATTTCGCATCATATAGATATTTGCTATATTCAGCACTACTTGTAGTTATGATGTTATTTAGACCACAGGGATTAATGGGAACAAGAGAATTTAGTTTTACAAGAATATTCAAACACAAGTCAGTTCCTACAAATGACAAAGAAGATCCCGATGAGAAAGGAAGTGATTCATAGTGGCTATATTAGATGTTCAAAATTTAGGAATAAGTTTTGGTGGTCTTAGAGCTGTAGATAACTTTGAAATCACTATCGAAGACAATGAATTAGTTGGTCTAATTGGGCCAAATGGTGCAGGAAAAACAACAATATTCAACCTCTTAACAGGAGTTTACGCTCCTACTGATGGATCAATTCATTTAAATGGGAAAAACACGATTGGAAGAAAGCCAAGTGAAATCGTTATGCTTGGTAGTGGAAGAACATTCCAAAACATTCGTTTATTCAAAAACATGACAGTATTAGACAATATTAAGATCGCTTATCACAATCGAATGAGTTATGGATTGCTTGGTAGTATATTTAAAACCAAAAAATATTACGACCAAGAAGCGCAAGCATACGATGTAGCTATGGAATTACTCAAAGTATTCGATTTAGATATGTACGAGAGTGAACTTGCTAAGAATTTACCATACGGAAAACAACGAAAATTAGAAATAGCTAGAGCCTTGGCGACGGACCCATCGATACTATTATTGGATGAACCTGCAGCTGGGATGAACCCTCAAGAAACCGAAGAATTGATGGAAACAATCAAATTATTAAAAACTCGATTTAAGATTTCTATCTTATTAATCGAACATGATATGAAATTAGTTATGGGAATTTGTGAAAGAATTGTAGTAATAGATTATGGTAGAATCATCGCAAAAGGTACACCAAAAGCAATCAGAAAGAACCCTGATGTAATCAAGGCGTACTTAGGTGAATAATATGTTAGTTGTTGAAAACTTACATGTGTATTATGGTGTAATTCACGCCATTAAAGGTGTTTCCTTCGAAGTTAATGAAGGAGAAATCGTTACACTAATTGGTTCAAATGGAGCAGGAAAAACTACAATCCTAAAAACAATTTCTCAAATATTAAAACAATCAGAAGGCCAAATTTATTTCTTAGGTGAAGAAATCAGCAAATACGAAGCACATCAAATCGTTCACCTTGGAGTGTCACATGTACCTGAAGGTAGACGTGTATTCCCACAACTAACCGTTCTCGAGAACTTAGAAATGGGTGCATATAAAAGAAGTGATAAAGAAGGAATCAAAGAAGACTTAGCAACTGTTTTCCGTAGATTCCCAAGATTAGAAGAAAGAAAACACCAATCAGCTGGAACCTTATCGGGTGGAGAACAACAGATGTTAGCGATGGGAAGAGCTTTAATGAGCCGTCCTAAAATCCTACTTCTCGATGAACCATCAATGGGTCTAGCCCCTATCTTAGTAGATGAAATCTTTAGTATTATTAATGACATCAATAAGACAGGAACAACAATTTTACTAGTAGAACAAAATGCGAACCGAGCATTACAGATTTCCGACAAAGGATATGTATTGGAAACAGGTAAGATAATTGCCCAAGGTAAAGCATCAGATCTATTAGAAGACGAAAAAGTTGTAGAAGCATATTTAAGCACATAATAACTATGATCAGGAGAAGTAAAGTATACACCTATCTATAGAGAGTCTATGCCGGTGGAAATTAGACGAAAAGATATACTTGAATAACACCTGGGAGTTGTGGTCCGAAAGAATAAAAGTAGGCACCACCGGGATTAGACCGTTATATCTAGATTCTTTTGTTAGAAAGAAAAGTGGCTTTTAAAAGCAAACTGGGTGGCACCGCGGATTTTAAACAGTATTCGTCCCAAAATATGGGAGAATACTGTTTTTATTTTAAAAGGAGAGTGTCAAATATGTGTGGAATTATTGTATCAACAAGCAAAAAGAAAGATGCTTTATCATTAAAAGATAAGCTCGATTTAAGAGGACCAGATCAATCACAAATGAAATGTGTTGATGATGTTACATTTTCATTCCATCGTTTATCAATTATGGATTTGGATGAAACAGGTATGCAACCTTTTGAATACAAAGGGTGCACTTTAGTAGCGAATGCGGAAATATATAATTACAAAGAAATCAAAACACAAATATCTGAATATGAATATGTTGGAAACAGCGATTGTGAAGTACTTCTACCGTTTTACCAAATATTCAAAGAAGATATGTTTCAGTATTTGGATGCTGAATTTGCAATTGTATTATATGATAGTAATACAAATGATTTGATTGCAAGTAGAGATCCGATAGGAATCAGACCATTGTTTTACGGATATCATAGAGAAGATGGTAAAATCATTTTTGCAAGTGAGGCAAAAGCAATCTTTTCTATCGTAACAAAAGTCTTCGCATTTCCTCCAGGTCATTACTACAAAAATGGAACATTTATTAAGTATACAACAATTGATCAAATCGATCGTTTTCACGATCATCTATCTGACGATATCACGAAGAATATTAAAGAGAAACTGATTGAAGGAATAAACAAAAGAATTGAATCAGATGCTCCGATGGGATTCCTTTTAAGTGGAGGATTAGATTCTAGTTTGGTCTGTTCCATTGCTGCTAGAACATTGAATAAAAAAATCAGAACATTTTCAATTGGGATGGAAACTGATCCAATTGATTTGAAATATGCAAAAGAAGTTGCTGATTATTTAGATACAGACCATACTGAAGTTCGAATGACAAAACAACAAGTATTGTCGTCAGTAGATCAAGTAATCTATGCTTTAGAAACATATGATATAACAACAATTAGAGCTAGTATTGGGATGTATTTGTTGGCCAAATACATTCATGAAAATACAGAAAGTAACATGAAGCAGGTTGGCAGTGGGCTGACTGAGG
>CAYSZV010000025.1:0-17357 GCA_964435595.1 uncultured Candidatus Izemoplasmatales bacterium | reverse complement strand
ACCGGAGAAGTAAGTGATGAACTTTTTGGATATAAATATACAGACTTCGCTCCAAGTCCAGATGCGTTTCAACAAGAAAGTCTAAAACGCATAGAAGAATTGTATATGTATGACGTATTGAGAGCTGATCGATGCTTGGCGGCTAATAGTCTTGAAGCAAGAGTACCATTTGCAGATATTGATTTTGCATCCTATGTATTAAGAATTCCTCCGATCTTTAAAATGAACAATTATAATATGGGTAAATTCCTCCTACGAAAAGCATTTGAAGGAGATTATTTACCTAACAATATCTTATATAGAGACAAAGCTGCATTTAGTGATGCAGTAGGCCATAGTATGGTTGATTATTTAAAAGAATATGCAGATCAACAATACTCAGAAAAAGAATTCGAACAAAAAAGAGTATTATTCAAGCCTTCCCCAATCAGCAAAGAAGCTTTGTTATACCGAGAGATATTTGAAAAACATTATCCAGGTCACGAACACCTAATTTTAGACTACTGGATGCCAAACAAAGAATGGGATGGATGTAACGTAAATGACCCTTCTGCAAGAGTCTTATCAAATTATGGAAAAAGCGGCAAATAACACAAACATATGCATTTCATAATATTCCTTAATGTTGTATAATAACATTACAAAGCAACATTAAGGAGGAACCAAATGAAATTTAATGAATACAAATATACTCGTCCTGACTTAGACGACTATAAAGCAAAAATGGATGAGCAATTAAAAAACATTGCTACAGGCAAAGATGCTCAAACTGAAATCAAAGCAATCTACAATGTGTTTAATATCCAAGACAAAATGGATTCAATGCAACAATTAGTAGGAATCAGACATAGTCTAGATACTAAAGATGAATTTTATGAAAATGAACAACAATTTTATGATGAAAATGGTCCTCACATTCAAGAGTATGGACAAAAATTCATTAACGCCTTACTTGATTCGGCCAATCGAGATGAATTGGTTAAAGAGTTCGGACTATATATTTTCGAAATGTATGAAATTGCTAAGAAAACATTTAGTCCAGAAATTATTCCAGATTTACAGCTTGAAAATAAACTAAGCACTGAGTATTCTAAATTAACCGCAGGTGCTGAAATAGAATTTGAAGGTAAAAAATGGAACTTAAGTCAAATGCGACCATTTACTACTCACATAAAAAGAGAAACAAGACACGCAGCTCAACTAGCAGTATCAAATTGGTTTGCAGGCGTGGAAGAAGTGATTGATCGTATCTATGATGATATGGTGAAAGTCAGAACAAAAATTGCTAAGACATTGGGATATGATAATTTCGTTCAATTAGGGTATGATCGATTAGGTAGAACTGATTATACTTCATATGAGGTTCAAAACTATCGAGACCAAATCTACGAATCTGTAGTTCCTCTGGTTTCACAACTTGTTGAAAGAAAAGGGAAACGTTTGGGCATCAAAGATTTGAAATCATATGACTTAGCACTATCATTTCTAAATGGAAATCCAACACCAAAGGGTGACAGCAAGTGGCAATTAAATCACGCCAAAGAAATGTATGAACAAATGAGTCCAGAAACGGGAGAATTCATTAATTTTATGATTGATCACCAATTACTAGAACTTGAAGCGAAAGAGGGTAAAATGGGTGGTGGATATTGTACATTTATCCCTGAATATAATAGTCCATTTATTTTCGCAAATTTCAATGGGACAAGTGGAGATGTTGATGTATTAACACATGAAGCTGGACATGCATTCCAAGTATTCCAATCACAAAAATTAATTCCTGACTATAGATGGCCGGGATATGAAGGTGCAGAAATTCACTCAATGAGTATGGAATTCCTTGCATGGCCTTGGATTCACAAGTTCTTTGAAGATGATACAGAAAAATATAAATTCGATCACCTAGCTGGAGCTATTTCATTTTTACCATACGGAGTTGCAGTAGATGAATTCCAACATGGTGTATATGAAAACCCAGATTTAACTCCAAATGAAAGAAAACAATTATGGCGAGATATTGAAAAGAAATATTTACCATTCAAGGATTATGATGATGATGCATTCTTGGAGAAAGGTGGATTTTGGTTCCGTCAAGGTCACATATTTGGAGCACCATTCTACTATATCGATTATACATTAGCACAAGTTGTTGCATTCCAATATTGGATTAAATCTCAAGATAATCATAGAGATGCATTTGATCACTACTTGGCTTTATGTAAGCTTGGTGGAAGTAAATCATTTGTTGCTTTATTGAATTCAGCTAACTTGGAAAATCCTTTCTTAGAAGGTGTAGTTAGCAAAACAATCGAACCATTAAAAGCGTTCTTAGATGATATAGACGATACAAAATTATAAGAAAAAAACCACACAATTGTGTGGTTTTTTATTTCTATTGGTGACCCGTACGGGATTCGAACCCGTGAATGCATGCGTGAAAGGCATGTGAGTTAAGCCGCTTCTCCAACGGGCCAGTTATGCGGTTTTTATTATAGCAAAGGATGATACATCATTCAATACAAAAAGGTGAATTTTTATAATTCACCTTTTTTTACTCTATCGATTAAATCCAATACTTTTTCCTTAATTATATCTCTAGTTGCCTCAAATCCGTCTTTTGGTCCGCCGGATGGATCATCTAATCCCCAATCTTCACGATGTTTCGTAGGCACATAAGGACACTCGACTCCGCACCCCATTGTAATCAAAATATCTAATTGAGTCGGGATATCTTTTAATAATTTACTTGAAGTATACGACATATCAATCCCTAGATCAGTCATAACTTCTAATGCCATAGGTTTGGGTCCTGGATATTCCTCTGTACCTGCACTATATATTTCTAAAACGTCACTGCCCAAATGGTTTGCCCATCCTTCTGCCATAATGCTTCTACAACTATTGTGAACACAGACAAAGGCTACGATTTTCTTTTTCATATTTTCCTCCTATATAGAAGTTTCTATCTGTTGGTAACCATATATATACTACACTATATATATAGTCTAAATCAAGCAACAAACTAATATTTTATTACTTTATAAAACAAAACAAAAGAGCCTAGAAAGGCTCTTCTTCATAAAAATATCTATATCCGTAATACAAAGTTAGTTGTATCACAGAAAACAATCCAAAGAATACCAGAGCAAAAAAATCAATACTATGATAGAACTCAGTTAATAAATTGAAGGGATTCAATACATCCCAACTAAAGAAACGTAAAAATCTTCCGATATAGATACCGACTGAAGACAATAATACTAAAACATAAAGAAAAGTAAGTCTCGTCCCTTTATCCACCTTCGATTTCTCAAGTATATTATTAAATCGCAACATTGATTTCACACCTGCGTACACTCCAATTGCAACTGTAATCAAAACATGAAATAGGAATATATAATCTGCGATATCTCTTAAATATTCTGTTTGTTGTCCTATTTCATTAATATAAAATTGGCTTTGATCAATATGAATCAAATCAGTAATCACATAAAACGTATTTGGGAAGAAAAATACAAATACAATTAATAGACAGATTGTCATCCAATCGAACTTGAATTCCGCCTTTTCAAGTCTTTTATATGCTAATGTGATTAATAGCATTGGAATAACTGCGAGTATCACATTAATCCCAAGCCATATTCCAATAAAATTGGTATGTACTAATGCAAACAAAACTGATAATAGCATATATCCAATTGGAAACAAAATCATCTCTGCTATTTTATAATCTCTCATAGGTCTCACCTCGTTAAAGATTATACCATAATATACAATAAAAAAGCCTACTATTTTTGATAGTAAGCTTTGCTTTTTTAAATGGCGGAGTAGGAGAGATTTGAACTCTCGCGCCGCGTCAACGACCTATACCCTTAGCAGGGGCACCTCTTCAGCCACTTGAGTACTACTCCATTTAGTTAGCCCTTATATAATAATATATTTTGGGCTAACTGTCAATAAGTTATATCTTCTTTTTATCGTTTAAGAATGCGGTGCATTTTCTTTAATCATCGTTAATTGTAAACGATGTCTTTTTAAGTCAATTTCTTTTACCCAAGCAGTAACGATTTCTCCAACCGATACAACATCTAATGGGTGTTTCACATATCCGTTAGATAGTTGAGAAATATGCACCAATCCGTCATCTTTTACACCAACATCAACAAAGGCTCCAAAGTCCACAACATTACGTACTGTACCCCTTAATTCCATACCTAATTTTAGGTCCTCTAGTTTCAGTACATCACTTCTTAATACCGGCGCTTCTGCTTTATCACGTGGATCTCTTAAAGGTGTGATAAAATCTTCCAAGATGTCTTCAATTGTATTCACACCAGCATCTAACTTTTTAGCAATATTATTTAAGTTTAAATCTTTAAACTTAAGTTTTAAAATGATATTTCCTAAGTCGTTTTCGTTCAGAGATAATTCTGTCATTAATCTTTCAGCCAATTCATAACTTTCAGGATGAATTCCTGTTTTATCAAATGGGTTTTCTCCGTTTAAAATTCGCAAGAATCCTGCAGATTGTTCATATGCTTTCGCTCCTAATTTTGGCACTTTTAATAGTTCTTTTCTGTTTTTAAATGGTCCATTTGTTTCTCTATATGTAACAATATTTGAAGCAATTGTTTTGTTTAATCCTGCTACAAATTGTAACAAAGCTTCAGAAGCTGTGTTCACATTAACACCAACTTGGTTAACTGCAGTCTCAACAACAAAGTCCAATGATTCGGTTAATTTCTTTTGTGTAACGTCATGTTGGTATTGCCCAACTCCTATTGATTTTGGATCAATTTTTACAAGTTCAGATAATGGATCTTGTAATCGTCTTGCGATACTTACTGCACTTCGTTCTTCTACAACCAAATCAGGAAACTCTTTGGCGGCTAACTTACTAGCACTATATACAGAAGCACCCGCTTCATTAACAATGATAAAATAGATATCTTTATCCATTGTTCCTTTGATAAATTTAATAACATTAGAAATGAATTGTTCCGTTTCTCTTGAAGCGGTCCCGTTTCCAATTGCAATGACTTCAATGTTATATTTGCTAATAATGGCAGCAACTTTTTTACCAGCTGTATTACGTCTTTCTTGCGGTATTTTTTCACCAGGAAACTTTTGATGTGGATAAATTACATCAATGTGTTCCATTTTACCCATTTTATCAACAACAGCTAACTTACAGCCTGTACGGTATGCTGGATCTACACCCAATACCATTTTCCCTTTCATAGGAGGTTGTAATAGTAGACTTCTTAGATTTTCACTAAAGATATGAATTGCATTATCTTCTGCTTTTTCACTTAATTCTGAACGCAAATCTCTTTCAATCGATGGTGCGATTAATCTCTTATACGCATCTTTGATTGCAGTTCTAACATATTGATTAACAAAACTAGCTTTGTTTTTTAAAACATTGCTTTCTAAATATTGATGAATGCGATCATCATCAACTGTAATCTTAATGGTTATGACTTTTTCTTTTTCTCCACGGTTTAGAGCAAGTGCGCGATAAAGTTTTACTTTTTTTATAGGCTCTTGATAGTCATAATACATTTGATATACAGTCTCTTCATCTTTTGCGTTTTTCTTCACTTTCGACTCAAGTGTTCCGTTATTGTATGAATATGTACGAATCCATTTACGGTATTCCGCATTATCACTGATTTCTTCCGCTATAATATGTAAAGCACCTTCGATTGCTTCTTCTACTGTCGTTACTTCTTCAGTGATATATTTTTTTGCTTCTGCTTCCAGATTTCCTGTTGTAGGAAATGTGTTAATATACTCACTCAAAGGCTTTAATCCTTTTTTGATAGCTTCTGTTGCTTTTGTTTTCTTTTTCTCTTTGAACGGGCGATAGATATCTTCAACATCAACTAGCATTGTTGCCTTCAAGATTTCAGCTTCCAGTTCATGAGTTAACATTCCCTTTTCATCAATTAAACGAATGACATCTTCTTTACGTTTGAATAGGTTTTGTTTATACTCATACTCTTTATGAATATCTCTGATTTGTTCTTCATCTAGTGAACCTGTTTGTTCTTTACGATATCTTGCAATGAATGGAACTGTATTCCCTTCATCTAACATCGCCAATACTGTTTCTACTTGTTTTCTGGTGATTCCTAAATTCTTAGTGATTTCACTCATTAACTTCTCATTAAATTCCATATTATCCTCCAATAAAAATAAAAAAGCCATTAGATGGCTTAGTTACTATAGTTCCCACGTTCGACATCATCAATAAAAGGTAATATCACTGCACTACCTTCATATAACTCTACTAGTTCACCATCTCTATAAACTAGCATTGTAGGGGTGTGACTTAAATCCTCACCATCTAAGATGATTCTATCTATATCTCCTGATGGTCTAGCACCAGCATCTAATAGATATATTTTAAGTCCCGAATTGTTTGAAGCGGCCATTTCTAAAACTTGCTCTTTAATCGCAGTACATGCCCCACAAGTTTCTGAATAAAAATAGACACCATATACATCTTCTGATTGATCATCTAATGTATCGTAATTAGATAGATGTTGAAACTGTGAATACGAATATAATTCTTCATCTACCGGGTCATCGTTTTCTGCATTTGATGTAATAATCAATGCAATTGATAATATAATGATTACTGCAAATATTCCAATAATAGAATACATCAGCACTTTATCGCTGTTGTTTTTTCTTCTTGCCATATTACCACTCCTAGCTTTTTTTATTTTACACATAACGGAATATAAAATCAAGTAAATAGATTTACTTACTTATCAAAAGCTATAAGTTACACATTATTGCTTAACACAAACTGCCACGGCGTAATTTCTAGAATGGGATATACTAACTTCTACTTTATCTTCCGGACGATATTTGCTTATAATGTAAGGAGCTCCGTACTCATCGTTTAATATTTCCACATCCGTAAAATTTAGCATATGATCAAAATTCTTATACACTTTTGTATATGCTTCTTTTGCAGCAAAACGTCCTGCCAAATAAGCGATTCTTGCATCCATAGACTTCATATAGTAATAACGTTCCAATTCCTTCGTTGATAAAAGTCTTTTAATAAATCGATCGCTTAGTCTTTCTTTAATTTCCTCAAACTCAACAATATCAATTCCTATTAACTTATTCATTTAAATTCTCCATTATCTGATCTGCAAGATCGTTTATATTTCTGAATCGGTGATTTAAAGCACTTTTAGAGATTGTCTTATTAAACATCTCTCCACTAATTTCAGATAATTCTTGTAATGAAGCTTCTGGGTTTGCTTTTCTAAGTTCAACGGCTTCTTTCATGCTCTTTGATAATTTATTCATATCTAACATATTTTCTAATACACTTATACTTCTTAATTGCTTGTTAGCAGCATCAAAGGTTTTATTTTGGTTTGCAATTTCCATATTCATAACTCTTGTAATAGAATTCACAAAATCTCTTTGGATTCTTTCGTCCTCAAAATTCAACAGTCCTCCGATTGCCCCAACTACACGTAAGAAGTCAGCTATTTTTTCTGCTTCTTTTATATATGCAATATACCCTCTTTTACGTTTGATATGTTTTGCATTTAGCGAAAAGAAATTCAATAGTTCTTTTACATTGATTGCATCTTGTTCAGTAGTAGTACTAATTTCCATATGATAACTACTACTTTTTGGTGAATTAATTGATCCACTTGCTAAAAATGCTCCTCGTAAATATGCTCTTTTACAACATTCCTTCATTAAGTTGGGATCATTCATAATATCATCATTATTGCTCATCAAACCTAATTCATTAATAATTTGTGATGCCTTATTTCGAATTGTAACAATATATATATCTTTTTTCTTTAATTTCATTTGTTTTTTACTCATAATATCTACTTCAACAATATATAACTCTTTTATAAAGGTGATAACTTTGCGAACGATCTGTAAATTCGTTGTATTAAATTCTACACTTAAACCATCACTAGATAAATGTACATCTCCATGTATCTTTAAAAGGGCTGATAACTCTGCTAGGTTACAGCATTTATCGCCTTTATTACTTAATAATTCGCTTTTTACATTAGAAGCAAAACTCATACATATCACACTCTTTTTATTGATACTTCATTATAGCATACCGGCTTGCTATAGTCTAAAGAAAAAAGGAACAAATGTTCCTTTATTTTGTCTTTAATGATTCAATATATCTACTTACGGCAACAGCAGCAATACTACCATCTGCAGCAGCTGTAACAATTTGACGTAATTCTTTTTCGATTACATCCCCAATACCATAAATACCAGGAATACTTGTTGACATATCAGCATTTGTTTTGATATATCCCCATTTGTTTGTGATTCCCAAGTCTTTGATAAATGAAACTTCTGGAACTTGCCCAATAAAGACGAAGGCTCCATCAACTTTCACATCTTGTTCTTCTTTGGTTTCAGCATTTCTTATTGTGATTGTTTCTAATTGGCTATCCCCATTGAACGATACCACTTCATATCCTAATAAGAAGTCCATTTTACCTGTGGCTTTTGCTTGTTCGATTGCTTTTGCATCTGCTTGTAAAGTAGGCAAGATATTAACAACTGTAATATGGTTTACCATTTTTGTAAGGTATACAGCCTCTTCAATCGCACTGTTTCCTCCACCAATAACCATAATGTCTTTATCTTTAAAGAATGCTCCATCACAAATTGCACACCAAGACACTCCACGTCCAGATAATTTCGTTTCGCCTGGTGCTTTTGTACTTCTTGGTACTGTACCTGTTCCAATAATAACAGCTTGTGTTTTATATACTTCTCCAGAAGCTGTATGCACTTCTTTCCAAGCTCCTAAATCAACGATATTCGTAACGTCTCCGTATTTGTATTCCACACCCAATTCTTGTGTGTGATTGAACATTTTTTCACTAATTTCAAATCCAGACACCTTACCAAGTCCCGTGTAATTTTCTACTTCCCAAGTTGTCATCATTTTTCCACCAGGAGCTGCTTTTTCTAACATCAACGTTCTTAGATTAGCCCTTTGAGTATACAAAGCTGCTGTCATACCACCAGGTCCTGCTCCAATAATTATTACATCATATTCATTCATTTTCATCACCTCATCAAATATTATAACGCTTACTCTATATTAGTGTTAGCAATTTGCTCAACACGTTGTTCACCAAATATTTTCGTCGGTTTATTTGGCTTATCATTTCCATCAACATCCACACCTTCGAAGTCTTTTAATACTTCATAGTATGCTTTTGTTTTAAAGACTTTTCTTACAAGGTAAATATAAACAATTCCACCGATGATCATCAATATTGAGATCAGTTGTGCTGTTCTAATTCCAGTATTTAAAACATATAAACTATCTGTTCTCATACCTTCAATGAAGAATCTTCCTACACTATACCAAATTAAATAAAATGCTAAAAATTCACCGTTTTTTACCCACTTCGTACGTCTCAATAATACTACAATAATAAACCCAACAACATTCCATACACTTTCATATAAGAAAGTCGGGTGGAAATACGCTGCCATAACAACATCATCAGGTCTTTCAGTTGCAAGATTTGGTACATATTCTCCAACTGCAGAACTTGCCTTTATCAACATATTGTCAGTAATAAACTTAGGCAGATGTAGTGTGTTTTCTAAGAATGATCTCTGTCCATCTAAATTTAGTAATGCATTTCCAGAAGAATCAACACCACCAATCACGCCACCATGAGCTTCTTGATTGAAGAAATTTCCCCATCTTCCCGATGCTTGGGCAATTAAGAATCCGGGTACCATAATATCGAACGCACTAAATAGATTAATCCCTTTCTTCTTCGTAAAGAAGTAGGCACTTACAAACGCAGTAATAAATCCACCATGAATCGCTAATCCACCATCCGAGATATTTACAACTTTTATCAATCCTTCAAAAAATCCTTCATTTTGGAATGTCGGTAAATAACGATTTCCAAATTCGAAAATTACATACCATAATCTTGTTCCAACAATCGACAAGGGTACGATAATTAATATTCCATCAATAATGTCAGATCCCTTAATCCCAAGTTTTTTACCTTCTCTTAAACCTAATACTACTGCGATTACAATCCCAATTAAGATCATAAGAGAATATCTTGCCCACTCAAATTCACCAATCTTTAAAAATATACTGCTGATTGGATCAAATTCATGAGTCGCTAATATATTTATCATTTGAATCACCTATTCTTTTCTTTCTTTTTGTCTAATCTTGTTGTCCAATGCTGCAACAAATTCAGCTGCTGAATTTGTTCCCAAATATTTACTTCTGGCGTTGATTGCCGCTATTTCTACTAACGATGCTGTATTTCTTCCTGGAGATACAGGCAGTTTGACATGGGCGATATCTGTATCAAAGAATCTAATTGTATCATCTTCAATACCCAATCGGTCATAATCTTGTGTTTGGTCCCATTTTTCAAGATCAATAACCAACATAATTTTTTTATTGTCTTTAAAAGCTTTAATCCCAAACAAGTGAACTACATTAACAACACCGATTCCTCTTATTTCTAAATATCTTTTTAATATGTCTGGAGCTTCTCCAACTACAACACCTTTTTCTCGCTGATAGATATCAACGCGATCATCTGCGACCAATTGGTGCCCTCTTCGAACTAATTCTAAGGCTACCTCACTTTTACCAAGCCCACTTTTACCACGCACCAACACTCCAACACCATTAACATCTAACAATGTACCATGTTGGGTAATTCGCTCTGATAATTTTGCACTTAATAATAAGTATAGCCCACTTAATAAGGCATTTGTTTTCTTTTGTGTTTTTAATACAGGAACGCTGTATTCTTCAGAATATTTCTTGAACATCTCTGGAATTTCAGCATTTTTTGAAAATATAAATGCTGGCGGTTGTTTCTCAAACAACATTCTGGTACGAATTTCTCTGTCAGAGTCATTCAGCCATCCAAAAAATGTTACTTCTTTGGATCCCAATACTTGAATACGATCAAATTCGTAAAATTCAAACAATCCAGCAAGTTCTAAACCAGGTCTTGAAACTTGCGGCTTCTCAATCCCATTTTCTATTCCCTTGTTACCGCTAACGAGCTCTAAATCGTACTCATTCATTAAATCAATTACTTTATACACTTCATCACCTCATTACTTTTGAACGTAAATATCGTTTGATCCACGTTCCTATAAAATACCTAAACACGACGAATATTGTAACAAACGCAACAATATGATAAGCGTGTGTAAATGTAAAAGTATTTGTAAATAAATATACGTCTAATACGTAGAAGATACCCAAGTATGAAAGATATAGTATAAACCCCATACTTTGAATGATATATTTAAAGAACTTAATTGTGATAAAGGTTTTCACTATGTTCTCAATTACAGTATATACTCCGATAAACAATAAATACATATAAATATCTTTGAACTCTGCAAAATGGAAAAACTGAATCACACAATATGCCAATGTGATATTAATTACCAATTGAAACAAGAAATTCACAATAATATTTGTGTGAAACACCCCACCAAACTCAATTGTAATGATACTTGGCTTCTTCTTATTTTGTTTTTCTCTACTATTTCTCTCTTCTTCGAGTTTCTTTAAGGTTTCTATTAAATCCTCTAGTTCTTCCAATTCTTCTAGCTCTTGCTCAGAAGGTAAATCATTTTCTTTGTCATGTTCATTCTTTTGGTCCATGTTGTCCCTCCAATACACGAGCTAAATATTCACCCGTAAAACTGTCTTTACATTGTGCAACCTCTTCCGGTGTACCAGTGGTGATTACCATACCACCCATGTCTCCACCTTCAGGTCCCAAATCAATAATGTGATCTGCAACTTTAATTACGTCTAGATTATGTTCTATGATAACAACCGTTGCTCCCAACTCAACGATATGATCAATCACTTGTAATAATCGTTTGACATCGTCACTGTGTAGTCCGGTTGTTGGCTCATCTAATATATATAAGGTTCTATCGCTAATTCTTTTGTGTAGTTCCTTCGCTAACTTAACACGTTGCGCTTCTCCACCACTCAGTGTTGTCGCTGGTTGTCCGATTTTTAAATATCCGAGTCCAACATCGTTTAGCGTTTTTAATTTACGATGTGCTTTTGGAATATTCTTAAAGAAATCAACACTTTCTTCAATTGTCATATTCAATACTTCACTAATGTTTTTTCCTTTAAACTTAACGTCTAATGTTTCTGTATTATATCTTTTTCCTCGACATACTTCACAAGGAACATATACATCAGGTAAGAAATGCATCTCAATTTTAATCAATCCATCTCCATTACATGTTTCGCAGCGTCCGCCTTTCACATTAAAACTAAAGCGTCCTTTTTTATACCCACGCATTTTTGCTTCATTGGTCATTGAGAAAATATCTCTAATGTCATCAAATACTCCTGTATATGTCGCAGGATTACTTCTTGGGGTTCTCCCGATTGGTGATTGATCGATATTAATAATCTTCTCGAAGTCTTCTACCCCTTTTAAGGCATCAAACTCACCCTGTGGTCGTTTCTTTCTATAGATAAGATTACTTAGACCTTTATACAAACATTCGTTTACAAGGCTTGATTTCCCACTACCTGAAACGCCAGTTATAACATTCAATACTCCTCTCGGAAATTGAACATCAATGTTTTTCAAGTTGTTTTGTCTTGCCCCAACTATTTCAATATATCCATTGTCATGTGGTCTTCTTGAAGAAGGGATATCAATTTTCTTTTTCCCCGATAAATATTGTCCGGTAATACTATTTTTATCTCGTAAAATTTGTTTTATCGTCCCTTGGAATACAACTTCTCCACCATAGACACCTGCGCCAGGGCCGATATCAATGATTTGATCACATTCAAACATCGTCTCTTCGTCGTGTTCTACAACCAATAGGGTGTTTCCTAGGTCTCTCATTTTTTTCAATGTGCTAATCAATTTATGGTTATCTCTTTGGTGAAGCCCAATTGATGGCTCATCTAAAACATAGAGTACACCTGTCAATTGTGATCCAATTTGCGTTGCCAGTCGGATACGTTGGCTTTCTCCACCACTTAACGTAGCAGATTTTCTAGATAATGTTAGATAGTTCAATCCTACATTATCTAAGAAGCTAATTCGTTCAATAATTTCTTTTAAAACCATTTCACTGATTTGTTGATCTTGCACTGAAAGCTCTATGTTGTTGAAGAATCGAATGATTTCTTTCACGCTTAAATCAGTGACCTCAATAATATCTTTTCCACCGACTTTTACACTGAGCGCTTTTTCGTTTAACTTTTTACCCTTACAAACTGGACACTCTGTTTCTGCCATGTAGGTTTCTATCCAGTCTCTAATATATCTTGAAGACGTCTCCATATAACGTCTTTCTAAGTTTCCAATCACACCTTCATAATATGAATTCTTTTGATGTCTAAACCCTTCACCGTTGACGATTCCTTTTCCAAAGGTAAAGTTGATTTTTTCTTTTTTGCTACCATAAAGGATAATATTCAAATCCTTTTCGTCCATGTCTTTAACTGGAACTGAGATATCTATTCCAAAATGGCTTGCAGTTTGCTTCAACATAACAAATCCGTATGTTTTTGTGTTTTCCCATCCTTTGATGGCACCTTTTTTAATAGATAAATCTTGATTAGGGATTAATAAGTAAGGATCTATTTTTCTAGTATGTCCGAGTCCGTTACAGTTTTGACAAGCTCCATAAGGTGCGTTAAAACTAAATAAGCGTGGCTCTAAATCTCCAATCGAGAAATCACAATGAGGACAGGAATAATGTTCACTAAATACATGTTCCTCGTTGTTAATTAAAACAACTACTTTTCCCTCACCCAAACGAGCTGCAGTTTCTAAACTATCATATAATCTACTACGAATTCCATCTTTTATACGCAAACGATCAACGACCACTTGGATTGTATGTCTTTTGTTTTTTTCTAAAACGATATCATCGTCTAAATCGTATACTTCTCCATTAATACGAACACGCACATATCCATCTTTACGTAATTGTTCTATTGTTCTTGCATGAGTTCCTTTACGTTCTTTAACGAGTGGGGCTAAAACAATCACTCTTCCTTCACTCACTTCAAGTACTTTATGAGTCATCTCTTCAATTGATTGTCCAGAGATCTCGATATTGTGTGTAGGACAGATTGGTTTACCAATTCTGGCATATAAAAGACGTAAGTAATCATAAATCTCTGTTACAGTACCTACCGTAGAACGCGGATTTTTACTTGTCGTTTTTTGATCGATAGAGATTGCCGGGCTAAGACCTTCAATGCTTTCTACATCAGGCTTTTCCATATTCCCAAGGAACTGTCTTGCATAAGCACTTAAGCTTTCTACATATCGTCTTTGCCCTTCTTTATATATTGTATCAAACGCCAAAGAAGATTTACCGCTTCCACTAAGCCCCGTCATTACAACAAGCTTATTTTTAGGAATAGATAAATCAATATTTTTCAAATTATTTTCTTTTGCACCTTTGATGATAATTTCATTAATCATATTTATCACCCATCTATTAGATTCTTAAAGTCATTTTCACTGAGTACTGTGACACCAAGTGATTGTGCTTTCGTTAATTTACTACCAGCATCGCTACCAGCTACAACATAATCTGTTTTCTTACTTACACTACTTGAAACATTTCCACCAAGATTTTCAATCATTGTTTTTGCTTCAGAGCGAGTGTATAGTTCTAGTTTTCCTGTTAAGACAAATGTTTTACCAGTAAACATTTCATTTTCTTTTACGTTAGATGTATATATTACATTCAATCCAAACTCTTTCAGTTCTTGAATCATTTGAATCATTTCTTCATCTTTAAAATATGCTAAGACACTTTCGGCAATAACGTTCCCAATCTCATCTATAGCAACAAGATCTTCAAACTGAATCAAGGAGTATTCTTCCAAATTGCGATATGCATTAGCTATGACTTTAGATACTTTCTCTCCTACATGTCTAATACCAAGACCAAACAACAACTTATCCAAGTTGTTTGCTTTGCTCTTTTCTATATTTTCAATTAATTTATCGATGCTTTTTTTACCAAAACCCTCTTTGATGATCAAGTCTTCATAATGATCCTTCAAACGGTATATATCACTTATTTTTTTCAAAAGCCCATCATTATAAAACTGTTCAATGATACGATCTCCAAGACCCTCTATGTTCATTGCTTTTCGTGATGCAAAATGAATCAATTGTTCTATTGATTTGGCATCACAGAAATCGTTATGACAATAATAGTCTGCTTCACCTGATTTGCGGTCTAAAGGGTGTCCACATACTGGACATTCTTTGATCATGTCGAACGCTACACTATCATCTTCTCTTCGTTCTTCAATCACACGAACGACTTCTGGTATAATATCTCCTGCTTTTCTAATTACTACATAATCAAATTCTCTGATATCTTTATCAACAACATAATCTTCATTGTGCAATGTTGCTCTCGAAACAGTACTACCTTGAACAATAACAGGGTCTAAATTAGCCACCGGTGTAATTTGTCCTGTTCGTCCTACTTGGAATGTAATACTATTAATTCTTGTAATCACTTCTTCAGCAGGAAACTTATATGCAATTGCCCATTTTGGAGATTTTGCAGTATATCCAATATGTTCATAAAACTCTAACTCATTTACCTTAATAACAATTCCATCAATCTCATATTCAAGATTGTGTCTCTTTTCTGTAAATTCTTCAATGTATTCTAGAACTTCGTCTATTGAATTACATAGTTTCGAATGAGGATTGATATGCAATCCCATAGATTTTGCAAATTCTAACGCTTCTGAATGAGAGGATAGACCATGTAATTCTGGCTCCATTACGCTATAAATAAACATGTCTAAGTTTCGCTTAGATACAACAGAACTATCCAGTTGTCTAACACTTCCAGCTGCAGCATTACGAGGATTTTTAAATAAATCCAATCCATTTTCTTCTCTACTTTTATTTACATCTTTAAATGATTTTTTACTCATGAAGATTTCTCCACGGAACTCCACATCAAACAAGTGATTGATAGTGAGAGGGATTGAGCGGATTGTTTTTACGTTATTGGTGATGTTTTCTCCAATTGCTCCATTTCCTCTTGTTGCTCCTAAAGTTAACTCTCCAGCGCTGTAAATAAGAGATCCGGCTAATCCATCGATTTTTAATTCCACATTATAAGTAATCGATGGTGCCACTTTTCTAATCTTTTCATCAAAACTTCTTAAATCTTCCTCATTAAATGCATTTGAAAGACTCATCATCGGTATACGGTGTGTGACTTTTTCAAATTTATCCAATATCGTTCCACCAACACGAACCGTTGGACTATCTGGTGATTTAAATTCTGGATGTAAGTCTTCTAAATGGATTAGTTCATGCAAAAGAGCGTCAAACTCTTGGTCGCTGACACTTGGGTTGTTTAGTTGATAATACTCATAACTATATTGGTTTAATAGTTCTCTAAGTTGTTCTATTCGCTTTTTTGCTTCCATAGAAATCACCTATTTCATTATATCATATCTTATAGTTTCTTGATTGCTTTATGGTCTTTTAATAATGTCTTAATTCCGTAGGTACTTCCAAATGCTATCGTTGCGTTATCTCCAACTATAGTAATAACAATTCCTGGTCCAAATTTAGAATGTTCTACTTTGTCACCTTTATTAAGTTCATTTTCTTGATAATTATTAAGATTTTCTTTTTTACGTTGAATCATTTTTTTAGTGCGTTCTTGCGCTTCAGGAGAGACATGATACGCCTTTGGCTTAAGGTATTCACTATATCCTTTGATTTCAATTAGCTCTTTATCTATTTCATTTATAAACATACTGTCAACTGTTTGACTAATTTCACCAAACGTTTGGCGTACCTTTGAATTTGTCAGATATAACTTCTCTTTTGCCCTTGTAATTCCAACATACATCAGTCTACGTTCTTCTTCTAAATCGGCCATAGAATCCACTCGACTAGAAGGGAAAATCCCAGACTCAAGATTTACGATGAATACCACTCTAAATTCCAACCCTTTTGCTGCATGCAATGTAAGCATTGTTACTGCGTCTTCTAGATCACTTTGTTTTTCCTCAGATTTCAATGTAACCTCTTCTAATAAGAACATCAACATTTCTTCTCTAGTATATTCTGCATAAGTTTTTTCGTTTTCTGCTAACATCGTTTTGAATTCCATAAGATTTTCGATTCGTATATCTTTCTTATCGTCTTGTTCTAACATTAACAAATAGCCTGAATCTATGAGGATACGATCGATGAAATCATTAAATGAGACTTCATTTAGTAATTTTCTGAAACTTTTGATTTGTT
>CAYSZV010000024.1:16760-25932 GCA_964435595.1 uncultured Candidatus Izemoplasmatales bacterium | reverse complement strand
ATTGCAAGAACAATCACTGTGGCTTTCTTTTTCATAATTAATCCCCCCTCATTTTACTTATCTATATTATATCACAGGGAGATACGAATTTGAATGACAAAAATATTCGGCAGATAAATAATATATTTAGTAAAGAGGAAGACAAGAAAGCGCAAATGTAATATAATAAACCAGAGGTGATTGTATGAAAATTGAAACTATTAAATTATCGAATAAAGATGTAACGTTAACAACATATATTCAATATCCGTCAAATGAAATGGAACAGATGAAGAAAAAGCCTGGAATCTTAATTTTGCCAGGTGGAGGATATGAGTTTTGTAGTGATAGAGAAGGGGAACCAATTGCACTTGCTTATATGAAAGCTGGATACAATGCCTTTGTATTACAGTATAGCTTAAAAGAACAAGCACAGTTTCCAAGACCACTAGAAGATGCAGAAGAAGCTCTATCATTGATTAAGAAAAATGCAGAAGAATGGTATGTCTTTGAAGATAAAATAGCTTGCATAGGATTTAGTGCTGGGGGCCATTTAGGTTCACAATTAGGAGCTAGTAAAGTTGTGCGACCAAATGCTTTGATTTTAGGATATGGTGCATTTATTGGAAGCAAAAGACATGGATGGGATTTTCCTACAGTACAAGTAGACGCGAAGTTTCCTGAGACGTTCTTATTCCATACTTTTAAAGACGATTTGGTTCCAGTTGATACTTCCTTATGGTTAGCAAATGAACTAAGTAAAAGATTGATTCCTTTTGAGATACACGTTTTTAGAGATGGACAACACGGACTATCATTAGGGGATGAATCTGTTTCATGGGGAGATTCTTATGTAGCAGATTCACATTATCAAAATTGGCTTCCTTTGAGTATTGAATGGCTACGTAAAGTTTTGAAATAAAATCATATCTTTGTACAAAATATACAAAGTGACAAATCTGTGGCAAAAAGAGTGTAATTTCTGCGCTTTTTTTGTATAATAATAAATAACACAGAACAACTCATTTTTTTAATAAGAGAGGATGCGATAACAATGAAGTTCAATGGCAAAGATTACAAACTATATGAAATCTATAATTTATTCAGTAAAGAAGACAATGAAGAAGGGTATGCTCACGATAAAGCAGTAGTAGACGAATTTATCAAGCAACGTGTTAATTTTTCTAGAATAGCATTTAAAGATTTTAGAGATGAACTAGTGAAAAACCATGAAGGATATGCTGTACAAGGACATGATGGTACAGAAATTGGGGATTTAGACGAAGAATTTGAAAGACAAATGTATGCGATTAAATACAATGGACTAGATGGATATCTAGATCGTGAAATTGGACATATCGTAGACTATGAAGTTCCTGTAAAAAGACAATCAGTGGATTCAGATATCAAAGTTGGATTAATTGATTTGGTAACAGAAACAGCAAACAAAGTGTATTTAATCAACTGTAAAAGAATGAAATCTCAAGAATCATTGATTAAAACTGTGTTTGAAATAATCACGAAAGCAAACTTGATTTCAAGAAAACAATTAATTGCTGATTTCACAAGTAATGATGGGAATAGATTTGATTATTATCATACAAAAGATGACATCCGTCCAGCAATCTTGATTTTTGAAGGGTCAAGACAACATAAAGAATTATTAGAAACAAATCCTAATAGCTTAGTAGCAAGTTTGGTTTACCAATATAGAGTACGTGTATTCGTTGTAACAGAACAAGAGAAATACGGAAGATACGAATTGGTTTAGAAAAGAATTAAAATCCAGTCATTTAGACTGGATTTTTTATTACAATATGAGATTTATATGATATAATATTGAGTGGCTGGAGGTGTTTTATGAACATTGAAAAATTAAAGAAATTAGAATCTGAGTTTCTGGAAAAACATCCAGAAGGGTTCAAATCTGCGGAATTTAAGAAAGTTTCTAAGAAACATAATGTAGAAAAACACACTACTTATATTAACGACGTACTAACAGAAGAATATCTAAAAAAAGGGAGTAGAGTTTTTAAAGAGGTTTCTAAAGTTGTTTCGTCAAGTTCTCTTGTATCAGTATTTGAAAAAATGAGATTTAGAGATATGTGTGCAGATTTTACCAATTCTGAAAAAAGACGATTTGTTGATGGAGTATCAGATTTACTATATGGACATGAAAAAAGTGGGTTTTATACACTTTATACTCTGTTAAAAGAGCACAGATTGGCAAAATGGCCTATTATTTCTGTTTATAGAGTATATGCATATCCAAAAAAAGATGTGTTTATGAAACCAACTGTAGTAAAAAAAGTGATTGCACATTTGGATTTGAATATGAAATATGAGTCTGATCCGAGTTACACTTTGTACAAAAAGTATCGGACTGCGATTAACAAAATGAAAAAAGAAGTAGACTTATCATTAAGACCGAATAATCTTGCTTTTACTGGTTTCTTGATGTTAACAATATAGTTTAAATGTGCTGTTAAAGGGAAAGCTACTAGTACTTTTTTAGGAGCATACTTTGTGCTCCTTTTAGTTTCTTTGCAAACAAAATAATTTAAAATAATTTTATTTGTAATAGAATAATTTTTGAGGTATAATGGATTATACGTACAAGGAGGAATTATTATGCTGAGTGTAAAAAATTTAACAAGAAAGTATAAGAATGGGGATTCTTATATTAAAGCTGTTGATAATATCACGAGAGATTTTAGAGATGGTGAAATGGTCTTTGTGCTTGGAGCAAGTGGAAGTGGAAAGAGTACACTTTTAAATGTTCTTTGTGGCTTAGATACTGATATTGAAGGTAGCGTAATTGTTGACGGTGTTGATACCTCTCAATTTTCAAAAAAGGATTGGGCAGTATATCGAAATTATTATGTTGGATTTATTTTTCAAGAATATAATTTAATTGAACACTTGAAAATTTGGGAAAATGTAGCATTACCATTGATGTTCCAAGGAGTTTCAAAGAGCGATGCAAAAAGCAGAGCAATGGAGCAACTTGAGAAAGTTGGATTAAGTAAGTTTGCAACAAAGTACCCAAGACAAATGTCTGGTGGGCAAAATCAACGTGTAGCAATTGCTAGAGCTTTGGTTACAAATCCTAAAGTTATCATGGCGGATGAACCTACGGGAGCATTGGATACAGAACTTGGAAATAAAGTAGTTGAGTATATCAAAAAAGTTGCAAGTGACAAGGTAGTAGTCGTTGTAACCCATGATGAAGATTTAGCAGAACTGTTTGCTACAAGAATTATTCGTTTAGAAGATGGAAAAGTAATTGATGATACTGAATCTCATGAAATACAACAAGTAGCGACAAAGCCACTTGATTTTAAACGACCTAAAATGGGTCTGAGAATGATTTTTAAGTTTGCAATGAACAACGTAACCTCTAGAATGATGAGGAGCTTATTAACCTCAACAATTGTTTCAATTGGATATGTCAGTATTTTCTTATTAACGTTCTTGATTATGGGAATTAATTCAAGTATTAGTGAAGCTGTTGGTAGTTTGATACCTGAAGATCAATATCAGATTTTCCCAATCGAAAACATTGATATTGAACAGAATGTATTAGATGATATCAATGATATGAATATTGTAGATGAAGCGAGATACAGTGTTGCATACCAAACGTTCTTTACTTATCGTAATGAAGAAATCTATTTGGTAAATACAGGGGTACCTTATGACACAGCATTGTTAACGCAATCAGGTCAAATCTATGGTAGATTACCAGAAAATGATTCTGAGATTGTGGTTACTTCGTATACAGCAGCACAGATGCGTGGAGAAAATACAATTGATGAAGATTCTTATGAATATATATTTTCATTGATTGAAGGAGAAGTGCTCGATTTACAATATTACGATTATGATAGTATTGATTCTTTTGACGAAATTGACTATAATTCCTTCACAATTGTCGGTATGGTAATTGATCCGATGAGTTCAATTGGATATGTAACATATGAGGAATCAATTCGAGGATTTGAAACTGTAAATCCTGATCAATCTTATAAAGGATTGGCAATTGCCTATTTAGGTACAACCAATGAAGATGACATTGATGAGTTTAAGCAATTATTAAGAGATCAATATGATCTTGTTGTTGAAAACTATTTTGAATCTATAACTGGAACAGTAGAAGATTTTATGTACAATGCGTTAAAAGTATTGATTGCGGTTGCAAGTATTACATTAATTGTTTCAGGTATTTTGATTGGATTGGTAGTATATACTTCAATTGTTGAACGTATCAAGGAAATAGGTATATTGACAGCGATTGGTGCCAGAGCGAACAATATTGTTGGAATATTTATTGCAGAAAGTGCAATCATTGGATTGCTCTCAAGTGGTATTGCAACCTTATTGGCATTGTTGATTTCAATTACATTAAACCGTATGTTTGATGGATTTATAGCACAACCATTAGAATTGCTGACACAAGGAGATTTGGGTATTCAATTATTTGCTCCAAGTGTATGGGTAATTGGTATTGTATTATTATTTAGTGTTGTTTACTCTATGGTAGCTGGACTTGTTCCTTCCTTAAGAGCAGCAAGACTTAACGCTGTCAAAGCGTTGAGAAAGGAGTAGACTATGATTAAATTACAAGAGATACATAAAGTCTATCTTCAAGGGAAAAAAGGATACCATGCCTTGAAAGATGCAACATTATATTTTGAAAAGGGTGAAATAGTAGCTGTATATGGCCCTTCTGGATGTGGAAAAACAACATTACTAAATATTATTGGTGGATTGGATAATCCAACAAGTGGACATATGGTAATTGGGGATCGTTTGACAACACAATTTACTGAAAAAGAATGGGATCACTTTAGAAATCATCGTATTGGATTTGTCTTCCAATCATATAACTTGATTGAGCATTTGCCAATTGTAGAAAACGTTGCTATTTCTATAAAATTAAGTGGTGAAAAGCCAAAAATAGCAAAAGAAAAAGCAATTGAATTATTGACAAAAGTTGGTCTAGAAAAACATTTAGAAAAGTTGCCAGGGCAGTTATCTGGTGGAGAACGTCAACGTGTTGCAATTGCAAGAGCCTTGATTAATGATCCTGATATTATATTAGCTGATGAACCGACTGGTGCATTGGATATGAAAACTGGACACGAAATTATGAGTTTGATTCGTGATATTTCCAAAGATAAATTAGTCATTATGGTAACGCATAATAAAAAAATTGCAACTGAATATTCAACAAGAATGATTGAATTAAAAGATGGTCGTGTGATATCAGACACGGCGCAAAAAGATAAAAAAGTCAAAATTGTAAATCAAAAAGAACGCGCAAAAGGGAAACTGAAGTTCAAAGAAGCAATACGTTTAGCATATTACAATTTAATTGGTAAGAAATGGAGAACATTATTGATTTCATTTGGATTGAGTGTTGGGATTGTTGGTCTGATTTTAATCGATGCATTCTTTAGTAGTATTCGTATTGGGCTATCTCAACAAGAAGTAGTGATAAAAGACAATCCGGATTTATATGTTGAAACATCACCATATTATCAGGAATCAAGAGCGAATGCAGAAAACCAATTGAATGGCTATGGATATTTCAAAGATGTTCTCTATTCTCCTGAAGTAACATTTCCAATTGTTAGAAATGTAACAGCTGAAGCGGATTTATATAATCCGATTTATGGAGAAATGATTGCATTGCCTGAAAACCAAGATATTTTAAATTCATTTAATACTTTTGTTGGAGATGGTAGATTACCATCTGCTGATAATGAGTTTGCTTTAAGTGAATCACAGGCACAGCGTTTGATATCTGAAAATTCTTATTTAACAATGGATGAATTATGGGATGAAGTGAAAAACAATGAATATTTGATTTATACTTCATTTAACTATGTTCCATTTGAAGAAACATTATCACAAGCATATTTGAGTGGTAGTTGTGTTGTAACTGGACTTCATGATGAAAATGAAGGAGTGCTAATTGCTCCGGATGATTATGATGAACTACTTCTAGGTGATTACAATGTAAATGTTTTAGCATTAAGAGAATACACACAAGACTTCATAACAGTAGGAGACCGCAACGAAATATATTGTGTCGATTATGATGAATTAGAATGGAAATTAGATCCATCTAGTCCTTCTGATGAAGGAATAACATTAACTCTTGTCGGTATTTATGATAATTCATTGTTTAATGAAATTGTAGTAACCGAAAATACAATCAACTTAATTGAACCACAAACACCATACATATTTAGTGATGATAATGATCATATCTCATATCGATTTAGAGTATTCATCGATAGTGATCATATCGATGATAAAGTTGATATTGTTAAGACCTTAGAAATGAATGATTTCTGGGTATATGAGAACTTTGGAAACGGATTCAACTTATTTGAAGGAGTAGTAAATTTCTTCTTATATGTATTACAGTTTATATTTAGTAGTATTATTTGGATCGCAATTATTACTGGTGCATTGATGTTATTGTTGATTTTATATATAAGTGTTTTAGAAAGAAAACGTGAAATTGGTATCATTAGAGCACTGGGTGGAACGAGAAAAGATGTTCGTGTTATCTATTCTGGAGAAACAACAATTATAGGATTGATAGCAGGAATAATGAGTGTTATACTATCTATAGTTATTGTGCTAATATTGAATTGGTATTTAGAAAGATACCAATTGGACTTGATTCTACGATATTTACCATTTATGGATCCATCAAGAATATTAGTAATTAATTTTGGTAAAATGGCACTTGCGATTCTAGGTAGTATAGTGATTGCATTAGTTAGTGGTCTTATTCCAGCTCACATCGCAAGTAAGAAAAAGCCAATTGAAGCATTAAGAAATGATTAGGAGGAAATTTATATGCAAAGATTTAAGAAAGTAAGTGGAGAAAGAGTTGTTGCTGCTTTAGTTGATTATATAGCAATGTATGTTGTAGGACTAATTATCTCAATTGTTCCGTTATTCTTTATTGGATTTGAAGATTTCATTGATTCAATCTTTGGAGCTGCAATTACTGGAACCGGTGATACGATGTCCCCAGAATTCATTATGTATACGATGATCACTGTATATGCAGGATTGGTTGTATATTTAATTTACTTTGTGGTTGTTCCGTGGAAATGGAATGGGCAAACACTTGGAAAAAAATTGATGAAGTTAAGAGCAATTAATGAATATGGTGAAAATCCAGGTCTTTGGGCACACTTTGTACGATCTATTCAAGGTTGGACTACGTATTATACTGCCTTAGTTGGATGGGTAATTCTGATTAATTATTTGTTATTCTCTGTATTAAGTATCGTTACATTTCTCATCTCAGCAGTATTCCTTGTATCATTTATTATGATGCTAGCAAGAGAAGATGGACGTGGTCTTCACGATATGATGGCAGGAACTTGGGTGATCAAAGCAGACGAAAATTTAGATCGACAATTTGCTGAAACAACAGCACAAATGGGCGACTGGGTTGAAGTTGAAGATCGCGACGATGATTGGGATAAAGCACCAAAAGAGAAAGAAGACGACGATTGGGAGTTTTAAAAACGTTTACTAAGAAAGCCTAATTTTATTAGGCTTTTTTTAAAGCTAGATGTGATATAATAGGTAAAGGTGATAATAATGAATGGATATGCAAAAGAAATAAAAGAAGTAGTAGAGATACTACAAGTTGATAAGGAAAAAGGATTGACTAGTGAGGGTGTATTGCAGTCAAGAGAAAAATATGGAGAAAATAAGTTGCTTGAAAAAAGTGGAGAATCATTATTCCATATGATTTTAGGTGAACTTCTTCAGTTCTTAAATTTACTTTTAATTGTGGCTGCGATTATTAGTATTGTGGCAAGTGGACACTTTACTGATGGGATTTTTATTATAGCAATTGTTATTTTAAATATTACTTTAAGTGTTGTGCAAGAAAGAAAAGCAACAAATGCTGTTGCTGCACTAAAATCAATTAGCGCTCCACATGCGAAAGTTATACGTAATGGTGTGCTGGAAGATATAGATTCAAAAGAATTGGTTCCTGGAGATATTGTTATGATTGAAGCGGGAGATTATATTCCTGCTGATATTCGATTATTGGAATCAGTGAACTTGAAAGTAGATGAATCAGCATTGACAGGTGAGAGTGTGCCTGTAGAGAAAGACTGTGATGTAATTTTAGAAGAACAAACACCAATTGGAGATCGTATCAATATGGGATACATGTCTACTATTGTTACTTATGGTCGAGGATTGGGTGTCATTACTGAAACGGGAATGAGCACAGAAATTGGAAATATTGCTTCCTTATTAAATGAAGTAGAAGATGATTTGACTCCGTTGCAAAAGAAAATTGATCGTCTTGGAAAATTATTGGGAATGATTTCTATTGTTGTCGTTGCTTTGATTTTCTTAATCGGAATGATTCGTTTGGGATTTGATTTTTCCAAAACAGATGAAATCCTTGAATTATTCTTAGTATCTGTTTCTTTAGCAGTAGCTGCAATTCCAGAAGGGCTTCCGACTGTAATTACTGTGGTACTGGCTCTTGGAATGAGAAAAATGGCAACCAAAAATGCAATTGTAAAAGAATTAAGTGCTGTAGAAACACTTGGGAGTACAACTGTAATTGCAAGTGATAAAACAGGAACATTGACACAAAATAAAATGGTTGTTACTATGCTGTTTGATAACGATAAGTTCGTTGAGGTATCAGGTAGTGGATATGACTTTAATGGTGAAATAAAAGGTGGGAATAGTAACGTTTCTAAACTGGTTACAATTGGTGCTTTATGTAATGATTCAAGTATTAGTGGTGATTCTTTAATTGGAGATCCAACTGAATTAGCCTTGGTAACGTTGTCTGCAAAAAACAAGAAAACCCAACCGGAACTAAAAAAAGAGTTTCCACGTATCGATGAATTTCCATTTGATAGTGATCGTAAATTAATGAGTACGGTACATAATGTTGATGGAGTAAAACAACTGTATACAAAAGGTGCACCAGATCAATTGTTAAAACAATGTACACATTATTTAATTGATGGGGAAGTCAAAGAATTATCGAAGAAAATGGTGGATACAATTGAATTGGCAAACCAAGGAATGGCACGTAAAGCATTACGTGTGCTTGGGTTTGCTTATAAAGAATTAGGTGAATATAAGAAACTTAGTGAAGAGGAGAATAATCTTA
>CAYSZV010000024.1:0-16750 GCA_964435595.1 uncultured Candidatus Izemoplasmatales bacterium | reverse complement strand
GTGTACTACTAAGTATAGAACCAATCCTACACGGAATACTCGAGATACACGTATATCTTATTTTTACTGGATTAGTAGGGATCATTGATCCACCTCGTGAAGAAGTGAAAGCTGCTATCAAAGTGTGTCACAAAGCCGGAATTCGTGTTGTCATGATTACGGGAGATCATAAAATTACAGCAACAGCAATTGGGAAAGAGTTGGGTATCTTAAAAGATGCTTCTCATGCGTTGAGTGGTGAAGAAATTGATAAATTAAGTTATGCTGAATTTCTAGACTTGGTAAAAATTACCAATGTCTTTGCTCGCGTATCACCAAATCATAAAGTGCAAATTGTAAAGGCATTACAAGAAACGGGTGAAATATCAAGTATGACAGGTGATGGTGTAAATGATGCACCTGCCTTAAAACAAGCAAATATTGGTGTTGCTATGGGTATTACAGGTACAGATGTATCAAAAGAAGCTGCTAATATGGTATTGATGGATGATAACTTTACAACAATTGTCGAAGCTGTTGAAGAAGGAAGAGTCATCTTTGCGAATATCCGTAAGTTTGTTGGATATTTAGTAAGTTGTAATGTTGGAGAAGTATTATTGATCTTTACAGCAATGTTGCTTGGAATGGGGAGTCCATTGATTCCAATTCAAATCTTGTGGATTAATCTTGTTACTGATAGTTTCCCTGCATTTGCTTTGGGCCTTGAGAAAAAAGAAGACGATGTTATGGATAAGAATCCAATCGATCCAGAAGCAAGTATCGTGGATAGACATATGGGAATTGCAATTGGATTCCAAAGTGTGTTCTTAGCAGTAGCGGTATTAATTAGTTTCTCGATTGGTAACTATATTGTAGCTGGTGTGTCATTAGGTGAAGTGACCAATACAGGAACAACGTTTGCTTTTATCACAATTATTGTTGGTGAGTTATTACGTACATTTAGTGCAAGAAGCGAAACAAAAACGATTTTCAAAATGAGTTTGTTTGACAATAAATTTGTAAATTATTCAGTGATATTTGGCTTCGGATTGTTGCTTGCAGTATTGTTTATTCCTGGTGTAAATACGTTGTTTAGAACAAGTGACGTAAGCATGAGTGGATGGCATTATCTGATTGCATTTGGATTGGGGTCTATCCCATTATTTGGGGGAGAACTAGCGAAATTATTCAAGTGATTTTCATAGTTTAATGAAGAGGTACACAGTACCTCTTTTTTTATACGCATATATATTGTATGCACACAAACTATTTGATATAATAAATTGAATTTTGAACAAGAAGGAGACTGTTATGTTTACAATATTGAACTATATCAAAAAGTATTTGATTATCTTTATATTTTTCTCGATTGGCTTCGGAGTATTGTTTGGTGGGTTATATCCAGAGCAAATAGCAAACTTGAAAGTTACAATTATACCATTGACGTTTATGCTTGTTTATCCTATGATGGTAACACTTAATTTCAAATCAATGACACAGAAGATTAACTTTAAACTGCAAGGTGCAACACAAGTTATTAACTTTATTATTTTTCCATTAATTGGATATCTTATTGGGTTAGTTTTCTTTGGACAAGAACCGTTCTTAAGATTGGGATTATTATTGATTGCATTGCTACCTACAAGTGGTATGACAATTAGTTGGACAGTGATGGCGAAAGGAAATATCAACGCAGCGATTAGAATGGTTGTGATTGGATTATTGCTAGGAGCAATCCTTGCCCCGTTTTATATCTCAGGTTTACTAGGAGCAGCGGTAGATGTACCTGTACTCGAAATTATAAAGCAAATATTAATTGTTGTTTTTGTTCCACTTGGATTGGCTATAATAACACAATATGTTTTGGTTAAAAAATATGGAAATGAAGTATTTCAAACATCAATCAAGAAAAAATTCCCTCCTTTTTCAACATTAGGTGTTGTACTCATTATATTTGTAGCAATTTCTTTGAAGGCTCAAGTTATTATTAAAAACCCAGAAATTCTTATTACAATGCTTGTTCCGCTTGTGATTATGTATATATTATTTATTGCAGTGTCTGTTCTAACTGCAAGGTTCTTCTTTGATAGAAATGATGGAATCGCCTTAGTGAATGGAACATTGATTAGAAGTTTAAGTTTGGCATTGGCAATTACATTGAGTGCTTTTCCGGATGCGAAATTAACTGCATTGATGATTGCGATTGCATATACATTACAAGTTCAAATCGCAGCATGGAATGTTAAGTTAACTGATAAAATATTTAAAGAAAAAGACGTTGCTTAACGTCTTTTTAGATACAAAAAGAATGTTTTTGTATTGTAACTCCTTGTGATATAATAATAGTTGAAAAGAATAAAAAGGAGATTATGATATGTGTACTCAAGAAAGTGGAACTGCGGTTTTAGGATATACTGTTGGATTGATTGATACCTTATGGCCAATTGCTTTTATTCTAGGTATGTCAGCGGTCTTTTGGATTTTTAGAAAAGGAATACGCAATTCAAAAGCGAGAGTTATATTACCTTATGTGTTTTTAGCGCTTATGGTAATTTTTGAAATTGCTTTATTTGTTACAATTTTTAAGGCACCGTTTGTGCCATTATGTGATACCTTACTACATTTACCATTACATCTTTGTGCAACAAGTGCTGTTTTAATTATGATTTTCTTGACAACAAGAAAACAAATTATATTGGAAATACTGTTTATCCAAGGGATAGTCGGAGCTATTGTTACATTTGTTTTTCCAAGTACGGCTTCATTTCCATATGAGTATGATTATTGGAGATTCTTCCTTTCACACACAATTTTATATTTGGTGCCAATTTACTATTTTATTGTAGAAGGATTTAGACCGAATAGAAGAACGTTAATCATTGCCTTTATCGCAGCCCATGTATTTGCAGCGATTGCAATTACTATGAATCTAATCATTGATCATGATTATATGTATTTGAATCCTGATAACGAACGAAATTTATTCCACTTTATTCCGATTCATAATGCTATCCCATTTTTAGGCAACTGGCCAGGTGTAATTCTATTTGGTGAAATGCTTGTCTTCCCTGTTTATTTTATTTTCTATGGGTTATTTAGATGGTTAGGAAAAATAATTGATCAGAAAGAAAACATATTGTAAACAAAAAAGACATATTCAATCGAATATGTCTTTTCTTTAGTTATTCACCAAATACGGCCTTCCAGTCTTTCATAAATGTTTCAACGCCTTTATCTGTTAAAGGATGCGTGACTGCTTTTTTTAAGACTGCATACGGTACGGTTGCGATGTGTGCACCCGCTAAAGCGCTATCTGCCAACTGTTTTGGTGTTCTGATGGAAGCACTAATAATTTGTGTATCATATCCATAAGTATCAAAGATGCTTCGGATATCACTTACTACTTGGATTCCATCATGAAGTGTATCTTCTAAGCGTCCTACAAAGGGACTTACATATGTAGCTCCAGCCAGTGCTGCCATTAAAGCTTGATTAGCACTGAATACCAATGTTACATTTGTTTTGATTCCTTTTTGTGATAAGGATTTAGTGGCTTTTAATCCCTGTTCTGTCATAGGGATTTTAACAATCATATTAGGATGTATTTTTGCGATTTCGATTCCCTCTTTTATCATTCCTTCGGCGTCTAACGAGATAACTTCTCCGCTGATTGGACCATCAACAATGCTTGTAATTTCATTGATTACTTCATTGAAGTCTCTGCCTTCTTTGGCAATGAGTGTAGGGTTCGTTGTAACACCACTAATAATTCCTAAATCTGCCATTTCTCTAATGTATTTTACATTTGCGGTATCAATAAATAATTTCATATTTCCTCCTAGTTTTCTTCTTCATTTTCAATTTCTGGCTCTGGGAATATAATCGGTTCAGCATCTGGTAAGTGTTCATTTAGTTTGGTTGTGAATAAGATTCCATCTAAATGATCAATTTCGTGTTGTAATACTACAGCAACATATCCGCTAACTCTGATTTCTACTTTCTTCAACTCATCTGTTTCGGGATTATATAGATGAGCTCTTACTGTGATTTTTTTGTGTCTTGCAGTGATTCCTTCAGTCTCTCGATCGACACTCAAACAACCTTCTCCACCAGGGATGTACACTTTCTTAACACTGTGAGAAATTATTTTTGGATTGACGAGAAGAAGTTTATATAATTTCTCGTTTTTCTCATCGGTTGTTAAAACGGCAATCATTCTCTTTGAAATATTAATTTGTGGTGCAGCAAGTCCAACTCCTGGACGTATTTCATATTCTTCACTAATTTCAGGATTTTGAGAATTTTCTAAGAATTCCATCATCAGTTTTAACGTTTCTTTGTTTTCATCAGTTAAGGGGATTTCTACTTCATTGGCTTTCATCTCTAAAGTTGGATGACCTTCTCTGATGACATCTTTCATTGTTAACATTGATATCACCTCTTTTTATATTATAACAAAGTTATATATAACTTGAAATAGAAACGAATATATTTCTAAAGAAATATGGTGAAGATAAATTTTGTGCAATTATTGGATACGTTCAAGCCTTTTCATAAAAGTAATTTGTAAAATAATTGTAGTAAAAATATTGTTAAAGAGTAGAATCATAATTCTTTCTTTTTGGAATGCAAATATGAAGCATTAAACATAAAAGCGTTTTCACTTACAGTAAATTTGTTTACATCATTCCATTTATCCCCTATAATTAAAGTGATATTTTTAGGAGGACTCAAATGAAAAAAATTAGAAAAATTGGTATTATTACTGGTGGTGGAGACTGTAGTGGTCTGAATGCTGTTATAAATGGTATTACCAAAGCCGCAGTAAAAAAGTATGGACTTGAAGTAGTAGGGTTTACTAGAGGATATAAAGGGTTATATACAAACGCACATAGACCGTTAGGACTAAAATCAGTAAGTGGGATTATGCATGAGGGTGGAACAATATTAAAATCCTCAAACAAAGATAACTTATTCAATTTCCCAGTGAAATTGCCTGATGGAACGATTGAATATAGAGATGTATCAGACGAAGCAGTAAGAAACTTAAAATATTTAGGTGTAGATGCTTTAATCGTTATTGGTGGGGACGGAACGTTAACAAGTGCACGTGATTTCTTTAGAAAAGGAATCCCTGTAGTAGGTGTACCAAAAACAATTGATAATGATTTACCAGCAACTGATGTAACATTTGGATACAACACATCATTAGAAACGATCACAGATGCGTTGGATAAAATTCATACAACTGCCTATTCACATGACCGAGTAATGGTTGTGGAAGTTATGGGTAGAAATAGTGGATGGTTAGCACTTGAAGGTGGATTGGCTGGTAGTGCTGATGTTATTTTAATCCCTGAAATTCCTTATGACATCAATGCAATTGTTGAAAAAGTAAGAGAACGTGATGCGTTTGGAAGAAACTTTACAATTATCGTAGTGTCTGAAGGTGCAAAACCGAAAGATGGAAAACAAACAATTCGTGAAATCGTTAAAGATTCTGCTGATAGTGTACGTTTGGGTGGTGTTGGTCAAATTATTACTGATCAATTACAACAATTGATTCCAGAACATGAAGTTCGTTATACTAACTTAGCATATATTCAACGTGGTGGAATCACATCACAATTTGATAGAGCGTTAGGACTAATGTTTGGTGTAAATGCAGTTGATTTACTAATGAATGGTGGATCTGGTAGAATGGTTCAATTAAAAGGACGTAAAATTACTTCGATTCCTCTAGTAGAAGTAGTAGGAACCGGAGAAGTTGGAGAAACATCTAAAGGTGGCGGAAAAACTGTTGATCCTGAAGGACAACACGTTCAAGTTGCTAAAGCAATTGGAATCTCATTTGGTGAGACGGAATAATGTATTCATATCCAATAGATTACTCTGAATTTGATTCAGATGAAATCGTGGTAATTGTTGAATTTTTCTCATTAATAGAAGATGCCAATGAAAAAAAAGTGAATAAAGATAAAATTCTCAAAAAATACAATGAATATCGTTCTATACTCAACAGTGTTTCTTACGAAAAGACTCTTGAAAGAGAGTTTATGAAAGTATCAGGATATTCGATTTTCGAGACAATCAAAAAAATAAAAGACCAGTAATGGTCTTTTTGTTATACAATAAATATAGGTGATACATATGAGATTAGACAAATTTTTATCAAACTTAAAATATGGAACAAGGAACGAAATCAAAAAGGCAATCAAAAATGGATTTGTATCGATAGATGGGAAACCCAATATAGAAGCGAAAACAATCATTAATCCAAGTGTTGATAAAGTGTATTTTGATGAAAAATTGGTGTTTTACAAGGAAACGATACTACTTATGCTTAATAAGCCCAAGGGATACATTAGTGCAAATAAAGATGGATTACATAAAACAGTGGTTGATCTTATAGGTGAGCCGTATTCTAGATTTGATTTGAACATAGCTGGAAGGTTAGATATCGATACGGAAGGATTGATTTTACTAACAAATGATGGTGTCTTGCTTCACGATTTAATTAGTCCCAATAAAGATGTCTACAAAAAATATTATGTAGAAGTCGATAAAGCCTTTGATTGCAGGAAATTACTTCGTCCGATGAAAATATTAGATGGGGGAAATAATGAGTATATACCAAAGATTCCTAGAGTGGAACAAATATCAACTACATCATTTTATTTAGAAATCAAAGAAGGCAAGTTTCATCAAATAAAAAGAATGTGTCAACATTATCAGCTAACAGTAACATATTTGAAAAGAATTGCAATTGGAGACATTGAATTAGATCCTAACTTAAAATTAGGAGAATATAAGGAAATATAAAAAAGCGCTATTAATAGCGCTTTTTGCTTAATCATTAATTATTTCTATTAGTGTTTTTGTAGCATATTGAACTTCTTCAAATGTAGTGTTGTCTCCTACAGTAATACGTAACGAAGCATTGATGTAATCTAGAGGTACGGCAATTGCTTGTAAGACATGAGAAGGCTCGATCGATGAACTGTCACATGCACTACCAGTAGAAACGAAGATGTTTGCCTTATTCAAGTAATATGTAATATCACTACCTTCTAAGTCTTTGATTGAAATATTTAAGTTCCCAGGAAGTCTATTTTCACCAATATTAGGACCGTTGATGCGAAAATCAATATTACTTTTTTTAAGCTCTTCGACGATATAAGAAATATATTCATTTTGTCTTAAAATATTTTGAAACATTGATTTCATTCCAAGTTCTAATGCTTTGGTAAATCCAACGATATAAGGTACATTTTCAGTTCCTGAACGTAGGTTGTGTTCTTGTTGACCACCATGTAATAGATTTTCAATATGTGTTCCGTTCTTAATGTATAACATTCCGATACCTTTTGGCGCATGAAATTTGTGTCCAGAGAACGAAACCAAATCTGCATTCAATTCACTTAATGATAGTGGAATATGAGTTGCGACTTGCACTGCATCGACATGTAAATAAGTTGAGGCTGCTTGACATATATCACTGATTTCTTTCATGTTTTGAATGGTACCAATTTCATTGTTTGCCATGATGATAGACACGATTAGTGTATTGTCATTTATTAGATTTTTCAACTGTTCTAAATTAATGAAACCTTGTGCGTCAACATCTAGGTAATGTACAATATATCCTCGTTTTTCTAAGAACTCAACGGTATGCAATGTTGCATGATGTTCAATCTTTGTCGTAATGATTTCAGATTTTGTTCGATTGTTAAATGCGATTCCTTTGATAGCCCAGTTGATTGACTCGGTTCCACATCCAGTAAAGTATACTTCTGTATGATGACACCCTAAAAGTTTCGCCACTTTTTTGTGACACGTATTGATTACTTTTTTTGTCTCTATTCCCTTATAATGTAAACTGGAAGGATTTCCATATGAACCAAAAAAATATGGTTTCATTGCCTCGAATACTTCTTTAGAAACTCCTGTTGTTGCAGCGTTATCTAAATAAGCTTCCATAGTATCACCCCACTAATTCAAATGATAACTCTTGTAAATTGTTATAATCTAAAAATGCCAATTCTTCGATATAGTCTTTCCCATGGATCGTAGTTGTTTCGTTCATAATAAATAATTCAATTAAACTATCAGAAAACTCTTTTACTACATAACTTTGATGAATGATACATGGATCTTCATCATCGAATAATTCAACACTTTTTTTAATGATAAATTCATCTCTTATTGGTAAATCTATTGGCTTACCAAAGTACAATTCTTTGTCTCTTTTTGTGACTTTAATCTTGTGTTTTAACCTTTTATTTTTCATTTGACCACCCATTCCTAGTGTACGATTCCTAATAATCTTAATATGATGAAAACTGCAAGTAATAAGAATACAACAGCGTTAAATAATTTAATGATATGAAGATTCTCTCTCATCCAATTACTTATACTCATTGTACTTCTAGATTTTACAGATAAAAATGCGATAACAATCATTGGAGAAACAAACATAATGTTAAACACCAACAATAAGATGTATGCATATGCCTCGTGAACAACACTAATACCTTGTAATACACCTAAATATATAAATCCTGAACAAGTAAATTCAGTGAGTGTCATGATGAATCCTAAGACAAATGTTAATAGAATGATTCTAATAATATTTCCTTTGTCTTCACTATCTTCCATAGCACTTGTGAAAACTTTCATAATTCTAGTATTGAATCGTTGTAGCCATTTAGGAATTTGACTTTTAATCTTACCATAATCTTCATTCTTTGCTACCAAATAATCATAAACATTTAATACAAAGAAGATAAGAACAATGAATAGCATCACCCAGGAAACTATTGTTGAAATTGGAGATCCCTCAACAATTGTTTTTAATGCTCCTAATACTCCTGCCCCAATTAAGAAATAGGATATAAACATTGTAATAATATATGTTGTACTTACGATAATTAGTATTTTTTTATTTTCAGTAAACCCTAGTAATGAAATGAAAAGTAGTAGCAAGGCGATAGCACAAGGATTAAACCCGTCTAATAATCCTGCAACAACAACTGAAAAGAATCCGGCGACTGTTTTGAAATCATCATACTTCAATCCTGCTTCAACATCGACATCTAGTAGCTCTTTTTCAGCGAATTCGAAGAAATCACCATTGTCAATTGCTGCTCTAATTTCATATTCGCTTAGTTCTTGTTCTCCAACAAACATATGAGGTGTACCAGGATTGTTTCCAGTTTTGTAGATAACGTTGAATGCTCCCCATAATTCAAATACCGTTAATTGTTCGTCTTGATTGTATATAACATTCTCTGGAAAAACAGTTACATATGTTTCTTCAGTATTAATTCTTATGATTTGAATTCCGGCATCGGTAATTTGATCTATATATCCGTCTGCTTCAAGTGCTGCGCAGCCACTACACAGAGGCCCATAGAAGTAAATAACTGTATTCTCTGTAGAAGCCTCAACTCGAGTGACACCATAAACTGTGAAGAGTAATGCTGTAAGAAGTAATAGTAGTCTAGTTGTTTTCTTCATATTAACATCTTCTTTCTGTAATATATATTTGTCCATTTCTATTATAAATCTAACATATCTTATAGTCAATTAATGTTATACAATATTATAAAGTATACAATAAATAAGGAATGTCTATTTTACTTGAAAGAAAATGAGCTTTTCTATATACTTATACTATGGTGATATTATGAATAGTAAAGTACTTGAAAAAACGTATGAATTAGTCGATGAAATCAAACAAACAAATCAATACATTAGATTATTAGAATTAGATCAGAAAATAAAGTCTGATCCTGATTTGGTAATATTGATTCAATCCTTTAATAAAATCAAATTGAAATATGAAGAAGTATCACAGTATGGGAAATATCATCCGGATTTAAAACGTGTAAAACTTGAACTTTCAAAAAAGAAAGAGGAAGTATTCACAAATGATGTTATTAAAGAATACAAACAATTAGAAAAAGACTTACAAAATAGATTGGACACCATTTCAAAAGAAATTGCGAATAGTGTTTCTTCTAAAATTAAACATCCAAATGAAATTGGTCTAATCGGTAAACATTAAGGAGAATTTTATGATAAAGAGAAAGAGCTTAATCGTGTACTTTAGAAATCCTAAAGTATTAAAACAAGTGGAAAAATTTGGTGAAATCAAATATTTCACAAAAAAGAAAAAATACGCAGTTATTTATGTTAATGAAGAAGAATTAGAGCAAAAGAAAAAAGAAATTCAAGGGCTAAAATTAGTAAGCAGAGTTGAAGAATCGTTATTGGATACCACAGAATATCAAATTAATTTCTAATGTCAAGGAAAAATACTTGACAACAGTTTCCTAGAGTGCTATACTCATAACGGAAATAATAAAAAGGAGGAATTATATTATGGCAGTTAAATTAAGATTACAAAGACACGGATCAAAAAAACGTCCTTTCTATAGATTAGTAGCAGCGGACAGTAGAAACAAAAGAGATGGTAGATACTTAGAAATTATCGGTACTTACAATCCTACTACTGAACCAGCAAGTGTGAACATCGATGCTGAAAAAGCAGCTAAATGGCTAAGTGAAGGTGCAAAACCTACTGACACAGTTAAAAACTTATTTGCAAAAGCCGGAATTACGTCAAACAAGAAAAACTAAGTGAGTTGATATCATGGCCGTAAACTATGAGACTTTAATCAAAGAATTAGTTAAACCATTGGTTGTTCACTCTGAAGATTTGATGGTTCAAAAATTTTCAGAAGAAGACAATATGCTTACAATTCAGGTTATCGTAAACCAAGAAGACCTTGGTAGAGTGATTGGAAAGAATGGACGTATAGCTAATGCTATAAGAACAATCGCATATGCGAGTGCTTCAAGAGAAGGTAAAAAAATAACGATCAACATAGATTCATTTTAAGACTCAAAATTGAGTCTTTTTCTTTTTTGTTTTTTTATGAAATGTATAGCCGAAAGGTCATTGCATTCATGTTATAATTGAAATAGTGTAATTTAAGATTCGCTCGATGTAAGTTGTGAGTAGATTCTATTAAATGAATAATAACAATGATAGTATAGTGTCACAAGGGGGATATCAATGAAGATAAAAGTCATATGCAAAGATGAAAAGAAAAAAGAGTATAAGAATGCCTTGTTGAATAATGATATTGAGTTCAATGATGATGAATACGATCTTGTCTTAGTTGATCCAAACTACAAAAAGACTGAAATTCTCGGTAAAAACACATCCAATGAATATGTTATCTTGCAATCAAGAGATATCGTCTTTGTTGAAAGTTTTGGACATGAAATATCAGCACATACCTTAAAAGGGGAATATAGCATCAAAGAGAAATTATATGAAATTGAAGGTCTGTTTGAACATTTAGGATTTATTAGAATACATCGTTCTTATGTGATTAATAAAATGTTTATTAAGACCATTAAACCAACATTTAACACCAAATTTATTATTACAATGAAAAATGATAGAGTTCTTGAAGTTTCAAGAAGTTACTATTATATTTTTAAAAGTAGTATTGGTCTTTAGGGGGGATGACATGAAAAAAATATTAATTGTTCTTTTATTTACCTCTTTGTTACTTCTAACTGGATGCACAAAAGATGAAGCAACACCACTGGAAAAATTGGTAAGTGAATATGAAACATATTCAGAAATTGTAGACTTTACAAGAGAGGGTACATTGGACTTAAAACTATCTGTGTTGACTAAAGGAAAGCAAGTCACATATTTGTATTATCTAGAAGAAATAGATCGAGATAGAGAAATAGTAATTTATGTAGAAGATGAGATTGTGCATGAAGCATTTATTGTATCAGATTACTTAGATGACAACACATTTTACGGGATGTTTACAGCTGTTGATTTAGATATCACTGAAACGACAAAAGCTGAATTTAGACTTGTTTCTCCAGGTTTTCATTTGAATGAAAGTGTTGGGGTAGACATTAGACAGGAATTTAATATCATCACATCTACTGATGATTTAGAAGATTTGGGTAGAGTTTTCATAGAAGTAAGTGATTTTGAAGATGGAGAAGTCGTATTATACACGTATGAATATACAAGCAAATTAATTAGAACAACCGGGATTGTTTCTTCAATAGCATTGATTTTAGTATTTGCCCTAGGTTTGGTTATATATAAGAAAAAATACAAAATAATTGTGAATTTTAAAATCCAAAACCCAACGTCTATTAAATATCGAAGATGGCCTGATTTAATACTTTATAGACTTTTATCAGGAGCACTTGTACTCGTGATCTGGATATCAGTAAACATTGTATTGAATAATATATATTTTAATCAATATGAAAATAAAACTGGATACAATGAAGACACTCTTAGATATGAAGAAGTGATTTCAGAAGAAGTGAATCTTAGACTTGGATATACAGAGCGATATTCTAGACTATCAAGTAATCCTGATTATGTTGCTTTTGTACATAAAGAGAGTTCACATAATATTATTGGGGATTTAGAAGTGACTCTATCTGGGGATGAGGAAATGAAAGCATATGTATACCCTTGGGGCTATGGTGGCTATAGCTATGAAGTGAATTATACTTATATTCAAAATATGGAATTTACAGTAAGAGTATTTGATTGGAAAAGTGATGGAAATGATGTGGAATATGTTGAGATATTCAAACGCGTTTTCCTAGAACATTAGGGTGATCATATGAAAAAGAAAATAATAATATGGAGTGTTATAGGTTTGGTTATAATCAGTGTTGCTTCCGGACTATTCATTCAAAGAAGAATAGACTATAGGAATAATTATCTATATATGCCAAAAGATTATGTTGAAAGTGAAGTCTTTTTTCCAAAATGGGAGGATGTTACCAAACCGATTCGCTTAGAAATCACCAATGATGGATGGGATAAAAACTATTACTTCATTGATGAAGAAGAAGACGTTATGTTTGTTATTGAAGAATTGCAGAAAAGCTCGTATGTCAGTCGCTCTCGTGGAGAATTTGAAGAACTGTCATTTACGAATGTATCAAAAGGCTATGACGATGGATTTCAAGTGGTGATTAGAACAATGCAAAATGAAACAGATGGTGCAATCATATTCATGTTTACAATGTATGAAGATGAAGAATATGTGTATTCAAACAGACCATATTACTACTATACTGTAAGTGATGAATTGAGAGAATATATCATAAACACTTTTAATTAGAACTGGATGTATTGAATAATAAATAAAAACTATAATATTCGATTGTTATAGGTTTTATTTTGTTTGAATTATAAAAAAGCATAATTTTATGAATTTAAGATTTGAATAACTATATTAATAAACAGGAACAAGCCATGTATTATATCTAAGAGTTTTTAAAATAAGGTCATCTAAAAAGGAAAAAGTAACAAAACCACATCTACCTATATTATTAGCTTATAAAAAGACTAGTTTGATTGAAATAAAACTAGTCTTTTTTTGTTATCTATTTCCAGGATTCTCTTAAGAAATGAGCTACCATTTTAGGTTGTCTATCTCTTGTGAAAACACCTTTCTTATTTCCGTTGATTCTCGTCAGTCCTTGTTTTGTCATAAAGTCTGCAAAGTTCCAGACATGTTCACCTGACACAAAGTCCAGAGAATCAAATACTTCTTTATATAGTTTGATAAAGTCCAATTGATATTCTTCGCTAAATGAGACACTTGGAATACTATGAAGTCCGGCAATTGTATCTGTACCAAATTCAGTAATAATGAGAGGCTTTTTGAACTTGTCATAATATTCTTGTAGGTTGTCTCGCAGTTTGTCTCTAGATATTTCTAAATCACCTAAGTTAACATACCAACCAATATATCTGTTTAGTCCGATGACGTCTGCTAATTGCGCTACATTGTTTTCTTTCGCTCCTACCCATTCAACGATCATTAAAGGTAAATCGGTAAGTGATCTAGCGTGTGAGAAAATATCTTTAAAGTAATTCAATGCGCCACCTTCATGAGTGTTTGCTTCGTTTGCAAGAGAATACATAATGACTGAAGGATGGTTTTTATCTCGGTTGACTAATTCAGTTAGTTGATTCTTATGAACTTGCTTTGTTTCATCATTCACAATATTGTCAGAAAATACAGCTGTGCTGTTCCAAAAATTCATTCCTACAGCAGGAATTTCATTAATAACTAATATTCCTAACTTATCAGCTAAATAATACATTTCTTCATCATATGGATAGTGACTTGTTCGAAAAGAGTTTGCATTAATCCATTGAAGTAATTTGAAGTCTCTTAGGTTTAGTGCTGAGTTTACTCCTCTACCTAATGTTATGTGATCTTCATGCATTCCGAATCCTTTTAGGTATATTTTTTTTCCATTTAATAAGATGTGGTGTTTTTGTACCTCTATTGTTCTAATTCCGAATTGCTCTTCATAATAGTCAGTTGATGTAGATACACATAATGTATAAAGATTTCCTTTTCCAATTCCCCAAAGAATAGGATCAGTGATTAATATATCTCCATTTGCTCCTATGCTTTTACCCACAAGAGCTCCGAAAGGATCTTTCACTTCAATTGTGCAGGAATTGTCCTTTGTATCTATTTGATAAGACACAGTAGCTCTGCCGTGTACTTTCGTTTTGATTACGATATCATTGATATGATTTTTTGGTAAGTGATACAAGAAGACGTTTCGGTGGATTCCCGCATAGTTAAAGAAATCAAAATGCGTATCTATCGTCTCCCTACCATTTTCTGTTTTCAATGTAGCAATTGGTAGTGTTTGATAATGTAATCGATTATCAAGTAGTATCGTAAGTCTAAACTGTTCTTTGGTTGGTACAGGAAAGTCGATTGGTAAGAAACCTCCGTTATGATACATTACTTCTTTTCCATCAATATAACATCTTGCGATATGAGAAGCAGCACCGATTCTGATTCTCCATGTGCCATCTTTGATTGAAGAAGTAGAAAGATGTTTTTCATATGCAACTAGTCCTAGATACTCTTTTTCCTTTAATGTAGTAAGGATATCATTATAACTGGATGGAACACTCATTAACATTGAATTTTCTAGTTTATTAATAGGATTGAAGTTGTCTTCAACAAAAGCGAAATCCCAGAGACCATTCAATGAGATAGATAGTCGTTTGGTATTATTTACTGGATACAACATAAGTTTACTCCTTAATTTGTTTTTTTATATATTAATATTATAACATACGAACATATGAATCTGTTTATAATAAAAGGGAAAAACAAAGTTTGACAAATAACTATTTACGGTGTAAAATTACACCATAGTGTAAAATTACACTTTTGTGAAGGAGCTGATTTTATGAACAAAACTGATTTTTGTAATAAGACACAAACTATTTTAGAAGACTTAAGAAAAGACCAAGGGATGACCTTAGAAGAAATGGCTTTAACAATTGGTCTTAGTAAAAAAACACTCATTCAAATAGAGAAACAAAGAAGTAAATTAAAATGGGCAGAGGCAGTAACATTTGTATCTATTTTTAATGAACATAATTTGGTGAAATCTATATTCGGTGATGAAGTAACTGAAATTATTCAGGCGATTGCAATTCAAAAGCCACCAAGAAGACAATTGAAAACAATGGGTGGAGAATCTTGGTGGAATACAATGCTTGAACGCGAGGGATTTAGAATCCAGCAACACAAGATTTCAAAACATCTACGAATTTTAGATAATGAAGATTATCGTGTGTATTTTACTTATTCAAAATCAGATGCAATTGCTCAGTTTAAGAAATACTTTGGTGAAGATAGTGAATAAAAAAGCATTTATTTATAGTGTGTTTGCAGTTATTTTGCTTGTCTTATTAGAACAGTTGTTTGGACTACAATATATATCAAAACAAGTAGCTCGTATAATTTTGTTTGTTGGGATTCCTCTGGTTACTATATATTTCATTAGGGGATCAAATATAAAAGAAGAAATTCAGTTCGAAAAGCCGACTTTAAAGGAATTGAAGATTCCCTTGATTTCCAGCCTTGTAATCTTTCTGGGTACAATTGGAGGATACGCTCTAATTCAGTTTATGTTTGATGCGTCAAAAGTAGTCGAAGGATTAGAAGAAATTGGTATTGGGATGCATAATGTATGGCTATGGGGAATTTATTTGTCATTTATTAATTCCTTAATAGAAGAATTTTTCTTTAGAGGGTATGTGTATTTTGCATTAGAGAAGAAAAGTACAAAATTGGCGATTGTAGTTTCTAGTATCATGTTTAGTTTTTATCATGTTGTTTTGATGATTTCACTATTCGATGTTTGGACTGTGGTGTTTACAGTTGTAGGATTATTTATCGTAGGTGTATTTTTAGCTTATATAAATAGATTTGGAAAAAGTTTCATTAATTCATGGATCATTCATATTAGTGCGGACATCGCAGTGGTATTGATTGGAATATATATGTTTACAATGTAAAAAGGGGGATAAGATGTATATATTAAATTTGATTTTACCAACATTTCTTTTGTTTTCATTTGTTTGGTGGATTGCGATTGTTGCAATTGTTGGAAATTTTATTATTGATGCAGGAATATATCGATGGTACTTAAGTTCATTTAGGGGAACCTATCTTTATCAATGGAAATATATTTGGAGAGCGTATGGATTAGGATTTTTAGCTGATTTTATTGGTGCTGGAGTTTTGATTTTATTGTACTCAGTGCCGAATAGCCACATCAATTATTTTTATATCTTTGATACTTGGTACACTACGCTAGTACATATTGTTGTTGTAGCAATGACTGGAATCATTCTGTTTTATTT
>CAYSZV010000023.1:24950-28794 GCA_964435595.1 uncultured Candidatus Izemoplasmatales bacterium | reverse complement strand
ATTCATCTCTTAATTGAACTCCTGTTACTTTAATGAATATATCTTCTAGTGTTGTCTCGCCACTATGTAGTGTTTCAATTTCTTTTGTTTTTAAAAGGTTAATGAACTCTTCGTTATTACCAATTCCATCCATTGGGAATTCCTTTTTAACAGTTTTCCCTTTTTCTTTATATTCTAACGTCATACTACGTTTACCATATTTAATTTTTAATTCTCTAGGGGATGACATCTCTTTGATTTCCCCCTCAACAATAAATGCAACTCTATCACATAACTGATCGATATCACTCATGATATGTGATGTAATAAATACAGTTCCACCAGCTTCTCTAAATTCCTTAATCATATCTTTTAGAATTTGAGCATTAGTTGGATCCAAACCATTTGTAGGTTCATCTAGGAATAGCATCTTAGGCTCATTCAGTAACGCTCTAACGATGTTTAGTCTGATTTTCATTCCTTTACTAAATTCACCAACCATTTTATCTCTATCTTCCCAAAGTCCAACACGTTTCATTAAGGCTTCAATATCTGCATTGTTTTTGTAAAGTTTTAAGAAGAATTCAATATTTTCCATCGCAGTCATTTTACTAAAATGAATCGGCATTTCAAAACTTACCCCGATTTCTTCGTAGAACTCATTACCGTATTCCATGATGTCTTTTCCGTTATAGCTGATTTTTCCTCTATAATCCTGAAGGATCTTGATTAATATCTTTTGAGTAGTGCTTTTTCCCGCACCACTTGGCCCTAAGAACCCAAATATTTCACCTTCTTTTATTTCAAAACTTATTCCTTTTACAACATCTTCTGCATCTTTTGCATAAGTAAATTTTAAGTCTTCAACTTTAAACATAATGTCTACCTCTTTATACCTTTCTCAAAAATATAAATTATTTTTTCTATGTTCTGTTTGTATATTTCTGGATCAAGTCGATTCGATGTACCTAAAGCTTCAAGTGTAACGTTCATCGTCATATCAATCACTAATTTTGCTAGAACACTTGGATCTATATTCGGATCCATTCTACCTTGCTCTTGGTCTCTTTCAATCATACCCTTATAGAAGCTTATGGCATAATCGATGTTGTCCCCGAAAATTTCTTTATATACAAAGTCTTTCTGTGAAAACATTAAACTTGATATTCTAACATAGTCTGGATTATCAAGTGCGAATGTAAGTCCAACAGAATAGAGTTCTCTGAATAAATCAAAGAATGCAAGATCATGTGGATTCTTTAGGCTTTCGGTCATATATTCAATCTTTTTTTCAGCAATAATGTCGAATATATGTTTGTATAAATCCATCTTGTCTGCAAAATACTGATAGAAACTTCCTCTTGGTATTTTTGCTTCCTTAATAATATTTGATAGCTTAGCCTCTGTGAATCTACGAGCAGCAAACTCTTTAACTGCGGCATTTACTATTCTTTCTCTCTTGTCTGCAGAGAGATTTAAAAATGTGTTTGTTGGTATAGCAACCACCTCCTATGACAACCATGTCATATTTTGATTTTACACCTATTTATTCTTAATGTCAACAAAAATGACAACCTTGTCATATTACATTCTGATTTGCATTGGATAAGGGTATTAAAAAAAGGTGTCATTTAACACCTTATTTACATGCTAATCTATAGTAACGTTCAATTACGTCATCAAGTTCAAATTCTTTTATTCCTTTTAGATATGAAAGGATCCTATTATTCCAAGGAGTGTACCATTTCTTGTCGATCGCCTCTATTCCTAGATATGCACCCAAGACACTACCGACGGTTGCAGCAGTGCAATCGTTATCATATGCCATAGCTACGGTTTCTGATATCCCTTTTGTGTAGTCGTTTTTCCCTAGGTGAATACCCCATACGGTTAAACACGCATTATTTATTGCATGAACCCAACTCATTTCCGGATAACGTTTCTTAACAAGATCATTAGCAATTTGATAATCAGTTACAGTTTCCTTTACAGATAATGCCCAAGTCAGTTCTTTGTGGAACTCGCTGTTGCTGGGAATGAATTTCAAAGCCTCATACATACTTTTATCGATATCTTTTGATACAAAAGCCAATGCAATTAAAGCTGCAAAGTACATCGCACTGTGTACACCTGCATTTTTATGTGATAGTGATGCATCAATAGAAGCTAGTTCCGATGCTTTTAATGGATTTCCAGGATGAACATACCCATAGCCATCGATTCTAATTGCTGCACCAATACACTCATCTTCATCATTGTTTAGTTTTCCTGCCTCATTAACAGGAACACCATCAAGAAGGTTTGTTAATGTTGTTCTTTCAGCTGTGAAAGTACATTTAAGTGGTAAGTATTTAATCCAACTATCCGCTACATTCTCAATCGTTAGTGAATCACCATGTTTTTCCAAATTTAATAATGATAAAAGCGTATATGCAATATCATCATCTGTAGAAAGGAAATTCATATCTTTACTAGTGAAATGTCTACCCTTTCCTATGGAATAACGCTCACCATCGGGATTTGGAGCTTCATTAAAATAATACAAAGGAGGAAATTCCTGTCCTATTTTTGCAGCATAATTTTGAAGTTCTCCTATTTCCATTAATTCAACAGGACACCCAAGAGCGCATCCAGCAAAGCGGCCAATGATTGCACCAGACAGTTTTGATTTATAATTTTTCAATATTGTTCCACTCCAATCTATCTACTGTATAAATTATATCATAAATGATAGAGTATTTTCCATATCAGTTGTACGACAATCTTATTGATTGGTGTATAATAAAATTATGGTAGAAAAGGAGTGATTATATGTTTACTTTAAGTGAATTTGATAGAATCAAGAGTGAGTACCTTGAAAAACAAAACGACAGAAGAAAAAAACTAAAAATGATATGGGGAATTTTACTAGGATTTACAGTGCTTTTGATACTATTCTTTCTTATAGTGTTTCCAAATCAATTTAAAGATGCGGAAACCGCATGGATTCTTCCTACTTATGGTGGTATAGCCACAGCGACAACGCTGATTGGATTCTTGATAACGATACAGTATACAAGCGAAAAACCATTCTTTGAGTATGTCTATCCAGAAGTTTACAACAAACTAAATATGGATGAAGGACTATTCTTTGAATATCATCCATATGAAAAAACGTCAAGAGAGTTCAATACAAATGGAGGACTCTTTACGAGGTTAGCATCTGTGAAATCTAGGAGACATGTAATAGGTAGAACAGAAGATCAAATCCCGTTTGATATCTATGACTGCACGATGACTACATCAAATGGGAAAAACCAGCAGACACATTTCGATGGAACGTATATAATAATAAAGAAACAACTTCATTCAATCTTTCAAGCTCGTTCAAATGGCTCGCCTAAATTGAAGGGTGTGAAGTTTGATAGAGTAGAAGAAGCAGAGGATATGAAAGTTTATAAGGAAAGAGACAAAGACTTAAGTAATCTCGACTTAGTGTATTTGAGATATATCAATAGATTAAAAGAAAATCCACAATACAAAAGAGTGTATTTCTCAATTGTTGATGGTGAAATCCATCTAGCCTTATGGTATAAGAAACATCCTGCACGAAAACAAAAAATCTTTACTATCGAAACATTGAATAAAGTGTATAATGTTTTCTATGATGAGTATAAGCTAATAAACGAGATAAATGAGATGGACTCCTATTAAAAAAAGCCGTGAAATCACGGCTTTCTTTTTAGCTAAACCACTTTTCAATCAAACTCGCAACTGTTCCATCTTCGATCAAAGTTGATAATGCTTCGTTAAATAAAACAGTATATTCACTGTCTTTTGAAAAGGCAATTGCGTTTCCTGTTAGGCTATCTAAACTTGAATCAAC
>CAYSZV010000023.1:0-24940 GCA_964435595.1 uncultured Candidatus Izemoplasmatales bacterium | reverse complement strand
GGCAATTGCATTTCCTGATACATCATCAAGACTGCTTTCAAATCCAGCACTTGATAATGTGCTATTGGCATCAATAATTGATTCAGAAATTAGTTTTTCAACTACCATGACATCAATTCTTCCAGCTTTGATTTCTTCCACTATTTGTGTATTTGTGTTTCTTAAGTCAACTGTGAAATTGTATTGAGCACTAATTGATTCAAGCAATGATGCTTGTACTGTACCTAATTGAGCCCCAACTACCAACCCATCTAAATCATCAAGACCAGAAATTGAACTTGTACTATCAAACACTAAGAAGTTTGTCAATCCAGACTCACTATTATAATATACGTCACTAAAGTCTACCATCTCTTTTCTTTCATCAGTAGGTGATATTCCAGCGATTGCGATTTCTGCTTGTCCTGATTGTAAACTAGCGATAATACCATCGAAGTCGACATCTTTCCATTCGATTTCGATTCCTACCTCTAATGCCAATGCCTCCATTAATTCAATATCAAATCCAGTCAAGTTTCCATCTGTATCCACGATTTCGTATGGCTCATATCCACTTGATGTTAAGACTGTTACTTTTTCTGTTTGCTCGCTACATCCTGTCATTGTAAATCCAATTATTGCGATGAATCCTATTATCATTTTTTTCATTTTTCTATCTCTCCTATAGTATTTTATTTAAGAACAATTTTGTTCTTTCTTCTTTTGGATGTGCAAAGAATGATTTGGCATCTCCGGATTCCACAATCCTTCCTTCATCCATATATATAATCTCGTCTGCGATTTCTTTTGCGAATCCCATTTCATGTGTCACAATAATACTTGTTAATCCTGTATGTGTTAACTTCCTTATTTCATCTAACACTTCATTTACCATTTCTGGGTCTAAGGCACTTGTCGGCTCATCGAACAACATTGTGTTTACATTTGTTACTAGGGCTCTAGCTAATGCTACACGTTGCTTTTGACCTCCGGAAAGGGTATTGGGATAAACATGAATCTTGTCCTCGACATTTACTGTTTTCAAGGCATCAATCGCCATTTCTTTGGCTTTGTTTTTATTGATTTTTTGTACTTTTAATAGTGCATACATAACATTGTTTAATACAGTCATATTGCTAAACAAGTTAAACTGTTGAAAGACCATACCAACTTTTTGAACCAATTCTTTGTGACTATATGTTGAGATGCTTTTATCATCTACCAAGATATCTCCACTGTTGATTTCTTCTAATTGGTTGATACACCGTAATAAAGTACTCTTTCCACTACCACTAGATCCGATAATCGCAGTGGTTTTTCCTGTTTTGAATTTATATGATACATCTTTTAAGACCTCTAAATCCCCAAAAGATTTATATACGTTTTTAACTTCTACCATGTGCTAACTTCACCTCCACTTTTCTACCAACATAACTTAATATTTTGATCACCACATAATAAATAACACCTACTACAATTAATGGTTCAAAATACATATATGTTTGAGACGTAACAATTTGTTGTCGCCTGATTAAATCTTGGATTCCGATGATTGAAACAATAGAACTTTCTTTTACTAAGGTAATAAATTCATTCATTAAAGCTGGGAAGGAATTCTTAAAAGCGATCGGTAAAATAATATCTTTGTATGTGTGGAACTTACTTACACCTAATGCTTTCGCAGCTTCAATCTCTCCGGGATCTACACTGTTGATTCCAGAGCGAATGATCTCACTAATATATGCTCCAGAGTTTAAACTAAAGGTAATAAATGCAGCAATGATTCCTAATAATTGGAAATCTAAATCAAGGCCTAGCATCCCATTACATACCCGATCAAGAAACTGGGGAACTGCAAAGTATACAACACTCAATTGTAAAATCAGAGGTGTTCCTCGAAAGATATCAATGTAGATTGTGGATAGTTTATTAACAATTTTCACCCTTGCCATGACAACAAGTATGATACCAAGCATAACGCCAAACACAGCAGCAACAACTGCTATAAGTAGTGTAATGTTTAGACCTTTAAAGATAAAGGGTATCCATTCTTTGATTGCGTCATAATTAAATAAAGTATTCATTGTCATCATCTCCAATGTATATAAAAAAATCGTCCTTAAAAACAAAGGACGATCTATAATCGCGGTACCACCTAAGTTCCAAATATACATTCTATATATTTGGCTCTCTATCCTTTAACGCAGGTTACGGAATTACCTCAATACATTCGATAATTCAACTCCCAAGTACGTTCGATATAATCAGACTACTGTTTCACACCAACCAACAGCTCTCTTTGCGTTCCTCATAAACCTACTATTCTTGCTCATCGCTTTGTCACATTATTACACAATGATAAATTGAATGCAATAGGTTTTTTATAGAAAATGCTTTCATAAAAAGGTGTTTATTTGCTAATACTTTAGTATTACTTTAAAGAAATAATTTTTATACCAATGTTGATTTCAATTCTCAATGTGTATTTTTATAGATAGACACTTATGAAACATAATTGATTGTTTTGTACTATATATGCTATAATTTATAAGTATTTAATTTAAAATCGGAGGTATTTATATGTTTTTTGGAGAAGAGCCGGGTATTGAGTTGACATTCTTTGGACCATGGCATTTGTTGCAGATCTTAATTACCATTGTATTTATTTACCTAATAATACATTATAAAGATAAACTAAGAGATTATAAAAACGAGAAGTGGATAAGATATGGCGCGGGGATTACGTTGTTATCTATAGAGTTGAGTTATAATATTTGGCATATCTATAATGGAACATTCGATTTGTTTAGTTTCTTGCCTATGGGTGTTTGTGCTATCAATGTTTGGGTATCAATCTATTTGATGTTTTCTAAGAATGAAAAAGTGTTCTATATTATCTATTTTTGGGGACTTGGAGCAATTTTGAGTGTTCTATTTCCCGATATTTTACAAGGACCAGACCGATATAGATACTATCAATTTTTCCTATCTCACCAGATGTTCTTATGGATTTATATGTATATGATATTTGTGTATGGCTACAGACCAACATTGAAACATTTCAAGGTGAGTGCAATATTATTGGGTGTTGTAGCTGTCGGAATTGCGTTGCCACTCAGTTATATATTCGATCATAATTTTATGTTCATGTACAATGCAGGTGGAACTCCTTTAGAAATAATTGAACCACTTGGACCAGTGCTCTATGTGATAGGAACGGTCATTGTGATTTTTATAATAATGGCAATTTACTATTCTCCAATTTATTTCTTTGTAATTAGAAAAGAAAATAGAAGTAAGAATTAATTAACATCATATATCTCTCTAAAGGGCTCAAAAATGTGAGCCCTTTATATTTTGAGCCGTTTACGTGTTATTTGTTTGACATAGTTATACAAATAAAATAAAATGTATAAAGACTTATAAATATAAATAAGGAGGTGAAAAATCATGAACTTGAAACCAACATTATTAAAATTAACAATTGGGATATTAGGAGTATTTCTATTATTGACAGGTGTGGAATATGGATATAGTATTTTTGATATTTTAGATGATAATAGATCAGAAACACTACAAACTGGCGTATGGAATGCTGGAACTCCTATTACAACTGCCCAAGAGTTTTATGATTTTGCAACCTCATCTACGAGTCTTAGCACGGATCATTACTATCTAGCGAACGATATTGATTTTAGTGGCTTTGTTTGGACATATACATCCGCATATAATAACAATGAATTCCATGGAACATTGAGTGGAAATAACTATACATTAAGTAATATCACAATTACATCGACAGATACGAACTCGATTATGGTAAGTATCTTTTCAAGGATGAATGGTGCTACGATTAGAGATTTAAAAATTGAAAATTACAAAATGGGATTCAGTTCTACGTTTTTCAATTCCTCAGCTTTACAATCTGGTGTTTTAGCAAGTGAAGTATCAGGAACAAACAATCTGATTGAGAATATTACGTTATCAAATGTAGACGTTATCGCTAATTCTTTAAATGGTGCAGGCGGGTTGATTGGTCAAGTACAAGGGAATACTGACCTAACCATTTCTAATATAAAAGCAACGGATTTAACCGTCTTAAACACAAGCAAAAGAGCTGGTGGGTTGATTAGTAGAGTACTAAGAGGTGCAGGAACGTTGATTATTGAAGATATTGATTTACAAGGTAATATTGCAGGAGACAATCGAACTTCTAATACGGGAGGACTTATTGGAACATTACAAGATACTAGTACTTCTATAGACAGAGTCATTGTAGAGTATACAGCTGAAGGTACAATTGCATTATCTGACACTTCGATAACAATGAAGGCGGAAAGATATGTAGGAGGCTTTATAGGAAACCAAAAATCTAGTGGAACAATTACAAATGCGTTTTATACAGGGACATTATATGAAACGATAAATTATCTAGGATCTGCAATTGGAAGAGAACAGGGTTCAATATCATTAATTGATGTCTATTATTCAAATGTATTATTTAACGCCACAAACACTGCTCCAACAAATACAACTGGACTAAATGGAACGTTGGTGCTTGAATCAGCAATGCCAAGTATTTCATGGTGGAACGGATTTGCAGTGGATTTTTATGTTGCGAATTCACTTTGGCAACAAGATGCTACTGGAAGGTTAGAACTAATTAGATAAAACATACAAGAGTGTATATTCTTGTATGTTTTTTTGATATACTAGAATAGGATTGGAGTGAGGTGTATGTATTTTTATAATAAAGATAAGAACAAGATTTTTTATGACATCATCAACCCAGACAGCAATAAAGATGTGCTTGTCTTTTTGAATGGAGTAATGGCATCGACAAATAGTTGGGCGAATCAATATGATGTTTTAAGAAGACAAGGATATAAAATTGTTTTACATGATTTTTTAGGTCAATTGAAATCTGATAAGTTTGAAGGATTGTACAGTTTTGAAAAACATGCCGAGGATTTAGACCAGCTTCTTATGGAATTAAACATTTCAAAAGCACACTTAATCGGAACGTCTTATGGTGGAGAGGTAGCAATGAAGTTTGCTGTGATGTATCAATCTAAAGTTACATCACTAACCATTATTGATTCTGTTTCTGAATTAGATGATAAATTGATTCGAAGCGTGGAAGAGTGGATTGATTTAGCAGAAACTTATGATGGAGAGGAATTCTTTTATGGAATGATGCCGAGTATATATGGCTATAGCTATATAAAGAATAACAAGGATTTTTTGAGTAAGAGAGCGAAAGCGATGAAACAAATTCCAAAGGATTATTTTGATGGACAAATTGGACTATATAAAACTTTCATAAAAGATGTTACAATGACAAAAGAACTTCATAATATCCAATGTCCAAGTTTAGTAGTGTGTGGAAAAGAAGATACATTAAAGCCGGTAAAATTTTCTGAAATTATTGCAGATAGGATTCCAAATTCAAAATTAGTTGTTATACCAGATTGTGGACATGTTACAATATTTGAGAAGCCTGAAGAATTAAATGGGTATATTATAGATTTTTTACATTCAATATAAAAACAATTATGAAAGCGAGGTGAGTATATATGATCAAGTTAAGAAGTATCTTCTTTGTTTTTTTGAGACTGGGTGCTTTGACATTTGGTGGTGGGCTCGCCATGCTTCCAATCATCAAAAGAGATATTGTCGATAGAGGTTGGATTCCGGAAGAGGAGTTTAGTGATTATGTCGCAGTTGCCCAAGTAGCTCCAGGGATGATTGCGATTAACATCGCAACACTTGTTGGGATGCACTTGAGGAGAAGGCTAGGAGCACTTGTTGCAGTAATTGGTGTTGCCTTACCCTCTTTGATTGTTATCACATTGATTGCTGCTTTATTAGGTGAATTTGCTGAAATAGAGTGGGTTCAAAAAGCATTAAAAGGTATTATTATCGTAGTAGTTATACTACTTGGTACTGCAATTATCGAAATAGGTTCAAAGGCAATTAGAAATGCATACTTGTTTGTTTATGCAATATTATGTTTTGTAGCTGTGTATAGTTTTGGAATATCAAGTGTTTTAATAATCGGATTATCCTTTGTTCTAGGTACAGTTCATACTCTAATTAGAATGAGGGTGGGACAATGATCCAGTTGATATTAGTATTCTTATATATAGGTCTATTTACCGTTGGTGGAGGAATGGTAGCTATACCACTCGTCCAACAAATTGTTGTACAAAGAGGCTGGATTTCTATAACTGATTTTTTTGGGATGGTGGCTATTGCACAGTCTACTCCAGGACCGATTGGTATAAACATTGCAACATATGTCGGCTATGATCAGTTTGGAATTGCAGGAGCTATTGTGTCTACTATTAGTTTTATTATCCCGTCTTTCCTGATTGTTTCTGTATTGTCCGATTTGTTAAAAAAATATAGATATAGTCCGCTTGTTAAAAATTGGTTTTTGTATTTAAAAGCTTCTATTATTGGATTGATAGGATATGCATTTGTAAATGTTGCAGATTATGCATTGTTTAGTTCAGAAGAGTGGATTGATTTAAAAGCATTAGGGCTATTGATTGTACTTGCAGTAGCATATTATTATTTACGTAAAAAGCCATGGATTGTAATTATAATTGGTGGTGTTTGTGGAGTCTTTCTATTTTAGTGTGTTGTAGATTGAAATCATATGTTAAAATAGGTCTATGGAGGTGTTGTAATGAAAAAGTTTTTTAGAGAATTTAAAACATTTATAAGTAAAGGTAATGTATTAGATTTAGCAGTTGCATTCATTATTGGTGCTTCATTTAAATCTATTGTAAGTAGTTTAGTAAACGATATTATTATGCCGATTGTAAGTTTGGTTGTAGGACCAGAAGGATTCAATAACTATAAATATGTTATTACAGAAGCGGTGTATGATATTGATGGTGCAATTGTAACTGCAGAAAATGCAATAACTTATGGTAGTTTCATTCAGGCTATTGTTGATTTCGTAATTATTGCGTTTGTAGTGTTCTTGCTGGTAAAAGCAATTAATAAGGCAAAAGCTATCGCAGAGGAAGTAGAAGATAAATTGGATGGTAAAGATGAAGCTGTAGTTGAAGAAGCTCCTGCACCAAAAGCTCCTACTGTTGAAGAAATCTTATTAGATATCAAAGCTGTCTTAGAAAAGAAAGAATAACGAGAAGCCAATAGGCTTCTTTTTTCTGATTGTTGTTCAGTCTTGTTGTGTTATAATTGAGATAAATAAAAAATAAAACAATTCAGGTGATAGTATGAATGAACTATACAAACTAATTTTGGTAGATGATGAAGACGATGTTAGAGGCAGAATTCTAAATAAAATCTCAGATGAAAGCGGCTTTACTGTAGTTGGAAAGGCTGGGAATGGATTTGATGCGTTAGAGTTGATAGAAGAGTTACAACCTCATGTTGTGATTACTGATATCAAAATGCCCTTTATAAATGGTATCGAGTTGGCTAGGATTATTCGAAGAGACTATCCGACCACAAAGATAGCCTTTATTAGTGGATATGATGAATTTGAATATGCTAGGGAAGCCATAGAGTTAAATGTTGTGAGTTATTTGATGAAACCAATTACTTCATCAGATATTGATGACTTCTTGATGCGATTAAAAACAAGTTTAGATGAAGAACTTGATTTTTTGCATAACACCCAAAGTTTAGAGGTCCGTTACAGAAAAAGCATACCAATTCTAATTAACAGCTATTTAAATAATTTTATTCAAAAAACAGATTTACAAAAAGAAGATGTTCAAAAATTACAAACTTATGGTCTTGATTTAGAGGATGGAAATTATATTGTTGGTAGTATTTCAATTACTCAAGGAACAGAATTAGAAGAACCAAAATTATTTATTAAGACTTTAAATGACAAAGTGTTTAAAAACTACGATGTGTTTATAAATTTTTTAACTCCAGATAATGTTGTATTTATTATAAAAGATCCAATTCTACAATCATCTAAAGAGATTGATCTAAAATTATTTGAAGTTCTAAAATATGCCGAACAATATAGAAACATGACAATTCAATTTGGTGTTTCTAAAGTGTTTCACACCTTTACCGATTTCCCGAAAGCATATAGTGAAAGCGAGCAAGCATTGGTTCATTCAAAATATTATAATGTAGGGCGAATTGTTTATTATGAGGATATTGAAGATGTTAAAACTAGTAATATTGTAATTAGCGATTTGGATATGAATGATTTTATCAATCAGTTAAAATATGGAGAAGAAGAGGATATTAGACAATCATTACATAGAATGTTGGTGCCGTATCAATCTGTAAGAGATGTTTTGGTAGATTATCGTTTGTTTAATATTAAAATCACCAATACTTTAATTGATTTTTCATCTAGTTTAGGTGTGAACTTAAACGAGATTTATGAGCAAGATCTTTTGGAAACAATGCCTTCACATAAGTTTTCTACAGATTTTGTAGATTTTATTGTAGAAATTGCTCTTAGAATAAGAGAATCGAATCGAAAGACACAAGTCAACAAAACTGAAAGAATTATTCAAGAAGCGACACATTATATTAATCAAAATTATTCGGACTCAACACTCAGTTTAGAGGTGTTGAGCGAAAAGTTAAATATATCTATAAGTTATTTGAGTATGTTGTTTAGTAAGATGGAAGGTATTTCCTTCAACAAGTATTTGATCAAAGTGCGTATGGAAAAAGCGAAAGAATTACTAAAATTTACAAATGAAAAAATTGTAAATATTGCTAGTTTATGTGGATATAAAGAAGTGTATTATTTCAGTCATAGTTTTAAGAAATATACAGGCTTGAGTCCAAAGGAATTTAGAAATAATGGCAAGTAGAAAACGGGGATTATCCATTGCGCAGAACATAACTATTTTCACACTAATGATTGTTGTAGTTAGTTTGCTAACCGTGACAGTGCTACAAACAATAACATATTCTAATAGTACAACTCAATTAGTAGAAGATTCTTCAAATGAGATTAACAAACAAGTAATATTGAATTACGATAGTGTTTTGAGTACAACAAACTTTATTCAACAAAAAACGGTTGAGTACGGATTGTTAGAAAAAAACGATGAGTTAGATGAAATATTTAAGAATGCAGTTGATCAGCAAACAGACATTGTAACAATTGTATTGTTTGATATATCAGGTAATGTGATTGGAAAGTCAACGACACAACCATTTATTGAGCAAGACATAACTTTACAAAATTTCTTCATTGATGCAATTTATGAAAATACGATTTACCATTTCAGTAGTCCGCATCAACAACAAATTGTTCAAAACAATACAAAAGAAGTTATCACGATCAGTAAAATGGTGGATTATTATGAGAATGATAATCGTTCCTCAGGAATCTTGATTGTAGATATTAACACATCAAGATTAATTGAATTATCAAATAAAACCAATCTTGGAGAAGAAGGACACATTGTTATATTAAATAGTGATAATACATTAATCTATTCAAGTGGTGATGCTTGTACCCCTGAAGAATGCCCTAGTAGAGAAATAATGAAGGAAGTAATTATTGGTGGTGAAAGTGTAGAATTAAATGATATTAATCTATACGTTAACGTCAATACATTAGTTAATACAAGGTGGCAAATAGGAACATTTATCAATATTGAAATGATCGAGCAAACTCGTACAAACACATTGATTATAGCGATTGCAATTTTTGGTATTACTTTGCTAGTAACTACTATAGTTAGTTTTCTTATAGCTAAAAGAATTAGTAATCCAATCTATCGACTGCAAAAACATATGAAAGTTGTAGAAAAAGGTGATTTTGACACATTTGAGGTGAAGGGGCAAAAAGAAGTCGTTGATTTAGGAAACTCATTCAACAAACTTCAACAAGAAATTAAGACCTTGATGGATTCCCTTGTGTTCGAGCAAAAAGAAAAGCGAAAATCAGAGTTTAGAGCTCTCCAGACGCAAATTAATCCTCATTTCCTTTATAATACATTAGATAGCATTGTGTATTTGAGCGAACGAGGGGACAGTGAAAAAGTACAAGAAATGGTTATTGCTTTGAGTAGATTCTTTAGGATTAGTATTAGTAGAGGGAAAAACATTATCTCCGTAAAAGAAGAACTAGAACACGCAAGAAATTATCTATTAATACAACAAATTAGATATAATCAAAAATTCTCATTTAGATTTGATGTTGATCCAAATACGTATGAATATGCGGTAGTGAAATTGATTTTACAACCGTTAATAGAAAATGCAATCTATCACGGAATTAACACAGAAGTCGGACAGGGAAGAATCGAGATTCGTTCCTTTATCAAAGACGAGAAACTGATTCTAGAAGTTGAAAATGATGGCTATGGAATCACACAGGAAAGAATTGATGAGTTATACGATGTAATCGGAAGCCCTGAAGATAGTAGAAGTGTCGGATTAAAGAATGTATTCCAAAGAATACGATTGTATTATGGAGATAAATCGAATTTTATTATTACTAGTAAACTCGATGAAAACACAATAATTCGAATTGAACTCCCAGTAGAGAAGGTGATCAAATGAAGCTGATGAATATGGTTAGTATACTAGTATTAATTTTTACTTTAAGTGGATGCCAAACAGAAGTATATGATAAAATACCATTGATTATATATAATATAGAAGATCCTTATATTAAGAATTTTAATGATCAAATTTTAGAAGATGCTGAAGATTTGTTTGAAGTGATTAGTTTCGATTCTAAAAATTCCCAAATTATTCAGAATGAGATTATTGTTGAGCAACTGAAAAAAAGACCAAAAGCTATTATAGTAAATCCTGTTGATCGATTGGGAGCATATACGATAATAGAAAAGGCTAAAGAATATGATGTCCCTGTGGTGTTCTTTAATAGAGAACCACTGGAAGAAGATTTGAATTCTTGGAGTCTATCATTTTATGTTGGTGCATTGGATGAACAAAGCGTCGTCATACAAGCCAACATTATTAAGAATTTATTTGGTAATCCAGAAAATTTAAGTAGTTTGGATTTAAACGGAGATAATAATATACAAACAGTAATTCTAAAAGGTGAACAAGGACATCAAGCGGCAGAGATAAGAACGGTTCATGTTATTAGTGAATTAGAAGATGCGGGATATCATTTGGATTTGTTAGCAATAGAAGTGTGTAATTGGAATACAGATGAAGCTTATAATTTTATGTTAGATTACATCCCTACAAGTTTGGAACAAGTTGAACTTGTTATTAGTAATAACGATGCGATGGCAATCGGGGCAATTGATGCACTTATAGAATTAGAGGTTTTTAAAGATATCAATGAAGATGGGTATTATGATAATGTAGATGGAGCATGGATTCCGGTTGTTGGTGTAGATGCATTGAGCGAAGCGATTCCCTATCTGGAAAACGGAACATTGGCGGGAACCGTACTGAACGACTCGTCGACCCAATCAAAAGCAATTGTTGAATTGGTAGAGGCACTTATTCATGGAAGAGACCCTAGCACGATTTCATTTGATATAGACAATGAAAGTTTTATTTGGATTGAATATAAACGTTTTGAATTAGAAGAAGACTAGGAGCGATTCTAGTCTTTTTTTGTAAAGCAAATAATAAGAATTTGTAAAGTAATAGTATAAATTCACATTTTTATTTTCCTTGAAAGGGGTTACAATGAAAGCGCTTAAAACAAAAAATAGGAGGAATTAAGGAAATGAAAAAAGTTTTATTATTAGCAATTATTGCTGTATTCGCGCTTACTTTAAGTGCTTGTGGTAGCGATGATGGTGTAGTTACAATTGGTGCTAACATTTATACTTACAATGACAACTTCATGAATGGTGTAGTTAGACCTGAATTAGAAAGATACGCTGAAGAATTAGGTGTAGAATTAGACGTTGTTGACTCTGAGGGAGATCAAGCAAAATTAAACGATCAAGTTGACGTTTTTATCGATAAAGGTGTAGATGTATTAGCTATTAACTTGGTTGATCCAGCTGCTGCAAAAACTATTATTGAAAAAGCTAAAGCTGCTGATATTCCATTAATCTTATTCAACAAAGAAGCTACTGAAGCTGGAATCATGGATACTTATGACAAAGTATGGTACGTTGGTACTGATAGTGCTGAAGCTGGAATTATCCAAGGTGAAATGATGGTTGCTGACTGGCAAGCTAACGCTTCTTGGGATTTAAACAGTGATGGTGTATTAGATTATGTATTATTAAAAGGTGAACCTGGACATCCAGATGCTGAAGCTCGTACTTTAGAATCAGTTAAAGCATTCACAGATGCTGGAATTACTGTAAACGAATTAGCATTAGCTGCTTCTCCAACTTGGAGTACTGCAGATGCGAAAAATACTATGGATGCATGGTTAACTTCAGCATTCGCTGACCAAATTGAATTAGTAATTTGTAATAACGATGGTATGGCATTTGGTGCATTCCAAGCGTTAGACGCTGCTGATAAAGTATTACCTGTATACGGTGTAGATGCATTAGACCAAGCATTAACTATGATTGGTGATGGTGAATTAAACGGTACTGTATTGAATGATGGTGTAAACCAAGCAAGAGCTACTATCGATTTAGCTATCAATGCTGCAAATGGTGACGATATCGTTGCTGGAACTGATTGGGTAATCGACAGTCCTACTGGAACTAAAGCTGTACGTGTTGCTTATGTTGCTGTAACTGCAGATAACTACGAAGATTTCCAATAATTAATTAACATGAGATTATGGAAGTGCATAAATCATGTGCTTCCATAATTTTCTTATGTAGATGTTAAAAATAGGATAAAATGACGAATCAAAAAAGAGGTGAAATTATGAGTATGGAGTATTTATTAGAACTTGAAGATATTACAAAATCATTCTCTGGTGTTACTGTACTTAATAATGTAAATTTGAAAGTTAAAGAAGGTACCGTTCACGCTCTTATGGGTGAAAACGGAGCTGGAAAATCAACACTAATGAAGTGTTTATTCGGAATATACAAACAGGATCATGGTAGATTCTTTTTAAATGGAAAAGAATTCAACTTTACAGATCCAAAACATGCTTTAGAAAATGGTGTATCGATGGTTCATCAAGAGTTAAATCAAGTACTTCAAAGAACAGTTACAGATAACATCTGGCTGGGAAGATATCCTAAAACAGGATTTGGTTTATTTGTTGATGAAGCAAAGATGCTTGAGGATACAAGAGCGTTGTTTAATCGAATTAATGTAGATATTGATCCAACAGTGAAACTGTCTACATTAAGTGTGTCTCAAAGACAAATGGTTGAAATTGCAAAAGCAATATCATATGATGCGAAAGTAATCGTATTAGATGAACCAACATCATCATTGACAGAAAATGAAGTAGATAAACTATTTGAAATCATGAGAACACTTAGAAAACAAGGTTTAGGGATAATCTATATATCACATAAAATGGAAGAAATTTTTGCAATTTCTGACGAAGTTACTGTTTTGCGTGATGGGCAATACATTGGTACAAAACCTACTGACGAATTAGATATGGATAAAATCATCAATATGATGGTTGGTAGAGATTTAGAAAATCGTTTTCCACATAAAGATCATAATGTTGGTGGACCAATCCTAGAAGTGAGAAATCTAACAACATTCTATGAACCAAAAGTAATTGATGTTTCATTCACTTTAAACAAGGGGGAAATCCTTGGAATTAGTGGACTTGTTGGTAGTAGAAGAACAGAACTTGTGGAAGCAATCTTTGGAGCAAGAACATTAGAGTCGGGAGAAATCTTGATTAATGAAGAAGTGGTAAATATTAGAAATACTGTAGATGCAATCAAACATAAATTAGCATTGATTACTGAAGAACGTCGTGAGACAGGGATTTATCCAGTTTCAGACATTAAGTTCAATACCACAATAGCGAATGTACATGCATATAAAGGATTCTTAGGTCTACTAGACAATAATAAAATGTTTGAAGATACTGATGTTCAAATTCAAAAAATGAGGATAAAAACACCTCATCAACAAGAGTTAATTAGAAACTTATCTGGTGGGAACCAACAAAAAGTTATCATAGGTAGATGGCTTTTATTAAATCCAGATATATTATTAATGGATGAGCCTACTAGAGGTATTGATGTAGGAGCAAAATACGAGATTTATCAATTGATGCTTGATTTAGTAAGTCAAGGAAAATCAATTATTATGGTAAGCTCTGAGATGCCAGAATTACTAGGTATCACAGATCGCATTGCCGTTATGAGTAATGGACATCTTGCAGGTATCGTTAATACAAAAGAAACAACTCAATCTGAGTTATTCAAATTAACGACCGAATATTTATAGGAGGCAGATTATGAATAAGACAATAGGATTAGGTTTAGGACTTATAGGTCAATATTTCCAATTATTTAAGTTTATTCTTTACAAAAATATTTGGAGACATGTGACATTTTGGGTAGACGTAGAAGTGAGAGATCAAAAACAAGAAGAAGCATATGCGAAAGTAGAATTGATCAAAGAAAAATATGATCATTGGGAAGGTCGAGATACGGCTGAATTGTTATTGAATAATGCAATTTATATCGTAATTATGACATTGATTTTGATTGTAATCATTATTGAGCCAAAATTCTTAAGTATTCGTGTATTTAGAAATATCTTTACACAATCAAGTGTACGTTTAATTTTAGCACTTGGTGTTGCGGGAATTATCATCTTACAAGGAACCGACCTTAGTTTAGGGAGATCTGTAGGATTTGCAGCAATTATTACTGCATCATTATTACAAGAATTTGACTATGGTAACAGATTCTATGAATCAATTCCATTATTACCTGAAGCTTGGGTTTGGAAAGATATTGTATATGAAGGTGGAGTTGCAGTTGACGCAACAATGCGTGGATGGTTCTACTTCATACCATTATTATTTGCAATGATGGTATCTGGATTCTTCAGTATGATTAATGGATTTGTTGTTTCTGTATTCAAAGTGCATCCTTTCTTAGCTACATTAGGAGCTAGTGTTGCATTATACGGAATCTTATCAATGTACTTTAGTTCTGGAGACCCAGGACCTCAACCTATCGGTGGATTCGTCTCAGGATGGGAAGACTTAATTATTGGAGAATTGTGGGGAATCCCGCTACTTATCATTTATGCAATGATTATTACAATCATTATGTGGGTGGTTTGGAATAAAACAACGTTTGGGAAAAATATGTATGCAGTAGGTGGAAATCCTGAAGCTGCTAAAATCTCAGGGGTAAATGTAGTAAAAACAACTGTATTAGTATATATCGTAGCAGGATTCTTATACGGTTTAGGTGGATATTTAGAAGTTGCACGTATTGGTAGTGCGAGTAACGCAACAGGTATTAACTATGAGTTAGATGCAATTGCAGCCTGTGTTGTTGGTGGTATATCGTTTAGTGGTGGTATCGGGAAAATTTCTGGTGCTGTTGCTGGGGTATTGATGTTTACCATCATCTCTTATGCGATGAACTTCTTAGGATTGGATGTATTCTGGCAATACATCATCAAAGGTGTAATTATTGTATTAGCAGTTGCATTAGATACAAGAAAATACATCAAAAAAACATAACAGTTTAAATACTGAATAATTTCTTCATTATCCTATAATAAAGAGAGTTAATCTCGAAGAAAAGGCAACAGTGTTGCCTTTTTGTTTGCAGACTTTCTGATCGGATGTGGTATACTAAATAAGATGAACGGAGGCAATAATATGAAATATAAACTTTTGATTTTTGATGCGGATGAAACATTATTTGATTTTAAAAAAGCAGAAGAGTACGCTCTAATAAATGCATTGAATGAACATGGAATTGATTGTAATCATGAATATCACATCCCTTTATATAGAAAAATAAATATTGCCATATGGCAAGAATTTGAGCGTGGAGAAATTACACAAAAAGAATTAAAAGTAGAACGATTCAGAAGATTTCTTAAAGCCATGGATAACAATAACAATCCAAAATCATTTGGTGATAGTTTTATGGATCACCTCTCTCAAGCATCCTTCTTGTTTGATGGTGCGGAAGAACTAGTAAAAACATTATCTAAGAAATATAGGATGATTATTGTCACAAATGGGTTGACACGAGTTCAAAAACATAGGATAAGAGAATCTGCAATAGCACACTATTTTGAAAGAATTATTATATCAGAGGAAATTGGCTACGCAAAGCCAAATCCTATGATATTTACCAAAGGATTAGAAGGGATTGATTTACCTACTAAATCGGAAATGGTTATGATTGGTGATAGTCTTACCTCTGATATACCTGGTGGACTGAATTATGGTATTGATACAATACTTTATAATCCGACCCATAAGAACTATAAAGATACCGGAATAAGACCACACTATGAGATTCATTCATTAGAATCACTATATAATATATTATAAAAAGGAGCGTGTGCTCCTTTTTTTATTGAAGTATTTGGTAAAATTAAGATGAGGTGAAGTGATGAAGAAATTTATAGTATTTGGATATACAAGTACCGAAAAATTTGATCCTTCTTTGGAACCTTCAAAAGAAGAACGTCAAGAAATATATGCACAGTGGGGTGTGTGGCAAAAAGACATGGGTGATCTTTTGGTTTCAATGGGATCTCCGTTAATAAATGGTGTGGCAATCGAAGCGAATGGATTGAAAGATGACAAAGTAAGTGATTTGTCGGGATATATGATTATCAAAGCAAAGGATAAAATTCACGCAATAGAATTACTAAACAAATCACCTTTGTTCGGTATGGGACATGGACAACGTTATGAGTTGTTTGAATGTATAATGTAAATAGGAGGAACAAAATGAAGAAAATACTAGTTTTTATGTTTTTATTAATTAGCGCTATTACTTTGAGCGCATGTGAAACAACAGAGGAACCAAATCCAGATTTAGATAAGGATATAGTAGATGAGCAATTAGAGCTGACTATAGAAGAATTAGCAATGTATGATGGGAAAGATGGAATGGATGCATATATTGCTGTTGACGGAGTTGTATACGATGTTACAGATGTTGCTGCTTGGAATGGTGGGTCTCACAATGGTGGGATGGCAGGTACAGATGTTTCTGAACTGATTAATAGTGCACCTCATGGTGATAGGGTATTGGATGATTTGGATATCATTGGAAGTATTGTTGACTAAGACTGGAAACAGTCTTTTTCTATGTATTGTATGAAAAATAATAAAAAATAATTTTCTTGCACTGTCAATAATATGGGTGTATAATAATTTATAGAACAAAAAATAATAGGAGGTGTTTTTATGATTTCAAGACATGAGTTATATACAATTAATGAAGTGCCTGGCAGAACTGTTGTTAAAGTGTTGGGATATGTAAAGGGCTCAACAGTACAAACAAAGAACATTGGAAAAGACTTTATGGCTGCACTTAAAACATTAGTTGGTGGAGAAATTACTGGATATACAGATATGATGAACGAAGCACGTCAAATCGCAACTGAACGATTATTACAAGATGCAGAAGAACTAGGAGCAAATGCAGTTGTTGGATTTAGATTACAAACATCACAAGTTATGTCTGGTGCTGCTGAAATTATTGCATACGGAACAGCTGTAGTTTTAGACTAGGAGGAAGACAATGCATAAAATGGAAAACACACCAAAAATACTATCTATTATAGGGTCTGCTTTGGACTTTTTAGGTATATTAGGAATGTTTGTTGGAGCCTTTGTATTTAAGGCGGTTTTCACAAGAGAGTTCTTTGAAGAACTTGTACCACCTGAAGAAATGGCTGAAATAGACACTGTAATTGAGATTTATCAATTTGTAGGAAACATCATGGTTGTAATGGGAATGATAATGGCTGTTATCTTTATCGTCAATTTGATCATGAATTTAAGATTGATGTCTGGAAAATTAAGTGAATCACAAGCGAGAGTTGCATATACCTATCAATTATTTATTGGTATTGTGTTAATTTTATTAAATACAATAGCAGGTATTGTTTATATTATTTCAGGTGTTCAAGGAAGAAATAATGAACCTGATAAAATAGAAACGAGGTCTGGAATCTAATGGGTGAGTTTGCAGAATTGCTTCCGATTTTAATACCATTTTTGGTGATTGAAATAGGACTTAGAATATTTACTTTATTAAAAGTATTGAAAGCCAAAAAAGAAGGAATAGCACTAAGATGGGATCCTATCATTTGGGTTATCATTGTTTGCTTCGTTACATTTGGTTGGGTGCTGTACTTTATATTTGGGAGAACAGATGAATGAACGCTTTAACAATAAATGATTTAAATAAATCATTCAAAGATGTACATGTAATCAAAGACTTGAATTTAGATATCAAACAAGGTGAAGTATATGGCTTCATAGGAAAGAATGGTGCTGGTAAAACAACTACAATTAATTTAATTCTTTCTTTAATTCATAAGGATAACGGAAAGATTCAATTATTTGAAGAAGAGGTGTTTTTTACTGAGCAAGACTATAAAAAGAAAATAGGGTACGTTCCTGATGTACCTGTTTTTCCTAGTTATATGAATGCATATGATTATTTGATGTTTACCTTAGATATCTTTAATGATATTGATAATTATGATGAGCGAATCAAAGAGATGTTAGAATTCGTATCGTTAGATAACAACAAAAAACGTATTTCATCTTATTCTAGAGGTATGAAACAACGTTTGGCAATCGCCCAAGCATTGATTCATAATCCAGATATTTTAATTATGGATGAACCAACTAGCGCTCTGGACCCTCAAGGAAGAAAAGATGTAATTGATATCATGTTAAAACTCAAAGGTAATAAAACAATATTCTATTCAACACATATATTAGATGATGTTGAACGAGTGTGTGATCGCATTGGTATCTTACATAAAGGGCAACTTATATTGGAAGATACAATTGAAAACTTAAAGCATGAGTTTTATGCGAGAAGAGTCCATGTTGTATCGAAAAGTAGTCCCGATATATTATTAAGTAAAATTGAGAAATCAGATTCAGTGAAGAAGTTTAGAAGAGAAAACAACGGTGTAACAGTTCAATTAAGAGATGATATGAGAAGCAATGCATTGTTAGATGAGTTAATTAAAATGGAAGAAGAGATAGTTTCCTATACACAAGTCGTGCCGACTGTAGAAGAAATATTCTTACAAAAGACGAATGATTAAATTATTGAAATATGATTATATATACTTATGGAAAACATATAAATTTTTAATCTTTCCAGCTATTGCTGTAATATTCGCCTTTGCGTCTCCTCTAACTGCAAAATACATTAATGAACTTCTCACTTTATTGACTTCAACTGCTACAGGTGATCCTTTGATTGTCTTACCTGATCCAACGATTCAGGATAGTTATGCTCAATATGCTTCTAATCTTTATGAAATATTCTTAATCGTAGGTATATTTGTATCTGTTTCAATCTTTATGAGTGATAAAAACAAAGGGTTGTTACCACTTATATTAAGTAAACCAATTAACCGAACAAAATATTTGCTTTCAAAAGTATCATCACTAAGCGTTGTTATTTTGGTTTCCCTACTTGCAGGAGGAATCATCTTTAGTTATAGTACTTGGGTACTATTTGACAGTGTTGATGTATTGCTTGTCTTATGGATGAGTTTGTTATTCTTTGTTTATGTTGTGTTTGTTTTTGCTTCTGCAATGTTTTTTTCGCAATATACAAAGAATTATGCAACAGCTTCAATATTAACATTCATTGTGTATATTGTATTCTCAATCTTTGGTGGGTTTGAAAAAGGTGTTTTAGAGTATCTACCAGGTAGATTAACAGTGCGTATTACAGAATTGATATTTGAAATTGGAGAAGCAAGTACATTGATTTGGACAATCATAGTAACGATTGTAATTAGTGTGGTTTTATTTTATTTCTCATTAAGAAAATTTAATAAATATGATTTATAGCCTCTTTCATTAGAGGCTTTTTAAATGCACATTTTCCCACGAAATTGATTCTTTTATATACAATAGGATTAAGGAGGTAATAGAAATGATTAATTTACATAAATTTAAAGACTTAGGAAAAGGAAACTACGGATGGCTGAATGCGAATTATCATTTTTCATTTGCAAATTACTATAATCCTAGCAATAGACATTTGAATAGTTTGCGAGTATTGAATCATGATTTTATTTCTCCTCACAAAGGATTTGACACTCACCCGCATAGTGATATGGAAATTATCACATATATAATTAATGGAGCTTTGACACATGTTGATTCTATGGGGAACAAAAGAACATTACATGATGGTGGGGTACAATATATGAGCGCAGGAACCGGAGTTCATCATAGTGAGTATAATAATGAAGACAAGGTTCTTGAATTACTACAAATATGGATATTTCCGAATGAAGATGGGCTTGCGCCAAATTATGGTGATATTCAATATTCTAGAGAAGATCGTTTGAATAGAATGTTTCAAATTGTATCTTCAAAGAATGAATCTGCCGATATCAATATCAATCAAGATTCATCAATATATATAGGTGAGTTTGATCGGGATTCTAAATTCTCAATCGATTTAGATCCGAAAGAAAAATTCTATTTGAAAGTAATTAGAGGAGAAGTAGTAGCAGGGGATATAAAAGCAGAAGAAGGAGATGGTGTTTCAAGTGATGAATCAGCAACTCTTCATATTAAAAAAGGAGCACATTTACTCCTTATTAAGACAAAATAAAACGCTACAAACGTAGCGTTTTTATTGTAAAGTTTGAAAGAATAATTCCGCTGTATTAATATTTGATGCTAGTGGAATTTTATATACATCAGAAAGTCTAAACAATGCTGACACATCAGGTTCATGTGGCTGAGCTGTAAGCGGATCTCTAAAAAATAGAATCAAATCGATATCACCATTTGCTACGCGAGCTCCAATTTCTTGGTCTCCACCAAGTGGTCCAGATCTGAAACAATGTATAATCAATCCTGTTTCTTCCATTACTCTTTTACCGGTTGTACCTGTAGCATATAATTGATGTCTTTTTAATACGTTTACGTGTCTTTTGCAAAACTCGATCATTTCGTCTTTTTTCTTATCATGTGCGATAATTGCGATTTTCATTATAATCACCTCATAGTCTATTATACATTATAAGTCGTTATTTAAATAAAAAAAAGTTAGGATTATAATCCTAACTAGTGTACAAGTCTATTAATCTCTGAATTTTAGCATAATTGATATATCTTGATTCTCTTAAAAGTTCTTTTCCTTGGCTGAATATAAGAACAGTTGGGACAGAGAAAATCGTATGTTGTCCTCTAAACTCATCTACATCATCAATATATATATTATGAATCTCGATGTCTTTTAAGTTTGGAATGTTTTGTTCCAGAGTATTAAGGATGGTATTGCAAATCGTACATGTATGCGATTTAGCGATTACCATAACAAAATCCTTTTTAATAATTTGATTGGCTTCTTTCATGTTTTTAATTTCATTCATATTATTGTGCCTCCGCTATTTCAAGTGCTCCTGCCGGACATGCGTATAAACATCCCCAAGCATTGTCACATATGATATCTGTAGTATATGCTTTTTTTGTTTCCTTGTCCATTGATAATGTCCCAGTTGGACAAATTCTTGCACAAATAGAACATCCAATACATTTTTCTTCTTTGACAGCTACTGTGTATGCCATATGTATCACCTCCAAGTCGATTGTTAGTATACAAACAAAGTAAATGAATGTCAATCATATTATTTAGAAAAGCGTTTACTTGTTTAACAATCCTTGTATATTCCTTGTCTGGAATATAACGGAATGGTATTATACAGACGAGGTGATACGATGAATGCAATAAAGTATTTAAAAACTATATCTAATAGTACAAAGTTAAGATTGGTTTCTCTCTTGATAGAGAGTGAATTGTGTGTCTGTGAGATGGAAGAAGTATTGGATATAAGACAAGTGAATATATCAAAGAATCTTAATAGTTTAAAAGAAGCTGGAATTGTTGATGTTAGAAGAGAAAAACAACGTGCGTTTTATTTCTTGTCTAATGATTTTTTGACCAATGAGCATTTAGTGAATCACATTAGAGATTTAAAGATGAAAGAGCCACAATTAATCAAGGATTATAAGATGTTTTTGAAACATGAAGAGGTAAAAGATCAGACTGTTTATGTTTGTAATATATTTAGAAATGAGGCAAGTTAATGATAAAAAAATCTATGAGAGTGGATGGGATGACTTGTGCTATGTGTGCGAAAACCATTACGAACACATTTGAGCACGCTGAGGGAATCAGTGCAAAAGTAAATGTAGGGGCAGGAAAAGTATTGTTTACCTATGATGAAGAAAAATATAGTTTGGTTGATATCGCTAAAATGGTAGAAGAAGTAGGGTATGAGCCGGTATTAGAAGAATCGTTAGATGATAATAAAAAAGTTAGAATGAAAATGAGAAAAGAAATCTATATCGCAGTCTTCTTCAGTATTCCATTATTATGGGCAATGTTTGGACATTTAGAGTGGACTAGCTTTGTTTGGGTGCCTGCCTTATTTATGAATGGAATCTTCCAATTAATCACTGCGGGAGTTGTACAATTCTTTATTGGAAAAAGATTCTATATTGGCGCGTACCATGGAATTAGAAAGAAAAGCTTAGGAATGGATATTTTGGTTGTCTTAGGGACAACAAGTGCGTTTCTGTACAGTATATATTTGTTATATATTCAACTAACTGATCCAGTGATGCATCCAATGTACTATTTTGAAATCAGTGCATTAATTATTACGATGGTGTTAATTGGTAACTATATTGAACATATTGCCAAAGAAAGAACGACAGATGCTTTGGTTGAATTAATGAACCTAGGTGCAAAAGAAGCCAGAGTAATCAAAGATGGTATCGAATCAATGGTTCATATTGATGAAGTATTCTTAGGCGATCATTTAGTAGTTCTTGCCAATGAGAAGATTCCTGTAGATGGAAAGATTATCAATGGGAAAACTTACATTGATGAATCGATGATCACGGGGGAAAGTGTTCCGGTAGAAAAAACGATAGATGATGTGGTAATCGGCGCAACCATTAATGTGAGAGAGAAAATTATAGTTGAAGCAACAAAAATTGGATCAAACACAATGTTGGCACAAATCATACAGACAGTTGAAGAAGCAAGTGCTGAAAAGCCACCAATTCAAAGAACTGCTGATAAGATTGCTTCTTGGTTCGTACCAGGAGTAGTTACTATTGCGCTAATAAACTTTGTCATTCATTTCTTTATATTAAAAGATGCCCCTATGGGTGTAACACAATTCACCTATGCCTTTACGACCACTGTTGCAATTCTTGTGATTAGTTGTCCGTGTGCTTTAGGGCTTGCTACACCTGTAAGTATTTTAGTAGGAAATGGGAAAGCAGCACAAAACCATATCTTATATAAAGGTGGAGAATTCTTTGAATTAGCGAATAAGATTCAAGTAATTGCATTTGATAAAACAGGAACACTAACATTAGGGAAACCGATTGTTACTGACTATATTGGAGATGAAGATGCGTTACCTTATTTATATTCAATTGAAAAAGAATCGACACACCCAATTAGCAAGGCTGTAGTAGAATATTCATTAAACAAAGATGCAAAGACATTTGAAGTGTCAAACTTCAAGACAGTCGAAGGAAAAGGTCTTCAAGCAGAAATGAATAGCAAAACAGTACTTGTGGGATCGGTAAAATTATTACAAGATAATAATATTGATTATAAATCATTTGAAGCAAAGTATGAAACATTGCTTAATGAAGCGAAAACAGTAAACTTTGTAGTGGTTGATAGTGAAGTGAAGGCGATATATGGAGTACGTGATGAAATCAAGGATACAACTCCAATTGTAATCGCTGAAATGAAAAAACGAGGACTATCTCCTTATATGATTACAGGAGATAATAAAATTGTAGCAAACCAGATCGCAAAAGAATTGGGAATTGAAAACGTATATTCTGAAGTTCTTCCTCATCAAAAAGGAGAAATCATTCAGGAGATTCAAAAATCAGGAAAAGTTGTTGCATTCGTTGGGGATGGAATTAACGATGCACCTGCTCTAAAACTAGCAGATGTTGGATTTGCGATGGGTAACGGAACAGATGTTGCGATTGATTCTAGTGATGTTACACTTATGTCTCATGACCTCGGATTGGTTATTAAAGCAATTGATATGAGTAAAGCAACACTAAGAAATATATACCAAAACTTTGGATGGGCATTCAGTTATAACTTGATTGCAATCCCACTTGCAGCGACAGGTAATTTATCAATGGCAATCGCTGCAGCAGCAATGGCGTTTTCAAGTATTATGGTAGTCCTAAATGCATTGCGATTAAAAACGTTTAAACTGCCTGAATTTGAGGTAGAAAATAAAATAAAAGAAAAAGGAGTAGATACAATGAAAGTAGTAGTAAATGATATGACATGTGGACATTGCAAAATGACCATAGAAAAAGCACTAAAGGAAAATGGAATTAACGATGTGGCTATTAACTTAGAAGATCACACTGTAGAATTTGATTTGGCTGGTAAAACAGAAGCTGAAGCAATAAATATTATTGAGGAAAAAGGATATACAGTAACAAAATAGAGAGAAGAAATTCTCTCTTTTTAATCTTCTTTGTAGTATAATAATACTATAAGGAAGTGATACTATGAGAAAATTGTATTATTCTATTGTTCTGTCATTGTCATTGTTTACAGTATTTTTAGGTCGATATCTAATTGCATTAGAAACCAAAAATTTTATTGGTACATGTAGCATAGAAGCATATCAACCTTGTGCTGGATTCATGTATGAATTACTGTCTTTTCTCAACGTGTACATATATGTCGTACCGATTACGATGATATCAGCAACACTTTTTGTAGCTAGTTTGATTCGCTTTATTACAAACAGAAAGCCAAGTATTAGAAATTATAATCTAGGATTCGCATTAGAAAATCATCTGAAATTCATGCTT
>CAYSZV010000022.1:27698-31863 GCA_964435595.1 uncultured Candidatus Izemoplasmatales bacterium | reverse complement strand
TTTACAATTGCTGTAAATCGTCAATTTACGGACCAATCAGGCGAAAGACAAGCTGATTTTATTCAATGTATCGTATGGAGACGACAAGCAGAAAATTTAGCACGCTTTATTAAAAAAGGTGCATTACTTGGTATGTTAGCTGGAATGGTGGCATGGACAGTAATAGCCATATTGGCAAATTGGTTATTTGTACTAGATTTCTATTTTGAGTTTTTCTTTGGTGGAGATATGGATATCTTACTAGGTAGCTTAGAAGTGATACCGGGTGTGAATGAATCAAATTATATGAGTAAATACATCCTATATGCTATCTTGCCGTTCAATTTACTATTATCAGGTATTGTATATGGCTTTGCCTTTGTTGTATACAAAAGAATATCTGGACTGATTACAGCATTGAATGAAAGATTTGCAAAAGATACAAAAACAAAAGAGTAAACAAATAAAACACTTCAAATGAAGTGTTTTTTCTTTTATAATGATATAGAGGTGATTGTATGTATAAAAAAGCAACAGAAGCAGCAGAGTATATTAAAAAGTTACTAAAAGGCAATCCTAAGACTGCAATTGTACTTGGTAGTGGACTCACTAGTATAATGGACGAACTAGAAAATAAAATTGAAATTTCATATGAAGATATTCCTCATTTCAAGGTAAGTACTGTAAAAGGACATACGTCAAAATTAGTATATGGAACCTTGCAAGATAAAGAAGTTCTTTTAATGAGTGGAAGATTTCACTTTTATGAAGGATACACAATGAAAGAAATTACATTTCCAATTTATGTATTCAAGTTGTTAGGAATCGAAAATCTAATATTGACCAATTCTTGTGGAGGGATTAATACAGAGATACTTTCACCTGGGAAAATAATGATAATTAACGATTTTATTAACCTTATGCCTACCAATCCATTAATTGGTGAAAATGATGAGCGATTCGGACCACGTTTTCCAGATATGACTGAACCATATGATATCAATTTGAGAACCATTGCAAAGACGCAAGCTGAGAAACTTGGTATTGGTTATAATGAGGGTGTTTATGCCGGATTTATGGGACCATATTATGAAACCAAAGCAGAAATTAGAATGATTGGAAAAATGGGTGCAGATGCAGTAGGGATGAGTACTGTTCCTGAAACAATTGTTGGGCATTATTTAGGATTAAAAGTATTGGCTTTTGCAACGATTACTAATATGGCGACAGGTATTCAAAAGAAAAAGCATTCACATGACCATGTTGTTAAGATTGCGAATGAAGCTAGTGAGAAATTAGCAGAGTGGATCAAACATATAATAATATATATATAGAGGAAATTTAATAACAATTCTTAACACTTTTATTACATCTTTAAAAAAAGTATTGATTTTCTTATTAAGAGGAGTATAATTATTTTCGGGAATGACGACCTCCCTTAGTAGGTGTATTCATATTTTTATGAATTGATTCGTACTAAAACCGCTTTATCAAGCTGACGGCCATCTATCAATGTTTGTCGGTTTTTTATTTGCATTTTTTAACCAATTTCCAGTTTGTTGTGAACCCATCGTTCGTTTTAATTTGGAAATTTGTTAAAAGATTTTTACTAAAAATTTTAACAAAAGGAGAACACAATGATGTTATTATTATCATCAGCAGGAACTAGCGAATTTTCACATATACTTGTGGATATTGCTATTATCTTGCTAGTAGGTCTTGTAATGGGTAGACTTGCAGAAAAAGTCAAGATTCCAGATGTTACTGGATATTTGATTGCTGGACTTATACTTGGTCCAATTTCAGGTTTATTTGGACACAGATTAATTTCTGAAGTTTCGCTACATTCTTACAGCATTATATCGAATATTGCGTTGGGATTTATAGCGTTTCAAGTAGGGAACGAATTGTGGCTTGGTAAATTGAGAAAAACAGGTATGAAAATTGTGATAATCACAATTACCCAAGCAGTAGCAACGGTATTAGCAGTAATCGCTATTTTATTAGCATTTGGTGTTGCATTACCAATTACTCTTGTATTAGGAGCAATTGCAGCTGCAACTGCACCAGCACCAATTATGATATTGGTGAAAAAATATCGTACAAAAGGTGAACTTACAGATACAATTCTACCAGTTGTAGGATTAGATGACGCTGTAGGGGTTATTATCTTTGGAATATTACTGTCAATCAGTATTAGTATTGCAGGAAATTCAGGTGAGGTTATAACAGCTTGGGAAATGGTAAAACATCCGATTATTGAATTGGGATATAGTATACTAATTGGTTCATTTGTAGGGATCGCTACTGGTCTCGCATTGAAAACAATTACTAATAATCATGAACGTTCATCAAAGAACTTAAATGTTGTTATTATCTCAGTTTTTTTAACAACAGGACTTGCAATGTACTTTAACGCATCTCCGATTTTAACACCAATGATTGCAGGAGCATTTGTTACAAACTTAATTAATAAAGAATGTTATAAAACTGAGGAACACACAATTGTACGATTCATTCCACCTTTAATGATTTTATTCTTTACAATGGCTGGAGCTGAATTAAACTTTGAAGTTGTTGGAGCAGCTGGACTAGTTGGATTAGGATATATTTCAGGACGCTTTATTGGTAAAGTGTTTGGTAGTATGTTGGGATGTAAAATCACGAAATCAAGTCCTGTTGTATCGAAATATTTAGGATTGAGTTTATTACCACAATCAGGGGTTGCAATTGGATTGGCAACTGCTGCATATATTGCATTTGATGCTGTAGATGGTGAAATAGGATCTGTGATTAAAAACGTTACACTTGCAGCTGTATTATTCTTTGAACTATTTGGACCACTATTAGTGAAACTAGCTTTCAAAAGAGCTGGAGAAATTACAGTAGAGGTATAAAAAAATGGAAAAATATAAGGAATTATCTCAAATTACAAAGGATTATCTTGATGGTGATTTGTGCAGATTAGTGATGGAATATGAAGGTAAGTGTGATTTGCATATTTGTATGCAGTATAAAGATCGTTTTGAAAACTGGTATGATTATGAGTTAGTATTAAATAAAGACAAGAAGGCAATTGAATTTGTTAAACATGATGCCATTAGCAATATTGAAGTTGCACATTTGAAAAGACAAACCGGATTTGAAGTAGCTTTGGTAGAATATTTATATAAAAGTTAGAGGAAGATTTTTCTTCCTTTTTTCTTATTAAATTTTAAATTCATATTATTTGAATTAATTATAAATTTACTATAAAATTACCTTGTAAGTTAAAAATAGGAGGAGAATGAATAGTATGAAATATGATAACGATTTTTATGTAACAGCAGCAAAAGTAGGAAAACCTGCACCAAAATTTGAAATGGATGCTGTAATGCCAACTGGTGATTTCTTAGATCGCTTTGGGAAAGTTAACTTAGACGAATTATTAGAACAAGGAAAATGGGTAGTATTATATTTTTATCCATTAGATTTTACATTTGTATGTCCAACAGAAATCAAAAGATTCAACGCATTAACTGAAAAATTTGCTGAATTAAACACTGAATTAATCGCCTGTTCAACTGATAGTGTGTTTAGTCATTTGGCTTGGCAAGAAAGAAAAGATTTAGAAAGATTAAAACATGTTCATGCATCAGATAACAATCATGTTGTATCTGAAGCATATGGTGTATTAGACGAAGAAAAAGGAATTGCTTGGAGAGGGACATTTATTATCAGTCCAGATGGAACGTTAAAAGCCGCTCATGTGAATCATGGTGAAGGTGGAAGAAACGTTGACGAAGTATTAAGAACATTACAAGTATTCCAAAAAGAAGTAGCCGGAGAAATGGTTCCATGTGGATGGCAACCTGGTGACGATACTTTATAAGTTTCAAATAAAAGCAAAAGATGTTGAATAGCATATAGAAAAGATGCTGTTCGGCATCTTTTTTTGTTTTTTACTGAAATTGACTTGAAGTGTTGTATTATATTATAAAATAATATAGTTTGAAAAATAAACCCAATTTTCTTTGTAAATAAAAGCCATATGCGTTATAATACTGTTGGTATTTTTCACAGAATGGAGTGATTTTAATGTATCAAAAAGAATTTCAAAAGTGGATGGAGTATAAGGGACTTGATAAAGAGTTAAAACAAGAACTCTTAACAATGACAGAAGAAGACAAAGAAAATGCGTTTTACA
>CAYSZV010000022.1:12773-27572 GCA_964435595.1 uncultured Candidatus Izemoplasmatales bacterium | reverse complement strand
AGTCTATAAAGACTTATCAAGAGGTGTAGTAATTGCTCATGATAATCGTCATAAAAGTGTAGAATTTGCAAGAGAAAGTGCTATGGTAATGGCGCAATTTGGAATTAAGTCTTATTTGTTTGAAAGTTTGAGACCAACTCCAGAATTGAGTTTCGCCGTAAGACACTTAAATGCTATTGGTGGAATTGTTGTTACGGCGAGTCATAACCCTCCAAAGTATAACGGGTATAAAATCTATGATGAAGATGGATGTCAATTGGTTCCGAAATATGCTGATCAAGTAATTGATTATGTGAATAAAGTGGATGATATATTTTCAATTGATGTGGTAGCTTATGAAGATGGATTATCACAAGGACTGATTGAGATTATTGGAAAAGAAATCGATGATATCTATTTGGATACAGTCGATACAATTCAACTCCGAAGAGATGTTGAAAAAACTGTAAAAATAGTCTTTACTCCGTTACATGGTACGAGTGCTGTTATCGGTAAAAAAGCATTGGAAAGAAATGGATATGAAGTACACGCTGTTGAAGAACAAATGGTACCAGATCCAGACTTTTCTACTTTGGCCAGTCCAAATCCTGAAAACAAAGAAGCATTTGAGTATGCAATTAGACTTGGTAAAAAGGTGAATGCCGACTTATTAATTGCAACAGACCCAGATGCAGATCGTTTGGGAATTGCTGTCTTACATGATGGAGAATATCATTTACTGACAGGAAATCAAACAGGAGCAATAATGGTGCACTATATATTAAAAACTCGTAAAGAACAAGGAACATTGCCTAAAAAAGGAATGGTTTATAATACTGTAGTTACTTCACAATTTGGTGCAAAAATTGCTGAAAGCTTTGGTATGAAAGTGAAAAGTACACTAACAGGATTTAAATTCATTGGTGAACAGGCAAAATTAATAGAGAATACTGAATATGAATTTATGTTTGGATATGAGGAAAGTTATGGCTATGTTGTAAAAGACTTTGTTCGAGACAAAGATAGTATTCAAGCCTTGTTATTGGCAAGTGAAATCGCTAATATTGGAAAACAAACTGGCTTAACGCTAGTTGATTATTTGAATTACTTATATAGTGAATATGGATATTACAAAGAAGACCTTGTAAATATCGTTTTAGAAGGAGCTAGTGGGGCATCTAAAATTCAAGAAATTATGCGCGAATTTAGAAACAATGCACCTTCAAAAGTAATCGGTCTTGATGTGGTAAGTGTGGAAGATTTCCAATTAAGTGAAAAAACAGAAGCTGGAATAGTTACAGCTCTTGATTATCCGAAATCGAATGTATTAAAGTATACTTTGTCTGATGGTAGTTGGTATGTATTAAGACCAAGTGGAACAGAGCCGAAATTGAAAATTTATATTGGGGTACTAGGTGAAAACCTAGAAGCGTCAGTTGATAAGAATAAAGCAATCAAAGAGGAAGTAAAAGCACTGGTTGACAAAATATAACATAGAGGACGTGATTACATGATTAAAAAGTCAAGGAATGTAAGAGACTATAAAGATCTTACAAAAGCCTTACCTACTTTACGCTATGTTGATCCTGAAAAAGTATTTATTCATTTACAAAATGGGCGTTGTAAAACATATGATTTGAATGTTAAAGAAGGAGACAAAGTAAAACTAGGGGAAATTATTGGTATAAGACACGGAGGCTTTTTTGAACAACCAATCCACTCTACTGTTAGTGGTGTGATTGGACCAGTTTCAAAAATGTTTCACCGTACTGGAAGAAAAGTAGATTGTGTTGAAATCCGTAATGATTTTACAGATACATATCATCCTTCTGTGATTGATCGACCTGATAGTGTGATCGAGAAGTTAACACAAAAGGATATGGTTCAAATTATTAAAGATCGAGGTCTCGTTGGACTTGGTGGAAGTGGATTCCCTTCTTATATCAAATTGGGTACAAAGGAAAAGATTCATACAGTTGTAATCAATGCCGTTGAATGTGAACCATATTTAAGTAGTGACTATCGCCTTATCATGGAACATCCAGGACGTGTGATTGAAGGGCTTAAATATATTTTACAAGCTCTTGGAGCAAAAAAAGGACTCATCGCTATTAAGAATAAAAACAAAGCATTGTCACAAGTATTATCACAAGTGATCAATGTGCGTTATCCTGAACTTGATGTGAAAGTGGTAGGTCTCGGAAATTACTATCCACAAGGGTGGGAAATTGAAGTGTTTAAGAATGCATTGGGACTAGACATACCTCATGGTGTATTGCCAATGAAATATGGAGTAATCGGATTTAATGTTTCTACATGTGTTGGAATGTTTGATGCGATTAAGCATAATTTACCAGTTATTAAACGCTATTTCACATTAACTGGAGATGCTATTAAATTTCCTCAAAACTATCGTGTTAGAGTTGGTACAAGTGTTAGAGAATTGATCAAAATGAGTGATGGATATGCAGATAATGTTAACGAATTTGTAGTTATCATGGGGGGACCTATGATGGGAACATCAATGACATCTGATGATGTGATTGTATCAAAAACAACAACATCTGTAATTGTCTTGAAAAATGTTGATTATAGGGAAGAACCTTGTGTTAGATGTGGTAGTTGTGTGTATAGTTGTCCGGTTCATATTGAACCTGTTCAAATTATGAATGCAGTGAAGAAAGATGACAAAGAAGCAATGAAAGGACTGGAGGCTTATAAATGTATTGAGTGTGGACTTTGTGCGTATGTTTGTACAAGTAAAATCCATGTAACTGACTATGTTCGAAAAGCCAAAAGGTTAATAGGGTGATTGATATGACAAATGTGAAAATAATCAGAAAAACAGCACCTTATTTAAGACGACCTCAAGCCAATGTAACAAGAATGATGAGAGATGTGACAATCGCTTTGATCCCAGCTACTTTGGTTGCCCTGTATTCATTTGGATTGAGTGCATTATTCGTAATATTACTTAGTATTCTAACAATGGTAGTAACAGAGTATGTTTATTATCAAATTCAAGATTTAAATAATGGAGAAGGATTCCATTTAAAAAATACAAGTTTTACACTATACAATTTTAGTGCTGTTACAAGTGGACTGATTTATGGTCTTACATTACCAGATGATACCGCATGGTGGATTATTGTTGTGGGAGGAGCACTTGGACTATTTCTTGCCAAATTGATTTGGGGTGGAATGGGTCAAAACATCTTTAATCCTGCTGCAGTAGCAAGATTGTTAGTAGTGGTTACTTATGGAACGATTATTGCTTCCGTTCAACATGTTGATGGTGTAGCAGGTGCAACTGCACTTGGCGTGCAAAATGCCGATCCATTTAGCTTAGAAGCATTGGGCTCTTACGGACTTACCAATCTCTTTACCGGTATCGGAATCCCTGGAAGTATTGGGGAAGTGAGTGCGATTGCACTGATTATCGGTGGAGTTTATTTAGCACTACGTAGTAGTTTTGAAGTTCGAATCCCAATTACATTTGTTGGGACAGTAGCGGTACTAGCACTTGCGGTTGGATTGGTTGTAAATGTCAATCCACTTGAGTATATGCTATTCCATGTATTGAGTGGAGGATTGTTGTTTGGTGCAATATTTATGGCAACCGATCCCATTACTTCTCCAATCACAAAGCCGGGACGAATTGCAGCCGGATTTATGATGGGTGTGGTAACCTTCTTGATTCGTTTGTTTGGTGCTTATCCAGAAGGGGTTGTATTCTCGATTGTACTAATGAACTTATTTGTTCCTACATTTGATTACTTTAAATGGAGTAAATCTTCATTTACAAAACGCAGAATATTATATTTTATTGGCGTAGTTGTACTTACGATAGCAGTTGTATTGGTAGGTGTTTATTATGCGAGATAATTTGAAAAAAGCATTTGTATTATTCCTGATTGGGGTAATCAGTGGACTGAGTATATGGGCAGCGAATGAATTAACAGAAGAAAATATTGCATTAAATGAAAGAAATCGTGAACTAGACTTCTATCGTGAAATCTTAACGATAGATGATAGTATTGTATTAAATACAGTAGATGTGGATTTATCAGATGTATTAACGGAAGTCACAGTATATGAAGATGTGAACGAGAATGCGATCCTCGATGATGGGGAAACTGTTTTTGGTCTTGTCTATAAAGGTGATACATCAAATAGTTATGGTGATGTTACAGTATTGGTTGGTGTAAAAGATGATGCGATACTGAGTGTAGCTATATCTGGAAGTACCAACACACCTAACTTTGTTAAAAAAGTAGAAAAGAATAATCTAGTGACGTTTGAAGGGATGTCAGTTGATGATGTTACCTTTGATGATAAAACAGGAGCTACCTTTACCTATGGTAGTGTAAAAAGTATCGTTACCTTAGCAACACAAGCCTATAACGAAAGAGGTGATGAATAATGACTAAGAAAGAAAACTTCTTAAAAGGATTTATCAAAGAAAATCCGATATTCGTCTTCTTATTAGGGATGTGTCCAGCATTGGCTGTGACTGCATCATTTGAGACATCACTTGGTATGGGTATTTTAGTAGTATTTGTATTAACAATGAGTAATATTGTAATCTCTAGTGTGAGAAACTTTATTCCATATGAAGTTAGAACACCAGCTTATATAGTAATCATTGCAACGTTTGTTACAATTGTTAGAATGTTAACTGCAGCTTATGCATTTGATTTATACCTAAGTTTGGGTGTATTCATTCCATTGATTGTTGTAAACTGTTTGATCTTAGGTAGAGCAGAAGCATTTGCTTCTAAAAATTCTGTATTAGATAGTGCGATTGATGGACTCGGTATGGGTCTTGGATTTACATTTGCACTGATTGTGATTGGAATTTTTAGAGAGTTCTTAGGAACCGGTGGAATTGCACTTGGTGTCTATTTACCATTCTTTGGACCAAATGAAATTCATTTACAAGTTATCCCTGAATTATATGCACTTAATTTCTTTGTCCTTGCACCTGGAGCATTCATTGCATTGGGTATCATTTTAGCATTTATGCAAGGTAGAAAAGCAAAACGTGTTCGCCTTGAAATTGAAGAAAGCAAACGATTGATTGCAGAAAAGAAACAAGCTGCTTTAGCAAAGAAACAAGCAGCAGCATTAGCAAAGGAGGCGGCATAGTATGAGTTGGACTGTATTGGTAGTAGCTACATTAAACGCAATGTTGATTAACAATGTTATCTTGTCTCAATTCTTAGGTGTATGTCCTTTCTTAGGGGTATCTAAGAAATCTTCTAGTGCGGTTGGTATGAGTGGTGCCGTTATGTTTGTAATGATTATTTCATCATTGGTAACATATACGATATATGCACTTGTATTGGTACCATTTGGCATTACATATATTCAAACAATTGCCTTTATTCTTGTGATTGCAAGTTTGGTGCAATTGGTCGAAATATTAATTAAGAAATTCAGTGAAGGATTGTATAAATCACTGGGAATTTATTTACCACTGATTACCACTAACTGTGCAATTTTAGGGGTAGCAGAAGGAAACATTTCATCTATTTATTCATCAGATATTACCTTTATTAGCGGATTTACAACTGCAGGGTTTACAGCACTTGGAACAGCGCTTGGATTTGGACTTGTGATGTTTGCATTTTCTAGTATTCGTGAGCGTTTGGATTCAGCTAATATCGGAGAAGCGTGGAAAGGAATTCCAATTAGTTTGGTCACTGCTGGAATTATGAGTATTGCGTTTCTTGGATTGAAAGGAATTATCTAATATGCAGAATTTTCTAAATAATCCAGTTGGAGTCATCGTTGTTGCGGCATTGATTCTTGTATATATTGGAACATATATTTTAAATAAGAGAACACCAGTTCCCGAAGAGTGCAGAGAATTATTTGATAATGTTTCTTGCACAGCGTGTAGTAATTTTACATGCTCACATAAGGGGAAATAATGGATACAATGTTATATGTCGTTTTGACACTTGGGCTATTGGGACTATTTTTAGGTTTTGGTCTAGCCTATGCCGCAGAAAGATTTAAAGTTGAAGTAGATGAAAGAGTAGAAGCAGTCATTGAACTGTTACCAGGATATAACTGTGGTGCATGTGGTTACCCTGGATGCAGTGGGTTTGGAGAAGCAATTGTACAAGGTCAAGTGAAAAAATTGTCTGATTGTAAACCAGGTAAGGATGAGCATTATGATCCAATCATTGCCTACTTAGCTGATCATCCTAATCCGGATGGAACATTTATAAAAGTATCAAAATAGACTTGGGGTTCCAAGTCTATTTTTTTGGATATTCATAGGAAATTCATAATTATATGCTACAATATAGTTGAGTTTATAAAAGGAAATAGGAGGATTATGTTATGAAAAAATGGGTTTTATTGGTGGTATTGTATGTTCTAGGGGGATTGTTTCTATCTGATGTGTTACGTGATTTGATATGGATCAGTGAAAGAATAGACCAGATATCTGAACGATATATCTTTATTTGGGATTTTGCTTATATCCTTATTTTTATGATTCCATTCTCATTAATGTTATTGGATTATTTTGCATTAAGACTTCGTTCTAACAATCCAGTATTTACATTTTTAAATGCATTGTTCATACCTCTGTATGTTTTGCTGTTAATGGTAGGAGGAATAACGCAACATTCATATACACTTAGTGAAGTATTTGTTAGACTTGTAGAATTCGATGTTTGGAAAAATCTTTGGCAAATGTTTCCGATAATTTTCATATTAAGTGGAGTGAATCTATTATCAGGAATCACAATCAGTGAAGCAAAAACAAAAGGGATTTATCTAGGCGCAGAAATTACGTATCTATTTACTGGAATCACACTTATATTATTTTCATCATTACTGATGCTTTAATCATATACTTTAAAACAGGATTCGTCCTGTTTTTTTATTGTTATGTATATAAATATTTAGTGAAAGCACTTTCATATCTAATATATAAAAATAATGCCATTTTAGTTGAATTTGGGGACCTATAATGATATAATACACACGGACTTTTTAAGAAGAAAAATATATGAATTAGAAAGGTGAAATTAATGAAAAGAATTTATTTATTTGGTGAGGGTACTAAGGAACAAAAAAACCTATTAGGTGGTAAAGGTGCTAACTTATCAGAAATGAAAAACATTGGTGTTCCTGTTCCTATGGGATACACTATTACTACTGAAATGTGTACAGAATATTACGCAAACGGTGGTAAAAACTCAAAAGAATTATTAGCTGACATGCAAGAATACAACAAGAAGTTAGAAAAAGCTACAGGGAAAGAATTTGGATCAAAAACAAATCCATTATTATTATCTGTACGTTCAGGAGCTAGAGTTTCTATGCCTGGTATGATGGACACTATTCTTAACTTAGGATTAAACACTGACGTAGTTGAAGGTATGATTGAAAAAACTGGAAATCCAAAATTTGTATGGGATATCTATAGAAGATTTATCCAAATGTTTGGTGAAGTTGTTCAAGGTGTTGAATATGAATTATTCGATAACGTACTTGAAACAGTGAAAAAAGAAAATGGCTATGAAGGTAACTTAGAATTAACAGCAAAAGATTGGAAAAGAGTATCATTAGAATACTTAGCAATCGTTGAAAAAGAAACAGGAGCTCCATTCCCAATGGATCCTGAAGTTCAATTAGAAATGGCTGTCAATGCAGTATTTGAATCATGGGATACTCCACGTGCAGTAATCTACAGAAACCACAACAATATCGAACATGGTTGGGGAACTGCAGTTAACGTACAAGAAATGGTATTCGGTAATACTTCAGACAAATCAGGAACTGGTGTTTTATTTACAAGAAACCCTAAAACTGGTACAAAAGAAGTTTGGGGAGAATTTTTATTCAATGCCCAAGGTGAAGATATCGTTGCTGGTATCCGTACACCATTAAAATTAGAAGAATTCGCTCAAGTGTCTCCTGATATCTACAAAGAATTAACAGATATCTTAGATGGACTTGAAGCACATTATAAAGATATGCAAGACGTTGAGTTTACTATTGAAGAAGGAAAATTATTCTTACTTCAAACTCGTAACGGAAAACGTACTGGTGCTGCTGGAATTAAAATTGCTGTAGATATGGCAAATGAAGGTCTTCTTACAAAAGAAGAAGCAGTAAATAGTATTGACGTTAATGCAATTGATCAATTATTACATCCAGTATTCCAAGAAGCTGCAATGGCAAATGCTGAAATATTAACAACTGGTCTTGCTGCATCACCTGGTGCTGCAAGTGGTAAAATCGTATTTAGTAGTGAAAAAGCTGCGAAATTAAAAGAAGAAAACCCAGCTGAAAAATTATTATTATTCAGAAAAGAAACTTCACCTGAAGATATCGAAGGTATGATCGTGTGTGAAGGATTCGTTACTCAATTAGGTGGAATGACATCACATGCTGCAGTAGTTGCTCGTGGAATGGGTAAATGTTGTGTTTCTGGTTGTGGAGATTTATCAATCAACGAAGAAGCAGGATACATGACTATCAATGGTAAAAAATATCCTGAATTAACTCCATTTAGTATCGATGGTACGACTGGTAATGTATATGCTGGTTCAATTAAAACACAACCTCCAGTATTCAGTGAAGAATTCCAAACAATTCTAGACTGGTCAGGAGAAATCAAAACTTTAGGTGTAAAAGCAAATGCTGATAATGGTAGAGATGCTAGACAAGCATTAGAATTTGGTGCTGAAGGAATTGGACTTTGTCGTACAGAACATATGTTCTTTGATGATGAAAGAATCTTAGACGTTCGTAGAATGATCTTAGCTGATAGTGTAGAAGAAAGAGAAGCTGCATTAGAAAAAATCTTACCTCACCAATTAAAAGACTTTACAGAATTATTCCAAGTAATGGAAGGAAAAACAGTTTGTATCCGTTTATTAGATCCACCATTACATGAATTCTTACCACAACCTGAAGATGCTGCAGAAGTAGCAAAAGACTTAGGTGTTGAAGAAGCAGATTTATTAAGAGCTCTTGAAATGCTTCATGAATTTAACCCAATGTTAGGTCACCGTGGATGTCGTTTAGCAGTTACTTATCCTGAAATTTCTGTAATGCAAGCAAAAGCAATCATTATGGCTGCTATCGCTGTTGCTAAAGAAGGTAAAGTAGTGAAGCCTGAAATCATGGTACCACTAATCTCAACTGTAGAAGAATTAGTATATTTAAAAGAATTTATTAAAAATACTGCTGATGCATTAATCGCTGAAGCTGGAATCACATTAGATTACAAAGTCGGTACAATGGTAGAAACACCTCGTGCTGCATTAATCGGAGATCAAGTTGGTCCTGTAGCTGAATTTATTTCATACGGAACAAATGACTTAACTCAAATGACATTTGGATTCTCACGTGATGACGCTGGTAAATTCTTAAAAGAATATAAAGCAAAAGGTATCTTACCTAACGATCCATTCGCTGCTGTAGATCAAAGAGGAGTTGGACAATTAGTTAAAATGTCAACTGCTGCTGCAAAAGCTGCAAACCCTAGCATTATTGTTGGTGTATGTGGAGAGCATGGTGGAGAACCAAGTTCAATCGACTTCTTCCATAGAGCTGGATTAAACTATGTTTCTTGTTCACCATTCCGTATTCCAGTAGCAATCGTTGCTGCTGCTCAAGCGAAATTAAGAAATTAATAAGACAAATATGTCATAGAAAGCATCGATTTTATCGGTGCTTTTTTGATGCATATATATTATTATGGGTATAGAAAGGGTGTGGATGTATGGTTTGGTTAACTTTATTACTGGGCTTTATCATAATTGGAATTTCAGTTTACCTTTTTAAGAAAGATAAAGGGTCTAGCAGTTCTAACAATAGCAATTCAGATGAAGAATTTTGGACCAATGGAAATTCTCAACATGTATGGAGAACTGAGAATTTAATTGGAAATGGAGCACACAGTGATAGTGCGAGTTTTCTTGTAGAAACTCTTTTCTTAATAGGAGCAACAGTAGTTATAGCATCAATTTTAACAATTTTGATGACGTAAACTTTTTGAATATACCATTATTTGAATTTGAGCAGGACTGCTCAAACAATTGATTATGGACATATATGTCATATAAAGCACTGATATAAACGGTGCTTTTTTATTTTTACTGTAGTATAATGAAAGTGGGTGATATCTATGAATATTTTAGTAATTATTTCATTTGTAGTGATTATGGCTACAGCAATTATTTTATTGAATCCTAGAAGAATAGCATTGAGACTAAGCGGTATCAATCGATACGACTTAGAAACAGTGCCCTATAAGAATGTCGTTTGGGTAGTAGTGGTAAGCTGTTTATTGTTGATGGTATCTATTGGATTATTTATCTTTGTCCTTAAAGATGATAATACACCAATTCCAGAATTTATTGAGATCATTGTGGAGTGGCTAAATGTATAGTATTGATTCCAAGTGGCAAGATATAATCGATCAAGAATCAACACAATTGTATTTTAAAAAATTAATGGCATTTATTGATAGTGAATATAAAGACAAAGTCATTTTTCCGAAACGAAGTGATCTATTTAATGCATTTTTATATACATCATTTCAGAATACAAAAATTGTTATTATTGGACAAGATCCCTATCATGATTATAATCAAGCACATGGGTTGGCGTTTTCTGTCAAAAAAGGAAACAAGATTCCACCCTCTTTGAGAAATATATATACGGAATTATTTAATGATTTAAACGTTCTACCTGCATCCCATGGTGACTTGACGGAATGGGCGAAACAGGGAGTCTTGCTTATGAATACAATACTCACTGTTGAAGCGCATAAGCCGCTTTCTCATAAGAAAAAAGGATGGGAACAATTTACTGATGCAATGATCCGAAAACTGGACCAAGATGATAATCCAAAAGTGTTTATGTTATGGGGTAACAATGCAAAGAAAAAGAAGGAATTGATTCATAACTCCAAACACCTTGTGATTGAATCATCACACCCTAGTCCATTGGGAGCAAGACATAGTTTTTTTGGAAGTAAATGCTTTAGTCGTGCAAATGAATTTTTAGAAGCAAATAATCGTAAAAAAGTGGACTTTACTATAATGTAGTAAAGTCCTTTGTTTTTGACTTGTTTTATGAATTTTTTGTGATACAATTTTAGTATCAGAGTAATCAATCTGCGTTAAGTGTTATACCATGGGATGTCGGGTGTAAACGAACACAATGTGGCGGTAGATTGATGCGTCCGCTGAAAAGATTTTTTTTGATGTGGACCTCTTACCTAAGGAGGTTTTTTAATATGGAGAAAAGTATGGTTACAACAAGAATGATGACTAGATTGTCTGCGTTGATTGCGCTAAGTGTAGTCTTCAAAGTGTATTTGAGTTTTACAGATGGACCCAATTGGAGATTTTCGTTATTTGGAATTCCTCTTGTGATAGTAGGGCTATTATTTAAACCTCATATCGCAATTATAGCTGGTTTAATCGTTGATTTTATCTATGTGTTATTGAGTCCATTTGCTTGGAGTGTAAATTTAATGACAATGGAAGCAATTAGTTTTGCATTGATTCCATCACTGATTGTATTGTTGATTGGAAGAGAAAAAATCACAAGCAAGCATATTGTCTTTAGTGTAATCCTAGCCAATATGATTGGATTTATCTTTAATACGACACAACTAGCAATTTGGGCAAATGGGTTTGGACCTATCTTACCATTCATTCCGATCCGATTGGTATTTATGATAACCAATATGTTTATTGGTAGTTCATTGATGGTGATCCTATATCAAAGATTAAATAGTAGTGAGTTGATTGAAGAAATGTAAGAAAACAGGAAGACAAATGTCTTCCTGTTTTTATTATAACTTTACAATTTTAACTTCACCAGGACCTAAATGAATATCCAATGTATTGTAGTCGATAAATTGGGTAAATGGTCTTGGTCCTTCATGGGTGCTGAATAGTAGTTCTCCTTGTAATTCTTTGTTTCCAGTAGCGTTTCGCAATGCTTCTATGTTTGGTCTTGCATATAGTTCATGGTATGGATTGGCGTTGGCTAAAATAAGAAGTGCATTGTTTTTGGTTGATTTTCCTTTTTTAAAGTATCCAAATGCGATAAATGTTTTTGGCTGTTCATGCATATGGATTGGGAGATATGTTTCTTTACTCGTAATTTGTTTTAAGAATGAATGTCTGATTTTTGATACAATCCCAAGAATATCAGGAAGTTCCCACCTTCTAGGATTTGTGTAATGGAACTGATACTTATCAAATAAAGCGAGTTTCCCATAAAATGGATCATTTTCAGGTAACATATATAATTCGTTTTCACGCGCATCTAGTCCAGTATTCATTGGTTGTGTTTCATAAACCTCTTGTCCTGAGTTGATGAATGGAACGCCGTTTGGAACAAACATATTTAAGACTGTTAATGTTTTTGCAAGTGTTGATCCACCTTCTCTTGCAGCAAGTCGTGGAGTATCATGAGTTTCTCCGCAAGCAAAGGAAGGAATTGGTAAATCAGAAGTAGTATACATGAATTCGTATAGTGCTCCTTCCCATAAACGTGGTTCCATAACGAATCCGTTTCCGATTATCATATTGTATCCAAAGTCTTTTGCCTTTTTGGCATTACTTGGCTGTAGTTCTTCAGCAATAAAACTAAAATCAGGATCTAATTTACGTGCTTTAGATATAATCATTTTTAATAATTCTTGAGGTAGGGCGTGGCCCATATCAATTCTAGCACCATCAATTCCAAAGCGTCTTTGATAACTTGGGATGATATCAGCTAGTCGTTCCCATAGTCCAATGTTTGGTTTGTCACCATGATACATATTTGATTTGATAGTATCAAACAAAATATAAGGAGGACGATTGACATCATCTATGAATGGAGCGGTTTCTTTTGGGACATCTTGATACATTCTAAAAAATGTGATATCTGTCCATGGAGGTTGAGGATCGTTTATGTGATCACTAAAAGCCGGGGCGATTCGTAAATTAAAATGTTTTTCAATTGCCTCTGAGATGTTTTCACTATCTTTTATTGTATCCCATAGTTTTGGGTTTTGTTTTTTTGGATTATGTTGGAACATATTGATATGACGAAGCGTGTCTTCGTCTTGATATACTTTTTCCATTAATTCTAAAGTAGGAGTAGAAGTAGGATGAATTCCTTCAATTACTGGTACTTTGTATTGATCATATTCATCTGCTTTGATCCAATAAAACCAATCTGGGTTGTCTTTTATTAATTCGTTTTCAACAGAATTTGTTCTTGGAATAATATCAATCATAACTCTCATTTCTAAGATATGACACGCTTCGACAAATGCTTGGAATTCTTCGTCTAATGTTAATTTATCTTTTGTTAGTGGATCTTTTAAATTTGGATCCAATTCGTTGAAGTTAGATACACCATATGGACTTCCTAATTCACCCTTTTTGTCTTTTAGACTGAATTTTGAAATTGGTAACATATAGACAACATCAACACCCATTTTCTTTAATAATGGTAAAATAGATAGCATTTTTACAAAACTACCTGTCTCAGGCATGTTATAGATGTTAGAAGTGTCGAGTGTGTTTGATCTATCATGATCCCACGCTGCACTGGTACGAATCATTGTAGAATATACAACACTTTCCTTAATCCAATCGCCACCTGTGTATTTTGTTTTAGGGAGTTTCTTATTTGTCCCAATCGATATTGATTGGCTATAGCTTGTTGATTCATTCCCTTTTGGTAGAATATAATTCTCTATGACAGATGCATAGAAATGATATGGGTCTACCATTAATTCATTTGTATTTACTCTGATCATCTTTTCTGGGTCATAGTCGAAACAGTTCCATAAATCTGGAACTGTATAATTGTATGTTGTTTTTCCTTGCTCTTCTTTTAGAACATTTAGTAATTTATGTAACGTCAATGGTTTCATTGTATCTCCTCATTTCGCAAGTTTATTATATAATAAAACTATCCAAAAAGATATAGGTAAGATGAAATGTGAAAACGCTATCTTATAGAGTTTTTCATTAGTAAAAAGTGCTGATAAAGTGTATAATGTCTTTGGTAGAGGTGATAAATATGAAAAAACCAGTAATGTTAATTGTTATGGATGGATTCGGTCTGTCTGATCAAGAAACTGGTAACGCAATAAAAATGGCAAAAATCCCTAATTTGGAACGCTTTATGAAAGAATATCCAACTAGTACATTGAATGCAAGTGGGTTAGCGGTAGGTCTTCCAGAAGGACAAATGGGTAATAGTGAAGTAGGGCATTTAAACATTGGTGCAGGTAGAATTGTGTACCAATCTTTAACAAGAATTAATAAATCAATCAAAGATGGAGACTTCTTTGAGAATGAAGCATACTTAGAAGCAATGAAAAGAGTAAAAGAAAATGATTCTAAACTTCATATCTTTGGACTCTTGAGTGATGGTGGAGTACATTCGCATATAGAACATATCAAAGCGATTGTAAAGTTAGCGAAAGATCAACAAGTAAAAGAATTGTATGTTCATGCATTTCTTGATGGTAGAGATGTGCCACCAGATAGTGCTGTCGACTATATCGCTGAGTTAGAAGAGTATATGTCTAATATTGAGTATGGTAAAATTGCCAGTGTTCATGGAAGATATTATGCAATGGATAGAGATAAAAACTGGGATCGAATCCAAGTTTCTTACGATATCTTAACTTGTGCAAAAGGAAAGAAAGCTTCAAGCGCATTAGAAGGTGTTAGAAATTCTTATAAAGAAAAAGTATTTGATGAATTTGTATATCCGTTTAATGTAATTGAAGAAGGTATTATTGAAGATAAAGATAGT
>CAYSZV010000022.1:9527-12763 GCA_964435595.1 uncultured Candidatus Izemoplasmatales bacterium | reverse complement strand
CCTGACAGAGCAATTGAAATCGGGACAGCAATTTCGAATCCTACTGCGTCAGGAGTGGATTATAGTAATGGACCTACAGATGTATTTTTCGTAAGTACAATGTCTTATAAAGAAACTGTTATAGGACCAATTGCATATAAATTAAACAAACTTGTAAATATGTATGGTGATGTGATTGCCAATGAAGGAATGAATCAATTACGTATTGCTGAAACGGAAAAATATGCACACGTTACATTCTTCTTTGATGGTGGATTGGATAAAGAAATAAAAAATAGTGATCGCGTTTTAGTCAATAGTCCAAAAGTGGCTACATATGATTTGCAACCTGAGATGAGTGCATATGAAGTGACTGAAAAAGTCTTAGAACAATTGGCTTTGGATAAGCATGATACAGTAATTTTAAACTTCGCAAATTGTGATATGGTAGGGCATACTGGAGTGATTCCAGCAGCAGTGAAAGCCGTTGAAACTGTGGATGAATGTGTTGGTAAAGTAGTAGATGCAGTAATTGCAAAAGGCGGAGTAGCTTTGATTACAGCAGACCATGGAAACGCTGAAAAAATGTTGAATGAAAAAGGGGAACCATTTACTGCTCATACAACAAGTAGGGTGCCATTGATTGTTACTAGAAAAGGTATCGAGTTACGCAATGATGGTGTTCTTGCAGATTTAGCACCAACAATGTTGCAATTTTTAGGGGTCAAACAACCTGCTGAAATGACAGGAAAAACATTATTAAAATAGTAAAATAAAGTGTCCAAAAATTGGACACTTTTTTTGTATTCACAATTCATACATATTATATGTTCAATGTGTAGTATAATATATAATAAGAAATAAAGTAGGAGGAAGAAGATGAAAAGACTACTTATGATAGTATTAATGATTTCTTCAATATTTGTTCTTTCAGCATGCATTAATGATCCAGGACCTGTGGATTGTGCATCCAATCCAGAACATGAAGATTGTGTCATTATTGACGAGTGTGAAGAAAATCCTTTATTACCTCAATGTAATATAGTTTACACATTTGAAGATTCTTATGATATGTTGGATATTGACAATCAAGAACAAGATGATTTTGCAACATTAACTAGTTTGATGAATAATTTGATTAATAATAATCAATCACTTTTTGAATTTTCTTATGTGTTTGATTTTGAGAATTTTTATTCTGCTGGAGTCAATTCCACAAATGGTCTTTCTAGAGAAGACCTAATCGGATATACAAATCCAGGAAATGTGCTATTATCAGGGATTGAAGTGATTCACATGTCAATACCAAATGAAATATCGAATTTTGCATTCAACCCGACGCAAGATGAATATGTTGAGGGAGAAGTAGTTGAAGCAACATTATATGAAGATTATCTTGGAAAATCAAGTATATATGTAAATGAAAATAGTTTTCAATATACATATGAAGTTGAAATGATTGAAAGTCCTGAAATCCAAGTATCATTGTATCAAATGACTTTGGTCGTTGATGGAGATCGCCTCATATATGAAGTCATCAACTTAAATGATTTCGAAGAAGATAGTTTTGACTATTTTTATCTAATATATGATAGTGAAGTTGGCTATGTTGTTAAAGATATCAAATATTATAATCAAAGTTTGAATTACTATGAAAATACAGTGGATTTAAACAATAATACAGCTGAAACAAAACAAATTAATTTAGGTGCATACCAACAGTATTCATATTCATCATTTGACTTTGATGAACAATCATTTGTTCAAAAAATAACGACAAAATCTCAAATTGGGACACTATATGAAATATCTAGATATTCATATTATAACGGACTAGAAGAAGTTGTGAGTTTAATCGAATCAGCAGAAAAAGTCGATGGTAGTTTTATACCTACGGATTATCAATTAAGTTATAATATTGCTTACTTAGAGAATTGGGATATTGCCTATGGAAATTATCTAATTGCAAACAATGAAGAAGTTGCGTACATAAGCTCAATGGATGCCTATTCAATTTCTGTTCCATACAAAGTTACGACTTTGTTGTTCAACCAATTGCCAGTAGAGAGCGAGTTTCTTAGCCCATATGACGGATTGGCCTTTAGTGAGATTTCTTATACTAATATTGTGTCTGATTTCAATGTGGTTAGTGCGATGATTAATCCTGTATATTATAATAATAATGTTATTACTGTTGAAGGGATTGAATATGATGTTCGTACTGAGTTGGTGGGGTTGTTTACTTCTGATATACCAGACATTGTATCAACACATATTCTAGATGTTATGATAGTTGATGTAATTTATTTTACAGGGGATGAATTATTGATTGATATCATTGATTGTGATCTCGATCCAGATAACGAATTATGTCCTGATATAGAATAATGTAACTTAAAAAATAAGATCAAAATTTGATCTTATTTTTATATCTAAAAATGTAATATTTGAAAGTGTTTTCATTTTCCATATATTATTTGTTTTATAAAGTTAAATATCATATAATTAAACTGTATGAAATAACACTATAAAAAGGAGATGTTTTAAAAATGCCATATATTACAGATGTATATGCTAGAGAAGTTTTAGATTCTCGTGGTAACCCAACTGTTGAAGTTGAGGTTTACACTGATTCAGGTGCATTCGGTAGAGCTTTGGTACCAAGTGGAGCTTCAACTGGTGAACACGAAGCGGTAGAATTAAGAGACGGAGTAAAATCAAGATATTTAGGAAAAGGTGTAGAACAAGCAGTTAAGAACGTTAACGAAGTTATCGCACCAGAAGTAATTGGTCTTGACGTTACGCAACAAGTTTTAATTGACAAATTAATGATCGAACTGGACGGTACGAAAAATAAAGGTAAATTAGGAGCAAACGCAATTTTAGGTGTTTCAATGGCTTGTGCTAGAGCTGCAGCTGATTTTGTAGGACTACCATTATACTTATATTTAGGTGGATTCAACGCAAAAGAATTGCCAACTCCAATGATGAACATCATCAATGGTGGATCACATGCTGATAACAATGTAGATTTCCAAGAATTTATGATTATGCCTGTAGGTGCTCCTACTTTCAAAGAAGCATTACGTACAGGTGCAGAAATTTTCCATTCATTAAAAGCTGTATTAAAAGCAAAAGGATACAACACTGCAGTTGGTGACGAAGGTGGATTCGCTCCGAACCTAGGTTCAAACGAAGAAGCAATCGTTGTCATCTTAGAAGCAATCAAAAAAGCTGGATATGAACCAGGTAAAGAC
>CAYSZV010000022.1:0-9517 GCA_964435595.1 uncultured Candidatus Izemoplasmatales bacterium | reverse complement strand
TTATGTTAGCAATGGATGTTGCTTCAAGTGAATTCTACAATAAAGAAAAAGGTGTTTACGTTTTAGCTGGTGAAGGTGGAAAAGAATTAACTTCAACTGAATTAGCTGACTTCTATGTAGAATTAGTAGACAAATATCCAATTATTTCAATCGAAGACGGATTAGATGAAAATGATTGGGACGGATGGAAAGTTCTTACTGAAAAATTAGGTAAGAAAATCCAATTAGTTGGAGACGATTTATTCGTTACAAATACTGAAAAATTAGCAAGAGGAATCAAAGAAGGAATTGCGAACTCAATTCTTATTAAAGTAAACCAAATCGGAACAATGACTGAAACATTTGAAGCAATTGAAATGGCTAAAAAAGCTGGATATACTGCTGTTGTTTCTCATAGATCTGGTGAAACTGAAGATTCAACTATCGCTGATATCGCTGTTGCTACAAATGCAGGACAAATCAAAACTGGATCTTTATCAAGAACTGATCGTATCGCAAAATACAATCAATTATTGAGAATTGAAGATGAGTTAGATGAAACAGGTAAATACAACGGATTAGCTTCATTCTATAACATTAAGTAATTTATTGAAAGCAACCAATTGGTTGCTTTTTTTATTTGTAATACGGCTGCGAGTTGTTGTATAATATGTTAGTTATTATTATAATAGTACTTACTGCTTGTGATCCAACAAAGTTAGATTCAAGTATTGTTGAAGCGTGTGTTGAATCAGAAACTAATGGGGATTTCAAAGAGCGTTGTGATGTGGAAGCTGTTGCTGCTGAGTATGCTTCTTATTTCAATGATTATCAGAATGATGTTTATGCAAATAATACTGAAGTACAGTTTGCAATTCATGTATCTGAACAAGATCAGGTTATCTTATGGTTTGGCGTTACTTATAAGGATATAAGTACAGATAGGCAATCCAAAAAAACACATAGAACTATGAAGAGTATTGCAAGTGAATTACGTGATACAATGGAATTTAGTTTGGAGGCAGATCAGATTTTAACAACTGTTTATTTTGAATATGAAGACAGCAATGTATTAAAAATCTCTTATAGAAGTGAGAAAGATAAAGCTGAACTAGAGTATACAATGAATCAAGAGGGAGAGCTAATGGATTCATTTGAGGATGTACTTATATTTGTAGATTATATGGGAGTAAATGATTTCACAAATTTCGATCTTCAAATGACATGCAATCATGTAATAATAAATTTTTATGCTAATGAGAACATTTATGAACTATCAATCGGAAATCCTTTTTCTCAAGATTATACCTTTGATTGGGATAAAGCAGAGAAGTTGGTGCATAATTATTTTCCAAATTTGATCACTGATGGAGGAGTATAATTTTTAAAGGACTACAAATGTAGTCTTTTTTTTATTCATTTTTTATGTTGACAAATAATTTAAGTTATACTACAATATACCTTGTAATACAAAGTAACTTTTACAACAACTGTTGAAAGGAGTCTAGTATGGGTGAATTTAAGAAACAAATAAATAAAGGAGTACTGGAACTAGCAGTACTAAAATTACTAAATGAAAATGATCAATACGGATATGCAATCATGCAACAAGTATCTGATCGAAGTGATACACAACTACATATGAAAGATGGTACTCTTTATCCAATATTATATAGATTAGAAGATAATAAACTAATTAAATCATATTGGCAACAACCTGAGGGAAGAGGGAAACCTCGAAAGTATTATCAAATTACAAAAGCAGGTAAAGTAGAATTAGAAAACATGATATCTGAATATTTGTCAGTTTCATTGGGTATTAATAAGTTATTAAATTTAGGAGGAAAAAAATGAATAAAGAAAAATATATAAAAGATGTATTAAGAAATATTGATGCAAATAGTGGCATTAAAAAAAGAATTAGAGAAGACTTAAGTGATAGAATCGATAGTGCTATGGAAGATGATCCATTCTTTAATGTAATCACTTCAATTGGAGAACCTATTGATGTAGCAAAAGAATTTATGGAAAATCTTGATATACCAGAATCACAATTGATTCAAATTGGACTTTCAACAAACACAAGTCCATTTGAATTCAAATCAAAAGCTTCCTTGTTCGGATTGCCTTTGATCCATGTCAATACCGGTGGAAGATATAATAATCGAACTGCCAAAGGAGTCATAGCAGTCGGTGATATCGCCATGGGTGTCATTAGTATTGGGGGAGTAAGTTTTGGACTTGTAGCACTTGGTGGTATTGGTATTGGGATTATTGGAATTGGTGGAATCGGTATTGGCGTTTTAGCAGCCGGTGGAGTAGCTGTAGGGATTCAAGCATTTGGTGGAGTAGCGGTTGGATTAGTAGAAGCGTTTGGAGCAGTAACACAAGTGTTTAGAAATATTCACATTTTCTAAAGCATTGACAATAAAGTGTTATATAGATTTAAAAAATTAATAAGGGAAGATATTAGAGGAAAGTTCATGAAGGAATTATTTAAAAACAAAAACTATTCATTATTATTTATAGGAAGTTTAGTATCAGAAATGGGTAATGTTATCTTTGGATTTGTAGCTGGACTATATGTGCAGGATTTAGCAGAACAAAGTGGAGGATCCTTATTGGGTATTAAAAGTGGAATCATATTGGCTTTGTTTATTGCTTTGGGAGCAATTATTAGAGTCATTCTTACTCCATTTGCTGCTGTATTAGTAGACCGATGGGATAAAGTGAAGATTATTTGGCTAACAGATTATTTAAGAGGAATCATGTTTGTTGTAGTAGCATATGTATTTTTTGTAGGAGTAAGTAACAATGCCGCTATGCTTATACTCTTAGCTGTTGCAGCGATATCAGGTATTGTTAGTGCCTTCTTTGGTCCGGCGATATCAAGTGTTACACCAGAGATAGTTAGTCTTGAAAAAGTGCAAGTTGCACAGGGAGCAAACAGTATCATACAAAGTTCTACAATGATATTAGGTGTAATTTTAGGAGCTGCAGCGTTTGGGCTATTTGAGTTTCATATAGCTTTGATGATCAACGGTATCTCATTCTTACTTTCTGGATTTAGTGAAATGTTTATCAAAGCATTATATAGAGATCAAGTCATCACTACAATCACAGAGGCCAAAGAATCTGTGATTGATGGATTTAAAGTTGGTTTAACCTATTTAAAAACGAAACAAGGGTTGTTGACGATTATGGTGTATAGTTTATTTTTAAACTTTGCATTTAGTCCCTTGTTCTCATTGGGAGTTCCTTACTTGTTTAGAACAGAATTATCAAGAAGCGAGTGGGATCTTGCTTGGGTGAATATAGCGTTTGGAATTGCAATGATGGTATTCGGAATATTGGTTGGAGGATTAGCGATTAAGAGTACCAAACGATTTCTTAGGAAAAACCTATTTATTTTGTCAGTCAGCTTTTTGTTATCAACCTTATTCATTTATTTACTATCAGTAGATGTAATTTCTTATCAAGTCTTTTATGTATTACTGATTCTTTCTCAAACTATGATGGCAGGGGGAATGATGGCTACAAATATCCCACTGAATACTGCTTTGATAAAGATGATTGATGAAGAGTATCGTGCTCGTGTATTTGGTGTAATTAGTTCAATTAGTGGTGGAGCTGTACCAATTGCAATCACATTAGGCGGAATTCTTATGAGTTATACAAGTGTTGCGTTTTTAGGGATTGTGTGTGCTGTGTTGATGCTTGTTCCAACGATTGGATTCTTAACCAACCATAAGGTATCGAGATTGCTTGATGATATTGATGATCGAGCTCAACAAGTACTGGAACTTGTGCCTGAATAAAAAGAGCAGAAATGCTCTTTTTTTTGACATATATGTCCTTTTAATAAAGATTGTATTGTGTTATAATTCTTTGTAGAGAATTTCAACATTATTGGAGTGTGTTACTATGGATTTATTTTTATTAATTGTACAGTACTTATTGTTAGCATTTGTTGTTATTTACGCAACTGGTAAATTAAGTTATATTGTGGATGAGTTAGATAAGAAAACACATATTAGTGGAGCATTAATTGGTGGGGTATTACTTGCAACGATTACATCGATGCCAGAATTTATAACTAGTATTACATCAACGATGTCTCTGGGAGAGCCTGCTTTGGCATTTGGTAATGTATTTGGATCAAACATTTTTAACATTACAATTCTTGCAGTAGCTGATTTATTCTTCTTGAAGCATATGTTTTTTAATAAAGTGAAGACACAAAGAAAAACAAATCTATTAGTAATCATAATGTATACAATATTCATGGTACCCTTATTATTAAGTTTATTTACTACACTTGGATATCATACATTCACATTCCCTTACTTTTTGGTTTTTAATTTTGCATCTATTTTGATTTTGATAGTTTATGTATTAAGTATTAGATCAATGGGGCAAGATGAGACAGAACAAAGTGAAGAAACAAGTGATGTTTCATACAAGAAAATTGGAATCATGTTTGGTCTGTGGTCTTTAGTAGTTATTGCATCAAGTTACTTTGTTACTCTTGTAGCAAATGATTTGGGAACAACACTTGGCTTGGATGCTTCTTTTGCGGGTGCTATTTTCTTGGGTGTGGCAACAAGTTTACCAGAGTTTACTGCGGTAATTACGCTGTTTAAACTGAAAAATCACGAGGCAGCATTAGGGAATATCGTTGGTAGTAATGTCTTCAATTTAACAATTATTAGTGTTGTAGACATCATAAATGTAAAGGAAGATATCTTTGTGACTGTCTTTCATGGAGAAAATGCATCAGAAAATGTACCTTTACTCTTGATTTTAGGTGGAATAAACTCTATAATATTAATGTTTGCTTTATTAAGAAGAAAAGCGTATAATAAATTTACGTATATTATTCCGAGTGTGCTGATACTTATTGTGTATTTGGTGTACATCGGTCTAAGTCTATAGGAGGAATATCATGGGTGTTGTAGATTATTTATTACTAGTGGTTGCATTATTCTTAATCACACTAGTTGTATTACAAAGTTCAAAAGACAATGCAAGCAATGCATTTAGCGGTGAAAAGAGCGAATTATTCAATAACCAAAAGCAACGTGGGTTCGAGTTGATTCTTAGTCGTGTAACGATGGGAACAAGCTTAGTATTCATTGTTTTAGCTGTTGTAGCAAGTATCGTTTAATTTGTCTTAAGAACACATTAATTGTGTTCTTATTTTTTTGCTGGAGGTGGAAGTATGAAAGAAAAAATTATTGAATATTTAAAGAGTGAAGAGAATAAAAAAACAGACATAGAAGAATTGAAAGACGTTCTTCATGTTTCAGCGAGCAATGAGTTTAAAGAATTGATCAAAGCAGTGAATCAAATGTTGGATGAAGCTGTTTTAATAGAGAATAGTAAACATGAAATTACATTGATTGAAAATACAAATTATTTGGTTGGTACTTTGGATTTAAAAGAACGCGGATTTGGGTTTGTAATTCCAAATGATCCATCAGCTAATGATATCTTTATTAGTAAAGAAAATATGAATGATGCGATGAATCGTGATCTTGTCCTTGTTCATGTTACGATGAAACGTAATGGAACCAGACAAGAAGGGGAAATCAAGCGGATTTTAGATCGCAATTACACTCATGTAATTGGTGTATTGGTATTTATAAAAGGACAAGCACTATTGCGCCCTGATGACAAAACAATCAAGCAAGATGTCGTGATTAAAAAAGAAAATCTTGGTGGAGCACAAAAAGACGATGTGTTACGAGCTGAAATCATCAATTATTCTTACAAAGGTAAAATCGAATGTAAGGTTTCTGAAATACTAGGAAATAAAAATGATGCAGGTGTAGATGTTTTAAGCAAAATACTCAAACATGATGTGGATCCATTATTCCCACCAGAAGTATTAGAAGCTGCCAAACAGTTTGGTGATGTGACGAAGGAAGACTATAATGGTAGAAGAGATTTAACAAATGAAAAAATTATTACAATTGATGGCGATGACTCGAAAGACTTTGATGATGCTGTTGTTGTTAAAAAATTAGCTAATGGAAACTATCACTTGGGTGTACACATTGCTGACGTAAGTCATTATGTGACACAGGATAGTATTTTAGATAAAGAAGCGTATGCAAGAGGTACCAGCATCTATATGCCTGGAAGAGTAATTCCAATGTTGCCAGAACGATTATCAAATGGAATTTGTAGTCTTGTACCACATGAAGAACGTTTAACGATTTCATGTGATATGGAAATCACGCCCCAAGGTAAAATTGCAAATTATGAAATATATCCAAGCGTCATAAAAAGTTATCAAAGAATGACATATTCAAAGATTAATAAAATCTTTTTGGGTGATGTTGATCTTGCTGAAGAATATGTTGACCTGGTTGAGATGTTTTACGATATGAGGAACCTTGCAAAGGTTCTGAAAAAGAACCGTGAAAAAGCGGGTAGTATTCATTTTGATAACGAAGAATCATATATAGTCATTGGTGAAGATGGACGGGTAGAGGATATTAGACCACGTGAACGAGGTGTATCAGAAAACATCATAGAAGAGTTTATGTTAAAGGCAAATCAAGTGGTTGCTGAACATATCTATTGGCTCAACTTACCATTCATTTATAGAACACATGATAAGCCAAAAGAAGAGAAGTTAGAAAGACTACTTAGAATGGCTAATGCTTTGGGTTTAAAGGTAAAGGCTAAATCAGAAATCTCTCATCATGAATTACAAAAATTATTACAGGCAGTTGAGGGTAAAGATTCAGAAAAAGGAATCAATTTATTAGTATTAAGAAGCATGCAAAAAGCAATTTATAGTGAACTATCATTGGGACATTATGGACTAAATTTTGAGTTTTATACACATTTTACAAGTCCAATTAGAAGATATCCTGATTTAATTGTACATAGATTATTACGTGAGTATCTATTCAAAGAAATTAAATCCATGGAAGTTATTGACTACTATAGTAAAAATATGCATGAAATTGCATCTCATACGAGCGCTTCAGAACGAAAAGCAGTCATGTTAGAACGCGATGTAGTGGATATGAAAAAAGCTGAATATATTTCAAAATATATAAATAAAAGATTTGATGGTATAATCAATAGTGTTACCGGCTTTGGTCTGTATGTAAGTTTACCTAATACGGTTGAAGGTTTGGTTCACATTTCTGCATTACAAGATGATTATTATATTTATGATGACGAACTAATGATGTTAGTTGGAGAGCGTCGTAAAAAAATGTATCGTGTTGGTGACAAAGTTCGTGTCCAAGTTGTTGGTGCAAACATATCAGAAGGAGAAGTTGATTTTAAAATTGTGTAGGAGTGAGTAATATGAAAGCAATCGCAAACAATAAAAAAGCATTTCATGAATATCATATATTAGATAAATTTGAGTGCGGAATCGTTTTAAAAGGTACTGAAATAAAAAGTATTCGTGCCGGAAAAGTTAATATAAAAGATTCGTATTGCCTCGTTAGAAATAACGAGATGTTTGTGATGAATATGCATATCTCAAAATTTGAACAAGGAAATCAATTTAACCATGATGAAACGAGAAGTAGAAAACTATTATTACACAAAAGAGAAATACGAAAAATCGAGTTAAAAGCAAGTCAAGAAAATATGACGATTGTTCCGCTTAAATTGTATTTTGATCGTGGACTTTGTAAAGTAGAAATAGCATTAGCAAAAGGGAAAAACACATATGATAAGCGTCAAGCTTTAAAAGAAAAAGATATGAAAAAAAGGGTCGATCAAGAACTAAAAGGTAGATATTAATGCTAATTGAATTTTTTTGGATTATTCTATTCGCATTTATCGTATCATCTTTGGTAAAGGGTTGGAGTGGCTTTGGAACAAATCTAATTGCGATGCCTTTTCTTATTGCATTCCTGGGATTTCAAAATACAGATGCTGTTACTATTGTTATATCAATTAATGTATTTATGAATATTGCGATATTAGTAGAAAATAAGAAATTCAATATTAAATCATTAGATAATATCAAAGTAATGGTTATATTCGGTGTTATATTCACATTTGTAGGCCAGTATTTTCTAAATGATCCTGACTATGATAAATATGTAAAAATCATTGCAGGAGCATTGATTGTGCTTGCTGGTATGAATAAGATTATTACAATGAAATATGGTCGGCAAGAATTATTCAAAGAAGCAACTATGTCTAAGTATTTTATTCCAGCTGGTATTATCTCGGGTATTTTTAACGGGATAGCAGGACTGGGTGGATTACCTGCACTGATTATTTTATCTAATTCCGATTTAAAAAGAGAACAGTTCAGAACTACTTTGGTTGCATATTTCTTTGTTATGAATGTTGTAGCTTTAATCGGATTTTTTATTAATAGAAATTATTCACCATTTGTTTTACAACACATCGGTGTATTCCTTATTCCAAGTGTTTTACTTTGTATGGTAGGGGTCTATTTAAGTAGAAGAGTATCAGACAAAGTATTTTCATATGTGATGTTAGGTGTCTTATTCTTTATGGGTATTAATCTTGTAATCAATGGTGTTACAGGGCAAAATATATTAAACTTCTTATTTGTATAAAATATTGCAAAAACAAGAGTTTTAAAAAGTACAAAAGTTTTTCACATATTATACATTATCTTATGTTATAATATGATTTCAAGTGGGGTTGTTTATGGATTCGACAGGGTAGATGAAACTTGATAAGCATGCCATCGTTGTGGATGTAAAATCACTAGGTTAAATATAACCGGAAACCAAAATTACGCTTACGCAGCTTAAATAAAAGCGCGTTCTCACTATAGCCTAACCTAGTAGTATATAGTTCGAGATCAGCCAATCTAGGATATATTTGTTTTGTGCAGTCATAACAGAGCAGATGAACTTAATAGGACTCGCTAGTTTCTAAGGTGTTCGTTGTTTGGACGCTAGTTAAATAATCGACGGACTAAGCATGTAGAAAGTTGAGCAGAGGCTATTTTGGACAGGGGTTCAAATCCCCTCAACTCCACCAAATTTGAGTATAAAAAAAGAAGCTTTGTCCTTATAAATTGGATTAAGCTTCTTTTCTAAATACTAGTAATATTTTGTAGTTCAATGTGTATCCTCTATCTACAACGGTAATCTTAACTTTTGATTGCATTAGTGTTTTATACTGAAGTTTTTTTTAAAAGATCATTGTTGGTCTTCTCATCAACTAGCTCATCTATTTTGATAGCAAAGCTAATGTTCTCTTTATCTTTTACAAGAATGAATGAAAACATACTAGAAAATCATAGCAGTGCAGTTTTACAGAAGTACCATTTACATATTCTTGAATTACTTGCAATTTTGTCTCTAGATGTCTCCATCTTGCCATACAATCAACTCCTTCACATATTTGGGATGCTTATTAAACCTTTTTATTGATATAAAGTTAATTTTCTGATAAGATATAGTTAGAAAGTTAGAAAGTTAGAATATAAGAAATAAGTCGAAGGAGTGACGAATATGATTATTGAGTTACGAAAAAAATCACAAATCACAATTCCGAAAGACATCATAAG
>CAYSZV010000021.1:0-32077 GCA_964435595.1 uncultured Candidatus Izemoplasmatales bacterium | reverse complement strand
ACATCTGACCATTTTCTTAGATTATTTATTAGAATTTCATTGGAAGACACTCCGGGTTGAATATTCAGGCTCACAGTTAATAAAATGCAGTTTGAGAAACCTGTTAAAAAGATAGTGAATCTATGATGATTTACCTTCTAAGTTCTCGGTCGGACAAAGCAAAGGACTATTTGATGAAAAATCGAGTATTTTGAGCATACACATTTAGAAGATGTTTAAGTATAGCCATTTAGGTGCACTGCTACGAAAAAGTGGGACACATAGGTACCACATAAAAGAGAATAATGTATAATAATTATACAAAGGAGTTGAAAGCCAATGAATCAGTACAGTGTAGACTTTAAACTAAAGATTGTAAAGATGATATTAAATGAACATATAAGCAAGAAATCAATAATGAGAGAATATAATGTCGCAACAAAAACACAAAGACAGTGGGTACATAAGTATCAAAGTGAGGGGATAAGTGGACTAATTAGTAAAAGAAAAATTAGAGACAAAATACCAACGAATCAAGAAGAAGAATCAGTAGAATCGTTAAAGCATGAAATCCTAATGCTTAAGGTAGAAATAGAACGATTAAAAAGAGGATATAATAGTGAAGACGCTGCATACGTAAAAAAAAAGAGATCCTAAATTATGAATATACTCTAGTCCATAAATTTAGATTAAAATATTACATAAAAGATCTATGTGAATATATGGGAATCAGTAGATCAGGTTACTATAGATGGCTAAGACGAAGAGAGAATAAAACAGCACGTCAAGAGACAAAAGAAACGCTTAAAATGTTAATTAAGAATTACCATACCATTCATCCTGAAAAAGGGTATAGAGCTTTGAGAAAAGATATCATAAATGAAACAGGATGGATCGTATCATATTACTTAATGTATCAATGTTTTAGAGAAATGGGAATATACTCTAAAGCACGAAGAAGAGCGTTTAGAAGACCTAAAGGGATATCTGATAAGTTTCCTAACATCATCAATGGTGATTGGTCTACTACAAGACCATTTGAGAAAGTAACCACAGATACAACACTATTAAAACATGATGGTAAGAAATATGATTTAAACCTACATATTGATGTGTTTAACAACGAAATAGTAGGACATGATTGTGCAAACTCTAAACACGGAAATGGTGTTATGAATCACTTAAAAAGCTTACAAGATTTCTTACGTATTAAAGAAGAAAGAGGATATGGTGATGACCATACCATCTTGCATAGTGATCAAGGAATCGTGTATGCATCTAAGAAATTTGAAAAAGCTCACAAAGAATATCCTATTACAAGATCAATGTCACGTGCTGGAACTCCTACAGATAACCCAGTAATTGAATCATTAATAGGTTGGATTAAAGGTGACTTGAAACACTATATTAAACTTCATGATTTTAAAGATATCAATACAGCCATTGAACTATATATTGACTATTTTAATAATCACAGAGTAGCTTATAAGTTAGATTACTTAACTCCAGCAGAATATAGAACATTAAAAGGATTTAATTAATCTATTCAATTAAAATAATTTATGATAAAATAGAAGCAACAAAGGAAAGTTGCATGTCGCTATTTTTATGTCTAGGGTGGTACCTATGTGTCCTAGAAAATCATAGCAGTGCAAATCGTTTAAAGATAACGCTCTAATTGTTGATTTTGAAGAAAACTATTCAGGTGGCAAATTGGTTGAAGTAACTTCTCGCTATCATTTTGAATTTCAAGGACAAGATGACAAAGTAAATCTGATTTGTACTATTGAACTTCTTAATACGAAAGGATTTTTAGGTTTTATCTATAAGAAACTAAGTAGCAAAAGTATTGGTAATGCAACTTTAAATTCCTATAAAGAGTTGTTTGAATAAATAGAATATGAACAAAAATGAGTTTTATAAGTATTCCGTCGTACAAAGCAACGGACTGCTTTGTGTGAAAATAGTAAAAAAACTATAAAATGCATCATTATTCTGCACTATGTAGAACTAGAAGCAATAAAAAGATAAAAACGGCTTGGTCAAGTCGTTTTTTAATTAGAATTGGACTGCAACTCCGTGATCACCAGTTCAAATCTGGTCGGGACCTCCAATCAATTATCAAAAGTCGTAATTAATTTCTCTTGATGGCTAAAATAGTCATTTTAGGTAAATTGATTTCGACTTTTTTCTGTAGTTACATCTCTTGTGGCAATATGATACACTTGCATCGTTGCTTTTTTACGAAAACTAATGAATTCACGTTAGGTTTAAATGTACTAATAAATTGAGTGGTGGTAAAATAAAAGTGAATCAAAAGGAAAAGGAGTGATATTGATGAATATTGATAGTTATACAAATCAGTCAAAAAAAGTAATAAATGATGCGTTTGATTTAGCTGTTGAAAAAAACAATCAAACAATTGAAGATCTTCATCTATTATTTGCCCTTATTAATCAATCAGATGGATTGATAACAAGGTTACTTCAAGTGATGAAAGTGGACGTTACAAACCTTATGAGTACAGTGAACTCTGAACTAGGAAAAATACCAAGAGTTACTGGAAGTACACAACAACCCTATTTTTCTCTTATTGCAAATCAAATACTGCTTGATAGCGAAAAATTGAAAAAACAGTTTAAAGATGATTATGTGAGTGTTGAACATATCTTTTTAGCAATGTTTGATGCTAGAAATTCTATAGTCAAAACTATTTTGAAAAAACACAATATCGATAAGAATGAATTTTTAGAAGCATTGAAAACAGTTCGTGGGAATCAACAGGTAAAAAGTGATAGCCCAGAAAATACATATGAAGTACTTACAAAATATGGACAAAACCTTGTTGAGTTAGCAAAAAATGGTAAAATCGATCCTGTAATAGGTCGTGATGAGGAAATAAGACGTACGATAAGAATTTTGAGTCGAAGAACGAAAAATAATCCTGTTTTAATTGGTGAACCAGGAGTTGGTAAAACAGCGATTGTAGAAGGCTTGGCAGGTCGTATTTTGAATGAAGATGTACCAGAAGGACTGAAAAATAAAACAATTTTTGCTCTAGATATGGGAGCACTCGTTGCGGGAGCAAAATATCATGGTGAATTTGAAGAAAGATTAAAAGCTGTATTGGGAGAAGTGCAAAAGAGCAATGGGGAAATCATTCTATTTATTGATGAACTACACAACATTGTTGGGGCAGGAAAAACGGATGGAGCTATGGATGCATCAAATCTCTTGAAGCCATTATTGGCACGAGGAGAATTACGCTGTATTGGAGCTACAACTATTGATGAGTATCGAAAATATATTGAAAAAGATGCTGCTTTAGAGCGTCGTTTTCAACCTGTAATGGTTGACGAACCAAGTGTAGAAGATACGATTAGTATTTTGAGAGGAATCAAAGACAAATTTGAAATCCACCATGGAGTTCGAATTACAGACAATGCGCTAGTAGCTTGTGCGACTCTTAGTAATAAATATATTAGTGATCGTTTCTTACCAGATAAAGCCATTGATTTAATGGATGAAGCAGGTGCCTTGATTAAAACTGAAATTGATTCTCATCCAGCAGTGATAGATGAAATCAATCGAAAAATCATGCAATTAGAAATTGAACAACAGTCTTTGAAAAAAGAAAAAGATGCACTTAGTAAAGAACGCCTAAACAATATAAAAATCGATTTGGCATCCCTGAACGAAAAAGCGAAAGTATTACGAGCAACATGGGAAAAAGAAAAACAAAATATTGAAGCAATCAAAAAAATCAAATCAGATATAGATGATGTAAAACAACAAATCGATATGGAAGAACGCAATTACGATTTAGAAAAACTTGCCGTATTGAAACATGGAACATTACCAAAACTTCAAAAAGATTTAGATGAACTTGTAGCTTCAACAAATAACACAATGTTAAAAGAAGAAGTAACTGAAAACGAAATAACCGAGATTATTTCCAAATGGACAGGAATACCTGTAAGTAAACTACGAGAAAGTGAAAGAGAGAAATTATTGCATCTAGAAGATATTTTACATGAAACCGTAATTGGGCAGGATGAGGCAGTAACAACGATTTCAAATGCTGTCCTTAGAACAAAAAGTGGGCTTAAGTCACCAAATAAACCAATTGGAAGTTTTATATTCCTAGGTCCAACTGGAGTGGGGAAAACACATATTGCAAAAACATTATCAAAACATCTATTTGATACAGAAAAGAATCTAATTCGAATTGATATGAGTGAGTATCAAGAACGTCACACAGTAGCACGTCTTATTGGTGCTCCTCCTGGATACATCGGGTATGATGAAGGTGGACAACTAACAGAGGCTGTTAGGAGAAAACCGTATAGTGTTATTTTGTTTGATGAAATTGAAAAAGCACATCCGGAAGTATTAAACATTTTATTACAATTACTCGATGATGGTAGATTAACAGATGCCAAAGGGAAAACAGTAGATTTCAAAAATACAATTGTTATTATGACGTCTAATATTGGTAGTGAATATTTGTTAAACGGTATTTCAAAAGACGGAAATATAACAGATGAGGCTAGAGATAAAGTGGAACAACAATTAAAGAGAATCTTTAAGCCGGAATTCTTGAATCGTGTTGATGATATCGTGATGTTTAAACCGTTACAACGAGAAGAAATATTACAAATTATAACACTTGAAATAGACCAATTAGAGCGAAAATTGAATGAGCAACAAATGTATTTGGATGTGAGTATTCAAGCAAAGGGATTCATCCTAGATCAAGCATATGATATCTATTATGGTGCAAGACCGATAAAGAGATATATAGAAAGACATATTGAAACGAGTATCAGTAAATTGATTATTCGAGGAGATGTTTTGCCGAATCATACTATTTATGTAACATTTGAAGACAATAAACTTATGTTTAATGTGCAAAAGAACCACTTATAAAAGTGGTTCTTTTAAATTTATCTAATACATTCAAGAAAACTCCCTCTTCAAGGATATTGAGAATGTCGTAAGTGGGGAGCGACCACTATAATGAATTCTTACATATTCAATAGGTTTTGTAGTATAATAAGTATATACTAAATATATTTATATAAAGGAGTTGTTTATATGCCGTTCACATTGACGATTAGTATTGTATTTTCTATTATTGGGGTATTGCTCTTGTTGGGTTTGTTCTTTTTGTCAAAAAGTCTAATCAATCGTTACTTAACAGATGAAAATCATCAAAAAGTAGTATTTTTTGTTTATTTTATTTCAATTATAGTAGCAATTGCAATTTTACTGTTTGAATTTTATGTTTGGAATGTGAATTATATCAGTTTATTTTATGATGATTGGAAACAATTAGAAGAGGTTTTATTAGATAAAATAGGTATTTTAATTACATCAGTTATAATTGTTTTTATTTTCATAGGTGTATTTAAATTAATGAAGTTATTTCAACATTATTCTTTGAAAAGATATGAATTAAAGAATCAAAAGAGAAAAATTACGATATTGAAAGTTACAATAAGTATTGTTGATTACTCTATGAAGATTATACTTGTCTTAATATTGCTGGCTCTATGGGGAGTGAATGTTCTCCCAGCTCTTGCGGGACTTGGTATTTTAGGATTGGTAATCGGATTTGGTGCTCAAGATTTAATGAAAGATTTTATTACAGGATTCTTTATTATTTTTGAAAAACATTTTGATGTTGGTGATGTTATTGAAGTCAATGGATTTAAGGGTCAAGTAATTGATATCGGTCTAAAGACTACAAAAGTGATGAATTGGAAAAAAGATGTGAAAATATTTAATAACTCTAGTGTCCAAAATGCAATAAACTATTCATTTACTGAGTCTGTTGCAATAGTAGAGGTTGGGATTTCATATAGTGAAGATATCGAACGTGTGATTAATATCTTAAACACTGAGTTACCTAAAATCAGACCTGCTAATCCGGATATAGTTGAAGATCCAGTTTGTGTTGGAGTCGTTGAGTTTGCAGCTAGTTCAATAAATCTCCGCGTTATAGCAAGAACAAACTCAGAGAAACAGTATGCGATTGAAAGAAACTTGCGAAATGAAATTAAGAAATTAATGGATAAGAATGATATCGAAATACCATTTATGCAAATTGTTCTTCATAATACCGAATTAAAATAAAGACACCGAATTTCGGTGTTTTTTTTGCAAATTTAACAAAATTCTTATTTAGAAAATAAAAAAAATAAAAAAAGTAAAAAAACATACTCGTTTATTACAGTATTTATGACAATAGAAAGAACAAGAAACATCTAAATAAAGCGATTTAATAAATAAATTTTCTTCAAATAGTGATGGAATTGCAGATATTTGGTATTGTGCTTTACTTAGAGTATAATGAGTGAGGAAAGCGTTAACAATTCTAAATAAGCACAGGAAATAACTTATGTTATCCATATGCGTGCAAACGAAAATTACTATTTGATCACTACTAGAAAAACAACGAAGATTACTTGATTACTTGATGAATGGATTGCTGGAGATTTTTTCCTGTTTTATAAAAAACAAGGAGGAGTATTATGCCAGTAAAAGAAATTTTAAGCAGTTATCCAAAACAGAAAGATTACCTTTTAGAAATTTTAATAGACATAGACGAGAAAAAGGAAAATCATTTTGTAAGTGAAGAGGATATTACTGTGATAGCGGATTATCTAGGGACAAAAGAATCGCACATTTGTAGTGTGATGTCTTTTTACACGCTCTTATCAACATCACCACGAGGAAAATATATCATTCAAATTTGCAAGGATGTCCCTTGTTATTTGAATGACTCTTTTAATGTTTTAGAAACAGTAGAGGAATTCTTAGGTATTAAACTTGGTGAAACAACAAATGACAAACTATTCACAATTGAATTCACGGCATGTATTGGATGTTGTGATGAATCACCAGCAATGCGTATTAACCATGAAACCTATACGAATTTGACAAAAGGGAAAGTAATTACTTTGTTGGAACAGTACAGGGGGGCAAAAAATGATACAGCATAAGGTCTTAACAAAACGTTTTGATAAAATTATTCCAATATGTATTGAAGACTATATCATGCAAGATGGATATTCAATGTTTTTGAAAGCACTACATATGGACCCTGAGGATATCCTTGAAGAGATAACCTTGTCTCGTATTACAGGTCGTGGAGGTGCAAACTTCCCAACAAGTATTAAAATGAAAAGTTTTGCAAAAGAAACTGGAACCAAATATATTATTTGTAATGCAGATGAAGGTGAACCTGGAAATTTTAAAGATCGATATATGTTAGAAAAAGACCCTCATCAAATCATTGAAGGAATGTTGATCAGTGCCTATGCAACAGGAGCTTCTAAAGGTTATATTTATATACGTGGGGAATATTCAAAAGCAATTAAAATCATGAAGCAAGTTATTGAAACAGCTCGTGAACATAATTTTTTAGGTGAAAGTATATGCAATACAGAAATGTCTTTTGATATTGAAGTCAGAAGAGGAGCTGGTGCATATGTTTGTGGGGAAGAATTTGCTTTGATTGAATCAATTGAAGGGAAACCTGGAAGAACTAGAGTTAAGCCACCATTTCCATCACAATGTGGTGTTTTTAACAAGCCAACATTAATCAATAATGTTGAAACGTTTTGTAATCTACCTTTTATTATTGACATTGGAGGATATGCATATAACAATATCGGAAGTGATTATGCTTCAGGAACCAAACTAATTAGTCTTTCTGGTAATGTAAGAAACAAAGGAGTATATGAAGTTCCGTTTGGAAGAACAATCAGGGAAGTAATTGAAGTTCTCGGTGGTGGAACAACAGAAGGAAGAAAAATAAAAATGGTTCAATTAGGTGGAGCATGTGGAGCGATTATTCCTCCAAGCTTACTTGATATGGATATTGACAATGAACGCTTTGAAATTTTCGATAGTAAAATGGGTGCTGGGGCAATTATCGTAATTGATGACTCTCATGATATGTTTGATATAATATTGAGAAACATGGAATTCTTCCTACATGAATCATGTGGGAAATGTACTCCTTGTAGAGAAGGACATGTGCAGATTGTGAATCTTCTTAAGAAATTTGTGAATTACACTGCGACCCATAAAGATTATCAATCACTGGCATCTTTGGCTAGTGTAATCCATGAAACAACATTGTGTGGGCTCGGACAAACATCTCCTACATCAATTATATCTACAATGGAATTCTTCAATGATGAATACATTGAAAGAATCAAAAACAATAAGGAGGTCCAACATGGTTAATATTACAATTAATGGTCGCGATATTTGTGTTGATGAAAAATTATCGATCTTAGAAGCAGCCAAACTATTAAATGTCAAAATACCAACTTTATGTCATTACCCAGACCTTCATATTAATAGTGATTGCCGCATATGTGTAGTTGAAATCGAAGGTCTTAGAGGATTGAAAACATCTTGTTCCACTCCTGTTAGAGAAGGAATGAAGATTCAAACCAATACACCAAAAGTATTAAATGCACGTAAAACAATTACGGAATTGATTCTTTCTAATCATGATGCAACATGCACTTCGTGTGTAAGAAATATGCGATGTGAATTACAATCATTGGCCAACAATTTAGGAATTGATATCAATCGTTTCGAAAATGTACTGGAACGAAAAGAGATAGATAATCATAATCCATCACTGATACGTAATAGTAATCGATGTATCAAATGTGGACGTTGTGTTGATGTGTGTAAAACAGTGCAAGGAATGCATGTATTGGATTCAATGGGTCGTGGACACGATATGGAAATCACTCCTGCATTTGGAAAATATCTGAATGATGAGTTTTGTACCTTCTGTGGACAATGTGCAAACGTATGTCCTGTTGGAGCAATTATTGAAAAAGACAATACTGATCAAGTATGGGAAAAATTACATGATCCTAATGTACATGTAATGGTTCAAATTGCACCAGCTGTACGTGTAAGTATTGGAGAAGAAATTGGTCTAACAACAGGTCTTATTAGTAATGGTAAATTGGTTAGCGCAATGAAGCATTTAGGATTCAATCATGTTTACGATACGAATTTTACCGCAGACCTAACTATCATGGAAGAAGGTACTGAATTAATTTCACGCATTAAAAATGGTGGGGTATTACCATTGATGACTTCTTGTTGTCCTGGATGGATTAATCTAGCTGAACAAGAATACCCAGAAGTATTGCCACATATATCATCATGTAAATCACCACAACAAATGTTTGGGACATTAGCCAAAACATATTATGCAAAAAAAGCAAACATGGATCCAAAAGATATATACGTTGTTTCAATTATGCCTTGTACTGCAAAAAAATATGAAGCAACAAGAAAAGAACTATCAAGTGATGGAATTCATCCTGATGTTGATATTGTATTAACTACAAGAGAACTAGGAAAAATGTTCCGTCAAATGGGAATTGATTTTGATCAAATTCAAGAAGTTGAATTTGACAATCCGTTTGGTATTACGACAGGAGCAGCCGCTTTATTTGGGGCAACAGGAGGAGTAACAGAAGCTGCTTTACGTACTGTATATGAAGTGGTAAATAATAAGCCACTTGAATCATTGGATTTTAATGATGTTCGAGGACTAAAAGGAATCAAAGAAGCTGAAGTTGATTTGGGTGGAACAACAGTTAAAGTTGCAGTATCGCATTCCTTGAGTAATGCTAGAACACTTATAGAAGAAGTAATTGCAGGAACTTCTCCATATACCTTTATCGAAATCATGGCTTGTCCTGGTGGATGTATTGGAGGAGGTGGACAACCCTATGGAACAACCAACGATGTCCGCCTAGAACGAATTGCATCAACCTATACAATCGATGGTAATATGGTATATCGTAAGTCTCATGAAAATCCAGCAATCAAAGCATTGTATAAAGATTATTTGGTTGAACCAAATAGTAAACGAGCACATCATTTACTCCATACTGAGTACTTCTATAGAAAACAACAATAAAAAAAGACACCGAAACGGTGTCTTCTTTGTATTTTAGGTGTTTTGTCATGCAATGTAATGAAAAAAAATAAAAAAAATATAGTTTAGATGATATAATAGCATTGTTGAATGGAGGGGTATTATGAAAAAAATTTGTTTGATAGTATTGGTGTTGACATTTATGTTTACTTTGTCGGGATGCAAGCAAAACATTGAACCTATTGACTTGTTTAAAACATCAAGTGAGGAACTATTGATAGATGAATATGAGTTGCCAGAAGAAGTTTTGTTATTGTTTGAGTATTACAATATATATGACATAACCATTATTGAAGATTTGATTTATGTATCGTATTATGATACTGTTAGCAACTTCATAACAGCGTTGAACCATAATTTTGAATATGAATATACAATTTTTGATTCGGACTATGTGTATGAGATTCAAGCAGGTCCTGGCGACACGATTAGAGTGAAAACATACAATGATAATTATCTTTGGACTGTGTATTCAAATAAAGGTGAAGAACTGTTCTCGATGGATTCAAAAGTAGTAATTAATACGATTGATTCATTTAATAGAGAAACATTTTTTCTTGATAATCAAGCAGCATATTACTATATAGACTACACAGAGGGTGACTCCTTTGATACGTATTCCTTTAATAAAATTACAGAAAATGATACAGAAGTACTGTATGAATTTACAACTGATGGGAGAGTTCCAGAAGTATATAAACTTATAGACGATACCTTTTTAATCGTTCTTACATCAAATGATAAGAATCAGTTAATTCATATTGATAAACAAGGTAATACATTAAGCACTATTGATGATGTACCCTATAATGGTATTAGAATCGTTGATGATGGATACCTGATACAGAATAGAGAAACAGTTGCTAAAATGAACTTAGAGTCAGAAATAGTGTGGTCATACACAGGTTCAAGCTATCTGAATTTTAGAGAGATATCAGAAAACAGTGTTACATATCTTAGTTCTCTGACAGAAAGCACGTATCAGTATATTGAAATTTTTAATGATGGAACTTTCAACGTGTGGGAAGTCCCAAGAGATACTCGTGAATATGTTAGAAGAATACCATTAATTGACGGAAAAGAAACATATCTTAATTGTATGGATAATGCTGATTTAATTGTGTGGTATTATGAAGATTTTGATTATCAACAGAACAAGCACTACATTTCTATTGAGGATGCAGATGAAAATATTTTATGGAGTCATTTAACAGATACTGCAATCAAGAATGTCTTTTATAAAAATAATTATATTTATGTACAACGTTACGGAAATGGTGGAGTTGGATGGCTTGTTGATATCTATGATATGGATGGTAATATTGTAGATACCGATAGCATTCAGGGGACGATACATTATATTACAAACCAAGGGAATTATATTGTAACTAGTTCCTGGACAAATGATGAGAATGATGAGCATTATGGGGAACGAAAAGTAATAGAAGTTAATAAGGAAAATAGAATCATATGGGAATTTGAAAAACCAGTCAAGAATGTTATATTTACAGAGGTGGATAACAATCTATATAGCATCAGCAGTTATGACTATTGTTACTTTGAGCTATGGCTATGCGACCAGTTTTATACAACATACTTGGTTAATTATGATGGCAACTTAGTATTAGATTTATCTAATCAAGAACATAGTTATCCATTGTATCATAATTTTGATAGTTACTATATTGTAGCTCCACCAATGAATGATGGAGAACAAGGTGCTCTTCTAACATACAATAATTTGTTTGAACTAGAAGATGAATCGGAAATTGTATATCGACAAAGAAATCAATATTTTATACTGAAAGATAATAAATTGGTTGTTCTAACATTTCCACAAACCATTTATAACATGAATTACAGTTATGTGGGTAGTGGCAGCTTTTCATTATTAATAACAACAATATGTGAGTGAAATAAAAAACGCCGAATTTCGGCGTTTTCATTTTGTCTTAAATGAGCCCCATTCCAAATGCAGCAGCAAATACCAATGAGATTGTAGTCATCAATTTGATTAAGATATCAATTGATGGACCAGCAGTATCTTTGAATGGATCTCCAACAGTGTCTCCGGTAATCGAAGCTTTATGTGCTTCACTACCTTTACCACCATGTTCTCCCGTTTCAATTAACTTTTTAGCATTGTCCCAAGCTCCACCAGCGTTAGCCATAAAGATTGCTAACATAATACCAGTTGCAAGCGTCCCTGCTAGCATACCACCTAATACTTGTGCACCAAATAAGAAACCAACGATAAGAGGAGTAGCGATAGCTAATATTGCAGGAATAACCATTTCTCTTAATGCGGCTTGCGTTGAGATTGTAACACATTTTGCATAATCAGGAGTAACTGTTCCTTCTAAAATTCCTGGCATTTCTCTAAATTGTCTACGCACTTCATCAATCATTTTGTTTGCAGCTTTCCCAACTGATTTAATAACAAGTGATGAGAAGAAGAAAGCCAACATAGCTCCAAAGATTAATCCAGCCATAACTTCAGGCTTAGCAACATCGATTACAGCCACATTTGCTTTTCTGATGAATGCCGCAAATAATGCGATAGCAGTCATTGCAGCTGACCCAATCGCGAATCCTTTTTCAATTGCAGCTGTAGTATTCCCAACGGAATCTAATTCATCTGTAATTTTACGAACTGATTTATCTAGTCCTGACATTTCAGCAATACCACCAGCATTATCAGCAATTGGTCCATATGCATCAACAGCAATGGTAATTCCAGCTGTACTTAACATACCAACTGCAGCAAGTGCTACACCGAATAATCCTGCTAATAAATATGATCCAATAATTCCTGAGGCTAAGATTAGCACAGGGATTAAACTTGATTCCATACCAGTTGCGATACCAGCAATAATGTTAGTAGCATGTCCAGTTTCAGACTGTTTTGCAATGTTCTTAACATGTTTATAGTCTGCTGAGGTATAGTATTCTGATACAAGTCCAATTAAGATACCAACAGATAGTCCAACAATGATAGAGAAGAATGGAGCATAAGTAAATAATATTTGCTCACTATTCATAAATATCCAATTTAAAGGATTTGCATCAGAAGTATCTGTGTACAATGGTGACATAATTGTATCTTTGAATAAGAAGTTAGCAAGAAATGTCAAAGCAACAAATAACCCAGCACTTACATATGTTCCCATTTTTAATGCTTTAAATGGACTTTTGCCTTCTTTACCACGAACAAAGAATGATCCAATCATTGATGATAGCACTCCACTGAATGCAATCGTTAATACAAATAAAACTGCGTTGATGCGTTCTGGTTCTTCGAATACCAATACTGCCATTGTAGCAGCACCGATAATACTTGATACATAAGATTCTAATAAGTCACTACCCATACCAGCAACATCACCAACATTATCTCCAACGTTATCTGCGATTACTGCAGGGTTTCTAGGATCGTCTTCTGGGATACCTGCTTCGATTTTACCAACTAAGTCAGCAGCAACGTCAGCAGCTTTGGTATAAATTCCTCCACCAACACGTCCGAATAAGGCGATTGATGATGCACCCAAACTGTATCCAGCTGCATATGTGATTGCTTCATATGGATGAATTCCGAATGCGAATGAAACAGATATTACAATCAATAGACCTAATAGTCCAAATCCAACAACACCCATACCCATAACACTTCCACCTTTAAAGGCAACGTCTAAGGCTTTGATCATTCCACTTTTTTGAGCAGCAGTAGTCGTTCTTGAATTTGCATTTGTAGCAGATTTCATTCCAATGAATCCGGCAAATAAACTAAAGAATGATCCAAGAACAAATGATAATGACGTTCCGAGTGCAAAGAACAATGCACTATTGTCATGCTGTGGAATTGGAATGTTAGTGTTACTACCTTCAGTTAGTCCAGAGATAGAATCATAACCGATCCAAAATCCAACAAAGATAATCAGTGAAGCAACAGCGATATAAGTATAAATTACTTTATATTCGCTTTTTAAGAATGCCTGAGCACCTTCTTTAATGTAGCTACTAATTTCTCTTACTTTGTCGTCTCCCTCATCAAATGAGAGAACTTTTTTGTACAAATAAAAAGCGTATCCTAGTGCGCTAAGAGCAATAACGATACCAATGGTTAAATAAATTCCTGTCATAAAAACCCTCCAAATATTATAATATATGAATATATTATACTTTGTATGTTTAAGAGTTGTCAAGAAACGATGAGTATTCGTTAGACTAGACATTGTTTTTATAGAGTTGTTCTCAAAAAATAATGTTTGTTTTTTTAAGTATTCTCTTGCTATAATATAATTAGAATATTACTAGGAGGCCATTATGCTGTTAGATTTATGGGACTATATTGTAAGTATATTTGATTTACTTAGCGCTAATCTATTATTCAATGTTGCTTTTTTATTATGTATCGGAATAATTGGTGGAAACTTAGCTGAAAAAATTAAATTGCCGAGGGTTACAGGTTACATTCTAGTTGGGATGCTTTTTGGTCCGTCTGTTTTTGGATTAATCGACGCTGATTTTTTATATGATATCAAAATTATTAAAGTATTAACATTAGGGTTTATTGGTTTCAATATTGGGATGGAATTAAATAGAACGATTTTGAAATCGAAAGGAAGTAGAATTCTTTTTATTACTTTCTTTCAAGCTCTCTTCACATTTTTATTGGTCTTTTCAGTAGTTTATTTGGTAGCAACAGAACATAAAGTAACATATGCATTGATCTTAGGATCAATTGCTACTGTTACTACTCCTGCTCCAATTGTTGCTTGTATGAGAAGTTATCATACACACGGAAGTATCAGTGAGTTTGTTTGCCCAATAGTTGCAATTGATGACATGATTGGGATTGTAATCTTCAGTTTGGCATTACCATTCTCGATTTATTTTGCTGGTCATGAAGGTGAATTGTTGGTAGCGAGAGAAATCTTTTTGGGTCCGATATTAAGTATTGCATTCTCGATTATTGTGGGTAGTATATTGGGAATCTTTATGACAAAGATTTTAAAATATTATAAAAACTCAGACAATATTTCGATTGTGTTAATCATCTTTATTGCAGTTGTACTTGGTGTAAGTATTGGTGAAGTTTTTGAAACATCAGATATTTTATTACCACTAATAATGGGGATGGTTATGAGTAATGGAATTAGTAGTGAATTATTGGAAAAATTTAGAAGCAATACCGATGCAATTGTTTTACCATTATTATTGGTGTTTTTCACCATTTCCGGTGCAGATTTAAAGTTTGAATCAATGGGTATTATTGGTGGATTGGCATTGGTATATGTATTTATCCGAATAATTGGAAAAGTTGCTGGAACACATTTGGCAGCAAGAATTTCTAAAGAGAATAAAATGATTCAAAAATTCTTAGGATTCACCTTAATACCACAAGGAGGAGTTGCCTTGGATATGGCAATTCTTGCAGAAGTTCGTTTTGCTCAAGTTTATACTGAAACAGGTGAACTTTGGTATGGTGAACTGGGTACAAATATATTCTCAATTATATTGTCAGCGATTATTTTTTATAAACTGATTGGAGAGATAGTTGTGAAATGGTCGTTCAAAAAAGCTGGAGAAATTGATATTGAAGAGGAAGAACAAATACACTCTAAACCACATGCAATTTAAAAGCACTTTCCAAAAGTGCTTTTAATTTGTTATAATGAGTAAGAAACATTCTTGGGAGGTAAATATATGGAAAGTAATGGATTGAAAGATAAACTGGTTTCACTGTTGAATCAAAGAATTATTGTAGAAACGAAAACACATCATGTTGGATACCTTTTGCATAAAGGTGTATTGGTTTATGTTGGTGATGATTTTATTGAAATTGATTGTGGAAACAAAGGTGTCTTAGTTCCTATCTCGGAGATTCGAGTTATAACGCTTAAATAAATTGGAAAAGGTTGATTTATATGGTGATAGAGTTATTACAAGCTTTTGCTCTAATATTTATAGCTGAAATGGGTGATAAAACACAAATATTAGCAATGGCATTTGCTTCAAAATATAAAATCAAACAAGTATTAATAGGAGTCTTTATAGGCTCTCTTTTAAACCATGCTTTAGCTGTATTGTTGGGGAGCAATTTGCAATATTTTGTTCCTTTAGAAACTTTGAGTATTATCGCTGGTTTTAGTTTTATCTTGTTCGGACTTTGGAATTTGAAAGTGGATACCGAAGAACAAAAAAGTAAACTGAGTAAATATGGTCCGATTGTAACAGTATCACTCGCTTTCTTTATTGGTGAACTAGGTGACAAAACACAACTAACAGCAATAGCTCTAAGTACAGATGCTATGTTCCCTGCTTTTATCTTGATGGGTACTGTTTTAGGGATGGTATTTACAAGTATGATCGGAATATTTATTGGATTAAAACTAGGAAACAAACTGGATGAGTTCTACATTAAAATTGGTGCAAGTATGATTTTCTTGCTATTTGGATATATCAAGTTATTTAATAGTTTACCAATCAAATATCTCTCAGGGTACTATATTATCGGATTTAGCTCCTTAGTAGTATTGAGTACAGCGTTTCTACTAAAACCAAACTTACAATCTAGAAAGAATCAAATACGTTCTAGATATCAAAAAGTAGCTTTAGAGCTTTATGAATTTTATAATGCTATGACTATAGATATTGATAGTATTTGTTTAGGGGAAGGGAAATGCGGACTTTGTGAAGGGAACAAGTGTCCAATAGGATATACAAAAGACATATTAAAAGTAGCGATAAATAAAGAAGAGATGAAACAATCTTATTCCGAAATCGAAACAACAGACAAACAATTCGATTTAGAGAAAGTGAAACAGTCTTTATTCAAGACTTTATCAATTTTAAAACTAGATTGGAACAACAAAGAATATAGTGAAGTCCATATAATAAGGATGAACCTAGAAAAAATATTATTTAATAATACAATTGATCAAGGTACATTTGAAGAATATATAAATATATTGATTCAGTATGATCAAACATTTAAATCATTAAAAGATGATACTATTGAGTAGTATCTTTTTTTGAAAAAAAAGTAATTTTCAGTTAAAGATTTAAAAGCTTGTGGTACAATATATATGCACGTGTGGTTGTGGCGGAATGGCAGACGCGCTACCTTGAGGGGGTAGTTCTTAATCGAGTGTGGGTTCAAGTCCCATCAACCACACCATTTGCTAAATAAAGAACCTAGTTGAAACTGGTTCTTTTTCTTATGTTCTATGATAAAATAGGGGAGAATGATGACGCCGCTGGTTTCGCTTTACTTGGATTAGTTTTTGTTGGTACGCCTATTACAGTAGCAGTGTTCGCTCCATTGATGAGGGAATTGATTATTAAAAAAGGAGAACAGTCATGAATATTACAACTGAAAGACTCAACATAAGAAACATAAGAGCAATCGATTTTGATGATATGTATGAATATATGTCAGATGAAGATGTGATGAAATATGAAAGTAATCGTTTTAACAAACAGTCATTGGAGACATTTTTGTATGATGTGATTCCATCAAAAAGATTTTTTGCTGTGATTTTGAAAAAAACGCATAAAATGATTGGACATATATATGTTGGAAAGACGCAACCTGAGAAATTTAACGAATACAATGTTGGATACATTTTGAATCCTGAATATCATAATCAGGGATATTGTACAGAAGCTGTAAAAGAACTTTGCAGGTATGCATTTGAAGTATTAAACGCACATAGACTTACTGCAAAATGTAATCCTGAAAACGTCGCTTCATGGAGAGTGATGGAAAAGTCTGGATTCATCAAAGAGGGATTACTAAGAAGTAGAGTAGCACTAAGAAATGATTCATTTGGAAATCCAATCCATACTGATGAATTGATATATGGAATGTTAAGAGAAGATATTAAATAAATGTGCTATAATAAATTAAAGAAAGAGGTGATACAATGATTATTTTTGACATATTGTTTGCAATATTATATGTAATAGTAGTGATAGTTGTAGTTATTTTGATTATTGTATTGGCTATTCCAATAGGTATACTATATGGCATATATTATCTCTTGTTTATCAAGTGGAGAAAAAAATAAGTCATTCTATTCATTCTAGAAAGACTTTTTTGATAAATATGTCGCTAAAGTAAGAAAAAGAGATATTGATAGCTTATGGTTTATGATGTAAAATATATATGAAGAATACGAGTATAAGTTAAAACATATAATAAGAGGATAAGAGAAATGTATCGGAAGAGCGATGAAATTTCTCATCGTTCTTTTATATGTGAAATACTTTTTGAGGTGTGGAATAATGAAGAATTTGACGAAATTATTTGGATTTAACAAAGAATCAATTATTGTCTTAGGGGTTTTAATTGTATTATCTATCACTTTGTTTTCAATTGGTGATGGTGGAATCACTGTAGATATTACGGATTATGAAAGTGAAGAAATCGCGAATGTATCATATGTCTTGAGTGGAGTGTTAACAATGTATACTTCGATAAATGGCTTAAGCGAAACCGAAATCGAGCCAGACCCGCCATTTTCAGATATATACCCTACAGAATTTGTCAAATATATTGAGGAGTTCAACCATTATTTTGATACAACTAGAGTGTTCATAGACCATATAGATATACTTGGAAATCATACATTTGAAAAACTAAATGATAGTGAGTATGAATATAAGATATCTTACACGTTAGACAATCAATTGCATGATTTTTATTTTACACAATATAAAACTCAAATCGAAGGAAAACTAGTTGTTGGAGAAAATGAATATCCAATTGAAGGATCATTAGAAGAAGATAGCAATGTAATTGGCATACAGCTATCTGTTAAATTAGAAGGCAATGGTAATTATGTGGATGTTGGATATAGCAATGAAATAAGGGAAAATGGTACAAAAATGTATCATGTTACAACGATTCAAAATTATAAGTCAGATTATATGCAAATAATGGTCGCAGAAGAAGTTTCTGGTACAAACATAGTATTAATGTCTAATCAAGCAGACTATACTATTTCTAGATCGATAAGCCTTGAAGATATATCTTATCATGTTGATTATTTCATAAATGGAATTGATGGTACAGTAGAAATTATAGTTACTCTTGATGAATTTGGACAGGAAATTTTCTCATATACAATTTATGGAGATGATGAAGTTGTAGAACTTACATTATTTGATCCTGATGAGAATAATGAAAACTAAAAAACGATGAGATATTCTCATCGTTTTATTTTTGTATCTGTTTTAAATGTTTTTGATATAAATCATTAATGACACTAGCTAAGTCATATTGGTCTAGAGTTGATGTGTTCATTTTATAATCAATATGAACCAGATTCTTTTCATCAAAGTACTCATCATCACGGTGTAATCGATCTAATACTTGAATGAGGTTGTCTCCTCTAGACAACATTCTATTTTTTCTTGTTTCTTCATCAGTTTCTAATAAGATGAAAACAGTATTCTCAATTCCTTGTTTGAATATTTCGTTTGCTCCTTCAGGTTCAACGATTAATACTTTATCAATTGTAGCTCCTTCTTTTGGAGTGCCGTAATAATTATTATTGTATTGTACGGTTTCTAAAAACTTGTTTTGCTCTTTCATTTTAAGAAATTTATTCTTTGTAACAAAATGATAATCGATATGATTGATTTCACTTTTTCTTCTCTTTCTTGTAGTAGTTGTGACCATTTTATGAAAGCCAAAATCTTTGATCAATATTTTAGCGATTTCCGTTTTACCACTTGCACTTGCACCGATAAGTATCAGCATATGATCACTCCTTTTTTAGTATAGTCATATTATACAACAATATACCCTTCTTCTAACATAAAGTTTTAACTTTTTCTCCTAATTTCTTTACATTTAAATATTCTGTGGTATACTTAATTGCTTCACTAAATGGAGGTGTACAAATGTTACACGAAAACGAACGTATAGAAAAATCATTAAGAGAAATGGGATTTGAAGAATTCACGGATATTCAAACAAAATGTATCCCATTAATTAAAGAAGGAAAAGACATAATTGGTCACAGTCAAACTGGTACAGGTAAAACTGCAGCTTTCGCATTACCTATATTAGATGATATTGATTTTAACAGCAGAGATATACAAGCATTGGTTTTATGTCCAACGAGAGAATTAGCAGTACAAGTACGTACTGAGATAAATAGAATCGGGAAATACCTTCCAGAACTAAAGTCAGTATGTGTTTATGGTGGAGAACCAATCTCAAAACAAATTCACAAACTGAAAAGAAAACCGCAAATCATTGTAGGAACACCGGGTAGAACAATCGATCATATTGGTCGTAAATTAATCCGTCTTGAAAAAATCAAGTACTTGGTATTAGACGAAGCAGATGAAATGTTAAAAATGGGATTCAAAGAAGACATAGAAACAATCTTGGAATCGACCAATCAAGATCGTCAAACAGTGTTATTTTCTGCAACGATGCCGAAAGCAATTGTTTCAATTTCAAAAAGATACATGAAAGATCCACAACTTGTAAGTGTTGTTTCTGGTGAAGAAACAAATACAGATGTAACACAATACTACTACAACGTTAAAGACAAAAACAAAGTAGAAGCTGTAGCTAGATTATTACATGTGTATAATCCGAAATTAACTTTGATTTTCTGTAATACAAAAAGAAAAGTTGATGACGTTACAAGAGAACTTACAAAAAAAGGATACAATGTAGACAAAATTCATGGGGATTTACAACAAACAAATCGTATGGATGTATTGGCGAAATTTCATTCAGGTGTTTTAGATATGGTAGTAGCAACAGATGTTGCAGCTAGAGGGCTAGACATCAAAAACGTAGAAGCAGTAATTAATTATGATGTTCCAGAAAAACCTGATTATTATGTACATAGAATCGGTCGTACTGGTAGAATTGGTAACAAAGGATATAGTTTCACTTTGGTATCAAGAAAAGAAATGTACCGTATCGACCAAATATTACGTTTTACAAAAGCGAATATCAAGAAAAGAAATATTCCTACACCTGAAAAAGTAATTAAAGTAAAACAGGAAAAACAATATGAAGATATTATTGCTGTAATTGAAAATGAAAATTTAGACTCTCAATATGATTTAGCTCATAAATTATTAATTTCAAAAGATCCAGTAGAAGTAGTTACTGCTTTGCTTTCTAAGTTAGAGAAAGATGATCAATCTGAAGTAGTACTAGGAGATATCAATGAAAAAGAAAGTGCTCCTAATCAACAAGGTAATAAGCAAGGTAGAAAACAAGATAATCAAGTTAGATTCCATATAAATTTAGGTAGTAAAATCGGAATGAGTCCAAAAAGTTTAGGTGAATTCGTATCTAAAAGAACAAAACTTAGAAACTCTCAAATAAAAGATATTACAATTCGGACTGCATTCAGTTTCTTTACAGTTGGAAACCAATATGAGAATCAAGTTATAAGAACATTGGCTGGCTCATCGTATTCTGGAAAAACGATTGTGTTAGAAAAAGCGAGAGACAAAGATTCTAGAAAAAAAAGAAGATAACTTCACAAGAAGTTATCTTTTTTAATACTATTGTTTTGTGATTTTAATTAGCAAAGAAATATTCTGAGACTGCTTTATCAAATTTAGGCTCACCATTAAGTCTAATATTCTCAAATGCTTTTGATGATCCGTGAGACACAAATCTAACATCTTTGTGATCGATATCTAAGTCTAATTCATAATTTAATGTGAAGAAGTTATTGGATTTGTAAGATATCAGTACATTTACATTGTTGTCGTTATGGTAATCAATACGTAAATCTACTAATTTTCCGCCTAGATATTTATCTGTTATTGACTTAAAACTTTTGAATTTGTCCATTCTACTGAGGCTTCCTTTCCATGGATTGTTTCTGTTACTTTAACTGTTTCTTTGATATCTCCTGATAATGTTAATGCTATTTTTACAAGTATTGGACCTGTAAGAGCAAAGAATAATACAGAAGCTAATATTACATTTTGAATTTGTTCTGCAAATATTAAATTAACTGGTGAAATAAGTCGGAATGCTGCGACGCTTAACCCGATTGCTACCCCACTTTGAGGTAGTAAACTTACTCCTAAATATTTTCTAACTTCAGTTGAAGTTTTCATAATTGAACATCCTATGTATGAACCAATAAACTTACCGATTGCTCTACCAACGATATACAATAATCCTACTACTCCCGCAGATAAAACAACTTTGAAGTTTAGTTGAGCTCCGGCAACAGTAAAGAAAACTAACATAATCGGTGGAATGAAGAATCTAATTGTTTCTTCTTCTAAGATGTAACATTCCTTATTTATTAAATTTGTTACTACAGTACCTGCAATCATTGGAGTTAAAATTGGTGATCCTCCTAATAGAAGAGCAGTACCTGTTGTCATTAAAACTGCGATTACTACAATTTGTAAGTTTTGTTCTCCAACATCAGTTTGTTTTTGGATTTTTCTAATCGTAAGACCTGCGATAAGTCCGATTCCTCCACCCATAACAATACTTAATAATATTTCAATGAATGGTTCTTTGAACATGGTAATCACATTCAATGCAGCTCCTGAAGTGCTTAATAAAGCAATTGAAATTGACATTAATGCACTGAACATTACAACCCCTACAGCATCATCAAGTCCTACAACAGGAATGATTGTATCTGTTAATTCCCCTTTTGCTTTATACTTCTTAATGATTAGCATGATTGGTGCTGGTGCTGTTGCGGCAGCAACTGCTCCTAATATTAATGCAACACTCAAATCGACTACAAATGAAGTAGCGAATATAACGATTGCAGTTGTAAGTACGGCTTGAATAATTGTAATAACTACAATTTTAACACCTGATTTTTTAAGTTTTCCAAACCATAATTCATTTCCTACTTGAAATGCTATGAATCCTAAAGCAATGTCAGAAACAATTTGAAATGAACTTAAATCTTCTGAACTTAGATAACCAGTAATTGGACCCAATACCAATCCAGCTACTAAATATCCAGTTACTGCTGGGACTTTTATATACTCAAATAATTTTCCGAATATATATCCCATAATTATGATGATTCCTAGATTGACAATGATAATTGATAAATCACTGTTGATTCCTGTGTTAAGTAAATACATTTTGATCTCTCCTAAAGTTTAATTGTTTATTAAAAATTACTATTCATGAATGGTAAGTTTTTGTGTTACCGACTTTGATTATATACCTATGAATTGGTATGTCAAGCGATTTTTTTTGAGTGACTAAACAGTCAGTGGTCAATGCTTGCCTAGGTGTGGGATGAAGTATAAAATAAAAAAAATTTTAAAAAATAATAGAAAGTGTAAATTTTCGCTAATTGTCTTTATAAAGAAGATGGTGCGCTTTAATAGTCTATTTATATTGCTTAAAGAAACGGGGTGAATGACTGACTAAATAGTCATTATACCATGTAAGCACTTCCATGTAATTGATTAATCGGTCAGTGGTCTATAATTAATAAAAAAATAATAGATAATATTCATTGACATAGGAATAAAACAGGAGTAAAATTCATAGGGTATCAAAAGAAAGAAGGAATATTATGGACGAAAATAAAAGAAAAAGTATTTTATTGGCGGCTATGAAACTATTTAATGAGAGAGGCTTCCACGGAACGCCAACATCACTTATTGCAAAAAAGGGAAAAGTAAGTGTTGGAACATTGTTCAATTATTACGAAACGAAAGAAGAACTCATTCATGCAGTTTATATGGAAATCAAATTACATTCAAAGTATACTTTCCTTACATTAATTGAGGAAAAAGCATCTCTACATGATCGATTAAAATCAATGTGGAACGCAGTTATAAAATGGGGAATCAATAATCCTGATGAATTTGAATATACTGAATTATTTATACATTCATCATTCAAGAAATCGTTAAACGATGAAGTGATGGGCAGTTTTAAAAAATTTAGAGAATCAATATTACTAGCAATTTCACCTAAAACAATTTGCTTAAAGTATCCTGAATATTCTATGTATTATATAGATAATGCATTGCATGCTACAATAAAATTTATCCTAACTAGCAGAGTGAAAGATACGGATAGCTTTATAGCTTCTTCATTTGAAATGTTATGGTCTGGATTTTCAAATGATTCTACCCTTCAACATGAATTATCTGAATTAGAATCTTCTACAGTACAGACGTAATAATTCGATAATTATAAAACTCACGTAACAATTCTATAAATACTGGACTCGATCGAATAACCAATGTGACAATATTTTCAAAAGTGCTATTTGTAATATAGTACTTTTTTTAATATAATAACAATAGAGAAAACACACTTAATGGAGGTTACAAATATGTTGTTGATACAAAATGCACACATTAAAACAATGGCTGGATTAGAAATTAAGAACGGTTCTATACTTGTTGAAAATGGGAAAATTAAGGAAGTAGTAGAAGGTAAATTAAAGGTAAAAGATGCAGAAGTGATTAATGCAAATGGAAAATTAGTGACTCCAGGACTCGTTGATCCCCATTGCCATATAGGAATTATGGAAGAAGGGATTCGTTTTGAAGGAAATGATACAAATGAAATGAGCGGGCCAATTTATCCTGAATTAAGAGGGATTGATAGTCTATATATGAAAGATATGGCATTTGAATACACTTATAAAGCTGGAATTACAACAGTGAATACTGGACCAGGTAGTGCCAACGTAATTGGAGGTACTTTTACAGCAATTAAAACATTTGGTAACACTGTAGAAGAAGTAGTAATTAAAGAAGAAACTGCTATGAAAATGGCTTTGGGTGAAAATCCGAAAAGAGTCTATGGAACAGGTGGAAAAAATCCTGGTACCAGAATGGCTAGTGCAGCACTAATGAGAGAATGGCTCTTTAAAGCAAGAGAATATCATAAAAAGTATCATGCATTTTTAAACAAAGAAGAAGATGCAAAAGAACCTCCATTTGATATGAAATTACATTCTTTAATGAGAGTATTTGATGGTATGATTGTTAAGATTCATGCTCACAGAGCAGATGATATTGCAACTGCTATTCGCATTGCAAACGAGTTCGATTTAAACATGACGGTAGAACATGCAACAGAAGCGTATTTGATTCCTGATTTAGTGAAGTCACAAAAGTTTCCTGTCATTATTGGTCCTACTTTAGGTATGGCTTCAAAATATGAATTAGTGAATAAATCATTTACATCAGGTAAAGTGTTAGAAGACTATGGTGTTGAATTTGCTATTATGACAGATCATCCAGTAATCACTCTCGATACTACGCTAGTACAAGCGGCGTTGTTCGTCAAAGAAGGATTGTCAGAAGATAAAGCTCTTCAAGCATTAACAATCAATAGTGCTAAAATAAATGGTATTGATGACCGTGTTGGTAGTCTTGCAGTTGGTAAAGATGCTGATATCGTAATTTGGGACGGTCCATTATTTGATATTATGACAAGACCGCAATATGTTATTATTGACGGAAAAGTTGTTCATAAAGCATAAAACACAAAGATAGATACATTTATGTATCTATTTTTTTAGATATTTTATATTTATAGACAATGTAAGCGTTTTATATGATATAATTTGTAATATAGTGAGGTGGTAAATACATGCGAATTAAAGAACATCCCATTTTACAGTTTGAAGAAAAAAAACAGATAAACTTCACATATGATGGGAAAGCAGTTTTTGGCTATGAAGGCGATACAATCGCTTCCGCACTTCATGCCTTAGGAGTTCGAAAATTAAGCCACAGTATTGAGCACAAAAGACCAAGAGGTTTTTATTGTGCAATTGGAAACTGTGCATCTTGCAACATGATAGTGGATGGAGTCCCTAATGTTAGAACATGTGTTACAAAACTACAAGAAGGAATGATAGTGGAGACTCAAACAAACAAAGGAGTTCTATATGAGACAAGCTGATTTGGTTATAATTGGCGGAGGACCTGCCGGATTAAGTGCAGCCAAAGTAGCTGCTGAGTGTGGTGTACACTCGCTTGTAATAGAACGAGATTATAAGTTAGGTGGACAACTTGTAAAACAAACACACATGTTTTTTGGAAGTGAAAAACAATATGCAAAAACAAGAGGAATCAACATAGCTCAAATTTTAATTGATGACTGTATGAAGTATCCTGATTTCATTACTTTTATGACAGAAACAACTGTTGTTGGCTTGTATCCTGATAATGTTGTAACGATTTTAAAAGATGATAAATATGAGAAAATTCAATTCAAGAGTTTGATAGTAGCAACCGGTGCAAGTGAAAAATTCTTGGCATTTGAAAACAATGATCTTCCTGGAATATATGGTGCTGGTGCAGTTCAAACACTAATGAATGTTCACGGTGTATTACCTGGTGACAAGGTAGTTATGGTTGGATCTGGGAATATTGGACTAATTGTAAGTTATCAATTATTACAAGCTGGAGTTAAGGTATTAAAAGTACTTGAAGCTGCTCCTACTATTGGTGGATACAAAGTGCATGCTTCTAAATTAAAACGATTGGGTGTTGATATTGTTACCAAACATTCGATCGTGAAAGCAATTGGAATAGATACCTTGGAAAAAATTGTGTATTCAGAACTTGATGAAAACTGGAATCCGATACAAGGAACAGAACAAGAATTAGAAGTTGATGCATTATGTATCAGTGTAGGATTAACTCCTTTGTCTTCTTTGATTGGGATGATAGGGGCGGAAATGAAATATATTCCAGCACTAGGTGGCCTTGTACCTGTTATCAATGAACATCATCAAACTACTATAGATAATATCTATGTTGCAGGAGATGTATGTGGAGTTGAAGAAGCAAGTAGTGCAATTGTAGAAGGATATTTAACTGGACTTTTGGTTGGTGAGTCGCTAGGAAAAAAACACAAGAATCATGATGAGTTACACGATGATCTTGTAGGGCAATTAAAAAATCTTAGAAGTGGACCATTTGGGAAAGCAACAAGAGATGGTCTCGCAGAATTGAGGAATGATTATGCTAAATAAAAACGGTGTTCCTTCAATTGAACAAATTAAATCAAGATTTCCTAACGAAGATAAATTAGTAAGACCAAAAGCCATCACAGAATGTTATGAAGAAATTCCATGTAATCCTTGTAGCACTAGCTGTCCATTTGATGCAATTTATATCGGAGAAGATATTAATACCCCTCCAAAAGTAGATTTCACCAAATGTACCGGGTGTGGAATTTGTGTATTTAATTGTCCTGGTCTTGCGATTTTTACAGTTCAAGAATTGGACAACCACTTGCGATTCAAAATCCCATATGAATTTTTACCATTGCCAACAAATGGAGATATGTGGAAAGCAGTGAATAGAAAAGGCGAAATCATCGGTAATTGTATTATCGAAAAAATACAACTAACCAAGAATCAAGATAAAACAGCCCTATTAACAGTTTTAGTAGATAAAGAACACTTGTATGACTTCGTCACAGTTAGGAGACCCCATGAATAAAAAAGATATTATTATATGTAGATGTGAAGATGTTTCTTTACAAGATATCCATGATTGTTTGGAAGAAGGATATACTACATTTGAAGATTTAAAAAGAATTTTACGTGTTGGCATGGGGGCGTGCCAAGGAAATACATGTGGACTGTTAGTACAAAGAGAAATTGCTAAATATCTGAAGATCCCCTTGAAAGATGTAAAAACTCATACACCAAGACCACTTATTTCTGGTGTGAAACTAAAATCTATCGCGGAGCAAGCCAAAGATGAAAGCTAATATCGTAATTATTGGTGGAGGGATCAGCGGAGTTAGTATCGCTTATAATTTAGCGAAAAAGGGTATGAAAGATATTGTTGTATTTGATGATAATTATATGAGTGGTGGTGCCACAGGAAGATGTGGTGCAGGAGTAAGACAACAATGGGGTACAAAAATGAATTGTATCCTTGCAAAGGGCAGTATAGATTTTTTTGAACAAGCACAAGAAATATTAAACTATCATAGAGATATCGAGTTCAAACAAGAAGGATATTTAATTGTAACGACAACAGAAGAAGAGGAAGTCCAATTTGCTAAAAATGTGAAGTTACAGAACAGTGTTGGAATTCCTGCTAAGAAATTAAACCTTGAAGAGGCTTTAAAAATTGTTCCCCATTTAAACAAAGATATTGTTTTAGGAGCAACATACTGTCCAACAGACGGGCATTTGAATCCATTTTTGATGACAGACGCGTATTATACCGCAGCAAAAAGAATGGGAGTACAATTCTTCTATAGAGAAAAAGTATTAAATATTCTAGTAAAAGATAATACAATTCAAAAAGTAATCACTGACAAAAGAGAAGTGATTACGAACAAAGTAGTAAATGCAGCTGGAGGTTTTTCAAAAGAAGTTGGAGAGTTGGCAGGCGTTTCTATCCCGGTTTATAGTGAAAATCATGAAATTTTAGTAACTGAGCCAATTGAAAAAATTCAAGGTCCAATGGTAATAAGTTTCTCTAAAAACATTTATTGCCAACAAGTACCCCATGGAAGTTTCATAATGGGTAGAAGTGATAAAAATGTAGCAAAAAATCACGACATTGGAAGTACTCATACATTTTTAGATGAAATGAGTAAAACAGTCACTGAGTTGCTTCCACCTATTGGTGAGTTAAGAGTCGTAAGACAATGGGGTGGATCCTATAATTTGAGTCCAGATCGACAACCAATCATTTCTGACACAGATCAATTACCTGGATTTTACATGGCTTGTGGATTTAGTGGGCATGGTTTCATGTTTGCACCAATGACAGGATTACTACTGAGTGAAATAATATTGAATGAGCCAATGACAATTGATATTACAGAGTTGCATATAGATAGATTCAAAAATAACGACCATAGTGAATACGAAACTAGTGTCGTTTAGAAAGGAAAAAAAGTATGGGTGTATATAGTTATAAAACAGAACCATTAACAGACTTTAGCAAACAAGAAAACAAAGATAAGTACAGAAAAGCATTGAAACTTGTTGAAAGTTATTTGGGGGAAGAGTATTCTTTGATCATTGATGGAAATAGAGTAAAAACTGATAAACAATATCAAAGTGTCAACCCTGCAAACAAGTCGATTTTAGTTGGAACAATACATCAAGCATCTTTTAAACATGCAGAACATGCGATGGATGTTGCATTAAAAAGATTCGAAGAATGGAAGAAAGTGCCAGCCAGTATTCGTGCAGATGTCTTATTTAAAGCTGCAAACATCATCCGCAGACGCAAATTTGAATTCAGTGCGTTAATGACCAAAGAAGCTGGGAAACCATGGCCAGAAGCAGATGCAGATACTGCTGAAGCAATCGATTTCTTAGAATACTATGGAAGACAAATTCTAGAGTTACAAGAAAGTGATAAAAAAACACTTTCAAGAAGAAACGTAGAACGCAATGAATTCCGCTATATCCCATTGGGTGTAGCAGCAGTGATTACTCCATGGAATTTCCCGTTAGCAATTCTAGCTGGAATGACAACTGCGGCAGTAGTAGGAGGTAACACAGTATTACTGAAACCTGCAATTACGACACAAGTTATCGCTTATAAATTTATGGAAGTCCTAGAAGAAGCTGGATTACCTGATGGTGTTGTAAACTTTATTCCTGGTGATGGACCAGAAATTGGGGAATGGATGGTACGAAATCCAAAAACTCGTCTTATTTCATTTACTGGTAGTAAAAATGTAGGCTTAATCATTAATGAAGAGGCAGCAAAAAGAAGAAGAGGACAAATTTGGATCAAACGTGTCATAGCTGAAATGGGTGGAAAAGATGCGATTATTGTTGATAAAAGTGCAGACCTAGAATTTTCAGCTGATCAAATTGTAAAAAGTGCATTTGGGTTCAGTGGACAAAAATGCTCTGCTTGTTCACGAGCAATAATTCATGAAGATGTATATGATGAAATACTTGAAATTATTGAGTATAAAACAAACCATTTAACTGTAGGAAATCCATCAAATTTTGACAATTTTATGGGTCCACTAAATGATGAAAAAGCATTTGCAAAAGTAATGAGTTATATTAAGATAGGAAAAACTGAAGGAAGATTATTGGCAGGTGGGACTGGAGATGATTCAACAGGATTCTTTGTTAGACCTACAGTGTTTGTTGATTTAGATCCAAACTCTAAAATGATGCAAGAAGAAATCTTTGGACCGGTATTATCTATTTGTAAAGTCAAAGATTTTGATCAAGCATTAGAAGTTGCGAATAATACAGAATATGGACTAACCGGTGCTGTCATATCTAAAAACAGAATGCACCTAGAAAGAGCAAGAGAAGAGTTTCATGTAGGTAACTTATATCTAAATCGCAAATGTACAGGAGCAATTGTTGGGTACCAACCATTTGGTGGGTTTAATATGAGTGGTACTGACAGCAAAGCTGGAGGACCTGATTACTTGCAATTACATATGCAAGCAAAATCAATAAGTGAAATGTTGTAATAAAAAAGGCTCATTGAGCCTTTTTTAAATATTAAAATTAGTGTACAATAGAACAAGGAGATGGTCGTATGGATAGTAAAAAAAACAACAGAGTTTTAGGGATACTTATTCGTAGTGAACGGATCAAAAAAGGATATTCGTTACGTGAATTGGGTCAAAAAACCAATATCTCACACACCTTGATTTCGAATATAGAAAATGGAAAACAAGTTCCATCAAATCATACATTGAAAGATTTGTTTAGAGAGTTAGATATAGTTTTTCATGTCAATCCCGAGTTACACAATGATTTTATAGAAAAATATGAAAAGATTTACAATTATATATTCAATCATTATTATGAAGAAGCAGGAATTTTGATAAATCAATTGACTGAACATGATAATGAACTTATGTATAGCATAGATGGTGTTGATTATATAATTATAAAGGGCCTTTATTATGCTAGTGTCAATAAGAAACTGGATGGAATTAGAAAGTTTTTTGATTTGTATAGTTCTTTGTTTGGCTTTTTTACAGATGACCAAAAGCAACTTGTTAATTTTATTCAAGGTATGGTATTGTTGCTAGAGCAACAATATAATAAGGCTACTGATTGTTTTAATGAAGCTTTAAAACATGGTAAGAAAGAACTAGATGTATTGATTCAACAATATCTAGCTGAGTCACTTGTGAAACAGTATAAGTTTATCGACTCATACAGAATATGTATAGAGATTATCAAAGAATTTGAAGAACGCTCAATTTATATAAGAGCAATGAAAACGAAAATTTTGGTAGCGAATATTTTTTATCATATTGCAAAAAATGATGAGGTATATGAAATCACAAGTAATGTATTGCGTTTCGCAAGGAAATATGATGTTCCTGAATTATTAGAAGAGTGTACCAGATTTCATGTAGAAATTGATATTCGTAATAGAAATTTTGAACAAGCAGAAGCCCAATTACTTAACATGCCTGATCAACATTCTGATAAGACTCTCCTATTACGTTTCAAAATTGCTTACATAAAAGACGAAATAAAAGATATGAAAAAATATTACGATATCCTTTCAGAGAAATCAAGTATTCAAAATAATCAAAAAGTTTGGAAATACTTACAAGTACAAGTTATGAGTAAGGTGCCAGGACTATTTGAAAAAGAAAAATATTTAGAATTAATTAAGTGGCTTATCGAGTTTTCAACTATGAATAACGATCAAGAAATGATTACACTTTCTTATAATTACTTAATTATGTTTTATCACCAAGAAAGAAGTTACAAAAAAGCACTCGAAATTGCTGATAAACTTTTACATTTCAAGAAAATACGTATTGATAACCAGTTTTAGAACCTCAATATACAATGATTCGCTTTACAAACAATATATATAGCACATTAAACAAGTGTTTATGCAATTTGTAAAACAACAAAAAGCACTTGTTTTTTTATGCAAAAAATAGGATAATAGTATTGTATTAAAGCGGATTAAGAGGGTATCGGTAAGTAAAAGACGGAAAGAATGACTTAAGGAATGGACTTTAGGAAAGTTCAAAAGGGACAAAAGAGAGACGTAAGTCTCCTTTTTTTTGGAAAATCGTCAAAAGAAAAGAGTGCTAATTTTGCACTCTTTATATTTTTTGAGCAGGTATATAACAAGTATGTAGTAAAT
>CAYSZV010000020.1:33087-34025 GCA_964435595.1 uncultured Candidatus Izemoplasmatales bacterium | reverse complement strand
TTTATTTTATCATGTCTCCTTTAAAGGTATTATATACATAAGGATCTTTTTTTATTATAAACTATAGTACATTTCAAATTCAATCGGGTGTGGCATCTTGTTTACAAGATAGAATTCTTCTCTAATGCGATTAATATGATTAGCTATTATATTTTTAGTGAAGACATTTCCTTTTAATAAGAATGCATGATCCTTTTCTAATTCATTTGATGCTTCCAAGAGATTGACCGGTAAAGAGTGTATTTCTGTTTCTTTGCCTTTGAGTTCATATAAATTGAAATCGAATGGACCAAATCCTTCTTTAGTAGGATCCAATTTGTTTAAGACACCGTCAAACGCAGCCATCATAATTGCAGAATACGCTAAGTATGGATTGCTTGTAGCGTCTGGGCTTCTTACTTCAAAGCGTTTTTCATCTGCAGTAATTGTATATCCAGGAATACGTATAACAGCAGATCTGTTTGCCGTTGCAAATGCAACGGTAACTGGTGCTTCGAAACCAGGAACAAGTCTTTTATAAGAGTTAGTAGATGGATTAGTGATTGCAGTTATAGCCTTTGCATGTTTTAATATTCCACCAATCATATAGTGAGATAATTGTGATAAACCTGCATATCCTGTTTCATCAAACATTGGCCAACTATCTTTATTCTTTAGCTGAATATGAACGTGCATACCATTCCCGCATTCATCTACAAATGGCTTTGGCATAAATGTAACACTTTTACGGTGTTTGAATGCTGTCGTATTTAGGAGATTTTTTAATTTCATTGTACGGTCTCCCATTTCTTTAATACCAGCAAAGTTTACTTCGATTTCAACTTGACCAGGTCCGCCATTTTCGCTGTGGTGGTATTTTATTGGAATGTTCATATTTTCAGCTTCGATAGCTACTTCACTACGAAATTCATAGGAAGCATCCCATGGTGAATCAATAT
>CAYSZV010000020.1:0-33077 GCA_964435595.1 uncultured Candidatus Izemoplasmatales bacterium | reverse complement strand
CCGTGATGAGGTACAGTAAATCCGATGTTTTTATATGAATCATCACTTGCATTCCAATTTGCTTGGGCACTATCTAACTTCACTTCCATATGTTGATTAGTATTTTTATAAGATACGTGATCCAATACGAAAAATTCAAATTCCGGACCGAGTAAACACTCGTCTGCTATTTTATTAGCACGCATAAAGTTCTCTGTTTTTTCTGCAATATATCTTGGGTCATCTTCGAAACGTAATAATTTCATACCATGGATGACATAAATGTTAGCAATTACTACCATTGTTTTATTGATTTTTTGTGGATCAAGATAACAAGTAGAAACATCAGGAATCATAACCATATCTGATTTTTCAACTGTAAGGAATCCATAACTTGAACCATCAAATCCAATACCCTTTTCCATTAAATCAGGAGATAGTTTTTCTTTGGTAATACTCAATCGATGCCATCTACCTTTCATATCAACAACTTTCAGGTCGATAATCTTCACCTTGTTTTGTTCACAATATGCAATCATTTCATTTATATTTTTAAACATAATAAATTCTCCTTTTCATAAAAACGCTTTCATCAAACATATTATATCACAATCACTCAAAAGAAAAAGACTTTTTTGATATATTATAAAGCAACAAAAAAAGGCAATCAAATTGCCTTTATTCTTCGCCGAAACAACTACCACCAATAAACTCTCTTAATAAAGAATTACATGGAACATAACTGTCATCTATATCAACAAAATATTTGATAAATTTCTTGAGTCTATTTGCAGTTATATAGTGTTCTGAATCAGTAGGGACTTCCATTAATGTTGGTAGTGCGTATTTCTTCATTACACATAATTCATATTGTAATCCTGAGTTGTAAACATAGTCCGCTTGTTCTTGTCCGGGATAAATCCATTTGAATTCTCCACGTCTCACACTTTGCCACATATTGATAGTACGTAATGCACTTGCGTTTCTAAATTTCTTATCTCGTACGATTCTTCTTAATAAACGAAGGTTCGTTATACTTAAAGGATTATGATCGTCCAAGTTCATTTGTAATTGTGGACTAATGAAGATTTTGAATTTATTTTTTTGAGGAATCAGTTCGGTAAGTAATTCGTTTAAGGCATGGATTCCTTCTATAATGATTGGATTATTTCCTGTAATTTTCAGTTTCTTATATCCTTTTCTTGCTTTAGAGTGAAAATCAAATTGAGGAATATCAACTTCTTTACCATCAATTAAGTCCAACATATTTTGATTAAACAATGGAATATCTAATGTGTTGATATGTTCTAAATCAACTTCACCATTTGGTCCTACTGGTATGTCTTCTCTATTTAAGTAATAATCATCCAAACTAATTGTTACAGGTTTTAATCCTCTTGTCATAAGCTCAATTCTCAATCGATTTGAGAATGTAGTCTTTCCAGAAGAAGAAGGTCCAGCGATTGCAATCAATCGAATGTCATTGTGATCTTTTATTAAATCCCCAAGTTCTGTAAGCATTGCATTGTGTTTTGCTTCACACATATGTACGAATTCAACAACATTGTTTTCCTGTACATGTTTATTTAATTTAGGAGTGTAGTCTGCATCAACAACATCTGCCCATAATGATGCTCTGCGCAATGTGTTTACATATTTTGGTGCATCCTTAAAAGGTGGTATTTCACCATTTGTTTCACTTCTTGGGTATTGAATGATAAACCCTACATCATAAGGCATTAAATTGTATTTTTTTAAATATCCAGTTGATAGAACCATATAACTATGCATATAGTTCATATAGTCACCACACTTATAGAAATGAACGGTTTGTTCAGGACGATAGATTAATAAATTTGCCTTATCATCGTATCCTTTTTCCATATAGAATTTAAGGGCATCTTCTCTAGAATATGTTACTCGTTCAAACGGAAGATCTAAATCGATAATACGATTCATCTCTTTTTGAATATTAGAAAGGATTTCTGGTATATTAACATCTTCCTCATTTGTTATATAACAGAAAATACTTCTACTTAGACTGTATTTGAATTTGATTTTATACTCTGGATACAAATGATGAAATGCCATGGCAATTAGGTATCTCAAAGATGAGTGATATACACTAATTGCTTCTATATTGTCTAGTCCGATAAATTCGATTTCTGCATCATACAAAAATTTGTATGATAATTCACGTAAACGATGGTTTACTGTTGCGACGATGTATTTTCTTTCTGGGTCTTCAATCAAATCACTAATTCTTGTTAGTTCATTAATTTCATGAGTCTTTCCTAATAAATTTACTGTTGCCATATTATCACCTCTTGCTTTGACCTTTCATTATACCAAAAAAGTAAGGGATTTCAAAATTTTATTTTTAATAAAAATAGATGGCTTATAAATTCATAGTATGTTAGAATATTGCTATGTTTTTTGGAGGACTATTATGAATAGAAATATGGCAAGACTTATAATTACTACTGCGGGACTTTTATGGGGGTTAGGATTTATTGGGAATAAATTCATTTTGGATAATGGATGGTCTGATTCTCAACTTTTATTTGTTCGTTTTCTAACTGCGACAATTGTGATTTTTGCAATTTTCTTTCAACGTATCATGAAAGCAGATAGATATGTAATCAAGTCCGGGTTGTTCTTGGGTGTGTTTTTATACTTAGGATTTTTCTTTCAAACATGGGGACTGGATAATACAACTGCTTCAAACAATGCGTTGATTACTTCTGGATATATTATTATGATGCCGATCATTGTGTATTTATTTGAAAGAAGAAGAGTAGGGTATCAAACAGTTATTGCTGGATTTATAACAATGCTTGGTATTTCATTGATCACTGTTGATTTTCAAGAACTAACAATTGCATTTGGAGATACTTTGACATTTGTGGGAGCTTTATTTTATGCCTTTCATATATATTTTCTTGGGAAACAAACGAAAAAAGTTGATTTGGTTGTTTTAATGGCATTCCAATTATTGATGTTTAGTTTTCTAGCAACAATTATGATGATTGTCCGTGGAGGAATGCCAAGTGGTATATTTGCTAATTGGGATAGTATTGGTTTGTTATTCTTAGCTATGGGACTTGGTTTCTTTGGGAGTTTTGTTGCATTCATGTTTCAAAGTATTGGACAAAAATATACAAATGAATCTGAAGCGGCAATCTTGATTGCGACTGAAAGTGTGTTTGGTCCAGTATTCGCGATATTATTTTATAATGATCCATTTAACCTATTTTTATTATTTGGGATTATTCTAGTTTTTATTGGAATAGTTTTATCTGAAATAGACATTGATGATTTAAAAACAAGGAGGGTAAAAAATGACAGTTAAACAGTTTTTATTATTGCTCATTCCTAGTGCATTATGGGGAAGTAGTTTTATTTTTATGCATCATTTATCTCCGGTTTTTGGTCCGATTTTGACATCAACGATTCGGATAATAGTTGGAGCGTTATTTCTTGCTGGACTATTTGCAATACAAAAGTATAAGGTATATTGGAAAAGAGATTATAAATTATTTATGTTAATCGGAATCACAAATAGTGCAATTCCATTTAGTCTTTATGCATATGCTGCACTCTATATTCCATCAAGTTTAAGTGTAATCATTAATTCAACAAGTCCAATGTTTGGGGCGGTGTTTGCACTATTATTGTTGAAGGATAGATTAAATGTGACAAAAGTGGTGGGTCTATTATTAGGAACAATCGGTGTTGGATTTGTCTCTAGTGATATCTTCGCACAACATTCGGTGGAGTTATATTTGAGTATTGGTGCTTGTGTAACGGCTGCTTTACTATATGGATTAAGTGGTGCATTTGTAAAACTTTATGCAACACATATTGAACCAAAACAACTTACAGTTGGTTCGTTAACGTTTGCTGGTATGAGTATGATGTTGTTGGTAATCATTCTTGCTTTGGTTGGACAATTTCCGCAAATTGTATCTGAAAACATTGTTCTTGATATATTTCTGATTATTGCATTTGGTATTCTTTGTACAAGCATACCTTATATCATATATTATAAACTGATGAAAGAAGTTGGTCCTGTAAAAGCTCTGACTGTAACATACTTGATGCCAGTGTTTGGACTTCTGTGGGGAATGATTTTTGGTGAGGTAATTACAGTTCTTATGATTATAGGATTGGTTATTATCTTGGTTGGTATATATGTTTTGAGTCAAAAAGAAAAGGAGCTATATTAGCTCCTTTTTAGTTGTTCCAAATTAAATCTGCCAGTTCTGGATGATCAATAAATGGGTTTCTATTTCCTTGATATGAATAGATTACTTCATTACGATTCATTTCGAACTCATCAACAGGATCCTCTAAGTTCCACTGTAGTAATACAGATAGGCGTCCCATTTCATAAGTTGAAGGTGTTCCTTCCACCAATTCTAAGTTACTGTACATAACATGCATATAGAATAAAATTCTTGCGATATCACCTTTTGATTCAGTAGGTGGTTCGTATGTTTCGCTAGAAGTATAGTTATCAAAATATTTATTACTTCTAGAAGAATTTTCACCTGGATCAGCTGGCTTTAAATTTTGCAAATCAGATGCTTGGTTTACCCAAGCATTATCTGCGCTAACACCAAGTAATGACTGTGGCCAAACATGTTCTCGATTCCAAGTTGTACCACTATCCCAAGTACTCTTGATTGAGCGTAATTCATATACAAGTATAAGATTGTTTGGGTTGTCAGGATCTTGATCTGATTCATCTAAAATGTATCTTGCATCACCATATGTAACTCCATTGAATCCATCATTAATAATATCATGTAATGCATTTTCTAATGCAATACCTTCTAGTCCTGTAATACCATCATAATATCCAGTATAAAGAACAGTTGTAGATAATGATTCTACTGTAAAAGTAAATGTAGTTGTATCTGTTTCTGTTCCTTTAGAGAAAGTAGCAGTAAGTGTCGCTTCACAATTATCGTCTTCTTCAGCTGGTCTTGTAACGATTCCGTAATCAGAAACACAAGAAGTGTTATCTGAAGACCAATTTACAGAGACACCGTTTGTCTCAGAGACTAAAGTTATATCATCAATTACTGTAAATTCAGTAAATGTTAGTTCATTCATTGCCGTTGTAATATCAATTAAATCATAGTTAATATTAGGATCTTTAAGGAGCGTTGTAGTATAAAGTTTAGTTAAAACCTTATCTTGATAAGAAAATACACCGGTCAACGTGATTAATTGATCTTCAGTGCTCAAAATCAATTGTCCGCTAGAACTAACTGTCCCAGTTATATTACTTGTCCAAGTGATTGTTACATTTCCATAAGTAGAGGGAAGAACTTCATCTAACATAGTGTCTGCGATGCTAGTATTTGCGATTGCATCTTGAATTACTTCATAAGTTGTTGGTTCTTCAGGTTGGTCAATAGGTTCATCAGAACTATTTACGATATAATAATAGAAAAAAATAAAAAAAGCTATTTTGCTTTTTTTATTTTACATTTTGAGTTATTAATTGAGTACATAATCCATATATATCCTGCAATAACGAATATGAGTGCAATAACTTTCCATAACATATTCCCTGCGGGAAGTATAATTGGTGTAAAGCCTATTCCCACAGCAGTAAAAAATGCTACTACGCATCCTGTACATCCAAACGTAAGGAGTCCAAAGATCCATGTAAAGAAAGGAATTGCGTTACTACCAACAGGTTCACTTTTGTTAACATTGTAATTAATAATACTAAATAGAACCATTCTAGCTGTCAAAATAGCAATTGCAATGTTGATTGCAATATGAATTGTAACAATGGTTGCTCCGAATTCTTGTGTCATAAGTGTATAATTTGTATTACCTTCAAAATCTAAAAACACGTATAGACCAAGAAAAACAATAAATAGTCCAACCATATATAATATATACTTCGTAGCCTTTGCTTCTTGTTTTATTAGTGTAAGCATACTACCACCTCGTTTTTCATTATATCAAAGATTGTTCATTATTAATTCAAATTTGCTTTCTTTCTTGTAAACTATTTTGGTTATGTTATGATATAATTGTTTGAAGGTGATTAAATGGAAATATTTAGGAGTGACTTAAAGCACTCACTTGTTTTATTTATTGGATTCTTAGTAATGTCATTAGGTGTTGTTTTAATTAAAGAAAGTGAATTAGGATTATTTCCTTGGGGTGTATTTCATGATGGATTATCAAACGTTCTTCCACTATCTTTTGGTGAAATCACTTCATATTTAGGATTCGTCATTTTATTGTTTAGTGTTATTGCATTTAAGACAAATGTTGGTCCAGGAACATTATTAAATATAATTCTTGTTGGTCCCATTATCGATTTAATGGATATGGTAATCAATTTGGATAGTGATATTCTTATTTGGCGAAGTCTATTTTTTCTTTTTGGATTAATACTGATGGCCATGGGGAAAGCACTATATATTTCAAGTAGGCTTGGTGCTGGTCCAAGAGATGGATTATTTGTTGGTGTCTCAAGAGTATTTAATGCAGAAGTGAAGTATGTGAAACCTACAATTGAGATTATTGTTTTAGCAGCAGGTTTCTTTCTTGGTGGAACAATAGGAGTTGGAACGGTAATTACTATGTTGTTCTCTGGATACTTTGTCCAATCATTCTTCAAAATGTTTAAGTTCGAATCGCGTGTTGATAGACAAAGAAATATGTTGGATTACTTTAGACAAAAGAAAAGTGCGTAAACGCACTTTTTTTAATTATCTGATTCGAACATCGGATTGACGGCTCTTGTTCCTCTAGATTGATGAAGAGGGTTTGTTTCTAGAAAATCATATTCTACTTGGCCAACAAATTCCATATTTGAAGTATACACACTCATTACAACAACATAACTTTGTAAATCTTCATTATAATAGGTGTAGTGGCTTTCTATATAATTTCGAGATTGCATTAAGTATGATTTCAATTCTACACACTCATCTTGTGATGACTCATCCACATACTTACAAGTGTCATTAACTGTTTCCAACGGATTATTAAGGGACTCTATATAAACTTCAAGACTCATCTCCAACCTATCGTACTCTGTGAGTAAATAAGGGATGAGCTCGAAAATCACTTCACCCATATCATTATAATAAGGGAAGAAGAAATAGTATTCTGTAATCATTTCTCCAATAGCATTTTCCCATTCAGCCAACAATAAGTCAGGACGTTGTTGCAATCGAATCAAGTTTGTTAGTTGATACCCAGTGGCAATTTTACTTGATATCATTTGAGCACAAGAGTCTACTCTGTTATCAGATGTGAATGCAGCACACATAGCACTGTAAGCAACGGATTGACGATTTGTTAACTCTTTAAAATCTGACAATCGATTCATTACTTCATCATCAGTTGGTATACTGTCTCCATCATCGTCATCATCTAAGATAAACAGTAGAGGAGATGAACTGTCGATTCTCTTTGTAATTTTGACAGGTACTATTTGGCCATTGGAATCCATTTCGTCACCTACATCAAGTAAGTAGATAAATACTGCTCCACCTGTTGGGCCTACTTGATCGATGATTTGATAGCGATTTTTTATTTCTTGTACTTCCTTGCGCACATCGAAAAAGTTTTGTTCCATCATGTTATTAAAATACATCGAATTAAATGATTCATCTGTAATGTCTTTGTTAAAGTAATCATCTATAAACCAATTGAAGAGCATAATATGTTCTTCTTTACTTGTCACAGTAGAAGCACAAGCATCATTGCAATCACCATCATTATCATTGAAATCCATCACAATTGAAGATTCCCATCTATTTACACGTACTTCTAATCTCCAAAGAATTCTTTCGCTTTCTGTTTCACCGGTAACTTCAACTAAATATTTTGATTCCATTTCATATACATTGATTGTAACTGAGCTACTGCTTAGTCTTTTTTTATCCTTTTTACTACCTGCATGTCCACGTGGTCCTTCATACATTGCATAGAATGCATCATCATCAATATCTGGGTTAAAATAATCTCTGAAATATGCTTCAATATAAGGGACATCTATTTCAGGGTTTGATTCATCTGGATCAATGAATCTGTAAGTTATTTTCATTTCTCCCTCATTATCTTCCTCAAACGCAATGTTGACTTTCTTACTTAATTCTGCACCAGCTTTGAATTTGACTCTTACCACTGTAGAAACGGTATCATCTTGATTAAGATTGAATGATAGAAATTCAATCGATTCAAATTCATCGTTTTCCATCAGTCTATCTGGTATATTTTCAATTGTATACATTTCCAGTAATTGGGTATCAGATAGCATTGGATCAAATAAGTTTGCAAACATCAATGGAAGTTTTTCTTGTACCTCATCGATTACATCAAAAGCTTGAGTAGGAATATCCATCATTGTAACTAAGATAGATCCAAAACCACTCTTTGATAATGTAAGAACTACATTGATGTCAAATGTTTCACCGTTGACATTTAGAACAGAAGCATTTTTGTAATAATCATACCCTTTTTTACTCAATGAACCTTTGCTAGTTATGGTTGCATAGTTCCCTATAGTGGAATTTCTTCCAATTCTACAAGCATCATTGTCTCCACCATAGTACATGTCGCAAAATGTACTAGTACTAATAGATGAATCTGTGTATGCAGCAAAGAAAACATCAAAGAACGATTCCGCTTCTGCATCTGATATCTCTGTATCAGGTACAAGTGAAGAAATTTGAACAGGTCCAAATTCTTGTCGAACAAGAGTTGCTTCTAGACCAACTTCTTCAGTACCACCATGAAGTTTAAGCACAGTAACATGTCCTCGGAACTCGTAATCTTTTGTTCTAGTTAAGTTATGACCTGTAATTTCAACATTGTCTGCTAAGAATGAATCTCTTAATCCATCACAATCATTGTCTTCTCCATCATAGTACATAAGACAGAATGCATCGTTAGAGATATCTTTGTTTCCTAAGTTCTCAAAGAAAATATCAAAGAATGAATCGATTCTCTGTTCACTTATTTCATTGGCTGCAACGATTGTTCGATGTGCTACAAAGTCATCAAAGACCAATATACCATCTATTTCAACAACACTTATCTTGATTTCAAGTTCAAGACCATCAATATTAGTTGCACCATAAATCGTGTATTCGCTGTTATTTTGTTTGAATGACAAGACTTCAAGAGAAGTAACACCTTCAGGAATCAAGTCTTGTGGATTGTTTTCACAAGTTTCCATCAGAGATTCGTTACCTGCAAATAGAATGTCCATGCATCCATCTCCGTTTATTTTCGTTAATGACTCTTGAACAAGCTCAATAACAATTTGTTCTTCAATTTGGTCCAAGTTATCTATATCACATAGTTCATGATCTGGATCGTTTGCACATAATTCTTGTGTCACTTTTTCTTCTTGGTCATCAGGTAAAAAATCACATCCTGCTAAAGTTATGGTTAATAATAATACTGTTACTATCATTATCAGTTTTTTCATGTATGTCCTCCTATTTATATTTTTTATAAATACATCTTTATTATAAACAAGATTGATTTGACATTCCAATTAATATGTAATTATTCTAAATAGGGTAAAGAAAAAGCAACTTTTTTTAATTAGTTGCTTTCATTGTATTCGTTCATTAGTTTTATATAGTAATCCTTGTTCAATTTCATAGCTTCAATTTCATTCGGCTTCAATTCTCTGATAATTTTCATAGGGTTTCCTATCACAAGATGATTCTTAGGAACAATCTTCCCGGGTGGAACTACTGTCCCTGCTCCGACAAGAGCACCATCTTCAACAATACATCCATCAAGTAAAATACTACCCATTCCAATTAAACAATTGTCGCCAACTGTACAGGCATGAATAATTGCATTGTGTCCAATTGTATTGTTTTTACCTATATATGTTGGAAGACCAGTATTTGTGTGAATCACAGTGTTATCTTGAACGTTTGTATTTTCTCCAATCACAATTTCTGCCATATCTCCACGAATCGAAACATTGTACCAAATACTTACTCCAGAGTGAATTGTTACATCTCCACTGATACAAGCATTTTGAAATACTGTTGCATCTTTATTTATAATAGGTAATTTTCCTTTGTGTTCTTGTATAAACATGATCTCACCTCTAGTTGTTATATTTTTCTAATCCTTTTTTGAGAATATACATTGCTCTTTCCATATCGGTTGTGTTTAGTACATATGCAATACGAACTTCGTCAACACCAAGACCTTTTGTTGCATAGAATCCTTCAGCCGGAGCTAACATAATTGTTTCTCCATCCAGTTCGAATTCTTCCAACATCCAAATCACAAAATCTTCAGCATTGTCTACAGGAAGTTTTACTACTACATAGAATGCACCAGTTGGTTTCTCACAAATCACTCCAGGAATGTTTTGTAATGTGTTGTAAACAATATCTCTACGTGCTTGGTATTCATCTCTAATGCTTTCTGTGTAAGAAGTTGGTAATCCATATAAAGCAGCAGCACCGATTTGTTCAAGAGTTGCAACACATAATCTAGCTTGACATAACTTTAGTATGTTTTGCATCAATGCTGCATTTTTTGAAGCGATTGCACCAATACGTGCTCCACATGCGCTATATCTTTTTGAAACACTTTCAACAATTATTACACGGTCATTTACTTCTTTGATGCTTCCCATTGATATACCTTGTAATCCATCAAAAGCATATCCTCTATATACTTCATCGCTGATAACATAAATATTATGTTCTTTGGCGATTTTTGCAACCATTTCCAATTCTTCTTTACTAAGAATTGTTCCTGTAGGGTTACCAGGATTGCTAAATAAGATTGCTTTTGTTTTTGGAGTAATTAACTTTACTATTTCCTCTTCTGAAGGTAGATGAAATCCATTTTCTGCTTTTGTTGTAATTGGTTTAATTGTAACATTTACTTCACTTGTAAATCCATTATAATTAGTGTAAAACGGTTCAGGAACTAAGATTTCATCTCCTGGATCACAAATGGCAATTGTAATGAATGTCAATGCTTCACTTCCCCCATTTGTTATTAAGATTTCATTTTCATTAAAGTGGATATCATCTCTTGCAAAGTACTCTTGTATGGCATTAATTAATACAGGTTCACCTTGAGAAAATGAATATTTTATAACAGAAGTATCATAGTTGTTGATAGCTTCCATAAATACTTTAGGTGTCTCGATATCTGGTTGTCCAATATTCAAATGGTACACTTTTTTTCCTTGCTTTTTCACTTTTGTTGCAATGGGAACAAGTTTACGAACAGGACTTTCTTGCATTCCCAGAATACGGTTTGATAATTTCATATTATCTCCTCCTTAAAAAATCAACTATATTGTAACACCAGGAATTATCAAAAGCAATAGAAAAAATAAAACACTGAAAACTCTTTCATTAGTTGAAAAGACAATGAAAAAAAGCCATATTTTTTAGTTTGTGTGAAGAATGAATAAATATTCATAAAAAAAATCAAATTATTTCAAAAATATAGCCACTTAAATCGCTATATATAGCCATTTAGAAAATGAAAATAAAAAAAGTGAATTTTTTAATGAAAACGCTTGTTTTTATCATACTTACTTGTTACAATGCTATTGTGTTAATAAGAAAAGATATTATGAAAGGAATTGGTCTCTTTATGAGTATTAAATTATTTATTCCAGGTCCAGTTGATGTGAGTGCTGATATACTTGAAAAATTGGCAACAACACAGATTGCTCACAGAAGCAAAACTGCATCGGAACTACAAGAAAGCATCTCTAAGAAAATGCAACAATTGATGTATACAAAAAATACGATAATTTTATCAACAAGTTCAGGAAGCGGAATTATGGAAATGGCAATCCGCTCTTGTACTAAAAAAAGAGCTGCTGTATTTAGTGTAGGTGCATTTGGTGACAGATGGTACAAAATGGCAGTAACGAACAACATCGCTGCAGATCATTTTAAATCTGAGCCGGGAATGCCAACGACGCCAGAAATGGTTGAAGAGGCATTGAAAACAGGTAAATATGATGTTGTTACTGTGACACATAATGAAACAAGTAGCGGAATTATGAATCCTGTTTATGAAATTGGACAAGTTGTAAAAAAATACCCAGATGTAATTTATTTAGTAGATACAGTTAGTAGTCTTGGTGGAGCAAAAGTAGAAACAGATAAGTGTGGAATTGATATTTGTCTGACATCAACTCAAAAATGCTTGGGACTTCCTCCGGGATTAAGTATTGCTGCAATAAGTGATAAAGCATATGATCGTGCAAAAACTGTTGAACACCGAGGGTTCTACCTAGATCTAATCAATGTTGTAAATCGAGTAAAAAAGGATTATCAATATCCAACAACTCCTTCAACACCACATATGTGGGCGTTGGATTATCAATTAGACAAAATTTTGAATGTAGAGGGATTAGATAATCGATTTGATCGCCATGCTAGATTGGCACAAATTGTTCGTGATTGGGCAGAAAAACATTTTGAATTGTATGCACTTGATGGATACCGTTCAAATACGGTGACTACAATTTTAAATACCAAAGGAAATAGTGTAGCTGAATTAAATAAAGAATTAGCAAAACGTGGATATATGATATCAAATGGATATGGTGACTTAAAAGAGAAAGCATTCAGAATCGCTCACATGGCAGATCGTAAAGAAGAAGATTTATTGGCTTTACTTTCTGAAATTGAAGATATCTGGAGTTTATAAGAGGTACCATGATGTATAAAATATTAGCAAATGATGGTATTGATAAAAGCGCTGAAAATATTTTAACAGAATTAGGGTATCAAGTAGATACAAATCATTACGAAGGTGAAGAACTTGATGCAATGATTCAATTGGTTGATTGCATTATAGTTAGAAGTGCTACAAAAGTTAGAAAACCGTTAATTGATAAAGCAATGGCTACAGGTAAATTGCAAGTTATTGTTCGAGCTGGAGTTGGAATCGATAATATTGATTATGTATATGCGGCTCAACAGGGAATCGCTGTGAGAAACACACCGAATTCAAGTAGCGATGCAGTAGCAGAATTGGCTATTGGGCATATGTTTGCTGTTGCTAGACATATTTTTATCAGCAATGTTACAATGCGAAATGGTGAATGGAACAAGAAACAATATAAAGGGTTTGAACTCGCTGGGAAGAAACTTGGCTTAGTGGGATTTGGTCGCATTTCTCAAAGTGTTGCGAAAAAAGCAATGGCACTTGGGATGACTGTTATATATGATGACATTTTGGGACAATCAGAAACAATGCCAGAATGTGAATATGTAGGAAAAGAAAGAGTATTACAAGAAGCTGATATTATCAGTTTGCACATACCGTTCTTAAAAGACAAAGGTGCTTATTTAAGCACTGATGAATTCAACATGATGAAAAAGGGTATGGTAGTCATTAACACTGCACGTGGTGGAGTTGTTGATGAAGAAGCACTTCTTACTGCACTAGATAGTGGAATCGTTAAGGTGGCAGCTTTAGATGTATTTGAAAGCGAGCCAACAAAAGATCAAAGAATCTATACGCACGAACGTATTAGCTTAACACCACACATCGGTGCTTCAACGATAGAAGCTCAGGCAAGAATTGGGCTTGAAACAATTGCAGTAATCAAAGAACATTTATCTTAGGAGGATAATTAAATGGCTATAGTAAGACCGTTTAAGGCTCTAAGACCACGTCTGGACTTGGTTGAAAGAGTAGCATCATTACCATATGATGTTATGGATCGTAAAGAAGCAAAATTGATGGCAAAAGGAAACCCTTATAGTTTTCTACATATCGTGAGATCAGAAATTGATTATCCATCAAGTTTGGATCAATATGATCCTAAAGTATACCGCAAAGCACGTAAAAATTTAAGAGTATTTGAAGATGACGGAATTTTAGTACAAGATGACAAAGCAATGATTTATATCTATCGTCAAATTATGAATGGTAGAGAACAAACTGGATTTGTTGCAGCAACTAGTATTGATGATTATGAAAACAATGTAATCAAAAAACATGAGCTAACATTACTAAGAAAAGAACGAGATAGAATCGATCATTTCGATGCTTGTGATGCAAACACTGCACCAATATTCTTAACCTACAAAGATCAAGCACGTTTGAATGAAATCTTAAAAGAGTGGACAAAAAAAGCTCCTCTATCTGATTTCACTACTGAAGATGGTGTTGGTCATGTTGTATGGGCAATTGATGATGAGACATTAATCAAAGAGATTACAGAGCAATTCATCGGTATTGATAGTTTATATATTGCAGATGGACATCATCGTGCAGCTTCATCAATGAAAGTTGCTCAAAAAAGAAGAGAAGAATTTCCAAACTATACTGGTGAAGAAGAATTTAATTATTTCATGAGTGTAATTTTCCCTGAATCAGACTTAGAAATCATGCCATATAATCGTGTAGTGCATGACTTAGGTGGAATTACATTACAACACTTTTGGGATGAAATGCATAAATTATTCATCATCGAAGAAACAAAATCTCCATTCAAACCTGTGGAGCGTAAAACATGGGGAATGTATGTAAACAAAGCTTGGTATAAATTAACATTAAGAGACAACATGTGTACATCTGAAACTCTTGTTGGAGATACTGATGCGGCAATTTTAGAACGATGTGTATTGGACAATATTTTAGGAATCAAAAACTTACGAGATAGTAGTCGTATTACATTTGTTGGTGGAATCCGTGGATTACGTGGATTGAAAGAAAAAACTGATGAATTAGATGGTTGTGGATTTGCTATGTTCCCTGTTTCTATGGAAGAAATCATGAATGTGGCAGATGCTGGATTGATTATGCCAGCTAAATCTACTTGGTTTGAACCTAAATTACGTTCTGGATTGTTCGTTCATAAATTTGAAAGTCATATTGTACCTGAAATTGAAGGTAATATTTCAAAAGCAACACATGAATATATTGAATCTGTTTTAAAAGTTGTTAAACATAGAGACGGAAATCAAAGTGAATTTATTCAAGCTGTAACAGAAGTACTTCACAGTCTTGGTCCGGTATTAGAAAATCATCCAGAATATATTGAGAATAATATCTTAGAAAGAATTGTTGAACCAGAAAGAGCGATTCAATTTAGAGTTCCTTGGGTTGATGATGAAGGAGATACACAAGTAAATCGTGGATTTAGAGTACAATTTAACGGAGCAATTGGACCTTATAAAGGTGGGCTTCGTTTCCATCCTTCAGTTTATTTAGGACTTATAAAATTCTTAGGGTTTGAACAAATCTTTAAAAATAGTTTAACTGGACTTCCTATTGGTGGAGGAAAAGGTGGTAGTGACTTCAATCCTCTAGGTAAATCAGATGAAGAAATTAGACGTTTCTGTGAAGGATTTATGACTGAATTATATCGTCATATTGGTCCTGATGTTGATGTTCCTGCAGGAGATATTGGTGTAGGTGGACGTGAAATCGGATACTTATATGGTCATTATAGAAGAATCAGAGGAGCATTTGAAAATGGTGTTCTTACAGGTAAAGGATTGACTTACGGTGGTAGTTTAATTCGTCCTGAAGCAACAGGATATGGTGCAACATATTTTGCATTATCAATGTTGAAACACGATAGCACTAGCTTCCAAAACAAAACAGTTGCAGTATCTGGATTTGGGAACGTTGCTTGGGGTGTTTGTAAAAAAGTTCGTGATCTTGGTGGTAAAGTAGTTACATTAAGTGGACCAGAAGGATATATTTATGATCCTGAAGGTGTTGTTACTCAAGAAAAAATTGATTATATGATTGAAATGAGAGCAAACACGAATGGTAAAATTAAAGATTATGCTGATCGTTTCGGTGTAGAATTTATTCCAGGTAAGAAACCTTGGGAAAGAAAAGTTGATATTGTTATGCCTTGTGCAACACAAAATGAGATTCATCCAGCAGATGCTGAAATGATTATTAAAAATGGTGTTAAATATATTGTTGAAGGTGCAAATATGCCTACAACTAATGAAGCAGTATCAATGTTACAAGCTGCTGGTGTAATCATCGGTCCTGGTAAAGCTGCCAATGCTGGTGGGGTTGCAACGTCAGCCTTAGAAATGTCACAAAACTCTATGAGATTATCATGGACAAGTGAAGAAGTAGATGAAAAATTGCGTGGAATCATGAAAAACATATATAATAGTTGTGTAAGAGCTTCTTCAAGATATGGATTCGGATATGATTTAATCGCAGGAGCAAACATTGCTGGATTCACAAAAGTAGCAGATGCAATGATTCAACAAGGTAAATATTAAAAAATAGGAGTGATTTTATGGGTTATGCACTAAAAGAAACTGAATACAGATACAGAGCGTGGACTACTGAAGGTAAGTGGGGAAAAGGTGCTTTAACTACTGACAAAAACATCACTATACATGAAGGAAGTAATGTGTTCCATTATGGACAAGCATTATTCGAAGGACTAAAAGCTTATCGAACAAAAGAAGGTCATGTACAATTATTTAGACCTGACTTAAATTTTATTCGTATCAATGAGGGACTAGAACGAATTGTCGCACCACATATTCCAGAAGATTTATTCTATGAAGCAATTGAAGAAGTTGTCAAAGCAAATGTTGACGATATTCCAGATTACGGAACAGGACAATCTTTATACATTAGACCATTTGTTATTGGTCATGGAATGAATTTAGGAGTAAAGCCGAGTGAAGAATATTTATTTAGTGTATTTTGTGCTCCGGTTGGAACCTATTTCAAAGGTGGACTAAGCGCACTTGAGTTTGTTACAACACAATATGATCGTGCAGCTTCAAATGGTACTGGAAAAGTTAAAGTTGCAGGAAACTATGCTGCAAGTTTATATCCTAGACAACTTGCAAAAGATCAAGGATATGCTGGCGTTATTTATTTGGATCCTCCAACACATTCAAAAATTGATGAAGTTGGTGCAGCAAATTTCTTTGGTGTTACTCATGATAATGTTGTTGTAACGCCGAAGTCAGACAGTATTTTACCAAGTATTACAAGAAGATCTATTTTATGGATTGCTAAGAATATGCTAGGACTTAAAGTTGAAGAAAGAGAATGCTTTATTGATAACATTTCTGAGTTCAAAGAAGCAGGAGCTTGTGGTACAGCAGCAATCATTACACCAATTAAGGCAATCACACACAATGGTAAAAGACATCAATTTGGTGAAGGTGAAGTTGGAGAAACGATTAAAAAATTATACGACATACTAGTAGGAATCTACTATGGTGATATAGAAGCACCCGAAGGTTGGGTAAAACGAATACTATAAAAGAAAAGACCTAATTTATTTTAGGTCTTTTTTATGGTATAAAAAAAAGCAGATAAAATCTGCTTTTACATAATTGCTTTGATTCTCTTTGCTAATCCTTTTAGCTTTCTTTTTGGAACTGAACAAATAGCAACGCGTAATCCACCATCAACTTCTACCATGAAGATATTATTTTCTTGAAGTCTTAGATTTAAGGCTTCTTTTTCTTTTTGATCTACAACGCGAATTGTTACGAAAAATCCTTCTCTAAATGGATATATATCGAGCCCAACTTGTTGACATTCTGAAACGAATATTTCAGAACGTTCTTTTAATAAATCAACATATTTTTGTTTTTCTATCAAATAGTTTTCAAGAAGTTTCGGAGATGTGGTAACAAGAGTGAACAAGTCCATTGCACTATTATTAACAGTAGACCAGATACTTCTAGCTGAGTAAATACCAGCATTAATAAATTTTTGTAGTTCAACTTTATTTTTGGTTATTGCAATAGCTGCACCAGCTCGTGCACCATATGCAGTTAATGTTTTTGAAGTACTAAATGCAATAACAGCCATAACATTTTCTTCTAGATATTTGTACTTTAAGAAGTGGTTTTTCCATTTACTTCCTTGATTATTATAATCGACATAAGCAATATCGTTCAAAATAATAACTGGTCCTTTTTTAGAAAGAACATTAATAAATTCTATGATTTGATCCCATTCTTGATCTGACATTGTATATCCAGTTGGATTATGACAAGGATCATTTAGGATTACTAATACTTTATTTTGTTTCTCCATAACTGTTGTTAATGTTTCTTTAAAACTATCAATATCAAATTGATCGTCTTTGAACATATTATAGTCTGTTAAGGTTAGATTAAATTCAGCAGCCATTGTTTTGTAAGGACCCCATCCTTGTGAAGGCTTAACTACTGTTTCACCAGGGTTTAATATATTTTTCATTGTACTTGAAATCGCACCTGCACCACCAGGTGTGGCTAAAATTTCACAATGGATTTCTTCATCTATTTTACCAAATAGCCATTTGTGTACAGCATCACGGTAAGTAGGATTACCTTGAATACTACCTGCATATTTTGCTTTTTGAATTTTTGATATAGTCTCATATGGTCCCCATACACTATCGAAAGCTACAAATATACCTTCTTCATCAAATAGTGTACCTAATGTTGCATCTACAACTTGTTCATCACCATACATTTCTTTTGCTTGACGAGCTTTCACAGCAGCTTTAAATACTTTGTCTACCATTACTTTACCGTCACTCAATTTGTTTAAGAACGCCATTTTATTCACCTCAGTTTTTACATTTATTCTTATAAAAATTATAACATTTAAGCTTGATAATTAGTACTATTTTTTAAGAAAATTTGAGATTAATCTTTGACTAAATTGTTTGTCTAAAGTAAATAGTAATAATATAGATTAAAAAAAAGAATAAAATATGCTAAAATATATATAAAGAGGTGGTTCGATGGACAAAAAGGTACCAATTTACTTAGAGAAGGTTTACGATTATAAGTTGAAAAACCATAAGATTCTAATACCGAAAATTAAGAGAAATTATTTTCATATTTTATGTTACATATTATTTATTGGAGTAACAGTTCTATATGCATTAGATCTCTTTGTTTATAATTGGGGATATATTAATTTCTTTATTTATTACTTATCATTTTTCTTTCTGGTAGCAATACCGAAATCACAAAATAAACAGTATAGAAAAGAAATTCTTATTATAACACCAACAGAATTGATTCAAAGAGTAAGCAAAAAAGAATTTGTCTTTCTTACATTTGATGATATTACATATTTTAATCATTTTGATAATAAAATTGTATTGAGACAAAATAAATTTGAGATTAAGTTTGATGTTAAAAAATATATTTCTCATCTTGCTATTCTGATAGATATTCTTGAAGCAAAAGGGAAAACGTTCGATAAACAAAGAGAATATATGATACGTAATATTAAAATTGTTGTTGAAGACGATACTGTAAAAATTGAAGATTGTGTAGAAGAAGTCTCGTATATAGAAGAGTTAGCGATGAAAGTTGCAAAAAATTATCCGAATGTAACACCAGGATATATAAATGAAATAGTCTTTGAAGACACATCTATTTTCAAAGCATATTATAGAGGAAAAGACTTATACTTAGAATGTAATGGATTTGAAGTGCAATATGATCATCCTGAAAATACAGGATTTGATAAAATAACTGCTCATAATGCAATCGTCGTATTTGTTGATTTTCATCCAATTGATATGCGAATTAAAGCTAAAAAAGAGTTAGAAGATAAATATGAAGAAATTAGACCATTCAAAAAAACAGTTATTGAAAAATTTAATAAAGGTGTAATTTTGAATTTTAAAAAAGAAGAAAATGAAATTGATATTACACTACATAGTGGTGTTGACTCAGTGAAAGTTTTATTTTCATATGATGATGTCTTAATTGGTTGGAATGAAGAAAAATAGTGCTATTTGCACTATTTTTTTATTGAGTAAAATTGTATAATGAGTTTGGTGATACTATGTATAATGACAAGCATATAAGAAATCAATTAAGAAAATTTGGATTTTACGGATTATTGAAGAACTTGAAATTCTTTGATCCTTTTTTGATATACTATTTGTGGCAAAGTGGAATTGATTTAACTGGAATTGGATTCTTAATCGCAATTAGAGAAGTAATCATATATATATTTGAAATTCCTTCAGGAGTTATCGCTGATAAATTTGGGAAGAGAAATGAATTGGTCTTATGTTTTCTCTTTTACATCGGAGCATTCATTTTGTTCTTTATAGGAGGAAACTATTATATATTTGTTCTTGCTTATGCGTTATTTGGTCTTGGAGAAGCATTTCGTAGTGGAACACATAAGGCAATGATAATGGATTTTCTTGAATACCATGAATTGAATGATAGTAAAGCAAAAGTCTATGGTAAAACAAGATCGTACTCAATGATAGGATCTTCTTTATCATCATTTATTGCTATTGGCTTAGTTATATATTTACCAAATATAAATCTATTGTTCTTAGTTTCGATTATTCCTTACGTATTAGATTTATTATTGGTTTTGAGTTATCCTGATTACTTAAATACTAAGGATGATTGTTGTGTAAGTTTCAGGTCCTTTATGTATAGTATGTTTAAATTAGTATATGATACCTTACTTGTAAAAAGAACAAGGCGACTATTAATTGATTCATCTCTGTATAATGCTATATTTAAAACAATTAAAGACTATGTTCAACCTATATTAGAAACGCTGATGATGGGAATAATATTAATTACCGTACTTGATAGTACTGAAAACGTTGAAGTAATTTTGGCAATCACATATGCGGTTATCTTTATGATAAGTGCATTTGCATCAAGGTTTTCTTATGTTTTCTTAAACAAGTTCCGACGAGACTCTGTTCTCAAGAGTAGTTGGCTTACATCTCTAATTGTTTATATTTTATTGTTTATATTCATCGACTCATTGTTTGCGGTAATCGGATTGTTTATATTAATATACGTTATCCAAAATGTTAGGAAACCATTAATGGTTGGAAAAATTGCAGATAATACTAGTAAGACTTCTAAGGCAAGTACATTAAGTGTTGAATCACAACTTACTTCAGTATTTATAATTGCTATGGCTCCATCATTGGGAGCATTGTATGATAATTTTGGAGCACGATACGTGTTTGTCGCATTGGCAGCGATTAGTTTAGTAATGTTTTTTATAAAAGAAAAGGAGCATTAAATGCTCCTTATTTTTTTGATTATTTTCTCGATACTCTCTGTAGCTTCAATTGGTAGTATGTCATGTCCATATAAAGCTTTGATATAATGTATTCTTGCTTCTAATCTTTCAATGAACAATTTTTTGAATTTTTCACTTGTGAAATCAGGATTATACCCATCAATATTTGTTGTTTGAATTTCTGATAAACCAACCAAATCATCAAACTGAATTGTTCCTTCGACAATATCTTCAATGATACTTAAAGTTAGGGTTTTTGTAATATCTTTATTTAGGAAGTAACCCGTATTGATTACGTAACAATCAACACCTGTATTTTCGAATAAATCTTTGAATTTATTATAATCATTTCTAAGAGGATACAATCTAAATGGATTTGCATACGGTTCAATTATTAATTGATCTTTTATTACATCATGTTCTGCAGAGGAACGTTTGGTAGCTAATGTAGCTCCAAGAGTAGAAGCTAATACACTATCATTAATCTTTAATATAGGTGGCAAGGAGTCATCTTTCATAATCCAAAAGATAGAATCAACCTTATTATCAAACTTATATGCTCTATGTTTTGTCCAACATTTGGATTTTAGTGCTCTACCATTACCATTTCTGATGTCCTCAGTTACTGGTACAATCTTACCGTTTTCATCCAATGTTGCTCCAACATTTTGCATTGTTAGTAGATACATATTATCTTTGCTATTTGTAGGGTAGTCTTGTACCTTATCAAAGTATGATGGTTCTAAACTAACACTACTTCCATCATTGTTAGAAATAATGAAGGCATCATCGTGTAAAACTGTTACATCATATTTCCCGTGATGTTTTGAATGAGTGATGGTACTTTTACCGCTACCTGATAGACCAAACACACCAGCGATATATGTTTTATTATTAGGTAAATTAAATCTTTTTTGTCCACCATGACAAGCGGTAAATCCGTTTCGAGATGCTATTGACCACGCCATTGTTAAAGTGGCTTTTTTATGTTCTCCAAAGTAACGTAAACCGATTAGTGCTCCACAATTGTTTTCATGATCAAATAAACTTAATCCACTGTCAAAATCTTGTGTGATTTCGTCAGGATCACTATATAAGAAAATATCACCTTCATCAAATTCTACACTTTTTCTATACATATCATTGATTGCGTAAGTCGGTGATTGAAAATTTAACATCCATGAATATAAAGTGTTTTCGTATCCTTCAGGAATAAGCAAATGTGCTTTCACCATGAAATCTTCATGAAGTCCAACATATGCAATTGCATGATACATTTTCTTATCTTTTGAATTGAAGATGACATCTCTTAAAACTTCTGAATATTTGATTCTATTTTCTTTGTTAATTAGTCTTCTAACTTTGGCTTGTCTTCCGGTGATTATTCCATCATTAAAGATTAAGACTTTAGAATCTTCTGGAAGACCAAGTTCTTGTGTGTTGAAAACATCTAAATCAGTTACTATAGTGCCATTTGCGTTTTTCGCTAACTCATATGCATGAGCCAAAGAAGTGACTTTGGTGACATTATTTCTATAGAATGCAGTTTCAATAGTTGTTCTAATTTTACTATATAAATGCGAAGAATTTTTTCCTATGTTATCTCTGTTAATATGACTTTTAGTTGACATAATATCCTCCTATAAATCAGATACTAGTGCTGCAAGAGCAATAGAATAATATTTTGATTCGGTTGAATCTGCCCTACTAGTCAATACAATAGGTTTTTTTGCACCTGCGATAACACTTGCGCTCTTTGCATTTGCAAGAAACATCATTGTTTTATAAAAAACATTACCTGCTTCAATTCGTGGCATGACTAAAATATCAACGTTTCCTGCCATCGGATCTTTGATACCTTTATGTAAAGCTGCCTCTTTGTTAATTGCATTATCAATTGCAAAAGGACCACCTATATTACAATGAGTAATGATACCCTCTTTATTCATCTTGACCAATGCTTGAGCATGTAGGGTTGCTTCCATTTTTGGATTGACTTTTTCGACTGCTCCAATCACACCAACATTTGGGATGTTAATTCCTAATGCATGTGCAATTTTTATACTATTTTCTACAATTTGTCTTTTTTCATCAAGAGTAGGAGCAATGTTCATCGCACCATCTGACATAAAAATTAGTTTGTTGTGAGTTTTTACTTCCATTACACTTACGTGAGAAATTCGATTTGGTGTACGTAAGCCAAATTCTTTATTTAAAGCAGCTTTTAAAATAATTGATGTGTCTACTAGACCTTTCATTAAAAAATACCCATCATTTTCACTCACTAGTCGAACAGATATCAAACAAGCAGTTTCATTATCATCTTCGTCAATTATCTTATAGTCATTTGGATTGATGTCTAATTGTTCCATTATTGATATAATTTCAGACTCTTTCCCAACTAATATTCCATCTATTATGTTTTCGGTTCTAGCAAGTTCAACTGCTTGAAGAACATGTGCATCTGCTGCACAAGCAACAACAATTGTTTTTGTATTGATTTCTTTGGCTTTTTGAACTAGTTCATTTATTGTTTTTATCATTTTATCCACCTATTTATAAACCTTTGCATTTTCTTGACCACGTAATACTCTAAGACCACCGTATGCCAGTGCTTCCATTTCATCTTCACCTGGGAAAACTAGAATATCAGCAATAAATGATACTCTTTCAGTAATGAGGTCTATTATCATTTTATCATATGCTAGACCACCGGTTAAGACGATCGCGTCAACTTGTCCTTTTAAAACAGTAGAAGCAGAACCTATTTCTTTCGCTATTTGGTAGCACATAACTTCCAAAATAAACTTTGCAAATTCATCGCCTTCTTTGATTCGTTTCTCGATTTCGAATCCATCATTGGTTCCCAAGTAAGCAACCATTCCGCCATTCCCATAATTTTTTCTCTTTATTTCTTTTAAAGTATATTGACCACTCATTGCCATTTTGTATAGTGGACCAATTGGAACTCCACCACTACGTTCAGGTGACATTGGGCCATCACCATCTAGTGCGTTGTTGACATCTATTACTTTTCCTAATCGATGAGCACCAACACTAATACCTCCACCTAAATGGGTAACAATCAAATTTAATTCAGTATATTTTTTATTCAATTTTTCAGCTGCTTTAAGTGAAACTGCTTTTTGATTTAGGGCATGAAACAATGATTGCCTTTTTATTTCAGGCATTCCAGTGAATCTTGCAATGTCTTCCATTTCGTCAACTGCTACAGGATCTACAATAAAAGCTTTAACATTAATTTGATCTGCAAGTTCCTTTGCTAATACACAACCTAAGTTTGAAGCATGTTCCCCACGCGGGGCTTCTTTTATATAGTCTATCATAACTTGATTTACTATGTAAGTACCGCCTTCTATCGGCTTTAGCATTCCACCACGACCTACGATTGCATCAAATGATTCCAGATTAATTTTTGCTTCATCTAGTATGTCTAAAATCGCTTGTTTTCTAAATTGATATTGATCAAAAACACGATCAAATGAACTGATTAATTCGTTACTGTGCTTGATACTTTTTTTGTACGTTAGTGTTTCGTTATCATAGATAGCAATCTTTGTCGATGTACTACCAGGATTAATTGCTAGTATTTTCATATTATTGTTCCTCCTAAATGTCGAAATTACGTGTTCATTATAACATGATAGCGTTTTCACGTAAACAACTTTCTTGCCTTATTTTGATAAGTGGGTTTTACCCTTTACATACGCCGTAATTTACACTTTAAAGTGGTTTAGTTTATAAGGGTATGTTAATTGATTATAAAAAAAGGGTCATATATGACCTTTTCATATATATTATTTATAATATATTATATAGAGTAGTTTATAAAAAAACAGTTTTATTTGAAAAAATATGGAATTTACAACATTTATGTATTACATTAAAATTTGTGTCAGGAGGTCTCATTATGTTATTTATTCTTAGTGGTGCAATCGGGTTTTTGTGTTTATTGGGATCGGATATTGTAGGAATTAAGAAGAATAGTGTTGTTCAGAATCTTTTGGCTTTTTTTGGTACATTAATCATTGTAAGTTCTAGTATTGTTATTTTACTGATAGGGAAAACATATGAAATGGAAATTGCTTTGCGAATTTTGTTTGGATTTATTGGGTTAATCTTCTTATTTTTCTTAGTGTATTCAGTATTGATTGAAGTAAGAAAAAACAGAAATTCCAAATCTAAATTAGTAACTTCTGGTACGTATGCATTAAGTAGACATCCAGGAGTATTATGGTTGTTTCTCTATTATGTTTTCGGTAGTATGTTTTTTGCGAATATTGACATTCTAATAGCAGGTATTGTTTGGTCACTTGTAAATATCGTTTATGTGGTGATTCAAGAGAGAGTAATTTTCTCAAAGGTATTTTCTGACTATGAAAGTTATAAAGAATCGACACCTATGTTATTACCAACAATGAGTAGTATTAAGAAATGTCTAAACACTTTAGATGGAGGGAAAAATGAGAAACTTACGAGAAATGCTTAGAGATGAAGACTATAAAGGAGTTTGGGAAGCCTATATGGGCTTTCTTGATTTATCTATAGAGGACTTCATGGAAATCCAGGAGAGGTTGCTATTAGAACAGATTCATTTATTGAAGCAGTGTAAACTTGGTAGAACGATAATGGGAAATCAAAAAATCAATAATATGGATGATTTTAGAAAGAAAGTACCGTTAACAACGTATGAGGATTATGCTGATACTTTGTTGAATAAGCGAGTAGATGATTTACCGAGTGAACCATTACACTGGGTGCAAACTACTTGGCGAGGAGGAAAACAACCGATTAAACTTGCTCCATATTCAAAAACTATGGTAGAAGAGCATACAAAAATGTTTATGAGTAGTTTGATTTTATCGACAAGTAAAAAAAGAGGTGAATTCGATCTTAGAAATTATGATAAATTTCTATATGGAATGGCACCTTTACCATATCTAACAGGATTTGCACCTTATATTTTAAAAGATTTAATTGATTTTGAATACTTGCCTTCAACTGCTAAAGCAGAACAGTTATCATTTAGAGATAGAAACAAAGAAGGATTTAAATTAGCGATGAAACACGGTGCAGATTTATTTTTTGGATTGTCTAGCGTGTTGGTTAAAATTGGGGAGTCATATGCTGATTCAGGTAACAGTAGTTCAAGTTTACCCATTCCAAGTAATACAAAACAAGCTGTTAAATATGTGAAGGCGTGGTATAAGAAGAAAATTAAGAAACAAGAACTTTTACCAAAAGACTTATTCGAATTCAAAGGAATTGTATGTGGTGGGACTGACTCTGATACATACAAAGCCAAAATTGAATATTACTATGGTATCAAACCTTTAGAAATATTTGGTGGTACTGAAAGTGCTGCAGTTGCGACTGAGACCTGGAGTAGAAATGGTCTTACGTTTTTCCCTGATGTTAACTTTTTAGAATTCATCCCAGAAAGTGAATTGCAAAAAGAAAGCAACGAAAAGGGATATATACCAAGTACTGTTTTATTTAATGAACTTGAAGCAAATCAAATCTATGAATTGGTAATCACTAAACTTAGAGGAGGAGCATTTGTAAGGTATAGAATTGGGGATATTATGAAGTGTGTGTCACTTGAAAATAAAAAGGATAGTATTAAATTACCTCAAGTGATTTATTTGGATCGAGTTCATAATATTATAGACTTATCGGGGTTTACTAGAATTTCGAAACAGTTAATAGGGGATGCATTAAAAATTGAAAAAATCAGTCCGAAACATTGGACTGCAACAAAAGAGATTTTTGATAGTACGGTGTTTTTAAGATTGTACATTGAAAACGAAGATAATATTGATGAACAAACATTATATAATCGCATCAATAAACGCATGAAGATGCTTGATCAAGATTACAATGATGTTCACGATTTATTAGGTCATGAGCCCTTGAAAATTACATTATTAAAAAACGGAACTTTTGAGAAATTCAAAGAGATATATGGAAATGAAATTGGTAGTATCAATCCAACAAAAGTAGAAGTCGAACAGTTACTAGCACTACAAATCTAATACTTAAAGAGAGGTGATTGTATGATTGTATTAAGTGAAAATAACATAGTACCTTTAATCTCACTCATTTTATATACATTCATATTTGTAATCATTAGTACATCTACGGAAAATAGACTGAGTAAAATTTTTAAATTCTATATTATTGCAATGATAATTTGGAGTTTAGGATCTTTTCTTATGAAAACTGAAGTACCTCCAAATCCATTGTTTTGGAACACATATTTAACACAGACAGGATTTGTTTTAGTGCCTGTTTCATTATTGCATTTTAGTTACATTTTAATCAGAAAAACTGGAAGAAACGCTGTTCTACGAACAGCATACTTCTTAAGTTTTTTACTCTTATTATTAGCGTGGACAGGAAATATTGTTAAGTCTGCAACACTTACAAATGGAGTATTTGATTATGTGTTATTTAGACCTCAAGTTTTCTTGTTGGCTTCGATAGCAACAGGATTAAGTATTCTCGCATTGATTACAATGATAAAAGCAGTGCGACTTGGTGAAGTATCATTAAAGAAAGTACAACTTGTGATATTTGCTCTTTTTCTAGTAATCGTTGGGGGAGCATTAAACATAAACGAAGTATTAGGTAAGTTAGGAATCGACATTATCTTTAATGCAATTAGTGCGATTATTATTACATATTCGATTCATCGAAACAAGTTTCTAGAAATTAATTTAGTTGTAAAAAGAGGACTTTATTACTCAATATACAACTTCACTTTATTTGCTGTGTACGCCACAGTGATTATTGTAATATATACTTTTCTTTCTGAAGTCTTGACTGGTGGATTGTTTACCATTTTACTGGTAATGTCTCCATTATTCCTATTGCTTGAGCCGACACGAAGATTATTGAAACGTGTTTCAGACTCGATATTCTATAGTACTAAAACAGATCAACAAATTATTTTGAAAGAATTTTCTAGTTTGGTCAATACATCGTTTAGTTTAGATAAAATCAACTCTTCTTTGTTATCAGCAATTACAGATGGGATTGAAAGCAAAGAAACAAGTATCTTATTGAAAAATAGTAGTAAATATAAATTACATGAAACAACGATTGAAGGATTGATTTATCATGACACATACATATTGTTCAATCATCCAATCTTGGAATGGTTTGAAAGTGGCCACGAGATATTGTTGCGTAGTGAAATTGATAATAATATCCTATTCAAACGACTATGGGATAGTGAGAAGACAGTTATTGTAAATATGCATACTGAGTTGATTGTTCCGATTTACTATTTAAGTGAAATTATTGGACTTGTCGTAATTAGTGAACGTAAAGATGAATTGCCGTATAGTGAGCCTGAGATTCAGTTCTTAAAGACATTGTTAAATAATGCTGCTGCAATTATTGAAAACGCAAAAACGATTGACATATTGAAACGTCAATCGATTACAGATGAATTAACCAAACTTTATAACCATAGACATTTCCAAGAAACCGTAGGAAACTTTATACGTGGCAATGTCCATTCAAAATTCAGTATTGCTGTTGTTGATATTGATCAATTCAAAATATACAATGACTTGTATGGTCATAGCACAGGAGATAATGCGCTTGTGAGAATTGCTAACATCCTAACTGAAAGCTGTCCGAAAGAAGCAATTATTGTTCGTTATGGTGGAGAAGAATTTGGGATATATTTTCCTGAATATGGACCGATTGAAACAAAAAATATGATTGAAAAAATCCGCAAGAATGTGGAGGAAAGTTTCTTATTATCACCTGATATTAGAGAGTTTCTAACTGTATCAGTTGGTGCAGCTTGTTCACCAGAACATGGTAGTCAACTTGAAGAATTGATATCAAAAGCATTTGAGGCAGTCTTGGATTCAAAACAATCTGGTCGAAATAAATCAATATTATATAATACATCCAATAATCATATTGATGGCGACTTACAACAATCTGTACAATCTAAAATCAAAGAAGCGTATATCTCTAGTACATATGCTTTAGCTGCAACAATTGATGCGAAAGATCATTATACTTATGGACACTCTAACAATGTTGCTGAACTAAGTGTTGCGCTTGCCGTAGAATTAGGATTTGAAGGAGAAGACCTTCAACTAATACACAATGCAGGATTGCTTCATGATATTGGAAAAGTAGGAATTCCTGAAAGTGTTTTACTAAAAAAAGGATTTCTTACCACAACTGAAATGGATACAATGCGATCACATGTTGTACAATCAATCAACATCATCAAGCATATTCCAAATTTAGTTGATACTATCCCAATCATTATTAGCCATCATGAGAAATTTGATGGACAAGGATATCCACGTGGTATAAGTGGTGAAAATATCCCAATATTAGGACGTGTAATTTGTATTGCTGATGCATTTGATGCAATGACTACAGATCGTCCATATCGTAAAGGACTTAGTATAGAACAAGCTTTGTATGAATTGAAGAAACATGCTGGAACTCAATTTGATCCTCAACTAGTAGATCTATTTGTGGAAATGATCAAACGAGGAGATTTAAATCAATTGAAATTAGAAAACCGACCATCATATTAATGGTCGGTTTTTTTTGTGACAACCTTTTTGAAACTGTTTATACTAACATAAAGATTCGTATGATATAATTCAAGCAGTGAGTAGGTGAAAATATGAACAGAGATGATTATAGAAGATATCTCATCTTGAAAGATCCTAATATATATAAAGGATTAGCTATTTTGGCAATGCCTGTTATGTTTAACAATTTAATTAAGACATTCCATGATCTAATTGATATGTATTTTGTCTCTCAAATAGCCGAACATAGCGCTGCATCAGTTAGTGCTATTTCAGTTACATTCCCCATCTTGTTTATGTTTATAAGTATCGGAATCGGATTAAGTATCGCAGGTACTTCGTTGATTTCTCAACTAGTAGGAGCAAATCAACGAGAAGAAGCGCGAACGTATGCAACTAATTTATTCTTTATTGCTATCGCAGTTGGGATCATACTGAATATACTTGGATACATTGGAGCACCTTATGTTATGAAACTTATGGGTACAGAAGGATATTTGTTTGAAAAAAGTACAAAATATTTACAAATTCGTTCCTTTGAGTTAGTTGCTGTATTTATTATGTTTGCTTTCACAGCTATCCGCCAAGCTGATGGTGATACACTTACTCCCGTCGTATTTGGAGTAATCACAATGGTTCTAAACATTATTTTATCACCAATATTGATTTCCATCTTAAACTTAGGAGTTGAAGGAGCAGCATATGCAACCTTAATCGGAAATTTTTCAGTGTTGCCTTTCATACTTTATCAACTCTATTTTAGTAAAAATGGATTAACTCTGTATAGGAGTTTAAGTATCGATAAATTGGTTTCAAAAACCATAGTAAGAATAGCTGTACCAGCTGCAGCTGGTCAATCAATTACTGCGATAGGTTTTGCTGTGATGAATTCGATAATTGTTTCTTATGGAGAGCAAACCCTAGCTGCATTTAGTGTTGGGAACAGAATTAGTAGTTTAGTATTACATCCAGTCATGGCTATCGGAGGTGTTTTGGCAGCTTATATTGGACAAAATATAGGAAATACGAATCCAGAAAGAGCGAAAGAGGCATTCAAAAAAGGAATTATATTGAGTGTCGGAATTATTAGTGTAACAAGTTTGATAATGATGTTCTTTAGAACTGGTGTAATATCCATATTCTTAGAGAATGATCAGGTTGCATTAAACCTAGCGGTCACATATATGTTTTACTTATTAATTGGGCTGCCAATGATGGCAGTGTTCCAATCGTTCTTTGGTGCTTTTAATGGAAATGGTAAAACAACATATACACTAATTGTTAGTGTGACAAGGTTATGGTTATTAAGAATACCTTTAATCTTAATTTTTACATATTTCACAGATTTGGGAAGTAGTGGAATTTGGACAGCAATGTTGATAAGCAATTTTGTTATTATATTTGTTGGATTATTCTTCTATAGACGATTAGAGTTTAAACCAAAACTAGATATCTAATAAAAAAAAGAGTTGCAATAAAATTGCAACTCTTTTTTATTTGAAAATTCCAGTTTTTATGATGTTCATAACATTATCTACAACTTTATCAACATCTTCATTGTCATGTCCAAGGTTTAATAAAACTTTTAAACCAACAAAGTTAGCGATACCCATTAATATATATGAAACCAATTCGGTATCGACATCATACATTTCTCCGTCTTCAATCGACTTTTTAAGTCCGCGTTCGTATCTTTTTGCAAAATTACTATAATAATCAATAAACAAGTTTTTGTCTATATATAATGATTCCCAAATTATATTATAAGAGTGTGGATTTTCGATTGCATATTCAATAAATGTTTTGATCCCAACTTTTTCTTTTTCAAAACGTCCTTCAACGTCTTTAACCTTTTCTGCAATAACACGTCTAATATCATGTTGAAATTGCGATAAAATGTATTTATATAAAACAAGTTTATTTTTGAAATACAAATAAAAGGTCCCAGCTGCGATATTTGCAGCATTTGTAATATCCTTTATTGTTGTTGAATGATACCCTTTTTCATAAAAAACTTCAATGGCTGTAGTTACAATAAGTTGGAAAGTTGTCTTTCCATTCCTGGTATTAGGAATTTTAATTTCAAAATCCATGAATAAATCACTCCTTAAATTATATCTTAAAATTGACAGTGAAAACGCTTTATGTTATAATACTGAATATATGTTCATATTATGAATAACTGTTCATTAAACTGTGCATTCTACTTTTGTAGTATACATAAAAAAATCAGTTATTGCAAATAATAATATAACACAAATATTTAAGGAGGAAATTATGAGTAAAGTTTTTATTGTTTCTGCAAAGCGTACAGCAATTGGTAGTTTTATGGGATCTTTGAACACTGTGAAACCAAGTGATTTTGGTAGTGTTGTTGTGAAAAACATTTTAGATGAAACTAAAATCCCAGTTGAAAAAATTGATGAAGTTATTGTTGGGAATATTTTGCCTGCTGGTCAAGGACAAGGTATTGCTAGACAAGTAAGCATCAAAGCAGGTATTCCTGTCGAAGTTCCGGCGTATGGTTTAAATATGGTATGCGGAAGTGGTATGAAAACGTTGATGACAGCGTATGCTAATATCAAAGTTGGATTACACAATATGGTAATAGTAGGTGGAGTTGAGTCTATGAGTCAAGCACCATTTATTATTCCAACTAAAATTAGAAACGGAAACAAAATGGGTGGATTCAACGTGACCGATCATATGATATCGGATGCATTAACTGATGTATTTAATGATGTTCATATGGGTATCACAGCTGAAAACATTGTTGATCAATTTGGATTTACTAGAGAAGAACAAGATGCATTTGCATTCCATTCTCAACAAAAAGCAATTGCAGCAGTTGATGCTGGTAAATTTAAAGATGAGATTGTTCCTATACATGTTAAATTACGAAGAGAAGAGTTCGATTTTGATACAGATGAGTATCCAAATAGAAGAACTGACTTTGAAAAACTTGGAAAACTACGTCCAGCATTTAAAAAAGACGGTAGTGTAACAGCTGGAAATAGTAGTGGTATTAACGATGGAGCAAGTTTTATGCTTGTAGTAAGTGAAGAAGCATTAAAAGAATATAATTTAACACCACTTATGGAAGTTGTTGGTGTGGGACAAGGTGGAGTAGAACCTCTTGTTATGGGTCTAGGACCTGTTCCTGCAATACGTGACGTATTAAAACGTACAGGAATGAAATTACAAGATATGGAATTATTAGAACTAAATGAAGCGTTTGCTTCACAAAGTTTGGGTGTAATTCGCTCGATTTCTGAAGAACATGGAATGAAAGAAAATGATATCATGGAAATTTGTAATGTAAATGGTGGAGCTATTGCATTAGGTCACCCAGTTGGAGCAAGTGGAAATAGAATTATTACAACTTTGATTCATGAAATGATCAAACGTGGAAATAAATATGGTTTAGCTAGTTTATGTATCGGTGGTGGA
>CAYSZV010000019.1:0-41845 GCA_964435595.1 uncultured Candidatus Izemoplasmatales bacterium | reverse complement strand
TAGTGTTAGAGTTACCCCAGAGTCGGAACCCAACATATGTTTGTTGTGTCGTAATAACATCTTCATATGTTGCAACTCCTAATAAATTACCGTCTAAAAAAATCTCTGCTTGTCTAGTTGAATCATCAACATTACTCACCACTATTTTAAACTCATGCGTTGCGACCCACCATGAAGGGTCTTCGTATTTCGTTGGAAAAAGATTTGCATCTCTTGATTGCTCTCTCCAGAAAGGATTTCTCTCACTGCCATCTTCTCTTGCTCTCACAATCATTTCCCCATCTGCATATCCACGATCAAACTGTAGAATGTATCCATTGTCTTTTGAAAAATCATCGTCTTCAAAATATGTGTCAAATAAAATTCCGTATCCACCACTGATTGAATCGATATCTTCTAAGTTCGCTTGTACTGTTAATGTGTATTCATCTTTCGTGATTGGGAAGAATATATATTTTTCATGGGTATATCCTGTTGTTGTCAGCGGAGCATTCTCATCTGTTGTCCACGCACTTATATCACGAGAAACAACTCCTGTCATCAATACTTTTTCTTGAGACATTGTTGTGAAATCTAAGTGTAAATCAAATATATTTGTATCAATGGTGAAATCACAGTTTACATAAATTGTGCTTTCACTAATTATATTGTAATCTGTTACGTTACTAGGTTCATATAGTCCAACACTATATCCAAACACTTTTGCATTTGTATCATTTAATAAAAGACTAACTGGATTATCTTCACTTAATGTAATATAAACCAAATCATATATGTGCTTATATTCTGTTTTATCCAATGCTTCTGATGAATCTTTTGAATAAATTTCAATTGTCATATTTGATTCTAATGTTCCATAAATTTTATCTGTTCCAATTTGACTGACAGATTGGGATTCAGTCCATAGTAATTCGTATAAAAAATCTACACTCTCTGTTACAAGTCCAACACTGTTTACTGCTTGTCCAACTGGCACAAGATATCCTGAAGGAGATTCGCTATCTGTCGATACAGATACCATTGTTTGCACTGTATTTCCAGCCCCTATATTCATTTGGCTACTAATTATGTCTTCAGTTCCATCCACTGAAGTTGCCCAAAAAGCAAACGTACCAGACGTTACTACCATAGCTAACATAATCAAATAGGCGATTATTACTTTGCTTTTTACAAGTTTCATATAGGTTCTCCTTTCACAATTATATAGTAAAAACTACCTCTACTATACTAAAAAAAACAAGGACACCCAACAAATATGAGTGTCCTTTAAGATTAATTTAATATTGTTATCTCTTACCTGGATCGTATGGTTCACCCGCAGCTCTAGGAGCTTGTGAGTTTTTAGATACAAAGGCAAGCACTACAATTGTTGCGATATATGGTAATGTGTTGTATAGATTTGCATCTGCTTGTAAATCTTGAATAATCGGAATGGAAGAATAGGTTGTACTTAGTACCCTCATAAATCCGAAGAACAATGCAATGTAAATAATTCTTGTCGGCTTCCAAGCTGAGAAAATCAATACAGCCAGTGCCAAGAATCCAAATCCAGCTACCGTTCCATCAAAGTTATTTGAGAAACTAAGACTGAATACAACCCCACCAATACCAGCGAAGAATCCACTGATTAATACTCCAGCATATCTCATTTTATATACATTAATACCAAGACTATCTGCTGCTTGTGGGTTTTCACCACAGGCACGCAAACGGAGTCCAAACGGCGTTTTATATAGAACAATAATTGCAATAACGAAAATTCCTGCTACTACAAATGTTGATAAGTATGTACTTGAGAATAACACTTCACCAATAAATGGTATTTTAGACAATACAGGAATTTCGGAAATGAAATAACTATTGGTTAAATCAATTTTCTTCACTCCAAACATTTGTCTTGCAAAGAATACTGTAAACGCTAAGGCAAACATATTCAATGCGGTACCACTAATAACTTGATTTGCTTTCATATTCACACTTGCATAGGCATGGAATGCAGAATAAATTAGTCCTGTTAATCCACCAACCATCAATCCAACAAATGCCATCAATTGAATGTTCCATTCGAGTTGAAGCTGCATCAACATTACTGTCAATGAAATTAAGGTAATCACTGCTCCAATTAATATAATGAAATCAATTTTCACTTTTCGTAAAATTCCATATAGTATTGTTCCAATTGCAGCAACAATGGCAATAATCATACCCCATAGTGCCATTGAATTAAATTTCACCAATGGTTCATCATCCATATAGAACTCTTTGATTTCAAACGATGCTTTTCTTGGCTTAAATGAAACATTATAACGTAGTCCATTAAAGAATGAATCTTCTTCATCTAACACTACTTTGTAAACAGTTTTTTTCCCAGATTCATCTACGACAACACGATCTACAACTTTCAAATCAGTGTCAGGTCCTTCTCCTAGATTTTCTGTATAAATTGTGAAGAAATCAGGTTTCATTAGTAAGTCACCTTCTTCGGTTGTTACCAACTCACCTTCATCATCTCTAACGAACTCTGATTGAGAAATCACTCTAACCAACAAGCGATCATAGTTTTCAGAAACTTCAGTGTATTCATATAATGTTGTAATAAACGCTTGTACATCAACGGTTTCTCCACTCACAGAAGTAATCAACGGTGTAAGATTCGCATCAATATAATCACTTACAGTTGTTCCATATTCCATTACTTCTTCATAAGAGAATTCATCTATGACATCATCAATTTCATTATCAACTAAGTTTTTATTAAAGACACTTAGATTTTGATACCATGTATAAGAATTAAAAGAATTTTCTAGACTAGCTAGGTTATCTCTTTCGACTTCAAAGTCACTCATTATTTCCATGTATTTATCTGAATCATCATAATAATCATACTCATAAGTAAGCATAAATTCAGCTGATTGATCAGTATCAAAATATGCTTCTTTGAAGGTGATTTCTTCCAAGTTTGAAATTACAATAACTCCAATAAAGGAACTAACAAGCATAATACCCTCTAAAGCGATGTTAATCACACCAGAACGTTCACTGAATAATCCACCAAGTGCAACGATAGCTAACGGTACTGCACTAGCAATTGTTAAATTTAATATTAGATATACTAAATCCATTATTCATCACCACCCTTTTCAGTTTCATCTTTTGGCTTAGATAAATGAACTTTTTTGTCTTCTTTTGCTTCTTCAATTATTTCTTCTGCAGTTGTTTCTTGTTTTGGCATTAAATCTGTTTCTTCCACAACTTCTGTTTCTTTCGGTTTCATCTTATCACTAATGTATTTAATTATTTTCTTCAGATACATCTTCACAAATAATGACAATGCACTGATGTAAATAATTGTTGAAATAATTACATCTACGATTTCAGGTTTGAATCCACCTAATAAATCTCCTTGGATCAAATATCCACCATATTGTAATACACCATAGAAGATACCCACTAAGAATGTACCTATCGGTGTTGTAAGACCTAGCAATGAAATCGCAATTCCTGTAAATCCTTGTCCTTCAAGAACAGCTATTACAGCAAATGATTTTCCAGCTACTAGATATACAATCGCTCCTGCAAGTCCTGCAATCGCTCCTGATATTGCCAATGCCAATGTGATATTTTTGTTTTCATTCACACCTGCATATTTACTAGCATCACGATTAAATCCTACTGCTTTAATCTCAAACCCGAATTTTGTATTATACAAAATAACGTGTGTAATAATCACCGCAACCAATGCCAATAAAATACCGATATTCATATTAGGTGATGGGAATAATGAGTCCAATCCCCAAGTTGGTAATTCAGCAGTAGTTGCAACAGTCATTGCTCTAGCTGATGTTACATTAAATATATTTTTTGTTACAAAGTAAATAGACAAATACATACCTACATAATTCAGCATAATCCCAGCTACTACTTCGTTTACATTTCTATATGCTTTTAATAGTCCTGGTATCGTACCCCAAAGACCACCAACAAGCATTGCCATAAATAAAGCGGCTGCCCAGTGCAAATTCATTCCCCATACATCACCTAAGAATGTCCACTTCACACCAACATAAATTGCTGCTACAGCTCCAACAGTGAATTGTCCAACAACACCTATGTTGAATAATCCTGTCTTAAAGGCAAATGAAATCGAAAGACCAGTTAATATGATTGGTGTCGCTCTAAAGAAGATCTCACCAATATTAAAGGCTGATGTTCCAGATAATTCAATTTGTCTCCATGATGCAATAACAACATTAAATGCTTTGCCTGCATATTCTGGATTTATCAGATACATAACAATGAATCCCAAAAATAGTCCAAAGATAATTGAGAATATACTACTTGCTACATCCAAAAACATTTTACCAGTGAAGAATTCTTCAAAAGAGAATTTTCTTTTTTTATCCATGTTTTCCACTAGTCATCACTCCTATTCGATCCAGCCATATATAGTCCTAATTCAGTTTCTGTTGTTTGTTTCGGATCAAACTCACCCACTAATTCTCCTTCATACATAACAATGATTCTATCAGATAAATTCATAACTTCATCTAATTCAAGAGAAATCAGCAATACTGCTTTTCCTGAATCTCTCATTTGAACCAATTCACTATGTACAAATTCAATCGCTCCAACATCAAGACCCCTAGTAGGTTGTACGGCAATAATTAAATCTGTATTTCTACTTACTTCGCGAGCTATAATCGCTTTTTGTTGATTCCCCCCAGACATGCTTCGTGCACTGGTAATTGCACCTTGTCCAGAACGAATATCAAAGTTTGCAATCATTTTCTCTGCATTTTCTCTAATTGCATTCTTTTTTAGGAATCCATATTTCTGATATTTCTCAGTAAAATACTCTTGTAGTATCAAGTTGTATTCTAATGAGTAATCTAAGATAAGACCATGTTTGTGTCGATCTTCAGGAATATGTGATACTCCCATATTGTTTCTTTTTCGAATAGAAGCATGTGAAATATCTTCTCCATTTAATAAGACACTTCCTTTACAAGGTTTCAATCCTGTTATCGCTTCTACCAATTGTGTTTGTCCATTTCCTTCAATTCCAGCAATACAAAGAATTTCTCCTTTTCTTACTTGGAATGAAGCATCATTTACTTTTAATTTTTTTGATAAATGATCTTCAACAACAATACCTTGAACTTCTAACACAACATCTGTAGGCTCAGCTTCACCTTTTTTTACTTCAAAACTTACTGGTCTACCTACCATCATTTCTGCCATTTTTTTAGTTGAAGTCCCTTTCACTTCAACCGTACCAATGTATTTCCCTTTACGCAACACAGAACAACGATTTGCAACAGCTTTGATTTCTTTTAGTTTATGTGTGATTAGAATAATTGATTTACCCTCTTTGACTAAATCTTTCATAATATTCATGAGTTCTTCAATCTCTTGAGGAGTTAATACTGCAGTAGGCTCATCAAAAATTAAAATTTCTGCATCACGATATAACATTTTTAAAATCTCTACTCTTTGTTGCATCCCAACACTAATGTCTTCAATTAGCGCGTCAGGATCGATTTTTAAATTATACTGTTCGCTTAAATCAAGAATCTTCTTTCTTGCTACGGAATATTCTAAAAATCCATTCCTTGTAGATTCTACTCCAAGCATAATGTTTTCAACAACACTATAGTTGTGAACCAACTTAAAGTGTTGATGAACCATCCCTATTTTATACTTGTTCGCATCATTGGGGTCATTAATTTTCACTTCTTCCCCATTGATTTTGATAGTCCCTTCCTCTGGCTGATACAATCCAAAAAGGACACTCATAAGTGTCGATTTACCAGCTCCATTTTCACCAAGTAATGCATGAATTTCTTGTTTTTTTAGTTGTAATGTCACATTATCATTTGCTTTGATTCCTGGAAATTCTTTTGTAATGTTTAACATTTCTACAACATATTCCATACTATCATCTCCAATTCAGTGTGCTCTTATTACCATTATACTATATAAAGTTATTATTAAAATAATAAAATAGTAAAAAGAGCCTAACTTTTAAAGTTAAGCCCTTTATTCTTTTTATTTATTCTTTTGTATTAGCTTTCAGGCTCAACAACAGCACCAGCAGGATATCCTGTAGGATTTCCATTAGCAGTTAAGAATGCAATTAATTCAGTGTGACTTGCAGGAACAACAACAGTTCCATCAGCGATATCTTCTAAAATTGCTAAGTAATCTGAGTTATTGAATGAAGTAAATACTGAGTTACCCATAGGTAGCCCAACTCCGCCATCAGCAGCACCTAACATTAATGATTGTCCACCTTCAAATGTTCCAGCTTCGATATCAGCTAAAGCAGTCATAACAGCAGTTCCCAATCCTTTTAATGCAGATGTAATAACTGTATCTGATAAGTAATATTGATCAACGTCAACACCGATAACAGCAGCACTTCCACCACCTGCTACAAATTCTTCAGCAGCAGCCATAACAGATCCACCAGCTCCACCAGCAGCAGAGAAGATTATTTCTGTACCAGCAGTATATCTAGCAGCAGCATACGCTTTGAATGTATCAGAAGGACCAAAGTCTCCGAAATAATGATAATCATCATCACCGAAAGTGATTGTAACATCCATTTCATCAGCAGCATAGTAAGCACCAGCGATGTATCCAACTCCGAATTTAACAACTGCAGGAACAGCCATACCACCAGTAAATCCTAAGTGCACATATCCGTCTTTAACAGCAGCATATCCAGCTAAGAATCCTGATTCATGTTCGTTGAATAAAATTGATAATGTATTATCAGCTGTATTGAATGTTGAATAATCAGGTGTGTGAGGTACACCATCGATTAAGATGAACTTAACGTCTGGATATAAATCTTGTGCAGCATATACACTTGATTCAAATAAGAATCCAGGTGTAACAACAACATCAGCACCATCATTAACAGCTAATTGAATAGCAGCTAAATAAGCAGTATCAGAAACTTCAGTTGGTTTGTAGTATTGGTATAAGTGTCCGTTCGCATTACAATACGTAACGATACCTTCCCAAGTACCTTGGTTGAATGATTCATCATCGATAGTTCCAGAGTCAGTAATCATAGCAACTTTTAAAACAACTTTTTCAGGAACATTTTGTAAATCAATAACGTCCGCTTCTAAGTCTTGAACAGTTTGCTTCAATGTAGCAATTTCAGTTTCTAGCGCATCAATATCAGCACTGTAATCAACTGTGTCAGCACAACCTGTTAATAAAACAACAGTTGCAGCCATAAATAAAACAAGTAATTTTTTCATTTCTTTCCTCCGTTTTGTTTTTTTAAATCTCACCTATTATATTACCAAATGGAACCGTTTTTGTAAACAAAGTTCGGTATTATTATAAAAAAAGATACATTTATAATTAAAAGACAATAATAGTTTAATAATTAAAATTTTATTTGTCATGTTCATCGTAGATTTCTCCAACGATTTCTTCTATGATATCTTCTAATGTTACTATCCCTAAGACCTTCTTAGTCTCATCGACGATAAAAGCCAAATGATATTTTTTCTTTTTCATTTCTAAAAGCAATCGGTTGATTTTCATCGTATTCAAAACAACATAGGGTTCTCTGATTACATCTTTGATTTGAATATTCAAATCTTTTGTGTGGTACATCCTATTTAATATATCTTTTATCAAGACAACACCTTGCACATTATCTTTTGATCCTTTATATACAGGAATTCTAGAAAATTTTGATTCGATTATTTTGTCCATAAACACTTGATTTATGTCTTCGATATCAATCCAAGTGATATGTTCTAGAGGTGTCATAATCTTATCTACACTCAAATCATCAAATAAAAAGATTCTTTCTAACATCACTTTTTCTTGTTCTTGATATAATCCCTCTATATGCCCATATACAATTAACTCTCTAATATCTTTTTCAGTAACTTGCTCCTTTTTATATCGTGACTTCATTCCAAATAATCTAACAACCCCACGTGTAGATATCGTTAGAAGCCAGACAAATGGAGCGAATATTTTCATCACAACATAAATAATAGGTGCACTGAATAAGGCTATTTTAACAGATTTCACTAGAGCAACTCTCTTGGGTACCAACTCTCCAAACACCAAAGTAAAGAAAGATAACATTATAGTAATAATAATCACCGCTACATTTTGAGGAATCGCAACTCCAACACTACTTAAAAAGTCAACCAAATATACTGACAATCGACTTCCTGCAAAAGCACTCGACAAAAATCCTGAGAACGTGATTGCTACTTGGATTGTACTCAGATACTTCGTAGAATCTCTAGTTACCTTTTCTAATATAAAACTATTTTTTTCTTCCTTTTGAACCAATTGATACATGGTACTAGGATTAATTGACACCAAAGCCATCTCGCTCGCAGCAAACAATGCGTTCACTCCGGTAAGTAGAACTATCACGATTAATATTGGAAACATTTCAATCACCACCAATAGATATTATAACACATTTATAGACTATATATCATAATGAAAAGAAGCATCAAGTTGATGCTTCTTTCTATGTATTTTATCGTAATCTTATATTCAATTCATGTAAGATTGCTTGGGCATTTCCTACAATACTGATATCAGCGATATCAAAAATTGGTGCATTTTCATCATTATTGATGGCAATAATCATTTCAGATTTATTCATCCCAGCAGTGTGTTGGACTGCTCCACTAATTCCACAAGCCAAATAGATAACTGGTCTAACTGTTTTCCCAGTTTGTCCGACTTGGATTGTTTTCGGAGCAATTCCTTCATCTACTAAAACTCTTGATACTGCTACTTCACCGTGTAAGTTATGTGCTGTTTCCTCTAGTAAAGTTAAATCTTTCGATACTCCTCTTCCACCTGAAACAATAATTTTAGCTTTTGTAATGTCTGCATTGTCTTCTTTTTTTGCAATTTTCTTAATATATGTCAATGATTTATTTGGAGTATAGTCACATTCAAATGTTACAATATCTCCTACTCTATTTGTATCTCGTTCTAATTTTTCAAAAACATTGCTTCTAATTGTTGCCATTTGTGGTCTATGACTTGGACACACAATCGTTGCATACAAATTTCCACCAAAGGCAGGTCTTGTAATCCACAACTCTTTTGATGTTTCATCATCTGGATTAAAAACAATACTTGTTGCATCAGCAGTAAGACCTGTATGTAATTTCGCACTGATACGTGGAGCCAAATCACGTCCCATGATTGTCCCACCAATCAGTAATGATTCAGGGTCATATTGTTGTACCATTTCAGCAATAATTGTTGCATAGTTCGTTGTATTATATTCTGTTAAACTTTCATCTTGGAATGTTACTACGTTATCAGATCCAAAATAAATACACTCTTGTGCTACTACATCAACTTTTGACCCGATAACTATTGAAACAACATTGATATCAAATGCAGGTCTTGATACTTTCAATTCTACCGCTTTGCATATTAATTCTAATGACACATCTTTGATTTGATTGTTTTCATGTTCTATATATACATAAATATCGTTATTCATTTTTTTCACCTCTATAAATGTGGGTTTAACGCATCAATAATTAATTGAGCTGCTTCAACCGGCTGCAAGACTAGTTTTGGAGATTTTTTTGTTACCGGCTTAGTAAATGTTTTCTTTACTCTTGTGGGACTACCTTTTAGTCCAACGATTTCTTTTGGTATATTTAATTGTTCATTTGTTAAGATTATGATCTCTTTATCAAATCCATCCCATAAGTCTGTGACATTTTGATAACGGGGTTGATTGGTATCACTTAAGGTAGTAATCAAACATGGCAACTGACATTCAATGATGTATGAGTAATCTTCCATTTGTTTCGTTATTGTTATTTTATCAATTGTAATGTCATTAATTGATTCTACGTAGGTTAATTGTGACACGTTTAACAACTCAGCAATTTGCGGTCCTACTTGAGCTGTATCCCCATCAATTGCTTGTCTCCCAGCGATAATCAAATCATACTTGAAATGCTTAATCGCCGTAGAAAGAATCGTTGAAGTGGCTAATGTGTCCGAACCTGCGAATACTCTATCAGTAACAAGAACACATTGGTCTACACCCATACCGTAAATCTCACGCAGCATTGATTCTGCTCCTTTTGGTCCCATTGTAATAACAGTAACTGTTCCACCAATTTTTTCTTTGATTTTTAACGCTTCTTCAATTCCTGCCAAATCATCTGGATTAATGATTGATACGACACCATCTCTAATTAACGTACCAGTTTCTTTATCAATTTGAATTTCAGAAGTATTTGGTACTTGTTTTGCTAATACGATTATATTCATTGTTTCACCTACTTCATCATATGAGAACTAATGACAATGCGTTGCACTTCACTAGTTCCTTCATATATCTCAGTTATTTTTGCATCTCTCATCATTCGTTCAATTGGATATTCTCTTGTATATCCATACCCACCAAATAATTGAAGACATTTTGTTGTTGTTTCCATTGCTACTTCAGCTGCATATAGTTTTGCCATTGCAGATTCTTTACTGTATGGCTTATTTTCTTGTTTTAAAATAGCGGCTCTATATACTAATAAGAATGCTGCATCTACTTTTGTCTGGACATCTGCGAGAACAAATTGTGTGTTTTGAAATTTTGATAATTCTCTACCAAACTGTTTTCTTTCCTTTACATACTTAATTGTTTCATCAATTGCACCTTGGGCAATCCCAACTGCTTGTGCGGCAATCCCGATTCTACCACCATCAAGTGTACCTAGTGCCACACCAAATCCTTTGTTGATTTTTCCAAGCATGTTTTCTTTTGGAACAATCATTTTTTCAAAATGAAGTTCACAAGTAGATGATCCTTTGATTCCCATTTTCAACTCTTTTTTACCAATCGTAAATCCTGGCATATCTTTTTCAATGATAAAGGCAGAAATCCCTTTTGTTCGTAAACTAGGTTCTGTCAATGCAAAGATGATATACACATCAGCATATCCTGCATTCGTAATAAAAATTTTCGAACCAGTTATCTCATAATAATCACCTTTATCGATTGCAGTTGTTTTTTGAGCACCTGCATCAGTTCCAGCGTCGGGCTCAGTTAAGGCAAATGCACCAAGATATTCACCAGTAGCTAATTTAGGTAAATACTTTTCTTTTTGTTCTTGAGTTCCATATTTCACAATCGGATCAACGCACAAACTAGAGTGAGCACTCAATATAACACCAGTTGTTGCACAATGTTTACTTAGTTCAATCACAGCCAATATATAACTCAAATAGTCTGCTCCTGATCCACTGTGTTCTTTTGAAACATTGATACCAAACATCTTGACATCTTTCATTTTTTCAACAGTTTCTTCTGGAAAGCGTTCTAATTCATCAACTTCTTTGGCCAACGGTTTAACTTCATTCAAACTAAAATCACTAAATAACTTTTTTAATAACATATGTCTTTCATTTAATAAAAAATCCATGTCTTCACCTCGCATGTTCTTTCTTGACAGTTAATATTAGAATATTAACTATGAAAAAACAACATTTAGAAAATAAAAAAAATAAAAAAATGAACGTATATTCAGTTTATGAATACATATTCATTTTTTTGTATACTATTATATAAGGAAAGAACAGTTTTCTCTTCAATAAAGCCAATATTAAATAAATATTAAACGATCGCATTTCCCCTTGGAATTCCAAAAATATATTGTAAGATAGGATTATCAAACGGAAAAACAGAAAAAGGAGACAACAAAAATGAACAAAAAAATTATGGCAGTACTAATCATGATAGCAGTTGTAGCAACAACAGGAACATTTGCTTATTGGGCAAGCAATGTAGAAGGAACAAGTGAGCAAGCAATGGGAACGTTAAATATAGGTTCAGCTGAAAGTGTAGATACAACATTCGATTTATCAAACACATACAATAGTGGTGGACTTCTCGTACCACTTGGACAATTAGTTAATAGCAACGAAGGTGCAGTTGAGGAAATTAATATATCTTATGACGTAGCTTGGAATGAAGATGAAGCAGTTTCACAATTAGACGGTACATACACAGTAGGACAAATCAATGTATCGCACGTCGTAGCAATCACAGTTGATGGTGAAGTGTTAGATGCTAAAAAATATGCTAATATTTACGACTTAATCACTGTAACAGATTCACAAGATAATCCATCTGAATTAATTCTTGATGAAGCAGCAAAAACATTTGGATTCACAGTAACAATGGACGAACCAGCAGATCAAGCAGAGTACAATTTAATCGCAAATGCTTCTATCTCAATTACATTCACTTACGATATTTATGATAGTCAAATTCAAACTACTGATAACAACGCAGTTTGGAACGAAGACCAAGGAACATCACAAGAATTCTTCTTTCTAGGGTAACAATAAAAAAACATTGATATTTCAATGTTTTTTTATTACCTGGTACCGTATTTGTTACATCTATACAAATCAAAGGCTTTATGTAACAATATTAATATAGTATAATTTAAATATAGAATCACTATAACCAACAGGAGGCCATGATGTCCAGAAAATTTCTTTTGATTTTAGGAGGGATTTTACTCACATTATTTATGGGATTTGTATTTTGGCTATTAGGTTTTTTAATCAGTGGCAATTTCTTCTCAGACTATGAGTTTTTGGGTCTTACAGGGTTTTCAGCTACAGTAAACTTAAGTCTAATTTTAGGATTGCTAATAGGAGCTATTATTTCAATTTATCTTTTTATGAAATATAGCACCGATTAAAGAAAAACAGGCGAATTTGCCTGTTTTTTCTTATATTTTTTTCGTTTTTTTCTTATAATCCGCAATTTCTTTCTTCACCATTTTTACATATTCTTCCTCGTAGACTTCCCACAACTCAATCGAATTTCCAAAGGGATCTTTGAACTGAGAAAACTTACCATAAGGATATTCTTGTGTCTCTGAAATCACTTCAATTCCTTGTTTCTTCAAATCACTCATAATTGTATCGATGTCATCTACTCGAATATTCAAATATGGAGAAGTCGACTCTTCTCCTCTTTTAAATGACAATAATACGTACTGTGTGCCTTCTATAAACCCTGTTCCGTATGGCGTCATGTCAAACCCTAAATTTTTTTCATACCAGTCCATCACTTCTTTTTCATCACCTTTAAAATGTAAAAATACTCCACCAATACCGACCGCTTTTGCCATTGTATCACCTCTAGTTATAGTATATCAAATCTTTAGAAGTTTTCACATTTATCTACATTGACAATAATATAATTGATTTTTTGAACTATAAAAAAACGTTAGTGGAGTTCCACTAACGCTTTTTTATTTGTTAATTCATATATGTTTTATTGAATCTTTTTCTCTCGTTTTCATCTAAAATTCTTTTTCTTAATCGAATGTCATCTGGTGTGATTTCAACCAATTCATCAAACTCGATGAATTCTAATGCCTCTTCTAATGTGAACTTATGTGGAGTAAGTAGTTTTACTGCCTCATCTGTACCACTAGAACGAACATTTGTTAAGTTCTTATTTTTACATGGATTTACTACAAGATCATTTTTACGGGAGTTTACTCCAACAATCATTCCTGCATACACTTTTGTTGCTGGTGCAACAATCATTCTACCTCGTTCAGATAGATTAAATAAACTATATGCCATTGTTGTTCCTTTTTCTTTTGCAATAAATGCACCATTTCTTGATGTATCGATTGTTCCTGCATATGGCTTATAAGAATCAAATGATTTCTCAATTGTCCCTTGCCCTCTTGTTGTATTAATAAACTGTGAACGATATCCTAATAATCCACGAGTTGGAACCAAATATTCCAATCTTGTGTATCCATTCGCATTATCCATTGCTAACATTGTTCCTTTTTTTAAGTTTAATGCGCTAATGATAGACCCTGCATATTGTTCTGGTGTTGTAACAATTACTTTTTCGAATGGTTCGTGTTTATGTTCGTCTATTGTTCTATATAATACCTCAGGTTTTGAAACACAAAGTTCAAATCCCTCACGTCTCATGTTTTCTAATAATATTGATAAGTGGAGTTCCCCTCTACCACTTACTTTGTATCCTTCTGTTCCATCAATATCTTCAACGATTAATCCAATATTCGTTTCCAATTCTTTCATTAAACGAGCTCTAATTTGTCTTGTTGTAACTTGAGTTCCGCTTTGTCCTACAAATGGTCCATCGTTTACTAAAAAGTTCATTGATAATGTCGGCTTCTCAATATCAATCATTTCCATTGGTTCAACATGATCACTATCACAGATTGTTTCTCCAATAGAAATGTGAGGTATACCTGAAAACGTAATAATGTCTCCAGCATATGCTTTGTCAGTTTCAACTTTATCTAACCCTTTGTTGATGAATAGTGTCCCCAGTTTCACAGTCATTGTAGATCCATCTCTTTTAGAAACAGTATATGTTTTTCCAGCTTGTATCGTTCCTCTTGTTATACGTGCAATTCCAAGTCTACCAATATAATCGTCATATCCTAAACTAGATACTTGTAATTGTAACGATTCGTCACTATTATCAGGATAACTATCTACATGTTTTAAGATTGTTTCATATAATGGAATCAAACTATCACTTTGGTTATATACTTCATATGTAGCAATTCCATCTCTTGCGACTCCATAAATAATTGGGAAGTCCAATTGTTCATCAGTTGCCCCTAAATCAACAAATAAATCAAAACACTCATCTACAACTTCTTCAGCACGTTGATCTCTTTTATCTATTTTGTTAATAAAAAGAATTGGTTTCAATCCTTGATGTAATGCTTTTTCTAATACAAATCGTGTTTGTGGCATTGGTCCTTCACTTGAATCAACCAATAGCACTACACTGTCTACTGTCTTAATAATTCGTTCTACTTCACTAGAAAAATCAGCATGACCTGGAGTATCCACAATATTGATTTTTGTGTTTTTATATTCAATTGCACAGTTCTTAGAGTAGATTGTAATTCCTCTTTCTCTTTCAATTGCATCTGAGTCCATTACCTGGTCTACAATAACTTCATTTTCTTTAAATGTACCACTTTGAGCAAGCAATGCATCTACCAAAGTAGACTTTCCAGCATCAACATGTGCAATCACTGCGATATTTATAATTTGTTGTTCTCTCATATTTTTTACCTCTTCTTGAAAAATTCCCATATGTATCTTACCACATATTAATAAATATGAAAGGAAAACACGATGAAAGTGTTATTATTTGTAAAAATAAATTTTGTAAATAAAAAAAATATCTATTCGCTTTCAATAAATAGACAAATAATGTATATTTTTCCTTGGAGGTAGATAATATGAATTTACTCGTATCGTTTTTACCAATTATTTTACCGTTTTTATTTCTAGTGGTTTTAAAAATGTCAGCCAAAAAAGGTATGGCATTTAGTTTTATAATCGTTTTAGTCGCAGCATACTTCATATGGGGTATGGATTTTAATTCATTACTTGGCTCAATGATTCAAGGTCTCCACAAAGCATTTGGTATTCTTATCATCTTGTTTGGAGCAATCCTGATGATGAACATATTAAAAATGAATGGCGCGATCGATCGAATCAACTTAGGGTTTAATTCACTGACAAAAGACATGAGAGTGCAAGCAATTCTAATCGCCTTTTTATTTGGTGGACTAATTGAAGGTGTAGCTGGATTTGGAACTCCTGCAGTTGTCGTTGCACCATTACTTGTAGCATTAGGATTTAGACCACTTGCTGCAGCAACACTTGCCTTGGTTTCAAATAGTGTCCCAGTACCATTTGCTGCCGTTGGAACTCCTGTTCAAATCGGACTAGGTAATGTGGGTAATACCTCTGAATTTTTCAACAGTGTAGCTTCATATATTACATCAATCGATTTCCTAAGTGGAGTATTTATGCCAACTATTGTTGTAATCTTGTTGTTAAAATTCTTTGGAGAAGAAACATCAAAAAAAGACTACTTAGAGATTATCCCCTGGACTTTGTTTATTGGATTCACCTATACTTTGATTGCATTTGTTGTAGCTAGAACATTAGGGTTTGAATTTGTAACAATTATCACTGTACTAGTTATGTTAGTAATCGCAACTGTAACTATTAAACTCAATTTCTTGATTCCTAAAAATACATGGCAAAAAGCATATAACAATACAGCCGAAATTGAGCCAAGTAATATGTCTATTTATCTTGCTTGGGCTCCTTACGGAATTGTGATTCTTTTATTAATTCTGTCACGGGTTGTCGCACCAATTAAATCGTTTTTCTTAAACGCAATAGATTTGTCTTTATTCAATATATTAGGAATTGATGGAATGAACTCCTCATTACAATTATTATACAGTCCAGGAACGATATTAATTCTTGTAGCTATATTAAGTGTATTCATTCAATCAGCAAACAAGAATAACATTAAAGATGCTAGCAAAAAAAGTTTAAATAATGTCAAGGGTGCAGCACTTGCTTTGATTCCGACACTTGCTATGGTTCAAATATTTTCTAATTCTGGACTCAATGTAAATGATTTCGTCAGTATGCCAATTTACTTAGCTACATTCTTAGGAGAAAGACTTAATGGAATATGGATTTTTCTCGCTCCATTCATTGGTGAATTGGGATCATTTGTTACCGGTAGTGCAACGGTATCTGCTTTAACGTTTAGTCCAGTACAATATCAAATCGCAGAAACATATGGACTAAATACAGATTTGATACTTTCATTAGGCCTAATGGGTGGTGCTGCAGGTAATATGATTTGTGTTCACAACGTGGTTTCGGTATCTACCGTAGTAGGAACCGAAGGACAGGAAGGAACAATCATCAAGAAAACCATCATCCCTGCTTTACTCTATGCATTTCTTGCAGGACTTTCAGCTTATATGTTATTCTAATAATAAAATAAAAAATCACACTTGAAAGTGTGATTTTGTTTTATGATCTAATTTTCTTAACTACCCATACTATCGGATCAATTAGCAACAGTATAATCCCGATTAAAAATACAAAAATCACTAAAACGTAGTGCCATTGAAGATTATATGCCATCACAAGCTGATCCACCATGTATTTGTTCGTATCAAGAAAATTGAAATTCAAGCCATACGCTACCGAACTATTTACAAAAACTAAGAATCCAACAAAGCCTAAAACAAACATAACCAACCCTACAATATTTTTATTCATCCTTTCCCTCCTCTAGATCTTATTTTATTTTTTTACTTCAGTTCAAGTTCAACACATACTCCATTAAATGTAACTCCATCAATTTCGTGACTTCCTTCGTTTGCGAGGATTTGCATTGTTATATAAGCATCTCTTCCCCTACTTTCGAATAAAACTTTATCTGTTTCTAAATCCGTATATACTTCTCCACCAACTAATATATTCAGCAATTCATCATCCGTATAAGTATAAAGTATTTCAGTTGATTTTCCATTACCAGTGAGTGTGCAAGACAATTCATAATCAGGCTTTGTGGAACATCCAGATAATGTAATCACCATTCCTAACAATAATAGCCATACTTTTTTCATAAATATCTCCTCGTTTCCATTTAGAATACTTATATATTATAGCACTTATTGTCAAAAAAAAGAGACAAATTTTGTCTCTTTTTAAATATATCATGAAGCATCCTACATAATCCATTTTTACTTTTGTTTTGACTTTATCTTCATTTCATACATTTTTCTATCCACTATTTTCATACTCATTTCTGCCTTCATATATTGGTTACAGTTACTACTTGTTACAACAGTATGTCCATAAGCAATTCCAAGTTTCTTATGAATTGTTCTTAATTCACTATCTAATTTATCGAAAATGAATTTAATTTTTTCAGGATCTACGTCATCTACTAGTACTGCAAACTCATCTCCACCTAATCGATAAACAACACCATTATATAGCGCAAACTCTTCTTTCAGTCTTTTTGAAAACAATACCAATGTTTCATCACCTTTATTATGTCCATAAAGGTCATTAATCAATTTAAACTCGTTGAAGTCCATCATGATTAGCAAATAATCTTTTTGTTTTACAAAACGGTAAATATCAAAAAAGAATTTTCTTCTATTGTTTATACGTGTTAAGAAATCTACATAATTTGTATCTTCTAAATCCTTGTTTCGATATGATAGTTCTCTTTTTGTATTGATGAGTTCATTGTTAATCTTCATAAACTCTTCTAACAAATCTGTTTCTCCATGTCGTTCTGAGAGTTGTTTTCTTAAATTTCTTATTACATTCACATATGAGTTATTTATTTCCATAATACGTTCAAATAACATAGAAGCAGATTGATCAAACCCAATGATGAATAGGATATTTTTATCAGTAAATAAATGAAACATAAATGCTTCATCTTGATTACGTAACATCACTTTTCTACCTACTTCTTGATAAGAAGACTCGTATGTTTGAAATGTATCAAAATATATCAGATATGATTCGCTGTCTAGAATTTGTGCAACGGGGGTACCGATTCCTATTTCAAATTCAGGATCAGTGTTCAGTAATACTTCTTCTACAAAATGATTTTCATCAACTTTGAGAACAATTTGTCTATTTGAAGATTTCATTAATACTTTTTATTCCCTCTAGTGCATCAACAGCGTACAAATCAGCACCGACTTTCTTATATAAATCTGGAACTTGATTGAATACTCTTCCCCCAACAATAATTTTTATATGTTTTGTTGCTTTATTTTCTCTTAATTGTTCAATTACTTCTTTGAGATTGATAATATGATTCGTCATTGTAACACTCAATGCAATTGCATGTGGGTTGTAGTTTTCTGCATATTCTACAATGGCGTTGATTGGAACACTTGCACCCAAATACCTTGTATCCCATCCATTGATTTCAAACAAATCAGCAACCATTCTAATCCCAACTTCATGGAGCTCACTACCAATAGAACATGCTAGAAGTCGTTTTTCTTTTGTAACGTTACTATAAAAGATATTTTCATACATGGAGCTCATTATATATTGTGTAATCGCCGTAAAATAATGTTCTACAGCAACAGAAACAATTCCTTCAAGCCATAACTGTCCCACACATCTCAAAGCTTCTTGAAATACTAGAATATAAATATCTTCTATTGGGGTTCCTACTTCGATTAATGAATCAATGTATTTCTTCGCTTCATTTCTTCTTCCATCTAAAACCAAATCTCTATAGGTTATCATCTCTTTTTCAAGTTTGTTGTCTTCTAGCAATTCAACCGCGTACGATCCTTTTAAATCCAAACTTCCAAAAAAATCATTTACTGTAGATCCGAACTCTTCAGCAAGAACTTTTTCAGTTTCAGTAAACAATAGAGATAGATCCGACTCTTTGAAGTTCAATTTTTTAAACAGTTCTACCATCCAAAAATAGAAATTTTCTAGAAGTGACTTGCTATCAATCATCATACTTTGCGCAACAAAAAGAATTGTCCATTCAACATCAATTAATGCTTTTTCTTTCCTAATTGGATCATCCCATACATCTCCGTACATATTATTTAATATTTTTTCTGCAAGTGAAGATTTTAATGAAATCATTTCTCTCAAGTTCATATAATATCCTCCAATCAAGGTTATTATTTATATATTAATATTATATCATATATTAGTTTGTAAGCATAACAATGTTTTCCGCTCCATTATTCAGAAAATAAGCCAATAGCAGTTTTTATTTGTATATTTATCATATATAATATATGTATGCAACGATTTGTTAGAAAAGGAGATACTATGAATCTACATACTGGAGTAATATATATAAAAGAAAATGAACAAGATCCAAAATACAAATTTTATGGCTTTAGAGAATTTCCAAATAAGTTAGAACACAACGCACAAACAAGATATCCTACTGCTTCATTTGGAAAAATTTTTACTGCTGTGGGGATTTTAAAGTTGATTGAAGATGGAATCTTATCTTTAGAAAGTACACTTGGTGAAACCCTGTCTTTTGATCTTCATCAAATAGATAAAGATGTCACTATCAAGCAATTACTTACTCATACATCAGGTGTTCCTGATTATTGTGATGAAGAAATTGTTCCTGATTATGCCGATTTATGGAAAGACTATCCGAATTATAAAATCAGAAATTCAAAAGACTTATTACCTTTATTCATTAAAAACCCTATGAAATATCCAAAAGGTGAAAGGTTCGAATATAATAATAGTGCTTTTGTATTATTGGGACTCATCATTGAAGAAATCACAAGAATGCCCTTTGATGAATATATCCAAAGAATACTATTTAACCCTCTCAATATGGATCGAAGCGGCTATTTCGAACTAGATCGACTTCCTGAAAATTGTGCCTTAGGCTATATTTATGATGAACTAGATGAAGAATATCATTCTTTCATCTATAGTATTGATGTAAAAGGGAGTGGAGCTGGTGGTGCCTATACAAGCCCAAATGACTTACAAAAGTTTTGGCAAGGACTATTTGAATATAAAATCTTATCAAAAGAAACAATTGATACCATGATGATCAATTCCACTAATTGGGATAAGGGAGGATACGGATTGGGAGTATGGCTTGATGAAAACAATGATCCTTATATTGTTGGTAGCGATCCCGGTGTAGACTGTATTTCTTGGTATAGCCCAAAAACAAAACGAAACATAACAATCATTTCTAACGCATCAGATGATGTATACAAAGTGATGAAAGGTTTAAAATAAAGAGACAAAAATTGTCTCTTTATTTTAATCTTATACACTTTTCTACTTATTTGATAAAAAAATCGAGTAATCAATATCCTTTACTTCATCAAATGTATAATCACAATTGATTAAGTTGCTTTCTTTCACAATCCCGATACTCAACATTCCAGCACTATTAATCGCGTCAATTCCTGCTTGAGCATCTTCTACTCCAACACATTCAGTCGGCTTTAGCCCAAAATGATTACAAGCATCTAAGAAAATATCTGGATTGGGTTTTCCTTTATTCTTAGAGGGATCAACTATATAGTCGAATAAATCTATAATCCCAAGACATTCTACAATACACGTTGCATTTTTAGATGCACTACCCAATGCGATTTTGATCTCATGTTCATTTAAAAATCGGAACAGTTCCCAAACGCCTTCAAATAAATCATCATCAGTATAATGACTTATCATTTCAACATAGAGTTCGTTCTTTTGTGCTGCTATCATACGTTTTGATTCTAGACTAATGTCTTGTCTATGAATAGATTCAAGTATTCGTTCCAGTGAATCCATTCTAGAAACACCTTTTGTCTTTTCTTCCACTTCATTCTTTACATCAACATTAAAATGCTTTTTTATCACTTGTTTCCAAGCAGCAAAATGTTCTACAGAAGTAGAAGCCAAAACTCCATCTAAATCAAATATCACTAGTTTAATCATACAATACCCTCCTGTGAAGATAAAAACCTCTAGAAAACTAGAGGTTTTTTATTTCTTTACTACCCTAAATTTTCAATTGCGGATTTAACTTGTGCAATAAATTCAGTTTTGTCAATACCACCAGTTGCTCCTGCTACACCTTTTGCATATAATTCATAGATTGGTCCTAATGTATCCATACCAAATCCTGCAGGCATATCATTTTGCCACCATGCATACGCTTTACCAGCTTGGTTCCATTCCATTACAGCAGCACTTAACGGAGTTGCTGGAGTTAATGTTACAGAATTAAATGCAGGTACCATGTTTGCATCGTTAACCATGTACTCATGTCCTTCTGTTGTAGAAGCTAAGTCATTCAAGAATAATTTTGCATCATCAACTGAATCTGAATCAATGTTGATTACATAGAATGAAGGAGCTCCAATAAAGATTGAGTCATTTCCTGTTTCCATAGTTGCATGTGGTAAATATCCCATTTCAAAGTCACTATCTGCATAAGATCCATCAGTCCAGTTACCTTGATGTAAGAATGCAGCTTTTCCTTCTGCAAATTTACCAACTTGTAAGTCATACGTACCAGTTAATAAGATGTCTTCATCACCATAAGTGAATAAAATTTCTACCCAATCAGCTAATTCATCTAATCTTGTTTGATTAACTACACCATCGTTTAGATCGTTAATTACAGAATTGTCTGTGTATCCTAATCCAGCAGATAAGTATCCATTGAAGTTATGAAGTCCAGTTACCCAAGTCATACCTGAAGCAGCTGCCATAGATACTACTGCGTAGTCATCCATAGTGTTTGCATCGTAATATGCTTGAACAGCATCAAACACTTCAACGTATTCAGCTTGAGAAACTTCTTCTAAACTAGCAATTGTACGTCCAGCACCTTCATGTGCAAACGCTGCAGTTAAAATTTCTTCATTGTAAGCCATACCCCAACCTTCAACAGCTACAGGGAATCCGTAAGTTTTACCATCAACAACAAATTCTAAATCTGTGTCGTCAGCCCAAGCTTCACCAGTAACGTCTAAGATTTTGTCTTCGTAGATATTATATCCACCCATACCTTCGATTACGAAAATGTCAGGTTGTTCATCGCCTTGGAATTCAGCTAAGATTTGTTCACCATAAGCACATGTATCTCCACCACATGTTTTTACTTCAACAACAACATCGTTTGCTTCTCCCCATGCTTCTGCATAATCTCTTAAAACTTCGTCTATTTCAACTTTGTTTTGGAAGATTATTAATGTTTTTTGTCCACCACAAGCGCTTAGTACTAATACTAATGCTAAAGTAGAAACTACTACTAATAATTTTTTCAATTTCTTTCCTCCTATTTTTTTTATTTGTTTTTTATTTCTAAAAAATAAAAATTGAAAACATAATTATTCTGATAAAACAGTCTTGTATGTCTCTGAAATGTCTATCATTTCATTATATATATAGAGTGTTACTTTACCAGTTGTTTGAATGATCAGTTCATCGGTTGCACTGATCGTTACGGTCTCATTTTGATATTGTATCTTCAAACTGAACCGTGGTACTTCTTTTGTAATGTGTGGATTGATCGTGATATATCCTTTATGAATTCTAAGTCCTAAAATACCATAAACAAATACCAGATACGATCCTCCTAGATTTGCAACATGCAATCCATGTTCTGTGTTATTGTGAGTGTTATTATAATCCGTCTCCAACACTTCATTGAAATACTTCATCGCCATCTCATATTTTTTAAGTTTAAAGGCGATAATACTATAAATACACTTTGATAAACTCGAATCATGTGTTGTAATCGGTTCATAATAATCAAACGTATCTTCTAATACTTGGACATCATTATAGTCTAGCAATAACAAAGCCAACATAGTATCTGCCTGCTTCAAAACTTGATGTTTATATAAGTATAGTGGGTGATAATTCAGTAATAATGGAAACTTGTTTTTCGGTATATCCTTTAGATTCACCTTTGCCTTTGATAAGAAGTTCTTATCCTGAGCAAATATATTTAAATCTTCATCAAATGGAAGATAAATATTCTCATAGATATCCTGTAACTGTTCGATTTCACCATCTGTGATGTGCATTTTTTTTATCACACTACTGATTTCTGCTTTATAAGATAAATAGATATCTACCGTTTCCCTAAAGTGATAGTGCAACATCTGATTGGTATAAAAATTATCATCTACCACTGTTGTATATTCATCTGGTCCTGTGACACTATTTAGATGATAATACCCTTTATGATAGTTTGTTGCTTCAGCTAGAAATCTAGCTGTTTCAATTAACAACTCAAATCCATATTCCTTCAAAAATTCAAGATCGTTTGTTGCTTCGAAGTATTTGATTACAGCATAGGCAACATCACTATTGATATGAAATTGTGCACTTCCTGCTGGATAATATGGTGATGTTTCCTCTCCATTGATTGTTCTCCACGGAATTTTTGCACCTGTTTTATATCCTAATTTTCTTGCCTCTTCTCGAGCACAATCAAGTGTTCTGTAACGATACATCAATAGGTTCTTCGCTTTTTCAGGATTGGTTAAGATAAAGAATGGAATCATATAAATCTCAGTATCCCAGAAATAATGTCCTTCATATCCCTCTCCACTTAATCCTTTGGCACTAATATTGTGTATACTACTTTCTCCTCCACTATTGTTCAACTGGAAGGTGTTATAGTTCAAAAACCTTGCTGTTGCTTCATTAGAAGATTCAATAAATGATTTATCACAGAAATCTGTGTAGTAATCTTCTTGTTTCTGCAACAATTCTTCCCAAGATGTCTGATTTAAGGTATTTTTGATTTCATTTGTTCTTTGCTGATAATCTTGTGTGTATAAACTTGACGTATGGATAATGTATTTTCTTACCCTAAGAGGCTCTAACACTTTAAAATATCCAGAACTCTTAAGAATATCCCCATCTTGTTTTGTATATAAATCAAGATTGTGTAGCATTGTTGATTGCACTTTAAATCCAGATTTCTTGGTCTTTGATATGATTGAATTGTTGTCGCAATCAACCGATTCTATCAACATATTATTTCTTGAAAGTTGTACACGAGGATCAGTGCTATTCGCACCAGAACGCATGGACTCTTGCAAGAAGCTTTTAATTTTAATTTCTCCATCGTAGTTAGGTGAACTAATAAGAAGTTCAATCCCAATCAATTCTTTGATAAAGCGTGATACGAATTTCGTTTCTTCAATAAAGAAATCATATCTTTCATCTTTTGTTTGATAATGTATTTTCCGTTTCGTGTACCCTTTTTTTAAATCATATTCTCTTTCAAGAGATACAATATTACATGTCGCAAGATTGATTCTATGTTTCTGAAAGGTTACTCTAATCTTTTGTCCATCAATTAAATTAACAAATCGTTGTCCTTGTTGAGGAAATCCAGATAAGTTCTCTTCATAGTGATAGTCGTAATAGTCATATAGCCCATTTAAATAAGCTTGGTTATATTCATAATCAGTCCCGTATCCTTCAGTGAAAGATCCTCTAATACCGATATAGCCATTGGCAACACTAAATATGGTTTCATCTACCAATAAATCTTCTTTGCTCGTCCTGTTCGTTCTTGTCAGTAAATCCATAAGTTACTTAATTGCCCCTGAAGTCATACCCTTAATAATATATTTTTGAGCAAATAAGAATAAAATGATTACAGGTAAGGCTGCCATAATTACAGATGTTAAAATTAATCCCCACTCTTTTTCATACAATCCAGCTAAGTTCGAAACACTAATTGGTAGTGTTTGGATGTCTCCACCTTTACCAAGAATTTGTAATGGTAATAGGTAATCATTCCAAATCCACATACCGTTTAATACCAACATTGTAACAAAGATAGGTTTCAATACTGGAAGGATAATTTTAAAGAATACTTGAGGCTTTGTACATCCATCAATCGTTGCTGCTTCTTCGATGTCCATTGGAATGGATTTAATAAACCCATGAAACATAAATATACTGAGTGGAGCACCAAATCCGATATAGGCTAATATTATTCCGTGAATTGTATCTTTAAATGGAATTCCTGTAAATTCTTTCAATTGTTGTAATAAGGTTCCAAGAGGTAACATAACTACTTGAAATGGAATTACCATTCCACTGATAAACAACATAAAGATTACAGTTGAATACCATGTTTTTGTTCTAACCAAGACCCAAGCAGCCATTGAAGAAAATATTCCAATTGCAATCAAGCTAACAGTGGTAATGATTGTAGAATAGAGAAATGATCTAAAATAATGAACATTACTTCTTGTTAGAATATCTTGAATATTGAAGAAGAAATTTCGAATACTTGTTGGAAATGCGATTGGATCAGATATAATTTCATTTTTTTGCTTTAATGCATTAATTATGATCATATAGAACGGGAACATAAATAAGACAAATAATGAAATTGTGATGGTATATAATATAAATGTTTTCCAGAATTTCCATGTTGATAATGTTTTACCAACTTTATTCCAAAACTCTTTTGTTCCAAATTGTTTAAAGAAATTTTTTATACTTGCTAATATTTTATTAATCCAAGCTTTAAAGTTTTTATCATTATTCATTATAATTCCACCTCTCTTTTCTTGCTAAAGTACACTTGAGTAAGTGAGAAGATGATCAGTACTGTAAAGAATATAATCGCCTTGGCTTGTCCGATACCCATTTGTGTATAGGTGAAGGCTTCAGCGTAGATATTCATTGCAATCAAGTTAGTTGATTGCACTACTGGAACAATGTCCAGTCCATATAAATTAGCCATCCAAACCGGGAGCTGAGTTGCAGGTCCCCCTTGTGTTAAAGATACAACTGTGTCAAACTGTTTGAATGATGTTACTAATGTTAAGAATAAAGCAATTGTAAATGCTTGTGCAACAAGAGGCAACGTAATATTTCTCAGTCTTTGATACACATTGGCACCGTCAATTGACGCCGCTTCAATTAAATCTTGCGGTACATTTTGTAAAGCAGCAATGTAGATCATCATAATGTATCCTGCATATTGCCAGGTAACAACAATAATCAATCCAAATAAAGCTGTCTCACCACTTACTAGAACACTCGGGCTAAAGGCTCCCCCCAGTGATTCCAATGCGTTATTAAATATAAATTGCCAGATATATCCAAGAATTAATCCCCCAATTAAGTTTGGTAAGAAGAATCCTGCTCTTGCAATATTTCTAATTTTAATGTTTTGAGTAACAAGGAGTGCTAATCCAAATGCTACTAGATTAATTGCAAAGATATTCAGCACAGAATATATAACTGTTCTTATAAATGAATACGCAAATCCATAATCAGAAAAAACTGTAGCGTAATTTTGGAACCAAATCCATTCCTCTCTACCAGTATTTAATCCAGTCCAAGTAGTCATCGAGTAGTAAATACCCATTAAAAACGGAACAATTACAAAGATAATGAACGTTAACAATGTAGGTAATAAGAATAATAAGAACACCCAATGTTTACTTGTTTTGTATGACTTTGGCTTCTTTGGTCTATCTAATTTAGCTTGATTCATTTTCACACCTCTTCATCTAGAATTTATATTTATAAGTTGTCTAACTTTAATACACACTACGGATTTCCTCAATATACGTTACTCCAATAAGGGGCAATAATTATTATTGGCCCCGTAGGAGCAATTAAAATATAGAGGATTTAATTCAAAATTAATTATTATTAACACACCAAGTGTGTTTCGCTAGTTAAATTTAATATATTTCATGAGTTCATAATATAATTGAACATAAGGAAACCTTTCCATATATCCTTAAAAAAAACTAAAGACTGTAGATAAGCCATAACTTAAATGTTATACACAAGTGTCATTCTTTGCTTATTCTTGCTGTTTTAGGGAAACCTTTCCATATTGCTGTAAAAAAAATATTTCCTGCATCTTATATTTATTATATCACCGATTGAAAGCGTTGTCAATATCGTGTTTTATTTCAGTATGTAAAATAAAAACGGCTTTTTTAAGCCGTTTCACCTTCTTCTATATGTACTGGTATGATTTTATTTTCAATTTTTCCTTGGCCAAGAAAGCCTTCAATAATCTCCGATACTGCTTTCGCAATCTTCTCTGAATCTTGTGATATAGAGGTGACTCTTTTTCCTAAATTCAAAAAGGATCTTCCACCATCAAACCCGATTACTTTAACATCTTCTGGCACTCTTTTTCCATTCTTCTCTAATTCTTTCACTACGGCAACGGCAACGGCATCTGAAATCGCAAATACACCATCAATTTCTGGATAATCACTAATTAATTGATGTACTTCTTCTTGTGAAATGATATAGTCACCTAATGGATATTCAACATTGATTACATCAAAGTCTCCATGTTTCTTAATATAATTAGTAAACCCAATTCTTCTATGAGATACTTCGGTAGTAACTGGTGTGTTATCACCTTGTGCATCATCACCGATGAACATCAATCTTTTACATCCGTGATTCAAAAGTCTTTCAGCTGCTAATTCTCCACCATGATAATTATCACTTGCAACATAAGGTACTCCTTCAAATCTTCTATCAAACGAAACGATTGGTAAATCTTTTCTTAAGTACTGCTCAATATCATTATTGGTTAATAACATTACAGCATCTACTTTATTGTTTTTCAACATATCTAAATATACAATTTCTTTTTCAATTCGTTCACTCGAATTACAAAGCATTACTTTATATCCAAGATCAAACAACTCTTCTTCTAAATGGTATAACAACTCACCAAAGAACAAATGGGTACTGTTTGGTAATATCACTGCTACTATATCAGTTTTCTGTTTTGTCATACTTCTGGCTATTTCATTTGGAACATATCCAATTTCCTCAATAACCTTTAATACTCGTAATCTTGTTTCTGTTTTAACATACCCAGAATCATTAATTACTCTCGAAACAGTAGCAATTCCAACTCCAGCTTTCTTTGCAACATCTTTAATATTTGCCATACTATCATACCCTTTCAAATCAATAACATTATACTTCAAAATCAATCAAAAAAAAAGAGTAATATGGAAACTTTTCCATACATTTCCACATTACTATATATATAGTAAAAATATCCAAAAGAAAAGTGTCGAATATCGACACTCATTTTAGGTAAGTCATTCAAATACTCTTTGTAGTCTTTTTCTGATAAAACAAACTGTATATCAACATATATAAGCCTGTCAAAATCCAGAGAATCCACGTTGTAACCAATGCTATTTCTTGAATCCCTAACAGCCAGAACAAAAGAACAAATACAATTCCTGATATCATAATGATTGCTGTGTAAATTAAAACTCTATTATACGTAACAACTGAAGTTTGAATAAGGGATTCCTCAACTTGCTTATTTGCTACAATCTTGAGGTAGAATAAGAATCCAAAGATAATATAACTAATCCAAATTGGAATTTGATTTTCCAGTGTCAACACTTCAGGTAAAAAGAATACCCCCAACATAAAATAAATTCCAAATAAATAAATACTTGAGAATATAATTCCCTTTTTGTTAGGTAAGATTTCATCCAATGTAAATTGATTGTTAATTCCTTTCTTATACAAGATAAATATAATCAGCAAAATTGGCACTACCAATGATAACTCAGATAATGTTAAGCTATCAAACCTACCATTAAAAGCAGAGAATAGACCAACAAGTATCATGATAAATACCAACCCATATTTCTTAGACAGTAAATTCTTTATAAATCCTGGTAATCCTTGATATACATAATTTGATCTAGCAATCAACTTTTCAAATACTAAAGTTGGAATAATAAATGAGAATATCGGATGCCAAAAGAATACAAGAACAATATAATCAAAGATCGGAATATTCAAGACCATAAACGCATCATCTGCAAGTCCAACAAATAACACTTTTGTTATATATGCTTCATAAAGACCAAACAATACTCCACCAAAGTAGAGGGTACTAAATAATATCTTCTTATTCTTAATACTACCTCTGATTATAGTAAGCAATAGTATTGTGTGTAATCCATATAAAGGAATCACAGTAATATATCCCCATATTTCAAATAAAGGATATCTCATACTTCCCGATATCACTTCTGCAAAAAACACACTGATTAGACTTAATAACAATAATAACAATAATTTCAATTTGTTTGTCATATTCTCACCTCAGTTCATTATATCACAAGTCAATAGCAAGAAAAAACAGGTGGAATTCCACCTGTTTCATAACTATAAATTAAACTTCTTTAAAGATATCACTTCACTTGTTTGTATTAATCTACCACTTCAACCATTGGTAATACAGCCGAATGAAATCCTTCTATTGCAAATTTAACTGTATATGTTCCAGTTTCTAAGTATTCATTCCCACTCCAACTAGATGAGATTATATTTCCCTCAGAATCTATCAAGATAGTCTCTATTGTAATGTAATATCCAGGATGTAAGATTTGAACATTAAATTGATAGGTTGCTCCTGTACTGTCAAACTCAATATAATACCATTCATTGTTTTCTAGCTCTACACCATTTACAATTGATTCTATCTGTGTTGGATTTGCAGAATCTGTTGAAATATCATCATATTCAACAAGTCTATACTCTAGTGTTACTGTCCCTGCCTTCAATGCAGTGATACTAATTGTTATATCCGCTTCATTATAGGTCTTAATTGCACAAGTATCACCTTGTGTAGTTCCTTCACAACGAGTATCTCCTGTTAATAGCAACTCGTTCCCAGAATTAACAGTGATTGCATCAAATATTATAATTCCATCAAATGTACCATCTGGGAAAATCAACGTTTCATTCAAATCTTCTTCAGTGAACTCAATTGTTATGGAACCTGTTATATTATCAGGATTCATTTCACCTTCGTGCAATACATCAACTTCTCTTATTGCAACATGTCTTCTTGGATTCGTATATGATCCATAAGCTGTGTAATTCAGATAAACGATAGTTTCCTCTTCAATATGCATATAAGATCCATATATGATTTCTTGTCCGTTCTCATCGTAAAAAATCAAATAAGGGTTTCTCATCGTTGTATGTCCATCTCCAAATACTGCATAATCTCCAGGTGTTAATCTAAATGCAATAATGTTTTCTCCAAACGTTTGGTTGAAGTATACATCATCTTCTTGATCAAATGCAAAGACTACATCTTCAAGACTTTTCGCAGGTTCAAAGATATGATCTTCAGGCTTTAGATACTCAATTTCATATTCAGAAAGTACACTATATACAACTTCAATTAAAAAATCTACTGTATAATCATCTGAATATGTTAATCCATCGATACTAACACTATTGATATAAATCTTATTTTCTCTATCACTAAAATCATATACAACTGAAACGACTTCTACATCATCATAAGAAACTCCAGATCCATAAGGAAACATCATTTCTAATTCGTCACTTGTAAAATAATCCAACAAATTGTAAACAACCTCAAACTTGAATTCATCAATCTTTTCAACTGATTGATATGTTCTATCCACTAAAGTTTCAGCATCATTCTCACCCACAATATATTCTTCAAACGTTGTGCTTGAAACTTTATCTATTACATACTGATACCCATCTTTGTATATTGTTATGATATTGCCACCTGAAGCAAAACTCTGTGTATTAAACTCATTTCCATTGGAATCAATAAATGCAAGTTCCATAAATTCTTCCTGAAAGGCGAAATACATTGAAGTTATTGTTGTGCTTTCACTTAATAATGTATCTTCAGAGTTTCTAATTTCTAAATCAAGAACTTCATCAACTGAAAAATACTGTGCAAATAACATCACATCTTCAAAATCACCTAATAATGTTAGAAACTCACCTTCATCTTCATCATTATTCGTTTCAACTTCTTCCCATACAACATACAGGGTTATATCCGACTCAGGTATCAATTCTCCCTCTTGATACGGAATATCCGTATCCAAATCATCAACCTCTTCTTGTGTTAACAAGGTCCAACCCAAAAAAATAAATCCATCTAAAGAAGATGAATAATCGGATACCGTTATCCCTTCTCCTTCTTCAACATCAATTGAAGCTACTTCAGTCCCGCCATACGTCTCAAAGGAAACAGTATACATTTCTTTTGGTGGGTCTTCATTTGAACCAATACATCCATTCAATAATAATACAATTGCTATTACTATAATCTTACTAACACTTTTCATTTAGACTCACTCCCTCTTTACTTATTATTATTATAATATAAAAGCAGGCAAAATTGCCTGCTTAATTTTATTTTATAATCGTTCCTGCTTTTAACTTAAATGCTTCTTTCGCATTATTCAATGATGCGATTACACTTATTTTACCTTGTTTGGCAAATTTTAGAGTCGCATTAATCTTAGGTAACATACTTCCCGGAGCGAAGTGACCTTCACTCTTAAGTTGCTCTAATCTATCAATTGAGATTGTTTCTAACTTTTCTTGATTCTCTTTTCCAAAGTTAATATACACATTATCAACTGCTGTTAAGATTACTAACATATCTGCATCGATTAATTCTGCTAGTTTCGCAGATGCATTATCTTTATCAATTACAGCTGGAACACCAACTAATTTATTACCTTCTACTATGACAGGAATTCCTCCTCCACCGACAGTAATAACAATGTGTCCGGCTTCAAGTAGTGATTGAACAACTGCTTTTTCTTTTACATCTATTGGCATCGGACTTGCTACAACTCTTCGATATCCTCGCCCTGCATCTTCAACCATTTGGTATCCCATAGACGCCTCTAACTCGTGCGCTTCTTCTTTTGAATAGAACGAACCAATCGGCTTTCTAGGATTTTGAAATGCTTCATCATCTTTATCTACAATAACTTGTGTCACAACACTTGCGATTGTACGATCGATCTTTTGTGCACTCAATTCATTCCCGATTGCATTTTGCATATGGAATCCAATATATCCTTGGCTCATTGCTCCACATTCAGGGAATGGCATATTTGGAGTAGAAGGTGATTCAGAGAATGCTAAGTTAATCATCCCTACTTGTGGACCATTTCCATGAGCAATAACAACTTCATGTCCTTCTTTGATTAATGAAACAATTGGCTTTGCCACTTGTTCTAGTAATTGTTTCTGTTCTTCTGGGTTTTTACCAAGTGCATTACCACCAAGGCTTACAACAATTCTACTCATCCTTATCCACCAATCGTAGCTAACATAACAGCTTTGATTGTATGCATTCTGTTTTCAGCTTCATCAAATACTTTTGAGTATTTTGATTCAAACACTTCGTCAGTAACTTCCATTTCCCCATTTTTAACTTGTGGATATTCTTTTCCTAATTTTTCAGCGATATCTCTACCAACATCTGTTAGTGCATCATGGAAAGCTGGTAAACAATGCATAAATGTAACATCTTCTTTGGCATTTCTTATCATATCCATATTTACTTGGTAAGACGCTAACATCTTAACACGTTTTGCCCATACTTCTTTTGGCTCACCCATTGAAACCCATACATCTGTATAAATAACATCTGCGTTCGCTGTTCCTTCTTTTACATCTTCTGTTAAACGAATCGTCGCTCCTGTTTCTTTTGCGATTGCTTTACAAGTTTCTACCAATTCCTTATTTGGCCATAGTTCTTTTGGAGCTAAGGCTGTAAAATTCATACCCATTTTAGCTGCCCCAATCATTAATGAATTCCCCATGTTGTTTTGTGCATCTCCAACATAGGTAAAATTAATTCCTTTTAAATGACCTTTTTGTTCAATAATAGTTAGCCAATCTGCTAAGATTTGTGTTGGATGATAAACATCTGTAAGTCCATTCCATACAGGTACTCCTGCATATTTAGCTAACGTTTCTACGTCTGCTTGCTTATATCCTCTAAATTCAATACCATCATACATTCTTCCTAATACTCTAGCTGTATCAGCTACTGATTCTTTTTTGTTCATTTGTGAGCCGTTTGGTCCTAAGTAAGTTACACCCATACCAAGATCCATTCCCCCAACTTCAAATGCACATCTTGTTCTTGTTGAATCTTTTTGGAATAAGATAACGATATTTTTATTTGTTAAATGTTTGTGTTCATGTCCCAAATACTTATCTCTTTTTAAATCTCTTGATAAGTCCAATAAATACTTGATTTCCTCTGGACTAAAATCTAATAATGTTACAAAGTTTCTACCTCTTAAATTAACAGCCATAATATACTACTCCTTTAATTAAATTTTTTCTCTTTCTAGTGGCATACTCATACAACGAGGTCCACCTCTACCTCTTGATAATTCACTAGACGGAATTTCAAGTACTGTGATACCTTCTTGACGCAATATTTCATTTGTTACATGGTTTCTAGAATACACAACAACGACTCCAGGAGCGACAGCCAATGTGTTTGCTCCATCATTCCATTGTTCTCGCCCACTTGTGATGACATCACCACCACCACAATTGATTAATTTAACAGGACGTTTTAAGTGTTTTTCTAATATATCTTCAAGTGTTGTTACAACTTTTGATACCTTGATTCCATTTGTTCCATTTGTAATTTCAAAGATTGTCAGCTTTTCCATAATACCTGGATGAATTGTAAACACACCATAGTCAACTTGTGTGAAAACCGTATCCAAATGCATAAACGCTCTTGTCTTCGGAATGTTAAATGCTAGGATTGTTTTAAAACTAGTGTTTCTTTTGAATAGTTCACGAGCTATTTTTTCAATTGCTCTTGGATCTGTTCTTTTTGAGATTCCGATAGCCAGTGTTTCTTCATTCAACACAAGCATATCTCCCCCCTCAGAATTATATCGATAATTGCGATCTATATATTGAGGTATTTCTTCATTTTCAAACATTGGATGATACAGAAACATATATTCAGACAAAATCGTTTCTCTTTGTCTTGTATCTGTAAACATTTTATTAATTGATATCCCATTTCCAATTGAAGCAAATGGATCTCTTTGGAATAAAATGTTAGGCATAGGATCTGTATAGAACGGATATTCATCCTCTAACATATCTATGATAGAATCCCCTTTGGTAATTTGCACATCATGTTTGCGAATTCCAACAATCATTTTTTCTACCATATCTGCAGTAGAAAGATTCATACAATAAGAATATAATCCAGAACGAACTGTTGAAGACTTAATCAATGATTCTTCTAAGAATTGATTGACAAAATGTGTTTTTACTTCTGGATGAGTTTCCAATGCTTCTATTACCATATCTTTGATATAGAGCACAACTACTCCTTGCTTTCTCAGTGTATCTGCGAATGCATCATGTTCTTCTTGGGCAACTTTCAAATATGGAATATCATCAAACAGCAATCGTTCTAATAAATCAGGTGTTAAATTTTCTAACTCTTTTCCTGGTCTATGAAGTAATACAGTTTTTAATTTCCCTATTTCAGAAAATACATTTATTTTCATAAGTTACTCCTTTCTAATATATATTTTTGGGACACGATATGTAATACTACAAATAATTTCATAGTTAATGGTGTCCAATCGTTCAGCAACTTCATCGATGCTGACAAGACCTCCCATTAATACTACAGTATCTTCCTTGGTAATGGAATCATCAATTTTAATAAATAATTGATCCATACAAATACGTCCAACAATTTCATATCTTTTGTTATTAATTTCTACATCTCCACCTTGGTTCTTTCGAATGAATCCATCAGCGTATCCCAAGGGTAAGATTCCAATTGTTTCATCTTCTTTTGCAGTATATGTAATACCATATCCCACTTTTTCACCTTTTTTCAGGTGTTTGATTTCTTGAAACTGTGATATTAACTTGAATGTGTTTTGTAAAAACTCCATTCCATGATCAAGCGATAATCCATATAAACTAATTCCCAATCTCGTATGAGTTGTATACCCCATATCTTTTTCAAACTTGATTGAACTAGAAGAGTTACTACAATGAATCATTTCAAATGTATAATCTAATTCGTTTAATATCGTTTCAAATTGTGTTCTTTGTTTTTCATAATATTGAAGATCGCCATCGGCAGTAGCAAAATGTGTGTAAATCCCTTGTAGATTGACAAACTGGTGACTATCTAAGAATCCTACCACATCCTTTATTTCATTCATATCTTTGAATCCAAGACGATTCATTCCTGTATCTACCTTGAGATGAACTTTTAATAAAGAATACAATTCCATACATCCATCTACTTGATCAATGTTGGAAATCGTAATAGTATAATTGTTCTCTGCACAATGAGTGAATTCTTCTTTATGGACAATCCCCATAATTAAGAGTTCGATATCATTAAATTCTTTTCTTAATTGATCTGCTTCTTCAATCAAACTTACCGCAAAAAAGTTCACACCCTTACTACGCAAATGTCTGACAACTTCAACCGCACCGTGTCCATAGGCATTTGCCTTAACAACGGGAATTACCACCTTGTCAGGTATGATCTCTGAAACTGCTTTATAGTTACTATATAGATTGTCTAGATGGATTTCAGCGACTGTTTTCCTATAACGATTCATCTAAATACAACCTCTTTACATACGGACTAGTAAACAAACTTAATACAGACCCATATGTTAATTTAAATAATACTTGATCACCAATCGAATAGTTGTTATATCCATCACTAACATCTAATATAATATGATCACTAGAGCTTCCAATTGCTTTGATTGTATCATAAGGCATCAATTCATTGTGATCAACATCTTGTTTTCCGATTCCAATGATTGCTCTTATTCGTTCACCCTTATCTTCAAACTCAGGGGTTTTACCAAATGCGTTCATCCCAATTGTACCAATTGGCATAGAAGGCTTTTTCTTTACCTCAATCACTTCAGCTTCTAAGGTAAACACATCATCATATAGTCCCTCGATACCGCTACCATACGCCGTTTCCCTACCTAGAACAATTGCCTCTCCCAAACGTATATTGTTGATTCCTATCGGTATTTTACCCTTCATCATCAATTCAATATTAGAAGAATTTCCCCCACTTACAATTTCTAAATACAGATCAAATCTAGATTCAATCTCCGTTTTATAATCCACAAGCTTCTGGAGAATTTCAGGGGTTGGAATGATTCCACCATAACAAGTAAGGTTCACACCAATTCCTTTTAACTCAATATATTCTAATTTTAGAACTTCTTCAATTACCGCATAGACTTCAAGTTCCTCAAATATCCCTTCACGAAGGTCCCCAAGGTCTATCATAATAATCACACCATGCGTTTTTCCTAAATGATATGCTTGATGATTCAATTCTTCAATTGTCTCAAACTCTGAATTCAATGAGATATCAGAATACTTTACAACATCATGTGCTTCGGAAAACATTGGTAATCGAAGCAGTACTTTTGGCACAGATGGAGTGATGTCTTTCAGGTTTTCAATTCTTGAATCTGCGATGAAGTCTACCGCTTCTTCAATCATGATATTTACCAACTCATGATCCGCACAAAAAACCTTAGATACGGCCATTACCGTCTGCCCATGACTATGAGCTTGGTCTAATAGATATCGTAGGTTATGTCTGAATTTTGCCTTGTCTATTAATAGTCTTGGATACATACTATTCCTCGATTCTTAAAGATTGCTTTAAAAGCTTCACAGCTACCTCTGGATACTTTAGCGATAAAACGCCAACACTAGCCATTATATAGTCGTGATCTTTATGTATTTTTACATTCTTATTTGGTACCAATTTGGTTGGACTTTTACCAATATAGTCTCTTACGATGTCTTCCGTACCATCTAAATTGATTAAGGCACCACCAGTTAACACAATATGTTCCACTTGTGTTAAGTCTTTTCCTTCCGGAATGACCTTTTGTCCCATTGTCGTAAAGACTCTTTTTAAGTCGCCAACATGTCTGTTAAGGGCAACAGTTACACATTTCCCGGTCAGTTCTAAGACCAATTTTCTTTGTTCAGGTGTGGTTGGAATGTAGGTATATTCTTGTAGAAGTTGATCCAGTTTTACTTGGTCGATAGACAATTTATTGATTAATTCGTCTTTTTTGAATAACTTGATTACCTCATTATGATTAATAAAGACTCCCAAATCACCTTCAACCGAACGTTTTAGTAATGGTTCACCCTCTAAATAATCTGCATAGTCATCACTTGGATTACTAACAGAATGAATATCAGTTGTTGCTCCACCGACATCGATTGTCATAATGTTTCCAATTGTCTCTCTTAAGATAAGAGTAGATTCCATCACACTTCCCGGTGTTGGCATGATACTTTGGTTAACCATCTCTTTAATATGATTCATCCCTTTGGCATGAATGATATGTTCTTCAAATGTTTCATAGATTGCTTTTCTTAGGGGTAATATGTTTAAATAGTCTACTCTTGGATAGACATTTTCTACCATCTTTAGTAAAGGTAATTTATTAGCATCCCTGAACATCTCTGAGATTTCATCTTGATTCTCAATGTTTCCAGCATAAATGATTGGAACATCAAGATCGAGTTCTAATAACTTCTCAATATTATATAAGGCAGTATCTCGTTCCCCATAGTCGGTTCCACCTGCGACCAATATAATATTGGGACGCAAGTTCTTTACTTTCTTTAGATCTCTTTCTGTAATCTTATTCGCAGTAATCAAGTGAATATTAGCCCCTGCGTTTAATGCAGCTTCTTTCGAAGCACGTACCGTCATTTCATAAACAAGTCCATGTACGGTCATTTTTAATCCACCAGCGGCAGAACTTGAAGCAAACATCTCATCATATTCGATTGTTTCAACACCTAGTCCGTTAGAAAGGTCTTCAATTGCCAATTGAAGTCCTTCTGTAACATCTGTATTTACTGTGGTATTTGCAACACCACGTCCTAAGAATTTTGGTGTTTCAGAATGTATGTTGAATGCATTTACGAGTGTTGTAGTAGATCCGATTTCTGCGACTAAAACATCTACTCTCACTATTTACTGTTCATTTCCTTATGTTTATCTAAAATGAAACTTGCGATATGGATTCCTTTTGTTCCACGTCCAAATCCTTGATCCATTTTATTTTTACGAGCAAGTTCAGGTGTAACTTGTGTTCCACCAGCAATTAAGATCAATTGATCTCTTACTCCTTTTTCTACTGCATAATTATGTAGCTTCAACATATTTTTATAATGTGTATCATCATGACTTATAATCGTCGACATCATGATTACATTTGATTTTGTTTCAATTGCGGCATCAACAAATTTCTCAATTGGAACTGATGTTCCTAGATATTCATACTTGATACCATATTTTTCGATTCCACCATGTTTGATATCTAACACTTCTCTGATACCAACACTGTGTTCATCATTTCCTGCGGTACCCGCAACGACTTTAATTGGATGTTTCTTCACATAGTTGATGACATCATCTTCTCCATGAGATTTAACAATCTCAGGTAATACCAATGAATCAATATCGATATCAACATTAAAGGTACCTTTGATTTGAATACGTGTTCCTTCGACTGGATGAAGAACTTCTTTATGAATCACTTCACAATCAACAAGATTCATTTTTTCTCCTGTTACCAGTGCCGCAGCTTCTGCGGTACGGATATCTGTTGAGAAGAATAAATCAACAACTACTGTTCCATCTCCAAGCCATTGTACTTCAGGCTTTAGTTTTCCACCACTTCGATATGGCTCTGATTTGTCCATTCTTAGATAGACATTATCTGTATCATCTAATTCATCAATGAATTTGATCATCTCTGGATGTTCAAATGTACATCCACCAATCAATGATGCCGGATCATCTATTGCATTTTTATCATATTGTGCGACATTGTTATATCCATAGTGAGCAGTAACGGGTGCAAAGTAATCTTCATCTCTTCTAACAACTGTTCCAGCTCCTACTCCACCATTCATATCTCTAGAAATTCCATCTCCATTACGTTCTGGATATTCTCCACTATCAACAAACATTCCCGCTTCAACAGCAGTGAAGTATCCTCCCATTTCAATGATTTCTTCCATCATTAAAATCGAACGTTCTTGGATTTCACGTTTCTTATCTTGTAAGTATCCTGTCTCTTTCAATTCAACCATACTTAATAAATCATCCATACCAACCATTGCTTGTTTGGCAGTATCCAAGGCTTCAATATTATAGATATGCCATGGCACATTACGTCCTTCATCAGGTGTAATCGTTGATTGAATATCAGCACTTGTTAATCGTGAGATCAATAAGTTTAGTACATGTGTTACAGTTGCTTCACGTGTACTACTATCCATATACTTTGTATTCATTTGTGCACGCATTTTATAATCACTTAAGAATTCTCTTAAGGCTACTGCGTACGGTAAATTCAATTTCAAATCCGGAGTTGGTGACGCTGCTGGAGGGACAGTAGATAAACAAATGTTTTCTTTCTTGATTCCAACTTTTTCACTAAACTTCGAATTGATAATATGTTGTACCAATAATTCTGGCATTACTTTCCATGCATCTCTGGCCGTTGCATTGGCATTATGTGCACCATCGATTTGTGCCATACCAGCATATGCCATTACTTTTTTACTTTCTGCTGCATCGACATACGAACGAATCGCATTGATGTTTCTATATAGTACATTATATTGTGGATCTTGATGGGCACCATTCACTCCTTCTTCTGTGAACAATACAGCAATCTCAGGTCCTGCTACTCCAGATACATAAGAATGATAGTTGATTGGTCTTCCCACTTCTTCTTCAATAATATCTAAGGCTTTTCTTTGGGCACGTAATTGTTTACGTGTTACAGGAATTCCACCAATTCCTTGTGGTGTTCCTTCTAAGAGTCCGTCAAAATGAGATTGTCCGGCTGTTCTGATTACCATCACATGGTCTGCGCCATGCCATGCTGCCATTCTCATTCTTCTAATATCATCTTCAAAACGTCCTGAAGCAATTTCAGTTGTTATGACACTATCAGGCTGTGGATCAATATTACCAAGTCCTCTGGCACTTGGTAATGGTACATAGTTTTTCAGTGAAGGAGACGCTTGCACATAAGTAAACTCTCCAATTGTTTGAGGGGAGATATCTCTCCATATCCATCCTCGCTTATTCGGTACATATTTGTCTAGGTCTTTTAAGATATTACGAATATCTAGTTTTTCATTTGGCTTTAGATTATTCATAGACTTTAAAATACTCCATTAAGTAGTCGATTTCATCGCCATCTTGAATCTTCAATCCTGCTTCATGTATTCCTAGACCTTTGTTTTTAGACACGACATAGACACAATGTCCTGCACCCTTACTTAATAAATTGTTCTCACTGATATGATCTACAATTGCTTTTGCTTCTATACTTGAAAATCCCATTCTTAAAAGAATCGAACGTTCAATTGATTTAGACGTATGTTTGTATGCTAAATCTAATAATGGATCTACAATCTTATCACTTAATTCTAAGAAGTAAGTTCTTAATTCCTGATCACTCATGTGCTTCAAATGTTCTCTTCGACTTTGAAAGTCATCTTTGCGTTCTTGCATGAGTAAACCTCCTATATTATATATATAAAAGTATATAAATATACTTTAACTACATTATATCATATCACAAAAACGCTTACATTCAAACACTATTATTTTTTCGTTGTTTCCAGTTTTATCTTGCGGTTTTCACATTCAGTCATTTTCAAAAAAACGAAATAAAAAGACGTTTTTATCAAACGTCTTTTTTATTAATCTAAATTTCTAATTTGGTTTCCACCAATGAATAAATATACATATGCAACAATTTTTAATACTCCAAACAAATAGCTACCATCAAATGAAAGCACTTCAAATATTAGTAACACAATTGCGACAACCATGAAGACAATACCCCATTTTTCTTCAAAATGATTTGTCACTCTCTTTAGACCATAAAAGATCAAAACCAGCAAGCCTACTCTTAAAGCTAAAGATAAAAGCACTACAAGAATCAATGAAATATCTGAAATAATAATAAACAATGATAGAAACAATGAAATCACTGTTATAACAGCCAGTATAATCCCTGCATTCCTTACATTTGAAACTCCTCTACTATCCATGTTTTCTCTCCTCCACTAATTTTTATATATCCCTAATTATACAACACAGGTGAAAAAAGTAAACAGGACTTCCAAAAGAAAATAGGACATTTCGTCCTATTTTTTAGTCTTTTAATAGTTATGACACCAAATTCTTACTGATATGTGGTTTCCTCTCCCTCAATAATTCCGTATGAACTAAATATGTTAACAATGGTATCAGATTGTTCATAAGGACCAACTGATTCATCGTATTCAACTAATTCAGATCTGTACCTACCATGATTATATCCATTTCCTTCATAGAGAATCACTAGATAATAATGATCATCTTCGAAAAGATTGTACTCATTATCACAATTTGTGATCCCACCATTTCCACTTCCATAAAATCTACCATATTTATCGTATCCACCTAATAATGAAACAGACATCGTTTCAG
>CAYSZV010000018.1:41574-42365 GCA_964435595.1 uncultured Candidatus Izemoplasmatales bacterium | reverse complement strand
ATCCTGCTCCCTCAAGAGTAGATGTCAATCCAGCTTGGTCTAATGCTGCTAATAATGTTGTAAAGCTACCTTCATCTTGTGCTGTTGCTACGATATTATTTAGTGGTAAGATAACTTCTTCGATAACATGGATAACTCCATTGCTAGTTAAGATGTCTGTCATAATAATTTCTACACCGTTAATATATGCTCTTCCTCCTGAATAAGTTAATAATACAGATGTTCCTTCAAGAGTTTCCATAAAGAATGGTGCATTTGCTACAACGTCACTTGCATAATAAGTACCGTCTAATACATGGTATAACAATACGTCATTTAAGTTTTCGATTCCTAATAATGTAGTCGCGTCAATGTCTAATGCCATTAACAAGTCTGCGAATGCATCATCAGTTGGTGCAAATACTGTGAATGATCCTGCTCCCTCAAGAGTAGATGTCAATCCAGCTTCGTCTAATGCTGCTAATAAAGTTGTAAAACTTCCATTAGCTGTAGCTGTAGCTACGATATTATCTAAAGGTAATACAACGCCATCAATAACATGGATAACACCGTTAGTTGTTAGGATATCAGTCATGATGATTTCAATACCATTAATATATGCTTTTCCATCCATTACTGTAAATTCAACATTGCTACCTTCTAATGTTGCCATACTGAATGGTGCGTTTGATACGACGTCACCTGAGTAATATGCTCCATCTAATACATGGTACAAGAGTACATCACTTAAGTTTTCAATTCCTAATAATGTAGCTGCATCAATGTCTAGTGCCATTAATAAGTCAGCAAAT
>CAYSZV010000018.1:0-41564 GCA_964435595.1 uncultured Candidatus Izemoplasmatales bacterium | reverse complement strand
TAATCCAGCAGTATCTAATGCTGCTAATAAAGTTGTAAAACTTCCGTTAGCTTCTGCTGTTTCAATAATACTTTCTAATACTGGATCCGGATTTGGTTCTTCTTCCATAACACATTCGTCTCCATCTAATACATATCCCGTTTCACATTCGATTGTTTGAGGTTCTTCCTCCGTTGGTGCACAAGCACCTAAGACTAAAACAAATGTTAATAATGCTAAAACTGAAAATAATTTCTTTTTCATAATATAATGCTGATATAATAGAGATATCAGCTTCTCCTTTCGAATTCTTTTTTATGCGATCTGGTCGCTTTGTGATTTCATAATATACCAAGAAAATCGGAGAATCTAACAATATGCACTATTTTTTATTACAATGAGTCATATTGCTATACAATTTATAAAAAATATGCTAATATGTAATTAACGAAACGAGGTGGCATCATGAATGAATTAGGTAGAAATATTAAGCATCTTAGAAGCCAAGAGAAATATAGTCAGAAAGAATTAGCAGAATTATTGGGTGTATCACAAACATCAGTTGCACATTATGAAGCAGGAACTAGACAACCCACAATAGAAACATTAATGGCATTATCACAAATCTTTAATGAAACCATAGATGTTTTGGTAGGACATACCCATGAAGTGTTTGAGGGTATTGAATCTGATGTTGACGAAAAGAAAATAATTGAATTAATGGTAGCTTCACTTATTAATAAGGAAGAGAGAGAGTTTTTTAACTTGTTTGAAAACGATGTATTACCAAATTTTAAAATCGCAGTCATTATTGATGTTATATTTAAACATGTTTTATATGAAATTGGTAATTTATGGATGATTGGTGAAATTACAGAAGCAGATGAACACTACGCAACTAACATGATAAGAAAGACAATGAATTATCTGAGTGTTAAAAATGTTGGTTCGATCAAAGACAAAATGGCTGTTTCTTTTTCTGTTAGTTCAGAGAAACATACATTAGGAATTGAAATGGTAAACACTTATCTAGAAACACTAGGGATCAAAACAATATATCTTGGAGGGAACCTTCCGGTTAAGAGTTTAGATAAAGTAATTGAAGACTATAAGCCAAAGTATGTGTTCATTTCAATTACACTTTATGAAAATATAAATAGTTTAACCTTCATAGTTGATCATTTAAATGAAAAATTCCCTAATGAATTTCTCATTGCAATTGGAGGACAAGGGTTATTATATAAAGCAAATTTAGAACAACATTCAAATGTATATTTTGTAAGTAATTTAAGTGAACTTGAAAAATTTGTAGAGATGTAAAACAAAAAGAAGTCGATTTGACTTCTTTTTTACTATGTAGTTGTGAAACCTAATAAAATATCGATTTAATAGTATCAATATTGCAAATTTGCTATAATGAAGAAGATATACTATATATTATTATTGCAAGAGGTGAATATATGAATGCAATTGAAGTGAAAAATTTGATTAAGAATTATGAAGAAATTGAAGCGGTGAAGGGAATTAGTTTTCACGTTGAAGAAGACTCGTTTTTTGCTTTTTTAGGGCCAAATGGTGCTGGGAAAAGTACAACTATTAATATTATTTCAACTTTGTTAGAACAAACAGATGGTACGATTACAGTTTTTGGGGACGAAGTAGGAAAAGATGACAATAAGATAAGACAAAATATTGGAATTGTATTTCAAAATTCGATGTTGGATAAATTACTTACAGTCAAAGAAAACCTTCAAATACGAGCTTCATTTTATGGAATGACAAATGAACAATTAGAAGAACGTGTAGATAACATCAATAATTTGCTTGAAATCAGACCGTTTTATGAACAACGTTATGGGAAATTGTCTGGTGGACAAAAAAGGAAAGCTGATATCGCTAGAGCTTTATTGAATTGGCCAAAATTGCTGATACTTGATGAACCTACTACAGGACTTGATCCGAAAAGTAGAAAAGATATTTGGACTTTGATCAATCGATTGCGTACAGAAGAAAATGTAACAATATTTTTAACGACTCATTATATGGAAGAGGCAATGGATGCAAATTATGTTATTGTCATAGACAATGGTAAGATTTTGGCTAAAGGGACAAGTGAAGACTTGCGCACTAGATATTCACATGATCGAATCAAGATTATTCCACTTAAAGGACTCGAGAAAATATTGAAAGAAGATAAGGTTCCATATTATCCTTCAAACGATGCAATCAATATCAATCTAGAAAGCAGTTTCGAAGGGATTGCTTTTGTTAAAAAATATTCAGATTATATTAAAGATTTTGAAATACTTAGAGGTAGTATGGATGATGTTTTTGTTAACATTACTGGTAGAGAGTTGGGTGATAAATGATGAATGTATTATTACAACTCATAAGAAGAAATATATTGAATTATTTAAGAGACAAAGCAAGTGTATTCTTTAGTTTTCTAAGTGTTATCATTATAATATTAATGTACGTATTGTTTTTGGGTAAAATGCAGTCAGATAATTTAGCTGATGCCTATCAAAATGTTGAAGGCATTAATTGGCTTGTTAGTTCTTGGATTATGGCAGGACTTTTAACGGTGTCAACAGTAACAGTACCTCTAGGTGCATTAGGAAATTTGATTAATGATAGAGACAAAGGATTGATTGATGATTTTTATACATCGCCAATTAGTAGAAACACCTTAGCCTTAAGTTATTTAGTTAGCGCATGGGTGATTGGATTTATGATGGTTGTGGTGAATTTGATTGTCGGACAAATATACATTTTGACCTCTGGAGGTGAATTTTTATCGCTTATACAAACTTTAAAAATTCTAGGATTCATTATGGTATCTATTATGTCATTTTCTAGTTTCTTCTTCTATATTTCAATATTTATGAAAACCCAAAATGCATTTGGATTATTAAGTACATTGGTTAGTACATTTATTGGATTCTTAGGTGGAATCTATATTCCAATTGGTGTCTTAGGAAAAACCGTTCAAAACGTGATGAATGTACTGCCAACAGCACATGCAGTTACACTAATGAGAAAAATTTATATGACTTCTGCAATTGAAAAAGTGTTTGATGGAGCACCTGATGAAGTATATGATAACTATGCAAACCTTTATGGTCTCGTTGTAAAGGTTGGAGACTACGAATTTTCAAATCTCGCAATGCTTCTCAGTGTGATTGGATTCGGACTGGTATTTTATGCTCTAAGTGTTTGGAAGTTATCGAGAACAAAACTATAAACCAAAAGCAATTTCATTTAATGGAATTGCTTTTTGATTATTCAAAGGGATTAATGCTATAATAGAATATAATGTATCAAGGAGGAATCATATGGCAATTTTAGGACTGGACATTGGTGGAACAAAGATTTTAGGTGCCTTGTTTGATAAAAACGGGACAATCGTTGATAAAGAAAAAAGAGCTTCTAGAGCTGAAGCTGGACAAAAGATATTTATAAATCAAGTTTATAAAGTAATTGATACGCTATTAGAGCGTTCCAAAGAGAAGGTAAAAGGGATTGGAATTGGCTTTCCTGGTATTGTTAATTCAAAAGGATTTGTGGTCTTTGCACCAAATTTACCAATCAAAAAGTATGATTTAGCTTCAGACTTAAAACACAGATATGATTTGGAAGTTAGAATTGGTAATGATGTTAATATGGGAACTTATGGTGAGTACAAAGAACTTAAATTAGATTATCTAAATGTTATTGGATTGTTTCCCGGAACAGGTCTTGGTGGAGGAATCATTATTAATGGTGATTTGTATATCGGACAAGGATTTGCAGGAGAATTAGGACATATTGTCGTACAAAGAGATGGTGTCCAATGTAGTTGCGGAAATTATGGATGCTTAGAAAGCTATGCTTCGAAAAAAGGAATCATTTCATATATTTTAAATCAAGAAAAAAGAGGTAGAATTTCAACGCTAATAGATGATGCCCATAGTGGAGTTATCAAAAGTTCTAAATTGAGACAAGCATGTGATGATAAAGATCCAGTTGTAATGGATGCGATGGAACAATTTGTTGATTACTTAGGTATGGGAATGGGTAGTGTAATTAATGTTTTTAATCCTGATCTTGTCATTGTAGGAGGAGGAATTATTGATTCATTCGGCGATGAATTACTAGAGGATATTAAGAAACATACCAAAGCACATTCGATGACAGGGATGTACAAAAATACAATAATAGAAAAGTCTAAACTAGGTGATAATGCAGTGATTTATGGAGCGTACCATTTAGTAAAAGCACATATCAAAAAGAATAAATAGAGTTTGTATGAAAGACACCAAATTGGTGTCTTTTTGAGTGTTACTTTTTACAATTATTATAAATATGATATAATCTTTGTATGAATGAGGTGGGTCTTATGGGTAAAGCGAAAAAAGAGTATATTTGTAGTTGTCACAAAGTAACAAAAGCTGATATGAAGAACGAAATCAAAGATGGGACTACAGAATTTAAACTACTTCAAAAGAATACTAAGATTGGAACGAAGTGTTCTTCTTGTAAAAAAAAGAATAAAAAACGATTCGTAAAGTATCTGGAAAAGCAAAATAATAAACAAGTGTCTACCTAAATGTTAGGAAGACACTTTTCATATGATATAATATATATCAAGAGGTGATGTGAATGGTTAGATACGGTATGATTGATATCGGAAGTAATACTGTAAGAATTGTAATTTATGGATTGATAGATGAAATACAATACCATGAATTGTGGAATGAAAAAGAATCAGTACGTTTACGTCAATACTTAAAAGATGACATATTAACAGAGGATGGTATCGCAAAGTTGATCGTGGTATTAAACCGTTATAAAGCAATAGAAAAAAGGTTTAAAATGGTGGATTTCACAGTTTTTGCAACTCAAACCATTCGTATGGCAAAAAATTCTCAAGACGTATTATCGCGTGTAAAAGAAGAGACCGGATATGATATCCGTATTTTATCTGAAGATGAAGAGTGTTTGCTTGGATTTCAAGGAATGAAAACATATTTAAAACATCAAGAAGAAGGTCTTTATGTCGATCTTGGTGGGGGATCTATGGAACTGGTTTACTTTAAAAATGATGAACCAGTGCATTATCATAGTCTGGATTTCGGTAGTATTGTACTTAGAAGTATGATTCCTGATCCAATACCAAATAAAAAAGAGATGAAAACATATAAAAAGTTTGCAATCGATCAATTTGATAAACTCCCTTGGCTAAAAGGACTAGGAACTCCTTTGGTTGTTGTGGGTGGTAGTAGTCGTAATATGGCAAGAATCGATAAATATATTACGAAAAGAGATGAATCAGCACATGGCTATACAATGAAACTAGAACAAATTAGAAGAACGAGAAAGTTGCTTCAATTACTAACAATTGAGGAAATAGAGAATATCGAAGGTGTTTCAGACAATCGAGCAGATATTTTAATTCCTTCTATCTTTATGTTTGAACTGTTATATAAATATGTAAAGAGTCCTTACTATGTATGTAGTGGTACGGCATTGCGTGAAGGTGTTTTAATTGAAAGGATCTATGGAAAATGATGAACTATCAAGGAAGAGAAATAAGCTGGCTTCAGTTTAATAAACGAGTATTAGAAGAAGCAGTTGATGCAGGAAATCCGATACTAGAACAACTTCGATTTTTATCGATCTTTTCGTCGAATTTTGATGAGTATTTTATGATTCGTGTTTCTGGTATGAAAGGACAAATTGATTTGGGATTGAATAAACCTGATAAAAAGACAGGGATGGTGCCAAGAGAATATTTAAGAGCGATGTTAAAATATTCTAAAGAGTTGGTTGATATGCAATACCAAATTTACAATGAAAAACTTGTTGAATTAAGAGAGTTTGCAAAAATAAAATCATATTTTAGTTTAAAACAAAGCCAAAAAATAAAAATTGATACGTATTTTAAGAATATGATTTATCCTGTGCTTACGCCAATTACATTTAGTAATTATCTTCCATTTCCTTTGTTACCTAATCTTAGTTTGTATTTAATCGTCAGATTAACGGATTCTCAAGGGAAAATACAATATTCAATTGTAACAGTACCGTCTAACATAAGCCGTGTTGTGAAATTGAAGAAAGATCAATATATTCTGTTAGAAGATATTATTATTAATAACGTTGGCATCTTTTTCGAAGGATTAACGATTGAAGAAGTGGTTCCATTTAGAATTACAAGAGATATGGATTTAGAGTTTGATGATCATTCTGATGATTTTGCAAAGAGTGTTATGTCGGAATTAAGAAATCGTAAAAGAGGAAAGGCTGTTCGTTTAGAAATCAGCAACTCAGTTTCAGTAGAAATATTAGATTTCTTAAAAAATCAATTGGAACTATCAGGAAGATTTATATTCAAGATTGATGGTCCAATTAATCTTAGATTTTTAGATGAACTAGTTGATTTGGTTGGAAAGAAATACCCGACTCTTTTATATCCACTAATCACTCCAATCGAGCCACAAGTGTTTAAAGAACAACCGATCTTTGACGTGCTACGTAAAAAAGATGTAATGCTACTTCATCCTTTTCATTCATATGATCCAGTTGTTCGATTGTTAAGAGAAAGTGTTGATGATGACAACGTATTGGCAATTAAACAAACAATCTACCGAACAAATAAAGAATCTAATATTATTAAAGAATTACTTAGAGCAGCAGACAAAGGAATTCAAGTAACTGTTTTATTTGAACTCAGAGCTCGTTTTGATGAAGAGAACAATCTTTATTGGGGAAATGAATTGGAACGAAGTGGAGCGCATGTTATTTATGGTGTTCATGAATTGAAGACACATAGTAAAGTTATGTTGATTGTTAGAAAAGAAGAAGACAAAATCGAGAGATTTGTTCATTTTTCAACAGGGAATTATAATGAAATCAATGCTAAAATTTATACAGATATTTCATATTTTACATCTAAAAAAATGTTTGGTGATGACGCAACGAAGTTTTTCAACTATGTTTCTAGCTTTGGTCAAAAGCCTACATACAATAAATTGATAGCATCACCATTTAATATTCGAAACCACTTTATTGATTTGATTGATGAAGAAATAAAATACCATAAAGAGTTTGGTAATGGACATTTGATCTTCAAAATGAACTCTATTACAGATGTTATAATGATAGATAAAATCTATGAAGCATCTCAAAAGGGTGTCAAAGTTGATTTGATTATTAGAGGTATATGTTGTGTCAATCCTGGTGTAGAGGGCTTGTCAGAAAACATCTCAGTTCAATCAATCGTGGGTAGATATCTAGAACATATGAGAATATACTATTTTCATAATAATGGAAATGAAAAAGTATATATTGGTAGTGCTGATTTAATGACTAGAAATATGGAAAACAGAATTGAACTAGTATTACCAATTACTGATCGCCAAAACCGCAATAAATTAATTAGACTTTTGAACATCCAACTAGAGGATAATGTAAAAGCGAGAGAAAATATAAAATCGGAATATAGCTATAAAAGGAATAAGAAAAAACCTGTTAATTCTCAAATTAAGTTATATGATATATTGAAGTAGGTGAAAAACTTGAAGAAATTATTTATGATAGGTCTAGGCGGAAGTATTCAAAATGCAAATTGTGAAGTCCACTCTATGCAGTTTATGATTGCTAAAAATATTGAGGACACATATGAAGAAATGAAACGAAGATGGTTTGGAGATAGTTTGCATTTGGATAGTTATACAGAAATCAAATATATCGATGGATACCAAATTGATTTGAATTCAGAGAGTGACTTAGAAGCATATATGGTTGTCTATGGAGGCTATCAAAAAGGAGTAATCGATGAACTTCATGACTATTCAATTGTATTGGCAAACTCAAAACAAGATGCTAAAAAATTAGGGAAAAGACAACTCAATCAGTTTCCAAATATGGACCATATAGATGAAATTGTTAACGTGTTTGATAATGTTGAGAGTAAGTTTGGCTTCATAGAAGGAGAGTTTGCTTTCAAAGATAATATTACCATTCATACTTTTGTAAAACTAAAAAAATAAGAGATTAAGCAAATGCTTAATCTCTTTTTGTTTACCACGGTGTATTTAAATTCTTGATTTGGTGCTCGTATAACTCTTCTAACTTTATTTTTGTATCAAAGTCCATCATATAATTGGTTGCACTTATATTAGAATCTAGTTGCTCAATATTTTTTGTACCAGGGATAACAGTAGACACTTGATGGAACGATAGAATGAAACGCAATGCTTCTTTACTCATTGGAGCATCTCCAATGATTTTTTTTATTTCGTTTATGATGTAGCTTCTGATATCTTTTACATCTTGTGTCCATCGATCTCTAATTCCTGTGAATGTTGAGTTCTTATTATATTTTCCTGTGAGCCATCCAGAATCAAGTGGTACTTTAATAATTAAGAAGATACCTCTGTTTAGTATTTCATTAAATAAATACTTTGGCTCTTGATGGATAATGTTGAACATGATTTCAATTGTATCAACATCTTCGTTGTTTTCTAAAACAAGTTTTAATTCCTCTAAAGAATCGATACTAAAGCCCCATCCTCTAATCAATCCTTTTTCTTTGGCATTTCGTAACTCATCAATAAGAGGAGAATTCCCTTCTTGAATTGATTTGTTGGGATTGTGTAGAATGACACTATCTAAGTAATTAGTTTGAAGATTTTTCATGCTTCTTTGAATAGAGGTTCTGATACCTTCTTCTGTGAATTCGTATTCACCATTTGGACCATGTCCAACTTTTGTGTTGAACACGACATGTTCTCTGACATCGTTTAATGCTTTTCCTAATATTTTTTCTGAAGATCCACCACCATAGCCAGGAGCTGTATCAAACATATTTACACCTTTTTTATAGGCTTCTTTTACAAGGGCTATTGCTTCTTTTTCCGACATAGATCCCCATGTGCTATTGTTTGCTAATTGCCATGAGCCAAATCCGATTTCACTTACTTCTTTATCAATTGATTTTACATATCTTTTATTCATTGTCATCACCCAATACTATTATATCATAAACTACCTAATGTTTGGGTTAACTACTTTCATCATTATGTTATAATAGGATAAATAGATATAACATGAAACATTCTTATTAAAGGAGAACGTATTATGAACATAAAGACTAGTGAAATAATGAATAAAATATCACTTGAAGACAAAGCGAGGCTTTGTTCAGGAAAGAATTTTTGGGAGTTAGAAAGTGTTCTTGATTTACCAAACATTATGGTAACAGATGGACCGCACGGACTAAGAAAACAAACAGCAGACCCAGATCATCTTGGGATTTCTCAAAGTGTGCAAGCAACGTGTTATCCAACCGCGGTGGGACTTGCTAGTTCTTGGGACAATGATTTACTCTATCAAGTAGGAGAACATTTGGGTGAGGAATGTAGGTCGGAACGTGTTTCTGTATTGTTAGGACCTGGTGCAAATATAAAAAGGAATCCACTATGTGGACGCAATTTCGAATATTTTAGTGAAGACCCGTTTTTAACTGGCCATATCGCTAAGAGTTTTATCAATGGTGTCCAATCAAAAGGAATCGGAACATCGATGAAACATTTTGTTGCAAACAATCAAGAAACGATGCGTATGGCAGTAGACACGTTTGTGGATGAAAGAACATTAAGAGAATTATATCTAAAAGGATTTGAAATTGCCGTGAAGGAAGCACAACCATGGACTGTAATGTGTTCTTATAATAAGTTGAATGGTACATATTTAAGTGAAAACAAGAAACTTCTTCAAGATATATTGAAAGATGAATGGGGTCATACAGGACTGGTTGTAACAGACTGGGGAGCATGTAATGATCGTGTGGAAGGTTTGAAGTCTGGACAAGAATTAGAAATGCCTGGTGGAACGGATACAAATGCAAAGTTGATTGTCAAAGCAATTCAAGAAGGCAAGTTGTCGATAGAAACATTGAATGCAAGAGTGGAACGAGTAATTGACTTAATCTTGAAATCTTTACCAGTACTAAAGAAAGAACATACTCCTTATGATAAAGAGGTTCACCATCAGTTTTCAAGACGTGTAGCTGCAGATACAATGGTTTTGTTACAAAATAACGATAAGATACTTCCGTTAAGTGAAAAACAATCTATAGCTCTGATAGGAGCGTTTGCTGAAACACCTCGTTATCAAGGAAGTGGGAGTAGTTTGATTAATCCAACGAAGGTTGGAACTGCTTTGGAATCATTCACATCATTATTGGGTGATAGAGTGAAATATGCAAAAGGATATAATCCTAAGAAGGATATAATGGAACAAGATTTAGTGGAGGAAGCGATATCTATTGCTAAAGAACAAGATGTGGTAATCTTAATGATTGGACTTACAGATGCATTTGAAAGTGAAGGATTCGATAGGACACACCTTAACATCCCAAACAATCATCTTGTTTTAGTTGACGAAATAGTGAAAGCAAATCCAAATATTGTCGTTTGTCTATCTAATGGTAGTCCAATCATTATGCCGTGGAAAGACAAAGTAAAAGCAATTTTAGAACAATACTTGGCAGGGCAAGCAAGTGGAGAAGCTCTTGTTGATGTCTTGTATGGTAAAGTGAATCCAAATGCAAAATTAGCAGAAACATTCCCAAACCGTATTGATGAGTTCCCTTCTAATAAGAATTTTCCAGGTCTTCCAAGACAAGTAGAATATCGAGAAGGGTTGTATGTTGGATATAGATATTATGATTCCGTTGATAAAGATCCATTGTTTCCGTTTGGATATGGACTAAGTTATACAACCTTTAAATACAGTGATTTATTGGTGCGAGTACAAAAAGATATAACAGTTGAATTTAAGATAGAAAACATTGGAAACTATGATGGAAAAGAAATCGCCCAAGTATATATTTCGATGCCTGACTCAGCCATCTATAGACCTGCACAAGAATTAAAGGGCTATAAAAAAGTGAGTATAAAATCTGGTGAAGCAAAAAAAGTGAAGATAACAATTAGTAAAAAAGATCTAGAAATATATCAGAACAAATTTGTGATTGAAGATGGGATTTATACTATTCGTATAGGAGCATCGTCAAAAGACATACGACTGCAAACAAATTTCAGCATAAAAGGAAAAACATTAGAACAAGATGCAAATATCCCTTATAAGAATATTTCTGTTGATTTTGAGCCTACAAGAGAACAATTTGAAACAATCCTAGGTAGCAGAATACCAGAATATCCTTCATTGCGTCCGTTCACAATGAATAGTGTAATTGGTGAATTACAAGGAACATTTGTAGGTAGACAAATCAAAGGTGTCATTACAAAACAATTTACTTCTCATATTGCAGACGATGCAGATGAATCGATGAAAAGAATGGTGGAAGCAATGGCAGGTGAATTACCGTTTAGAGCGTTGGTTATGTTAAGTGCAGGAGCTATGCCAATTGGTCGTGCAGAAGGATTGTTAGATTTGATGAACAAAAAGCCAATCAAAGGAATATTTAAAATCATTAAAGGGTAAAATAAAAAGACAGTAATTAAAATTATTGTCTTTTTTTCAATACATTATTTGATAGGGAATCGTAGTTCGAATTTTGTATATGCTCCTACTTCACTTGAAACAGTTATCTTTGTATTGTTATTATCACAAATAGCTTTCAGGATGGAAAGACCAAGACCATAGCTTTGAGATGTGTTTTGTCTTGATTCGTCAACCTTATAGAAACGATCAAATAATTGAGGAATATCGTCTTCTTTGATTCCGTTTCCAGTATTGTTGATTGTGAAATAAACATAGTTATTTGTTTTTGTTAAAGATACATCAATGACACCTTTATTTGGTGTATATTTGATTGCATTATCTAATAATATCATGAGAATTTGAGTGAATTGTTCAAGATTATATGTTACGTAAGTATTTGGTTCAATTGTATATTTTAATTCAATATCCTTTTCATATGCGAGAGCTTCTACGCTTAAAAGTGAACTTTCTACTTCAGCAGATATATTAATACTTGATGCAACAAACTGAGCTTCTTCATTAGAGACATTGGCTAAATATAGTAAGTTATGTGTTAACTTATTCATTCGGACTACTTCGTTTTGAATGTATGTGAGCCATTTTTTATCTTCTTTATTTGTATTCTGCGACAACAACACATCTACATTTGCGTTAATCACAGTGAGAGGTGTTTTTAATTCATGTGAGGCATCTGATATAAATCGCTTTTGTTTATCAAATGTTTCGCGGATTGGTATAATCGATCTATTTGTCATGAAATAACTGATTAGAGCTACTAAGACGAAACTAATTATGAATATAATTGTAAATCTTGTTAGGGTTCCTGATAGTAATTGTTGGTCATTGGTAACATTAAGAAACGTAATTAATGTTCCATTCATTGTTTCTATACCTTTATATCTCCATATTTGTTCATCTAATGTAATGGTCCCGTCATTGCCATCAACAAGACTATATGCATTTTCATATAATTGATCATCAAGTTCAATTCTTGAAAGAGCGTTGATGATTTCGCCATCTTCAATTTCTAGTGAGAATGACACACTTTGTATCGGAATCATATTATCTGGTTCATCGATTGGAATCGTTGGGTTCCCTGGAAGTTGCTGTCTTTCAATTATTGCATCAATTTCACTTTCGCTTCTTGATGTGACATTATTATAAGTTGATATATATAAAGATCCAAACACAGCAAGTAGTAACACGGTAAGTATTGAAAGATTTGTTAGTACTAGCTTGTTTCTTAGTTTTTTAAACATCGTCTTCAACCTCCAAACTGTATCCTGAGCCACGAGTTGTTTTAATTTGAACTTTGTTACTAACATAACGAAGTTTTTTTCTTAGAAAGGAAATATAGACTTCAACATTATTGTCTTCTGCATCAGAATCATAGCCCCATATTTTAACAATTATGGTTTCTTTAGAAGTAATCATCTTAAGTCTTCCATATAATAATATAAAGAGTTCGCTTTCTAGATGAGTTAAGAATACATGTTTGTCTTCAGAAGCCAAACGTTGTGTATCTTTATCATACGTAACATCTCCGATCGAGATGATTTCTTTTTCAATTATTTTGTTTACTCTTCGACCGAGTGCTTTTAATCTTGCGAGAAGTTCTTCCATTTGAAACGGCTTGGTTAAATAATCATCTGCCCCCTTGTCTAATCCTTCTACTTTATCTTGTAGTTGGCTCTTTGCAGTTAGCATGATGATTGGTGTATCAATCCCTTCACTTCTGACTTTCTTTAATACTTCAAATCCATTCATTCCAGGTAGCATAACATCCAAAACAACGATATCGTAAATATCGCTTAAGATGTAATCATATCCATCGATTCCATCATATACTGCATCAACAGTATAGTTGTTCTTCTTTAATAAATGGACAATTGCCTCAGATAAATGTAGCTCATCTTCTATTAATAATATTCTCATGAGGTCACCTCGCTTGTTTTTCTATATTATATTGCAAATTCCTTAAACTTACCTTAAAGAAAAAAGATTTCGTTTTAAGTATTGTTTAAGGTTCGATTTATATAATGGAAGCATCTTAAACAAAAGGACGTGATTGTATGGCACAAAATTCATTCAATCGTTACGAGAAAAAATTCATCGTAACCAAAGCACAAGCTGACTTGCTTAAGGTCGATATGAGACCATTTATTGAACCTGACGCATATTCATCTAATTCATATTATACCATCTGTAATGTATATTATGACACAGTAGAGGATGAGATTATTAAAAAATCTGTTTCAAAGCCAGCTTTTAAAGAAAAACTCAGACTTAGATGTTACGGTAGTAGCAGTCCGGATGATATCGTTTATTTGGAAATTAAGAAAAAATTAAATGGATTTGTAAATAAAAGACGAACACATATTACGATCGCTGAAGCAAATCAATTAATCTTTAAAAAAGTAATGCCATTAAGAAAGAAATATCATAATACACAAGTATTAAATGAAATCTATCATTATGTATTACATAAAGAACTTGTACCGAGAATCTCAATTAGTTATGATCGAGAAGCATTCTTTGCCAAAGATGATGCATTATTACGTATAACATTTGATTTCAATATTACATCTAGAAGAAACCGTGTTCACATCGGTAGAGATATATTCGATGAACACATCTTAGATGATGACTTAATGATTTTAGAAATCAAAACAACATTTGCGTTTCCATTATGGCTAACACAAATATTATCAAAACATCATATTTACTCACAAAGTTTTAGTAAATATGGAAGTGAGTTTTATGATCACTTAATCCAAAATAGAAAGGTTGATCCATCATGTTCGAATCCTTATTTGACATTTCAAGCACATCCATCACATTAAGTGATACAGTTTATATGCTAACATTTAGTTTAGTGAGTGGACTAATTATTAGCTTCACATATATGAAAACATACCCTAATGGGAATCACTCACCTAATTTCGCTTTAACAATGGTATTGTTACCACTTGTAATTTCCTTGATTATTATGTTAATCGGTAGTGATATCGCACGTGCATTCAGCCTTGCCGGAGCATTTTCTATCATCCGCTTTAGATCTGCTCCAGGAGAACCCAAAGATATTGGGTATGTTCTATTCAGTTTAAGTGCAGGGCTAGCTGCGGGTGTAGGAGCCAGAGGATACACAGTAGTATTTACGGTAATCTTATGTCTTGTAATGTATGCATTAAGTAAAGTGAACTTTGGAGAACGTAAAGTAAGTAAACAACTTCTTACAATTATGATTCCTGAAGATTACTCATACCAAGATGAATTTCCTCAAGTATTTGATCTATATAAAATCAAACACAGATTAACAAAAGTAAAGACAGCTTCGTTAGGAAGTTTGTATCAATTATCTTATGAAGTACAAATTCCTGAAACAGCGGATGTACAAGAATTTATTAATGAACTTAGAACAAGAAATAGTAATTTAAATATCTCAATCAATATGATTGAAAACACTGATTACTAGGAGGTACAAAAAAATGAAAAAGAAATTATTTATACTCATCACAGTTTTTCTGTTTACAATAACACTGACAGGGTGTGGATCAGGAATCTCAGATATCACATCCGGGGATGATAGCAATGATATCATTGTTGAAGTGTTAGAAGTAGAAGTTGGAGAAGGTAGTGTTGTATTTAATGATCCTTATGAGGATTATACATTATATAATTATGTAGCGTTAGAGTCTAGCACAGAAACAATCACTATCACAATTGGTGGATACTATCTGTTAGAAGGTACTTATTCTAATATCGTAATAGATACTGTTGATGAAGATGTCGATTTGGTATTCAATAACGCAACAATCTCTTCAGAAAGTGGCCCAGCTGTATTGGTGTTAAGTGCGGATGTAGTAACATTTAGCGCACTCGAGGGTACAGAAAACCTAATTGAAGATTCAAGTGAACACCCGTTAAACGAAGACGGTGATGATTATAATGGAGCAATTTATAGCTATACAGATTTGGAATTCAATGGTAGTGGAGTACTAACTGTTGATGGAAATTATAACAACGCAATTTATACAAAAGATGACATCAAAATTCAGGACATTATAATGAATGTAACGAGTGTAGATGATGGACTTGTTGGGAAAGATTATGTAGCTATCAGCAGCGCAAGCGTTACGATTGATGTCAATGGTGATGGAATCGTATCAACGAATACTGGAGAAACAGATAAAGGATTTGTATATATCGAAAGTGGGTTGATTGATATTACAGCTGGTGATGATGGAATTCAAGCTGAACTAGCTGTGTTGATCTACGGTGGAACGATAGATATCTATGCAAGAGATAACGGGATTCAATCTGAAAATTTGATTACCATTGATGGTGGAACAATTAGTATTGCTGCAGAAGGTGATGGAATCAATGCTGTTTCAGAACTTGCTATTTATGATGGTGATATTATAATTAATGTAGATGAAGATGGGCTTCATTCCGATGATTATTTATTACTAGATGGTGGAGATATCTATATTCAATATAGCTATGAAGGTATTGAAGCGTATGTAATAGTTATTAACGGAGGAGACATTGTTGTAAATAGCACAGATGATGCTATTAATGGAACTGCCGGTGGTGGACAAGCACATGGACAAGAAGTATATATAAGTGATGGTGGAACATTGTTCATCAATGGTGGAACGATATATATAAATTCAGTTGGAGATGGTATTGATGTCAATGGTAGCATCGAAATGACTGGTGGATATGTAGTTGTATATGGATCTACAACAGATATGCAATCATCGATTGATTACGATGAAACTTTCAATATATCAGGTGGAACAATCATTGCCTTAGGTAGTGATGGAATGGTTCAGACCTTATCAAATAGCTCTACCCAAGCATCATTAATGTTGGCAGATATGTCTAGCTATACAAGTGATACAACAGTAACGCTAACAGATGAAATTGGAAATATAATCATTGAAGTAGAAAGTATAAAATATTTTGAAGCAGTAACAATATCTTCACCAGCAATGGTAGAGGGACAATCATATACACTAACAGTAGGAACAGATCAATATGAATTTACAATCAGTGATATTATAACAACACTAGGTAGCGGTGGCACAAGCCAAACAGGAGGGTTCCCACCGAGACGATAGAACTATCAAACGTTTTTCCATACCCCCCTATGGAAAAAAAGACCAAACAGAAGAAGATTTCTTCTGTTTTTTCTATGGAGTAATATATAATAATGTTGAAAGAATAATCATTTATTATATAAAAGGGGTATGGTGACACGGATTCTTGTCACTATTCAAGTTTGTCACTAAGTCGAAGGCATATTTAAAATTGAATGTATTGAAATGAGAATCGCTTACATCATACAATTAGGGTATAAAAAAAGATTTCATGGAGGAAAATTATGGAAAATGGTTTAAAATATCGCGTACAACGTTTTGGAAAATTTTTAAGTGCGATGGTGATGCCGAATATCGGTGCATTCCTAGCGTGGGGATTAATTACTGCTTTGTTTATTGAAACAGGATGGACTCCAGTTGAACAACTTGGTGGATTTGGGATAAATCCAGAAACAGGCGAAAGTTGGACAGGACTTGTTGGTCCGATGATCGTTTATATGTTACCTATCTTAATCGCATTTAGCGGTGGGAAACTTGTTCACGGATATCGTGGAGGAGTTGTAGCTGTAATCGCTACACTAGGTGTTATCATTGGTACAAGCATTCCTATGTTCTTGGGTGCTATGATAATGGGGCCATTGGCTGCAGTAGCAATGAAAGGTATTGATAAGTTATTAGATGAACACATACCAACAGGGTTTGAAATGTTGGTTAGCAACTTTACAGCTGGTATCTTTGGAGCAGCATTTGCCATTCTGGGATATTATGGTGTTGGACCATTAGTAGAGTGGTTCTCAAATGGATTAGGAAATATTGTTGAAGCATTTGTAGAAACAGGATTCTTACCATTGGCTTCAATCCTAATTGAGCCGGCTAAAATCTTATTCTTAAATAATGCAATTAATCATGGTGTATTGAGTCCGTTGGGATTGCAAGAAGTGACAGAAGCTGGAAAGTCAATCTTCTTCTTATTAGAAACTAACCCAGGACCTGGATTAGGAATCTTACTAGCATTCTTAGTATTTGGAAAAGGCCCAGTTAGAATGTCAACTCCTGGTACAATCGTGATTCATTTCTTTGGAGGGATTCATGAAGTATACTTCCCTTACGTATTAATGAAACCTGTATTGATTCTAGCTGCAATCGCTGGTGGAGCAACTGGTGTAGCAGTATTCCAATTATTTGGTGTAGGGCTTGTTTCGACTCCATCACCTGGATCAATCTTAGCATTATGGGCAATGACAGCAAGAGGCGATTTCTTCGGAGTAACATTAGGTGTATTAGCAGCAACTGCAGTTTCATTCTTAGTAGCATCTGTCTTCTTGAGAAACTCAGATGATATGGAAGAATCAGATTTAATGACAGCAACATCACAAATGGCAGACTTAAAAGGTAGAGAAAACATTACAAGAATCGCATTTGCATGTGATGCTGGAATGGGATCATCTGCAATGGGAGCTTCAGCTTTGAAAAACAAATTCAAAAAAGCGGGAATTAACATTGAAGTATTCCACTGTTCATTAGAAGATATTCCTAAAGATACACGACTTGTAGTGACACATAAAGATTTAGCTCAAAGAGCAAAAAAAGCTGCTCCTCGTGCAGAAGTAGTAACAATTCAAAACTTTATTGGTGCTCCAGAATATGATAAATTAGTAGAAAAATTCAAAAAATAATACAAAAGGAGCCTTATGCTCCTTTTTATTTTAAACTTTGTCACCAATGAATGGTGTCATATACGACAAATATCGTTCTGAATTCCTTTTATTCTAGATATATATTTAATATAATTAAGATAGAAGATAAGAAGGAGGAAATTATGAGTAATATATTGTCATCTCGAGAAAAGAAAATAATTATTGCAATATTAAACTCACCTCATGGAATAACACTACAAGAAATATCAAAAGAAGTTGGTGTCAGTAGAAGAACTATCCTACGTGAAATGAATTCAGTTTATAGTTGGTTTGATAAACGAGGGTTCCCGGTCGAAAGACATGCAAGCAAAGGAATCTCATTACAAATTACAGAACAAGATGAAATTTCATTAAAGAGAGAATTAAGTGAAGAACAAATAGTTCATATCTACAATAAAAAAGAACGAACACTTTATATCATCACGGAATTGCTAATGAGTAAAGAGACATTAAAACTGTCTTACTTTTCAAAAGTATTGGATGTGAGTGAAGCAAGTATCAGTTCTGATTTGAATCATGTGGAAGAGTATTTACAAAAATTTAATTTATCCTTAGAAAGAAAACAGGGCTACGGAGTAGAAGTTCTCGGAAGAGAAAGAGATAAAAGAAGAGCACTCGTTGATATAATTTACGAAATGTTAGATGGAAAACAACTTCGCGATGCCGTACAAAAACAAATCGGAATGGGTGAAAAGAATGTAAAAATCACCAACCGAATCCGAATTAGTTTGTTGAATATGATTGATTATGAAACAATCACAGTAATTGAGAAAGCAATAAGACTTAGTGAAAAGGAAATGGGATATAAACTATCTGAAAGTTCATATATTGCACTTGCTGTACATTTGGCTTTAGCGTGCAAAAGAATTATGAAAAATGAAATGATAGAAATGCGTCCAGTCATACTAGAAGAACTTAAGATAAATGATGAATATCTTGTTGCGAATAATCTGATTACGTTCTTGAGAAAGGAATTGAACTTGGTTATTCCTGATGATGAAATTGGATATGTTACACTTCATTTAAAGGGTGCTCGATATAAGTCCGGATTATTTGATTCGAACATCATCAAGTTCAATGAAACTGTTATTTCAAATTATGAGTTAACGTCAGTAATCAATAAAATTATTAAGTATGCCTCAGAGAAAACAGGATATAACTTAAAACAAGTAGACTCATTACTGGTAGGATTGGTTGATCATTTACGACCAGCTATTGCTAGAGTGCAACTTAGTTTGGATATTCGTAATCCATTATTAGATAAAATCAAAACAGATTATAAGGAAATCTTTGAAGTAAGCAAGGAAGCATCAAAGGAAATTACAAAACAATTTGGAATTGAACTACCTGAATCTGAAATTGGGTATATCGCTATTCATATAGGTAGTGCGATAGAACAAATAAAATACAGTAAAGATACATCACATTATACATACAATGTTGTAGTTACTTGTATCAGTGGAATCGGAACATCAAAAATGTTGGCCGAGAGACTCAAAAAAGAGTTTAGTAATGTAAAAATCGTTGAAGTGTTTTCAACAACATATGTTAAGGATGATTGGCTCATAAATAATGAGATAGATTTAATACTAACAACGGTATATTTTGATAACGAGATTGTTCCAGTTTTGATGGTAAACCCTTTATTACCGCCAAAAGACGTAAAAAAGGTAGAACAAAAATTGAACTCATTGGCTATCCTCAATAAGAAAGAACAAAAAACAGAAGACGATAATTTTTATGATCGATTAAATATTGTAAAAGAGCACTCTGATGCAATTTTAGAAGTATTAAACAATCTTCATATCTATTCAAACATGAAATGCACTACATTTGATGATATATTATCTGAAATAGTTGGCAGTATAACTAGCCACACAGATGAATTAAGACAGGATTTACTTCGTCGAGAAGAAATTGGACAAATTGTATTTGATGATGATAAAGTTGCATTCTTACATGCTAGAAGTAATACTGTGAAAGAGCTTCATGTAGGGATATACAGGAATAAAACAGTAATTAAAAATAATGATCACGAATTTGATACAGTTCTTGTTTTAGTTGCTCCAGAAGAAGTTTCTAAAGCAAAATTAGATGTTATGGGTGAAATCAGTTCAAGAGTAGTAAGTGAAGAGAATTTCTTGAATGATTTACGATATCAAACACAAGATGGCTTAGCTCAAAAAATGCAATCTATTTTAAAAAAATACTACAATAAAAAATTAAAAGGTTAGGTGAAATTATGTTTAAAAAAACACCAATATTGAAAACGGAAAATATCATATTAGGTCTTCCAAGCGAAACAAGAGACGAAGCGATTAAAAGAGCAGGACATGCATTGATTAGCAGTGGCTATGTGTCAGAAGACTATGTGGATGCGATGTTACAAAGAGAAGAAATTGTTTCAACCTATATTGGAAATGGTGTAGCGATTCCTCATGGAGTTGGAAAAGCGAGAGATTTAATCATTTCAAGCGGATTGGTTGTATTACAATATCCACAAGGAATTGACTATAACGGAAATACTGCTTATTTGGTAATTGGAATTAGTGGGAAAGACAACGATCATATCAAAATCTTATCTAACATTGCTGAACAATTATCTGACGAAGATAGTGCACAAGCATTATGGACTGCTACTGATCCAAATGCTGTATATAAATTATTTGCAGATGGTGAATAACGATGATATACACACTGACATTAAACCCAGCTGTAGATCATACTATCTATGTAGATGAAATTAATAATAAGGATGTTACAAGAGTAAAGAAAACAATAAAAGATGGTGCAGGAAAAGGAATCAATGTTTCCAAAGTATTAAGAACATTACATGTTGATTCGATTTGTCTTGGATTCATCGCAGGTGATAACGGTAGATACATAAAAAACGAATTAGCTAAAAGAGATATTCCAATTGGATTTATAGAAGTAAATGGTGAAACCAGAGAAAATATCAAACTTATTATCACACATGAAAATAAAGTAATCGAATTGAATGAAGTGGGACCGAAAATTAATTCATCAAACAAAAAAGAGTTAATTATGAAGTTGGATAACTTATTGAAGAAAGATGATATCTTGGTCATTTCAGGAAGTGTGCCTGAAGGAATTGAAAAAACAATGTATGCAGATATTGTTGATCGTTATAAAGATGTTTTCACAATATTGGATGTGTCTGGTGAATTATTTACATATGGAGTACAGGGATTGCCAAATGTTATTAAACCTAATCTGTATGAACTGGAACAATATGCGAATAAATCATTGAAGAGTGACAATGCAGTCATTGAAGTTTGTAAAAAATTAGTGGAACAAGGAATTGAACATGTTGTTGTAACATTAGGTAGCAAAGGTGCACTTTACGTTTCAGCTGAACATGTATACAAAGTCGAAATACCGACTGTGCAAGCAAAAAGCACGGTAGGAGCAGGAGATAGTTTTGTTGCTGGATTGGTGTATGGATTCCATCATCATTTCTCAGTAGATAAATTATTACAATATGCAGCAGCTGTCGCATCTGCAAGTGTGAAAAGTGAAGGAACTGCAAAAGTAGATCCTGAAGATATTAATGAATTATTCTATTTAACAAAAGTGAAAGAGATTTAGAGGTGTAATGATGAAAACAAGAGCAGTTAGATTATATGGAGCAAATCAATTGTCATTAGATACATTTGAATTGCCAGAAATGACAGAAAAAGAAATCTTAGTTAAAGTTGTCTCAAATAGTATTTGTATGTCAACATATAAAGCAGCGATTCAAGGAAAAAAACACAAACGTGTTCCAAATGATTGTGATGTCAATCCAATTGTAACTGGACATGAATTTGCTGGAGAAATCATCAAAGTAGGAACAATGTGGCAAAATCAATTCAAGCCAGGAGATAAATTTGCAATTCAACCTGCCTTAAACTACAAAGGATCATTAGATAGTCCTGGATATAGTTTTAGATGGTATGGTGGGAATATGACATATGCAATTATTCCTGAGGAAGTAATGGAAATTAATTGCTTGATTAAATATGAAGGAGAAGCCTTCTTTGAAGCGGGATTAGCTGAACCGATGAGTTGTAATATCGGTGCCTTCAATTCTGCATATCATACAATTCAATCACAATATAAACACGTTATGGGTATCAAAGAAAATGGAGCAATGGCCATTTTAGGTGGATGTGGACCTATGGGTATGGGGAGTATTGATTATGCAATTCATAGAGAAGTGAAACCTAGCGTATTGGTTGTAACTGATATTTCAGATGAAAGAATCGCTAGAGCAAAAGAACTGTTAACAGTGGAAGAAGCTGCTAAAAATGGTGTTGAATTACATTATGTAAATCCAAACAATCATGAAGATCCTGTAGCATATATGAGAAGTCTCACAAATGATAAAGGATACGATGATGTATTGGTTTATGTACCGTTTGAACAATTGGTAGTGCAAGGAGATAAATTGCTAGGATATGATGGAACATTAAACTTTTTTGCAGGGCCAGTTGATAATCAATTTAGTGCACCTATCAATTTATATAACGTTCATTATCAAGCAACCAAAATCATTGGTAGCACTGGCGGAAATACAGATGATATGTTAGAATCACTTGATATGACAGCAAAAGGATTGATTAATCCTGCTGTAATGGTGACACATATAGGTGGATTAGATAGTGCAGCAGATACAATTCTAAATTTACCAAAAGTACCTGGAGGTAAAAAATTAATTTATACAGGAATTGATATGCCATTAACAGCACTGGATCAATTTGACACACTAGTAGAATTAGATGAGAAGTTTTTAGAATTACACGAAATCAATAAAAAGCATAAGTTCTTATGGTCTTTAGAGGCTGAAAGATTCTTATTAAAACACTTAGTGAAGGAGTAAAACGATGGTAAAAAACTATGTAGTAGCAGATGAAATTGGATTACATGCAAGACCAGCAAGCTTGCTTGTAAATGAAGCAAGTAAATATCAACAAGACATCAACATTATATACAAAGGAAAAACTATGACATTAAAAAGTATTTTAGGAATTATGAGTCTTGGTGTTCCCTTTGGAGAAGAATTCTCAATTGAAGTAGTTGGTGAAGATGAAGAAGTAGTATTTGCAGCATTGGAAAAAGTATTGCAAGAACAAAAATTGGTATAAATATATAAAGAACCTTTCAAAAAGGTTCTTTTTGATTATCTTTTTTTAGAGCAACGACTTACTAAAGAGGCTATCACCAACAATCATGATTGGGATTTGCGGAAGACTAGAATTGGATCAATTGTTCATTATTACACAAACTTTGGATTCATTATATATAACCTATCATAAAATTGACTTAAGAAAGATTTGTGAATGTGTTATAATGAAGAAAGTTAATTATGAAGAGGGTGTGATAGTGTGAATATTGAAACAAATGAAGAAGTTGTTAAGAAATCAAACATAGTCGATAAGGTGAAAGCATTCTTTGAAAAGCCATTATATAGGTTTATAGCTCTTATCGTTATAGCAGTTGCTGCACTAGGATTTACATTTGGAGCTATCAGTAATGCATCTACTAGTATTCGATTGGTTACAAATGGTGAATATGTAAAACATGATGTCAGACAAAATAGTATTAAAATGTATGTTGGATATTTCAATGCTATTACAAAAGAAGAATCTGATGTATATGGTATTACATTTAATCAATATATTGCTCAAATTGATAAATATGGATTTATTGAGAATTCAAGAGATGCAACTCGAGTGTATTCAGGTATGAATTTGTATCAATCTGCGATTGTACAAAGAACAATGAATGCAACATTTGGAACAACATTGAACTACTTTGTAGAAATCGTATTATTGTTTATTGTTCAGGTTATTCCGTTGATCTTCATTGGTAGATTGACATACTTATTTGTAAAAAAAGAGAATCTTATAAAAGCGAAGAGATGGCTCTTATATGGTGGACTATCAGGCGTATTATTAAGTGTATCTTTAAATACGATTTATTCTAGTAGAACAGCAGTTGGATATGGTTTGGCTGCTTATATGATAATACTGTTTGGACTATATTTTGCTTGGAGTTTAAACTCGCGTGTTCAAACATATGGATGCGATAAAAAAGGAACGAGTAGATATGCGCTACGAACAGTACTAGGGTTTGTATTGATACTTCTTGTAACAAGTTCTTATATTCGTTTTGTATATGAATACGAAGAAGGTAAAAGTGTTTCTGGGACATTTGCAGTTGCAGACACAAATAGCTTGTTCTTTATTGCAGAGGAAGACAATGGGTATTATACTGGTAACCTATTTAATTTTCTAGATACACAGGTTACTCCAATCGCTTATGGAATGGAGAATAATTGGTGGAATGCGAGTTATTTTGTTAGAAATTATGACTATTCTATTGCAATGAGAATGGAATTGATGGATTCAGATGCTGCTCAAGATACGTTTTATATATCTTTGATGACTGTGTCGACACTAACAGTGCTATTCCTACTATCAATACAGTTTATTACCATTACGGATGTGGATGGCAAGTTGTATAAAGCGAAGATGATTTTGAATGGAGCGATGATAGGTGCGATAGTTGTATTGTTTGTTCTATCGTTGATTCACATAAGCAAATTTACTGTCTATGTAGAGGATTCTAGTTCGTGGATGAGAGTCGCAATGAGTCCGGGACTCATTATCTCATTCTTGTTGGCAGTAGGACTGCTTGTATTTGATATAAGAAATAAGAAAATATTTGGATAAAAAAATAGTTGAATCAATCGATTCAACTATTTTTCTTTGTTTTCCTTAATGATACCTTTACGATAAGCATCTAATAACTTATAAAGGTCGAATATCCTGTTTTGAAGTCTTATACCTTTGTTTGTGTTGTAAATGTAGAGTCTGTTTTCATTCATTTCTTCCGCTTGAACAAGACTGATGATGTCTTGTTCTTTTTCGATGAGTTCTTCTTTGGAATTGAATCGATCATGTGAGATTAAGAATAGTTTGTATGAGTCACTCACTAATGTATATCCACCTATGTTGATTTTGGCTTTATATTGTTTGCTCATACCACCATCAATTGTATAGATTCGTCCATTTGCTTTGATTGGACTATCTCCTCTAGATATATCAGTAGGAACATGTCCGTTGATGATCTTAGATGTTTCAAAATTGATTTCAAACTCATCATAAATATTTTTTAGTATAGTTTCATCTTCTCGAAGATAGAAATAAGCATTTTCAACTTCTTTGTGAACTGCTTTATCTTCAATGAAATAACGTTCAAATGTTTTCATTGAACTTTTCCCAAATAATGGAGATTTCCTTCCTTGCCATAAGTAAACAAAGTAGTCTTTTTCAGCATTATTTGGACTGTATCTATTTAAATAGGCAGAACGAATTTTTTGGTCTAATACATTAAATAATCCAATTCCTTTGTAGTCTTTACCATCCACTTTAAAAGATTGTAATTCTCCTTTTTCGTTTAAGGGGATACACCCGTGGAATAGCAGATTGTTGTTGTATATCGTGTACATTTGCCCAATAGCAAACATGTGTTTGATGTGAGTTTGTAACAAGTCACAATTTAAGAATGCCCGTTTCAATTGGTTTAAGACATCAATTTCATCTTGTAATAGTTGAAATGGATGATCGGGGTCTATTGTTGGGAAGAATGTGTCTCTTAATTTGTGAACCGTCCCCTGTAGTTCTATTGTCCCGTTTGTGTAATCAATTTTATCTAATAGTAATCTGTCACCTAAGTCGAAATCTGGGTTTCGATCTGACAGTGATTTTTCTAGTTTGAATTGCATGATTGAGATGGCTTTGTGCATCTTTGCAACTAGCATAGTTTTATCGATATCAATCATACTAGTTGATTCTGGGACAAATACATCACAAGGGTCATCACCATAGTATTTTAATGATAACTGTGCTAGAGGGAGGAGGTTGATTCCATATCCTTCTTCTAGGGTATCTAACAAGTTGTATTTTGCGCTATTTCGCAAGACGTTACAGATGGATAGTCTGCTTCCGGAAGCTGCACCCATCCAAATTACGTCGTGGTTTCCCCATTCAATATCAATTGAGTGATACATCATAATTTTGTTCATTACAAGATGTGCACCATTTCCACGATCGAATATATCTCCTACAATGTGAAGTCTATCAATTGTAAGTCTTTGAGAAAGATAAGCCAATTCAATAAGAAAGTTTTTTTGTCTTTTTGTTAGAAAAATCGCTTCAATAATGGAAGAGTAATACTCTTGTTTATCATCGGCTTTGCTGTTTTCATACAGTAATTCTTGGATGATATAATGAAATGCTTGTGGTAACATTTTGCGGACTTTGCTTTTGGTGTATTTTTGTGATAATTGATTACACAATTTTATAAGTTCAAGCATTTTTTGTTTGATAAAAGCATTGAATTCTTCTGGCTCTAATAACTCTTCATATTTCGCTAACATTTGTTTTGGATAGTATGCAAAGAAAGCTAAGGTGTTTCGTTCTTGTTCTGAGTAATGTTTGAATAAGATATCAATTTTGTCTTTTGTTACACCACTACCATTTTTTAGGAAATGGTTGAATGTTTCATATTCACCATGGATATCAGATATGAAGTGTTCAGTTCCTTTGGGCAAATTCAATATAGCAGTAAGGTTAATTAGTTCAGTACTCACTTCTTGAACTGTTGGATATTCTTTGGCAAGTAAGTTTAGGTATTTGTTTTCATAGGGCATAGATATTCCTCCTAATAGAGTTTCTATTTCTATTTTACTCCATCTCTATTTGAATTGAAATAGAGAGTGACATAAGTGAATTGAATCAGTTTGTAGGGTTGAATCCTTCAAAGACAGCATTATCGTATCGTTCTCTCATAAATTTGAGAGCTTTCTCTGATTTGGCTGTATAAGATAAGACCATTATTCCTTTTGATTTCATCCTATCCATTTTTCTGTTTGGAAGGTCTTCCAACTTATAAACGTAATAATCAGGTTTGATCCATGTATGAATTGGAAGGAGACTGATAAAGAAGTTTAGGATACTTGATCTCACTTGTTTTCGTTTCGCAATATATCCACGAGGAATATTTGGAAGATGTTTCTTGATTAGGCGTACTATTCTAGGATCGAATGACTGAACTACATATTCAAATTCATATTCTTTGATTATTTCTAAGAATAAAGAAACAAGTTCTTTGTTGTACTTACCTGTCTTTAATTCGATCATTAGATGTGTTGATTTAGGTAAAACATCAAGCACGTTTTTGAATAAAGGTATATTGGATTCTGAGTTTTTAAGCGTAAGAGGCATCAAAAAACTATATGGAACTTCATTGATTTTTTTATCAATTCCACATATCCGTTTTAAGTTGTTATCGTGAAAGATAACGATTTTCTTATCTTTGGTTAGTTGTAAATCCAATTCTACATCATAGCCATGTTTTGTTGCATTTAAAAAAGCATCTATTGAGTTTTCTGGAATCTTCTTAGTGTGTAATCCCCTATGAGCTATGTTGTTGTTTTTTAGCCAATTCATATCTTTCATATGCTATCCCATCCTTTGAACTTTTATAACACTATTATATCATTTCTAAATCATAATGACTTTTAAATATTAAAGTATTTTCTTGATACAAAATTATAAATACAGTACGATTTTCTAAATATATATGATAATATATAAATATAAAAGTAATGTCATCTACTGTGTGCACTCTTTCAGTGAGGGAGCTTGTAGTTGGTAACGATTACTAACAAGATTACTAACATGAGTTATCAACGTCTACGTTGATGGCTTTTTTTATTATTTTGAAAGGAGAAAAAATATGAAAGTAATGTTGAAACGAATTTTATTATTATCGCCTCTTTTGATTTTGCTAGCTTTTACTAGTACAAAAGCAGCGGTAGTACATATTGAAGACAGCATTTATTATCAGGATGCTGTGTTTGCTAAGATTAAAGCAGCTGAGAATTATGCTGCAGGGTTAACCACGGATGGAAGATTATTTGTGGTAGGTGAAAATGATTATGGAAGGTTAGGAACAGGAGATAGTGTTATTAGATATTATCCTACTAATATCACAGATAATTTCAATTTATCTAGTGGTGAATATATTACAATGTTTGATACTGGACAATATCATATGGTAGCTGTAACCAATCTTAACAGTGTTTATGTTTGGGGGTGGAATAATAACAGACAATTAGGTGATGGAACTACAACGTCAAGAAATTTACCTATGGAAATCACTTCACGATTTGGGCTAGGTACTGGTGAAAATATCATTGATGTGGAAGCATCTTTATACAATACATTTGTTTTGACTAGTGCAGGAAGATATTTTTCATGGGGATCAAATTTTGGTGGAATTATTGGAAATAATTCAACTGCATTGGTGGATACCGTATCAGATAATACTGCATTTTTGTCGCTCGAATCGGGTGAGATTTTAGTAGATATTCAATCCAATGATAGTACAGTATTAGCAATGTCTAATATTGGTAATCTTTACGGTTGGGGATCGAATATTTATGGGCAACTATTTCTCGGGGATACAACTGATAGACTTACCAATACTTTATTGAATGGAGCGTTCGGATTGGATTCAGGTGAAACCATTACAGCTTATAGTGCTGGAGATGATTTTAGTGTAGTTGCAACATCTGATGGACAAGTGTATTCAGCTGGTAAAAATACAATTGGACAACTGGGTGATGGGACAGGGATTGATCGAACCACACCAACTTTGATTTCTGGACCAATGGCACTTGGAACGGGTGAATATGTTACACATATAGATAATTATGGACATACGATTATTGCTACCAATCAAAATCGTGTCTTTGGTTGGGGATGGAATAGTTCAGGATGTATTGGAGATGGTATTGGTACATATGTTTATTTGCCATTTGAAGTCACATCCTTTTTGAACTTGGGATTGAATGAAGACATTATAGGCATAACTGCGAGTTATTCAAATTCACATATTGTAACAAATGAGAATAATTATTATGCATGGGGTGGAAATGGATATGGAAAGTTTATGTTTGGATATGGAGACATCATGAGTTCACCAGAGCCACTTATGGGACCTAAGAATTTTGACATTTTAGAAATTCAAGATTATCTTGGTTCGGATGTGGAATTGGTGAGTTCAAACTATAAGCATACGGTAGTAAAAACAGAAAGTGGAGAAATATATACTTGGGGATATAATTACTATGGAGCATTGGGTACAGGAGATAAAGAAGATAGAATTACGCCATTTAAAGTGACTGAATCCTTGAATCTTGGTGTAGCTGAAGAGGTATCTATGATTGCTACAGGGGATAGACACACAGTTTATCTAACCAGTGATCATCGAGTGTTAACGACTGGTAATAATCAATATGGAATGTTAGGTACTGGAAACACTGTTGAGCAATTAAGTCCATTTGATATGACAGTTAGGATTCCGTTGAATCCTACAGAATATATCGTTAAAGTATATGCTGGAGGATATCAAACCTTCTTATTGTCAAATGAAGGAAATGTTTTCGCAATGGGAAGAAGTATTGAGGGACAACTGACATTGTTAACTCAGTATAATACGTTTCCAACGAACATAACATCTAATTTGGGATTAGACCCACTTGAAGAGGTTGTGGATATTTATGTTGGATATAGACATACATTAGTTCACACATCAAATGATCGTTTATTGGCATTTGGAGATAATTCATTTGGACAACTTGGTGATGGAACAAATATACCAACACATGTGCCTGTTGAAGTGAACTTAGATAATTGTTATGATACAGGGCTTGCAGATTTGTTAGAAATCGGAGTTGGATATAACCATAATGTTGTATTAACAAATAATAACGATGTGTGTTCATGGGGAATCAATGAATCTGGTGAACTTGGGGAAGGTGGAGCTGTAAACCGCAACCTTCCATATCAAATTAATAACCAGTTTGTAAAAGGTGCGGAAGATGACTTTATTCATTTGTCTGTAGGAAAAAGTCATAATTTTATCATGACTGTATATGGAAACTCATATTCTTGGGGTGATGGATATAGTGGAATGTTAGCTACCGGCGACTCTTTTGATAATAATTTCCCAGAAGATGTAACATCAAATATTACTATTGGATCAGGCATTGTAAGTGAATATGTTTTAGGAGCGTTCTATACATATGTATTAACCAATGAAGGGTCATTATATGGAGTTGGATCAAACTCTTCAGGATTCTTAGGACTTGGAACTCTTACGACTACAAATACATTTAAAAATGTATCAAAAGACATTGATGATTTAAGGGGAATACGATTCCTTTATTTACCTGGACCGTTTGTGGATAGTTCTGAAATTAGGTTAAAAATCTATCCTGAGTATAATATACTTAGTGATTTGGTATCAGTTCGAATAGATGGTGTAGATCGCAATCTAACATATTTGTCAGGAGAGGATGGAGAAATTGTTTTCTCAATTGCAAATACTTATACTTTGGGTCAAACAGTATCGATGGAAGTTGATGGATTTACATTTGTTGATGGATATGTTGCAGCTTCAGGTGTGACAACAGTAACAAGTGTGGTGGTGGAAGACGATGAAGGTCCTACATTTGATACAATTCCAGATCAAACAATTGAAGTCGGAATGAGTGATATTGATTGGACCTTATATATGGAAAATGTATTTGATAATAGTGGTGGAATAGTTACATTGTATTCTACTGAAACTGTGAATTACAATGTATTGGGAACATACTCTGCAACAGTTTATGCGGAAGATGAATCTGGAAATTCGACTTCACAAACATTTGCAGTAACTGTAGTAGATACAACAGATCCGGTAGTTACTTATATTGGTCCTTCTTCATTTGAAGCTGGAAGTGTGTATGATTTATCTACACTTGTCACTGCAATTGATAATTATGATGGAGATATATCCGGGCAAGTTGTTATAACTGATGGTATAGATATTGGAAGCCCAGGGTATGGATATCAGATTACGTTTGATGTCAGTGATTCAAGTGGTAATAATGTACGTGTCACTTATTCGGTAAGTGTGGTAGATACTACACCACCAACATTTGATGACCTAGAAGATGTAGGACCTTTCAATGTGGGTGTTATAGTAGATGAGGATTGGGCGAATCATATAGTGAATTTATCTGACAATTCAACCGATACAATTACAACTGGGTTCTCTGATAATATTGATTATACGTATCCGGGTATCTATAGTGTTTCTGTTTGGGCAGAAGATGAGTCGGGGAATAGAACAACAAAACAATTTAGTGTCGAATTGGTTGATGGAACCCCACCTGATATTAATCAATTTCAAAATATTGAAATTGGACTAGGGGATTCGTTTGCAGTTGAATTATACTTTACAGCGTATGATTTGGTTGATGGTGATGTTTCATTTACATTAATGATAGATGATTCAGAAGTGGATTATAATACTGTAGGAGTGTACTCGATTACAGTATATGCATGGGACGAAAGTATGAATGAGCAACAAGTATTGGTAGATGTCCACATTCATGATTTGTTTGGACCTACATTTGACCTTGTTGAACAGAAGACATTTGAATTAGGAGAAGTATCAGAATATGATTGGCTTACTTTGGTATCCAATTTGGCTGATGATTCAATGATAATGCCAAATATTTTTGTTCATGCATCTGATGTAGATTTTATGGCAGTTGGACAATATACAGTTGTACTTAGAGCTGTTGATGGTTCGGATAATTTTACTGATAAGCAAATTTTGGTTTCTATTGAGGATACCACACCACCAGTGTTAGAAGAGATTTCTGATTTAATAATCAATCAAGATATAACGGAATTAACAATAGATGATATTGTACCAATCGCGACTGATTTATCTATGCAAATAGACTTCAATTTAGATGCACCGATTGTTTTTGGAACGGTTGGAAATTATATTTGTACAATGATTGCAACTGATGCAAGTGGGAATGCAACAAGCGTTACATTTATTGTTTCGGTGATTGATGATACACCGCCTGAAGTTGAATTAATTGGTGAAGAGGTAATTACAATTGAGTTAGGTGGTTTATATGAAGAACTTGGTGCAACTTGCTTAGATATGAATTGTACTCTAACATTGGATGCAAGTGCGATCCCTGATGAAGATGATCAAGAATGCGGAGAATACATCGTTTACTATACTGGATCAGATGAAGCTGGGAATGAGACTATTATTACAAGAACTGTGATGATTCAGGATACAACAGCACCAATCATTCACTTATTACCAGGTATTGATACAATCCTTCAAGATGTAACTCATCTTGATGGAGGAATTATGGTATATGAATTAGACGAATACATCATTGATGTTGATTCAGATTTGGATAGCGCTATTCCTGGAACATACACAATAACATATACAGTTACAGATCAGTCTTTAAATGAAACTGAGATTATAAGATATGTAACTGTACTTGAAAAGGATCCGGAAGTAGAATTTAATATTGGAGCAAGTTTGACAACGATATTGAAAGATGGAACATTTAACACACCAAGTTGTACTGTTTTATTTGATGGTACACCAACACCTTGTGTATTTGATACTAGTAATGTAGATACTGGCACTGTGGGACGCTATGAATTCACCGCATCTGCCGAACATGGAGGTGTATCGTATGAAGTTGTTAGATATGTATGGATATTCGATGTTGGAGATGAAGTGAATCCTGATGGATATTATAGAAAAGAAGATTGGGAGGTGTTGTTATGAAAAAAGCATTAGGCATATTAACGATAATGATCATTGTTTTATTAATCAGTTGTGGCAAAGACTATGAAGTTACAATTTCTCTCAATGTAGGTATTGACACTGTTGAAATTCATGAGGTTTGGACGGATTCTGGTGCGTTATTGGATACCGAAACCGATCAAATTACAGTGTACTCTTCTGATTCAGTTGATACTTCTGAGTTGGGGGAATATGAGATTGTGTATACTTATATATATGAAGGTGAAGAGTATAGCATAACGAGATTTGTTATGGTTGCAGATCAAACAAATCCGATAATAACATTACTTAGTGGAATTGATACAGTGCAGTTAAATGAAGATTGGGTTGATGGTGGATGTAGTGTAACTGATAACTCAGAGGAAATACTGATATGTTCTACAGAATCTGTTGTAGATATTACCGAAGTAGGAGTATATGAGGTAATATACACGGCGGAAGATTCAAGTGGTAACGAAGGAACCATCACAAGGATTGTTACGGTAGTAGAATAAAAGAAAAAAGCGTAACTGATTTAGTTACGCTTTTTGTTTGCTTGGATTAATAAGACTTTATCTATGCGGTTCATTGCCTTGTATGCAGTGAGCCATTCGTCAACAGAGGAAAGACTTATTGTTGTGTCTTCAAGTAGAATCTCTTTTTCTATATGAAATGGGAATTCATAAATATGATCTTCTTTTACAACTTTGAAACCGATCATAATATCAACATCAACACCTTCGCTAAATAAAGAAAAGAAGTGTTTTGTTAAGTATTTATCATTTGGGCTTTGATAGGTGTATTTATAGCTTTTGAGCATCTCTAGAAGCAATAAATAGTCATCGTCGTGCACAATAATATCGATATCTGCGACAGAATTATCATATCCTTCAAAAAATAAGAGTAATGATCCTCCTAAAGCCCACCTTATGTTGTGTTTGTTTAGGTCTTTTGCGAGTGATATAAGTCCTTTGGTTGTATGCTCAATCATCATTTAGTTATCCTCCAATAGTGTGATTGTTTTTCTGTCAAACAAGATTAGTCCTTCGTTTCTCATTTTGATTAGTTCTCTACTTAGAGAGGGGCGTTGAACATATAGCAGATTAGCTAGTTCCTCTTTTGTCATATTTAGGTTGATGGAATTTGATTTTTGATTTAACTTCTCTTGCTGAAGCCAAAAAAGAATTTTATCTCTGATTGTATCTTGTGATAGTAATTTTGACTTCATATTCATCTCATACGCTTTTTCGCTTAGTAATTCTAAAAAATTATGTAATAAATCATGATCATTGAAGAGATATTGTTCGAAATCTTTATTAGGGATAAAGGCTACTTTCGTTTTCTTTTTGGTGATGAGGGCTCCAGGATATTGTTTTGACTTCTTGCCATAAATTAACACATCACCAAATATGCTTCCTGGACTAATTGAGTTCAAAGTGAAGTCCTTTCCACCGATACTATATGCTTTTACTTGGATTTTTCCTTCTAGAACAACACCGATTGAATTACTTATTTCACCTTCGTTGGCAATTGTGAACTTATCTGGAAACTCTAAAATGTTAATAAGGGATAGATCAATTCTTGTGTTTTTAAATAATTTGGTTTCTTCAAGCCTCATACTCGCACCTCTTTTCGTAACATAAGTTACCATTATTATTTTAACATAGTTTTGAATTTATGGGTAATTTTGTAGTATAATAATTGAGGTATATAAATTTACGGGAAAGCAGGAACAAAGACATGAAGAAAATTATGGGCTTATTAATGGTCTTATTGTTCGTATTATCGCTAAGTGGATGTAAAGATGATCCAGAAAATGTAGTGTTAAAAATTATGGTTCCACTCGGTAGTCCGGCATTATCTCAAACATATATGGAGTATATGCATCCAAATATTGGAGAAAATGTGACCTATGACATCGAAGTAGTTTCAGGAACGGATCCTTTGATAGCTGCATTTGGAAGTGGATCACATGATATTATTTACGCACCTACGAACTTGGGAGCAAAATTGTATAAAACGGGAGTAGCATATAAATTTGCTGCAACGGTTGTAACTGGTAATTTATATTTAGTTACTGGTACAGATGAAGAATTTGATTTGGACAGTTTAGATGGTAAAGAGTTGGTTGTGTTTGGGCAAAACGCAACACCAGATATCATATTACAAACGATTATAGCAGATCAAGATTACGACACACCACCTACAATTACATATGTAGATAGTGTGGGTACGGCGAATGCAACCTTGATTTCAGATCCATCGAAAATAGTGTTGTTAGCAGAACCTGTTTTAAGTGTTGCAGATTTGAATATTGAGAATTTACAAACAATTGATTTACAAGAAGCGTGGAGAGATTTGACATCAAGCGAGAGTTACCCTCAAGCTGGGATTTTTATTAAAGATGGAACGGATGAAGTAGCAGTTGCAGCCTATTTAAGAGAAGTTGAACTTTCGATTGAAGAAGCTTTAACCAACCCGACCGATGTTGCAACAATGGCATCTGAATTGGAGTATGGATTTCCCGTGCCTGTTTTAACAAGTGCAATTGCAAGAAGTGGTTTAGAATTTATTACAGCTGATGATAGCAAAGCAGCATTGATTGATTACTTTGGATATATTATTATATTGAATCCAGCTTTAATTGGGGATACCTATCCCGAAAGTGGATTTTATTATAATTAATGGGTAAAGAAAATACAGCTGTTAAACATCTATTAAGCACTTCATCAATTGTTTTGGTTATTGTTATATGGCAAATATTTGCGATTAGAATTAATAACCATTATTTAATGCCACACCCGTATCAAGTATTTAAGGACTTTTTTCATTTGTTTGTTGAAAAACAAACATATATCGTACTTGGAAGTACATTTGTTAGATTGCTTCTATCGATTAGTGTGTCCGCAGTTCTTGGATTGGTGTTAGGCTTATTAAGCGGAATCAAGTATCAACTTGAAGCATTTCTAAAGCCGATTATAATTACTTTAAGAACCTTACCGGTGATATCAATCATTGTTATTATTTTGATATTGTTAGGGAATACACACAGCTTATATATTATCTCGTTCCTATTACTATTCCCATTAATCTATCAAGCAGAGTTGGATGGGGTAAAGAATATCAATAAAACATTGTTAGAAGTATTAAGAATGGATTGCGATAAGTGTTCTGTTGGATCGATAAAAATGGTTTACTTCCCATTGTCATTACCTTATTTTAGAACATCATTACTACAATCTGCGGGATTGGGTATTAAGGTTTTGGTAGTGGCTGAGTTTATTGCTCAAACAAAGAATTCGATTGGATGGGAGATTTATTTCCATAGAATTAATTTGGAGTATTCACTGGTATTTGCATGGACGATTGTCTTGGTTATCATTGTTACAGGTATAGAACATGTTGTAAATCGATTGATTCGATAACAAAGAACAAAAACACTCAAATTGTTGAGTGTTTTTTTATTATTAAGTTTCAATGATTTTTGTTATAATAGAATGTGGAGGAGATTTCTATGAGACGAAAAATAGTGAGAGGATTGATTATTACTAGCCTATTATTAACGACGCTATCGTTAATGTTTTTCATTGGCTTAATGATTTTCAATATAAAAAGAGTTATCCTTGTTCAAGATTCTGGAGTTTTTTCGATTATTATTAGCAGTATCCTTGTATTGATTGGGATTATACTTGTGATGTCTGTTGTTGTTTCTTCGTTTATTTCTTTTGTATCAAAGAAAAAGGTAGAACACCAACAATATTTGAATATGTTGTACCTATTGATTATTTACCGCTTACTAGTTTATGTGTTCTTATCAATGATCGATTATAGTCTACCTAATGAAGTGACAGGTAACTTAGGTGGAATTCACTATATGTCTTATATATTTGTCTATCGAACGGATTTGCTTCCTGTAAATGTATTTCCAAGTCCATCTGTAGGATTCCTACATAGTTTAATGAGTACGGATATTTTAAGTGTTGGAGCTGTAATTATTGGATTTTCTCTATATAAAAGAGATCAATATGCACCTCTTGTTGGTGCGGTGTTAGCGATATTGGTAACAGTTATTTTTATTACTTATATAAACGTCAATACAATCAACGACTCTGGAGTCGAGTTCTTATATTATAAAGGTGATGCCATCCTTGCAACTTTGCTTATTGAATTTGCTTTGTTGGGATACGCATTGCAGTATGTATTTGAAAAAAAATAACAAAACAATAATTTTAGATTAAAGGTAGCAGTTTATCATGCGAGAATACATTTATTTCCTTATCTTTTTTGATTATAGGGTATGCATTCAATACCTTGTATCTTGAGAAAAAGGAAGAATGAGAGATAAAAAACAGATTTAAAAATAAGTTTCAAATAAAATATCCAAGAAATTGGATGTTTTTTTATGCCATTTTTAATGCCTTATAAATCGCTTAATCTGGGGCAGAAAATATGTCGCATTTCACTATATATAATATAAGGAAAATAGAAGCGAAAAAAAAGTGAATAAAAGTCTTGCATTGCTAAAAATATTTTGGTAGTATATTCAAGACTCACGCCAGAGTCAGGCAACGAAGTGGGAGGTTGCTGACACACGGATAGGCGTTGTCTTGAAGTGTTCAGGTAATTCACACCGAGCAAGTCTATATATCAATATAGGCGAAAGGAGGAAAGTAAATGGCAAACCAAAAAATTAGAATTAGATTGAAATCTTATGATCACAGATTATTAGATCAATCAGCACAAAAAATTGTAGAAACAGCGAAGAAAACAGGTGCCAAAATATCAGGCCCAATACCGCTACCTACTGAAAAAGAAATTTTTACAATTTTACGATCTGTTCATGTTAACAAAACTTCACGTGAACAATTTGAAAGACGTACTCACAAACGTCTTATCGATATCGCAGACCCGACTCCTGCAACTATCGACAGTCTTATGCACTTAGATTTACCATCTGGTGTAGACATAGTATTAAAATAACAAAAATTCAAATGGAGGTGTACTCATGGCCAAAGGTATCTTAGGAACAAAAGTTGGAATGACACAAATCTTCAACGAAGAGGGTAAATTAATACCTGTAACTGTTGTTGCGTGTGATCCAAACGTAGTTCTACAAAAGAAAACTGTTGAAAATGACGGATACGAAGCAATTCAATTAGGCTTCAAAGACAAAAGAGTCAAACTAGCGAACAAACCAGAACTTGGGCATTTCGCAAAATCTAGTTCAACACCTAAGCGCTACTTAAGAGAAGTTACAGGAAAAGAATTATATAACTTCGAAGTAGGTCAAGAGATTAGGGTGAATATTTTCACTGAAGGTGAAGTAGTAGACGTAACAGGAACATCAAAAGGGAAAGGATTCCAAGGTAGTATCAAGAGACATAACCAACACACAGGTCCAATGGGACATGGTTCTCACTATCATAGAGGTCCTGGATCAATGGGATCAATCGATCCTAACCACGTAAGAAAAGGTAAAAAATTACCTGGACATATGGGTGTTGATACTGTTACAATTCAAAACCTTGAAATCGTAAAAGTTGATTTAGATAGAAACATTTTATTAATAAGTGGATCAGTACCTGGTCCGAAAAAAGGATTGGTATTTGTAAAACGCGGTGTGAAAGCTCCAGCAATTGATCCTTTAAACCCAGCAGATTATACTGTTGAAACACAAACTGAAGCTCAAGAAGCTCAAGAATAAGGAATCTGAAAGGAGGATTAACTATGCCTAAAGTTGCATTGTTAAGTCAAAATGGACAAAACGTTGGTGAAATCGAACTGTTAGATTCAGTATTCGGGATTGAGCCAAACGAGCAAGCTCTATATGATGTTGTAAAAGCACAAAGAGCTGCAATGCGTCAAGGAACTCAAAAAGCGAAAACACGTGGAGAAGTTCGCGGTGGTGGACGTAAACCTTGGAAACAAAAAGGAACTGGTCGTGCAAGAGCAGGAACATTGACATCACCTATATTTAGAGGTGGGGGAACAATTTTCGCTCCAACTCCAAGAGATTACTCTATGAAAGTAAATCGTAAAGTTCGTAGATTAGCATTAAGATCAGTATTATCACAAAAAGTAACAAATAATACATTCAAAGTATTAGATAAACTAGAATTAGCAGATGTTAAAACAAAAGGAATGACTGAAGTATTAGCTGCATTAGAATTAACTGGTAAAGTTGCATTCGTATGTGGTGAAGTAAATGAAAATGTTGCATTAGCTTCAAGAAATATTCCTGGTGTTACAGTTACAACTGTAAGCCACGTAAGCGTATATGAATTAATGAACTACAAAAATGTAGTATTAACACAAGACGCTGTTAAACAATATGAGGAGGTGCTTGGTTAATGTTATCATCAGAAATCATTAGAAAGCCAATCATTACAGAGAAATCAATGTTAATGGCTGAAGAACAAAACAAGTACACATTCTCTGTAGACAAAAGAGCAAACAAAGTTCAAATTAAAAAAGCAATAGAAGAATTATTCAAAGTTAAAGTTGTTAAAGTACACAAAATGAACACTACTCCAAAGAAAAAAAGAGTAGGACAACACCAAGGTTTCAAGCCGCAAATGACAAAAGCAATTGTCACATTAGCTGAAGGCAGTAAAATTGAAATCTTTAGTGCATAATTAAAGGAGGAAAATCGTTATGGCTTTAAAGAAGTATAAAGCGATGACCAATGGGCAACGTCACATGACAAGTCTTGATTTCGCTGAGATTACTACAGATCAACCTGAAAAATCTCTATTAGTGACATTAAACAAAAAGTCTGGACGTAACAACCAAGGTAAAATCACAGTTCGCCATCAAGGTGGAGGAGCGAAGAGAAAATACCGTATCATCGACTTTAAAAGAAATAAAGATAACATTCCTGGTCGCGTTGCAACTATAGAATATGATCCAAACCGTACAGCTAATATTGCTTTAATCAACTACGCGGATGGGGAGAAAAGATATATTATCGCTCCCAAAGGATTAGAAGTTGGAATGACTGTTGAATCAGGAGAAAATGCAGATATCTTAGTAGGAAATGCAAAAGAATTAATGACAATTCCTGTAGGTACTGTTGTACATAATGTTGAATTACATCCAGGAGCTGGAGGACAAATGGTTCGTTCGGCTGGAACAAGCGCACAAATCTTAGGGCGTGAAGAAAGATATGTACTAGTTAGATTAAGTTCTGGTGAAGTACGTAAAGTATTAGGAAAATGTAGAGCGACAATCGGTGAGGTTGGAAACTCTGATCATGAACTAGTAAACTGGGGTAAAGCAGGAAGAATCAGACACAAAGGTGTAAGACCTACTGTCCGTGGATCTGTAATGAACCCAGTAGACCATCCACATGGTGGTGGAGAAGGACGTCAACCTATTGGTAAAAAAGGTCCTGTTACTCCTTGGGGTAAACCAGCACTAGGATTGAAAACAAGAAGAACCAAAAAACAAAGCGATAAATTAATCGTTAGACGTAGAAATAAATAAAGGAGGACTCTAATGGCACGTTCAATTAAAAAAGGTCCATTCTGTGACGATCATTTGTTTAACAAAGTTATAGCTATGAATGCTGAAAAGAAAAAACGCGTTATTCAAACATGGTCTAGAAGATCAACAATCTTCCCAGAGTTTGTAGGACACACAATCGCAGTGTATAACGGGAAAGAACATATTCCTGTTTACGTACAAGAAGACATGGTTGGCCACAAGTTAGGAGAGTTCGCTCCTACAAGAAGTAATCGTGGTCATAATAAAGACGACAAAAAAGCTAAAAGAAAGTAGAGGAGAATTATGGAATCAAGAGCACAAGCAAAAATGGTACGTATCTCTTCTAGAAAAGTGAAATTAGTTATTGATTTAGTAAGAGGAAAATCAGTTGGGGAAGCATTCAACATCTTAGCGTTTACTCCAAAAGCAGCTAGCCCAGTGGTAGCAAAACTTATCAGATCAGCAGTAGCTAATGCAGAACACAATTTCAACATGGATATTGAGAAGTTATACGTAAAAGAAATCTTCGTAGGAGAAGGTCCTACATTAAAAAGATTTCAACCAAGAGCACAAGGTAGAGCAACACAAATCTTAAAAAGAACTAGTCACATTACTGCTGTAGTGGCAGAGAAAGAATAGGAGGGAATCTTATGGGTCAAAAAGTAAGTCCAGTTGGATTAAGAGTTGGAATTATTAGAGATTGGGATTCTCGTTGGTATGCAGATAAAAATGATGTTGCTGATTTACTTCATGAAGATATTAAAATCAGAAGTTTATTAGAAGAATTTTATGCAAATGCAAGCGTATCAAGAATTGAAATCGAAAGAAGTAAAGGTAGAGTAACAATTGCCATTCATACTGCTAAACCAGGTATGGTTATCGGTAGAGAAGGAACAGTGAAAAATGCTGTTGTTGCAAAGTTACAAGCACTTACGAACAAAGAAGTTTACTTGAACGTAAAAGAAATCAAAAGACCTGAAGTTGATGGGAAATTAGTGGCGCAATCAATTGCACACCAATTAGAAAACAGAGCATCATTTAGACGTGTTCAAAAAATGGCTATTCAAAG
>CAYSZV010000017.1:0-47944 GCA_964435595.1 uncultured Candidatus Izemoplasmatales bacterium | reverse complement strand
TCCGGCCGGAGCCACCATCATCAAACAACTAAAGGAAGCCCTTAATCGGACTTCTTTTTTTTATGAAATAGGTGATTTATGTCGGACAGACATCCGGTTTTCCCTTTATATATAGAAAAGAGATTATGTGTAAATATATTGTTCCCTCTAATTTTGAAAAAATCTTGATAATAACTGATTTAGTAACTACGTTATCAATTCAGTACAAACTAAAAAAGAAAGTTCAATTGTTTATAGAACTGAAGAAGTAGATCAATTGGAAATGGACTTGTTCGGTTTATTAAATTCAGTTTAAAAAAGGGAACAAATTAGTTCCCTTTAAACATTCTCTAATTTCTTTCAAAAATCAAGGCAAAAACATAACCTGTCATAAACTGTGAAACTATTGAAATGAGAGTTATATTTAAATTGGTTTCATTAAATATATTTAACAGAATTTCGACTTTAAGTACAGTAGTGAGTGATATTAATAGCAAAAACAAGAAGAATATAACAAACTCTAATTGTATATGCAAGTGTCCTTTAGATTTGATGCTTATAAGTAGTTTTCTTGACCCGAGAATTATTCCTCCCAGGAGCAGTAGCGAAAATCTAATTGTTATAAATTTATTTAAATTATAAGTTTGGTTTAGGTTTGCTAAAGATCTTTGATATATAAATATAAAAATAAGAGCTGTAATACAAACACTAAATATGTAAACAAGATTTGCTGTTCGATTTGATTTCATACCGTTTCCTTTCTTGATATTTATGAAAAATTATGGGCCGCTTGTTAAGTTCCCGGACACGTTATTAAGAGTAAGGTACCAACTACTACCACCTCTAATAATCTTGCACTCAGTTTTAACACCGTACAAATGATCTATAGTTGTTATTATATCTGGCCAACTCGGTGGTGTGCTATAGTAAAAACTTGTTTGTACATTTTGATACAATATTTCACGAGTTAAATTTATTGTATCTGATTGCGCAATGAGAACGGATATTGGCTCAATATCTAATTGATAATCATAAATTGTCCATCCTCCTTCTGCCCAAAGATAGTCTATTGCATCTACACCCATACTTGTTGTGTTGTTCCAGTAAACAGTTGAGTAAGCTTTAACACCAATGGAACCATCCCAAGCTGAATCGTATACATTCTGGTCAAAATCTGGATCAGAATTACCACCACCACCAATATTAATGATAATCGAAGACATTGTCGCATCACTAAGAGGAGTGAAATCAGGTTTATCAAGTGTCTCATCTGCAATGTACAATTTTGAGGTGTTGATTGTATAAAAAGTAGTAGTAACATTTGAAGTAATTATGTCACCAGTTCTTGTTTTAACTGTTTTGTAAGTTTGAGTATACTCATATATTTGAGTTTCTATGTGTTGATTGTTGATTATTTTATCATTCTGATCACGTAACTCTACAGATCTGTTAACTGAACTCTCTTTGTGAATAGCACCCTTTTCTTGAGCTAGATCGTATAAGACATCTTTATTCAACACTATTTCCTCTTCATAAATTATTAGGTTACTCTCTGCTTCTACAATATTTGTATTAAACAGAGTTAAAGATAGGATGAGAATTAATGATGAGATTGCTAGTTTCTTCAAAAACATACCCCCTTTATATTTTGTCATGTGAAGTTTTACCTCAAAATGTGATAATAGTATATCATGATAGTTAAATGTAAAGTAGGACATTTCTGTCCCACAAGGAATATATTCCTTTGTAAAACTAGTATGGAAGACACTCCGGATTGAACATCCAGGTGTCGCTGGTTCGATTCCGGCCGGAGCCACCATCTTTATGGAAACTAAGTCACTTAGGTGTCTTTTTTTTATCCCTTTTTCTGTAACTTAAGATAACTTAATGAGGGTTCAAAGATTTCTATATAAAAGAAATACTGAATAAAAAATATATACGTTAGAATTTTTTTTGGTAATTTTTTATTGACTTACCTAATTAGCAAGAATATAATAAATCAAAAAAGATGAAATTAGGGTGAAAAATGCAAAAAGAAAAAGCAGATAAATTGCTAGGACAATATTTGGTTCATAAAAAGTATGGTAATGTATATGTTAAAGAAATTGTTTCAGCACAGGAAGAAAAAATTATTGGGATAATAGAAGACACTGGTGAAGAAAAAACATTTATTTTATCTTCTAATTACTTCGAATATTTTGGCGATATTAGATTTGCAAAAAAATTTCCAGAGAAGAAAGTTAAAGTACAAGTAAAAAAAGAAAGAGATTTATCAAAGTATAGAAATCATCCATTGTTAAGAAAAATTGATGAACAGGAAATGCGTCTTAACAAATTGTATAACAGTACAATAGATGACGATGATGATGACGATGATGACGATGATGATTTATAGCATATAGGTGACATAATTTATTTCATCCTTCAATGCTACCATGATAAATTAAGTTAATCGTACGATATAAGACATATCAGTTTTATAATAATTAGACTATAAAATCAAATTAAAAGGAATTTAGGTTCCTTTTTTTTATATATTTTTCAACTATAAATTAAAATATTAAAAAGAAAAATGAGCTTCTTATCCGAATTATATATACGTAAGGTAACGAAGGTTGCTTACAAAAATATTTTGAAAAATTAGACTGAGGAGAGATTATTATGAAAAAAAGTACATTGTTATACTTCAATAACCCTATGGAGTTTGTAAAATACATTCATAAATTTGAAGTATATAAAGATTGGAGAATTGAAAATGGTCTTATGAACGATAGAGGCTACAAAGTTGGAGAAAGTGACTTCTTTATGGAAATGCGCAATACATTTAGATCAAAAGATATGTTTTATAAAAAGGTTTCAATTGCTGAAATGACAACATGGCTTGATTCTTTTATACATTTGGAACGACTATGTAAATTAATGATTGCTAATTTTAATATTGATAAATTAAACGAAATAGAGATTGGATTCGAGTATGTGGTTAAAATGTCAAAAAAATCTCGAGTTGATGCGATTATTAAGTACAGAGGTAAGTATTGTATATTTGAATTTAGCACTGTCAGTTCATTTAATAAATTGAAACCAACTTTTGACAAAAAGCGTCTAGAATTGATGATATACAAAGATATGATGCATAATTATATTGAATACCCCTCGAAAATAATATGTTATCCATTTATTGGTCTATTTGAATATAATGACGAAGAACGCAACGAAAAATATTTTAACAATAACATTAAAAATATTTCTTACGCATACGATTATCTTAAGAATTTTTTATTAACTGATTAAAGGATTTTTAACAATCAACTCATTTATGCTATAATACTAATAGATATTACGGAAGAATTGATGAAAATCATAGCTATTTAAGGATATAACATATTATATTTTTAGGTGGCTATTACTTATTAGGAGGCGCATTATGTTTAGTTTTATTGATGACTGGAGTACTATTAACTTTTTGATTTACATTGGAGTATTACTGTTTGTGGCAAAGATTATTAAGGAAAAGGTACCGTTTCTTAATAAAATCATCATCCCTTCAGCATTAATTGCTGGATTCATTGGCTTGATGCTCTCGGATGGGTTTTTGGGTTTAATACCTATGCCTAGAGATGCACAAGGAAATGTGCAACTCATTAAAGAAATTGTATATCATACACTGGCTATTGGATTCATTGCACTTACACTGAAAAAAGAAAAAGTTAGACCAGACAAGAAAATTTGGTCTACAGGTATGATTATTGTAATGACATATCTTTTACAAGCTTTTGTTGGGGTTGTAGTTGTCATTCTTATATTCCCAGAGATATTCCTTGGAGCAGGATTGTTGTTACCTATGGGATTCGGACAAGGTCCAGGTCTTGCATTTAGTATTGGTAATGGATATGAATTAAATCAAAGCTTAATTGATTTGGGCGAACAATTAACACATGGAGCAGCATTGGGAGCTACGATCGCATCAGTTGGATTTATCATTGGTGGAGTAATAGGTGTGATAGCGCTGAACTTCTTCGCAAGAAAACGCGATATTGTCGTTAATAAAATTCATAGAGAAGATTCTACTATTAGAGAAACCTTTGAAGTCGAAACAATAAAGGAAATTCGTGTTTTTGATTCTTTGACAACACAAATCGTGATAATTCTTGTTATTTATGCTGCTGTATATCTAACATTATCAGGATTGGAATACATATTGCCAATCGTTGCAGGTGGTCTTGGAGATACATTTGCTGGAGTATTCCATGGATTTAACTTCTTAATTGGGATTTTATATGCCTTACTTGTAAGAAATATTTTGAATCGTTTAGAAGACAAAGGCAAAAATGTCAATTTTGTTACCAACAATTTTATATTATCCAATATAAGTAGTGCGGCTTTCAATTTTATGATTACTGCTGCTGTTTTGACAATAACAATTGAAGCGATCACAACATATTGGGGATTGGTTTTAGTTATAGCTGCTGTTGGTGGTGCACTGACTTTCCTATTCTTATATCTAATAGTAAATAGGATATATAAAGAGGAGTATCGATTACATTACTTTTTAGGATTTTTTGGAATGTTAACCGGAACAGCATCTACAGGACTTGCATTGTTAAAAGGAATTGATCCAGATTATGAATCTCCAGTTGCAGAGGAAATGGTTTTAGGGTCAGGTACAGCTATTTCAATGGCATTACCGCTATTCGCATTATTGATGTTCCCAACTATTGCAGCTACTTCTGATAACGGTGGATTATTCGTTGCATTAGTCTTTATAATACCAGCAGTTTATTTTCTAGTTTTACTGTTTGTAATTACCAAAATTAATAAAAAAACAAATTAACTAGTTCTTTATTGTAATCAAAAAATATATTTGTTATAATGACTTATCAATTCACGTATAATAGCTTTAATAAGGAAAGCAAGTTTCTACCCTAAGCCGTAAATTTAGGACTACGTGTAAGGATTTCCATAAGAATATATTTATGGGCTTCTTTGCGTATGCTAAATACGTGATAGAAGCCCATTTTTATTAGATTTGGAGGAATTAATATGCAAAATTTAAATGGTAAATTAGTGCAAGAAGGTCTAACATTTGATGATGTATTACTGGTGCCACAATCGTCCGAAGTGTTACCGAATGAAGTTAGAGTAGACACGTATTTAACTAAGAATATACGAATGAATATTCCAATTGTTTCAGCAGCTATGGATACAGTTACTGAAGCTCGATTAGCAATAGCTCTTGCAAGACAGGGAGGAGTTGGGTTTATTCATAAGAATATGACAATTGAGTCCCAAGCAAAACAAGTCGATTATGTGAAACGAAGTGAATCTGGAATGATCCTACATCCGATTACACTTAGAAAAAATAGCACTTTAGCAGAAGCTGAGGACATCTTATCTAAATATAAAATTTCAGGATTGCCAGTAGTTGATGAAAACAATGTCTTAGAAGGTATTGTTACAAATCGTGATCTAAAATATAGAGTATTAGATAATACTCCAATTGAAAGTGTAATGACAAAAGAAAATCTTGTTACAGCTCCAATTGGTACTTCGTTAGAAGAAGCAAAGAAAATTCTTTTAGATAATCGAATTGAGAAATTACCAATTGTAGATGAAGAATATAAATTAAATGGGTTAATAACAATTAAAGATATTGATAATGTTATCAATTATCCCAATGCTTGTAAGGATATAGAAGGTAGACTTCGTTGTGGAGCTGCAGTTGGTGTTGGAAATGACACTTTAGAACGCGTGAACGCTTTGGTAAAGGCTAAAGTAGACGTTATTACCATTGATTCAGCTCACGGGCATTCTAAAGGTGTAGTTGAAACTGTTAGACAAATAAGAAAATTGTATCCAAAGTTAGATATAGTTGCAGGAAATATTGTAACCAAAGAAGCAGCGAAAGAATTAGTTGAAGCAGGTGCCAATACTGTTAAAGTAGGAGTTGGTCCTGGATCTATTTGTACAACACGAGTAGTTGCTGGAGTAGGTGTTCCCCAAGTCACTGCCATAAACGATGTATATGAGTATGTTAAAGAATTAGATGCATGCGTTATCGCAGATGGTGGAATCAAATATAGTGGAGATATTGTTAAAGCAATTGCAGCTGGTGCAAATTGCGTTATGCTAGGATCTCTATTGGCAGGAACAAAGGAATCACCTGGTGAAGAAGTTATTTATCAAGGTAGACGATTTAAAACTTATGTTGGAATGGGCTCATTGGCAGCAATGAAAAGAGGTTCAAGCGATCGTTATTTCCAAAAAGGGAATGGAGAAGCTAAAAAGTTAGTACCAGAAGGAATAGAAGGAAGAGTTCCATACAAAGGGGAATTAGCTGATACGATTTATCAGTTAGTTGGAGGTCTTCGATCTGGCATGGGCTATTGTGGTACAAAAGATATTGAAACGTTAATCAAGAATGGCCAATTTGTGAAAATTACAAGTGCTGGATTACAAGAATCACATCCACATGATGTTCATATCACAAAGGAAGCACCTAACTATACTAAATAACCGCGTATATTAGCTTAAATATGGTAAGCAAGTCTCTACCCTAGACCGTAACATCTAGGACTACGCAAGGAGAAATCATGACAATAAGTGATGAGGTTTTTCTTTGTGAGAAATCTCATTTTTTATATTTTTAGGAGGAAATTATGAATAGAATATCAGTTATTATGGGAAGCACAAGTGATTGGGAAGTTATGAAGCAAGCATGTCTTATACTAGAGGAATTTGGTATTACATATTCAAGAGATGTTGTAAGTGCACATAGAACACCTGAACGTTTATTCGAATATGCAAAGAAGGCAAAATCTAGAGGGATTGAAGTGATAATTGCAGGAGCTGGTGGTGCCGCTCATTTACCTGGAATGGTTGCATCTCTTACACCTCTTCCCGTCATAGGAGTACCAATTAAATCTTCAAAACTTAGTGGTCTTGACAGTATGTTATCAATTGTTCAAATGCCTCCAGGAGTACCTGTAGGTACAATGGCTATAGATGGAGCCAAAAACGCTGCGCTATATGCAATTAGCATATTGGGAGTGTATGATACTGAATTAGGAGTAAAACTTGAAGAGTATAGAAAAAACCAAACAGAGAACGTACTAAATAATAGAAAGTTAGCTCTTTAAATATGAAAATTGGAATTATTGGCGGTGGACAATTAGGAATGATGATGGCCAAAGAGGCGAAATCATTAGGACATACCATCATGTCTTTGGATCCAAGTCCATCTTGCTCTATTACTCATTACTCTGATTGTCACATATCAAAACCTTACAACGATAAAGAAGCATTAGAATACATATATGATAGCTGTGACGTGATTACTTATGAGTTTGAAAATATTGATTTAGAGGTCTTAAGAGAGTATGCAGATAAACTACCTCAAGGAATTGAAGCACTTAAGATTTCTAGAAATAGAGTCCTGGAGAAGGAATTTGCAAGAGACTTACGTATTGAAGTACCTAGTTATCAAGAAGTACATTCTATAGATGATATTTTTGTTCCATCAATAGTCAAAAGTGTGTCTGGTGGATATGACGGAAAAGGGCAATATAAGGTTGCGACAAAAATTGAAGCAAAGAATGCATTCTTGATTGCAGAAAGCGATCTTATTTGTGAAGAATTTATTCCGTTTGATTATGAGATTTCTGTGATTGGGACACGTGGTAAGAATGGTGACTGCGTATTCTTTCCAGTACCTGTGAATATACATAAGAATGGAATACTGCATCTATCTATTGTAGATGGATCAGTTCCTGATGCGATAGTGAAACAAGCAAAACTAAACACCAAACATATTTTGGAAGAGTTGAATTATGTTGGTACACTTGCAGTTGAATACTTTGTGAAAGATGAGAAAGTGATATTTAATGAGTTCGCTCCTAGACCTCATAACTCAGGACATTATACAATCAATGGTTGCGATGTATCTCAGTTTAAAACTCATGTTTTGGCAATAACTGGAGAAGAACTTCCCATACCCAAACTAATCAATAAATCTGTTATGATAAACGTTCTTGGACAAAACAAAAAATATTATAGAAATGCAAGAAGTATTGAACATACTCATATTCATGATTACTTAAAAAAATCTACGAAAGAGAATAGAAAAATCGGACATATAAATATTACATACCACAACAACCAAGACATTACTAAAATAATACAAACTATTATAGAGGAGTAATGATGATGAAAAACATTCGAGTTTATGTAGAAAGAAAAGAAGGCTTTTCAATAGAACGAGATGACTTGTTTGAAAATATACAAGAAAATTTCGAGATTCAATTAAGTTCTTTGCGATTTATTCTTGTTTACGATATTTTTGATATTGATGAGAATATATATCCACAAGTTAGAGACGAGATATTATCTGAGCCAAATAGAGATAAGGTTTCTGAGCAAATAGATTGTTTGAAAAATATCATTTCATATGAGTATTTACCTGGACAATTTGATCAAAGAGCAGACTCTGCTATGCAGTGTGTGAAGTTATTAGACCCTAAAAGTAAAGTTATTATACAATCAAGTACACTTGTTACATTTAATGAAATAATTACTAAAAAGCAATTTGAAGATATTAAGACTTTTCTAATTAATAAGGTTGAGTCAAGAGAGAAATATTTAAATGTATTAGAATTAGATTTATTTCCATCTCCACAGGATGTGGCCATTATTGATGGATTTATTTTAATGAGCAATGAAGAATTAACTTTGTTTCATATTGAGTACGGCTTAGCAATGAATGAAGAAGATTTACAGTTTATTCAAAATTATTTTAAGAATGAGGAAAAAAGAGATCCATATGAGACTGAAATTCGAGTTTTGGATACGTATTGGAGCGATCATTGCCGACATACTACCTTTGAAACTGAAATCAAAAATACAGAATTCTCTTTAGATAAGATTACACATAAAATTGAAGATACATTTAAAGATTATCTTGAAACAAGAGAAAAATTAGGTAGAGATACAAAGCCGATTACATTGATGGATCTTGCTACAATCAATGTAAAACTCGAACAATCAAAAAATAACTTAGAAGACTTAGAAGTATCAGAAGAAATCAATGCCGCAAGTATCTATATTGATGTAGATGTGAATGGTAAATCTGAGAAGTGGCTTCTCATGTTCAAAAATGAAACACACAATCATCCGACAGAAATTGAACCATTTGGTGGTGCTTCTACTTGTATTGGTGGTGCAATAAGAGATCCGCTTTCAGGTAGAAGTTATGTATATTCCGCAATGCGAGTTACGGGATCAGGAGATATTACAAAAGATATAAAAGAAACATTAGAAGGTAAACTACCACAAAAAGTGATTTCAAAAGTTGCAGCGCATGGATATTCCTCATATGGAAATCAAATCGGTCTTGCAACAACTTATGTAAATGAGATATATCATCCAGGGTATGTTGCAAAAAGAATGGAAATCGGAGCTGTTATTGGAGCTGCACCTCTCGAAAATGTCAGTAGAAAGAAACCTTTACCTGGAGACATTGTAATTTTACTTGGTGGGAAAACAGGTCGTGACGGAATTGGTGGGGCGACAGGATCATCAAAAACTCATAATCTTAAATCCATTGAAACAGCGAGTGCTGAAGTTCAAAAGGGAAATGCACCAGAAGAACGTAAAATCCAACGACTTTTTCGAAATAAAGAAGTAACAAAACTCATTAAGAAATCCAACGACTTTGGCGCTGGTGGAGTATCTGTTGCAATCGGTGAACTTGCAGACGGGCTATTAATTGATTTAAATAAAGTACCAACAAAATATGAAGGAATCAATGGTACGGAGTTGGCAATATCTGAATCACAAGAGCGAATGGCTGTTGTAATCGCAAGAAAAGACGAAGAAAGATTTCTAAAATTATGTGCAAAAGAGAATATTGAAGCAATTTCAATTGCGGAAATTACAAAAGAAAAAAGACTCGTAATGAAATGGAACAACAATGTTATATGCGATTTATCAAGAGAATTTATAGATACATCAGGGGTAAGGCAAACAGCTGATGTAAAAGTAGTTAAAGTTTTAGAAAAACGTCCTTTCTATAAATCATACCCAGGAAATGACACAACCGAAAGAATAAAATCATTATTACAAGATATCAACGTTTCATCACAACAAGGACTTTCAGAAATGTTTGATTCGACAATTGGTAGAACTACAGTGTTTTCTCCATATGGTGGGAAATACCAGTTGACGAAAACACAAAGTAGTGTTCACAAAATACCAGTTTTGCATGGAAAAACCAATACCGTTAGTATTATGTCATATGGATTCAATCCATACATTTCTGAATGGAGCCAGTATCACGGAAGCCAGTATGCAATTATTGAATCAATGGCTAAAAATGTTGCTGCGGGTGGCTACTATAAAAACATTCGATTCACATTCCAAGAGTATTTTGAACGTTTGAATGATGACAAAGAAAAATGGGCGAAACCTTTCACAGCTCTATTGGGTTCATATAAAGCATTGAAGGAATTTGAGTTAGCTGCTATTGGTGGAAAAGATTCGATGAGTGGTACATATCACGAACTTAATGTTCCACCAACATTAGTGTCTTTCGCGGTAAACACAGCAAATGTAGAACATGTCATATCAAATGAATTGAAAGCAGCAGGTCATTACTTATATTTGATTAATCATGTTCCTGATATTATATATCAGCCAAATTATGATCAATTAAAAGATAATTTTGAATTCATATATCAAGGCATCCAAAAGAAAGAAATTGTAACAGCTTATGCACTAGAATTCGGTGGTCTTACTGAAGCACTAATAAAATCAACATTTGGAAATAAAGTTGGTATTGATGTCATTACAGTTCTTCCATTGTTTAAGTATAAATATGGATCTATATTGGTAGAATCAACAGTTCATTTAGATTGTGAAAATGCGTTTTATTTAGGGAAAACAATTGAAAAACCACTTATCATTTTAAATGATGCAGAACTATCAATAGACGAAGCAATAGAATTGAATCAAAGAACCTTCTCTTCCATTTATCCAATCGTTCACAATGATAATCGTATCTTAAACGAAACTTCTATAACAATGGATAAAAAGAACTATAAAGGAGAAGTGGTGGAACGAGTAAATGTCTTAATACCGGTATTTCCAGGGACAAACTGTGAATATGATAGTATCCAGGCTTTTGAAGAAGCAGGTGCAATAACTACTACCTTTGTATTTAATAATTTAACAGAAGATAACATTAATGAATCGATCGATGAATTTGCAAAATTAATCAAGGATTCGCACATACTTATGTTATCGGGTGGATTTAGTAGTGGGGATGAACCAGACGGGTCTGGTAAGTTCATCTCAAGTGTCTTAAGAAATAAGAAAATTAAACAAGCCATTGAAACGCATTTGTCAAAAAAACGATTGATTCTGGGTATTTGTAATGGATTCCAAGCCTTGGTAAAATCTGGACTTCTACCAAACGGAACCATTCAAGGAATAAAAGAAACTGATCCAACATTATTTAAAAACTCAATCAATAGACATGTTTCGAAATTCATAAATACAAAAGTATCATCAATTCACTCACCTTGGCTTTCATCATTTGAGTTGAATGATATTCATACAATACCAATGTCTCATGGAGAAGGGAAATTCATTATCAATGAAGAACAATATAATGAGTTGCTTGCAAATAATCAAATTGCCTTTCAATATGTAAATCAAAGCAATCATCCGACATACGACCCGATGTATAATCCAAATGGTTCAAGTTATGCAATTGAAGGAATTGTTTCAAAAGATGGATTAATCTTAGGGAAAATGGGGCATTCAGAACGATATACAGAAGGACTATTCAAAAATATTATAGGAAATAAAACACAATCAATATTTGATAATGCAGTACACTATTTCAAAGGAGAATAATAATGGATAACAAGCAATTACTATATGAGGGAAAAGCAAAAAAGGTATTTAAAGCTGAAAGTGATAATGAAGTATATATATATTATAAAGATGATGCCACAGCTTTCAACGGTGTCAAAAAAGCGCAGATATCGAACAAAGGAGTTTTAAATAATAAGATTACTGAAATTCTCTTTGAAAAATTAGCTCAAAAAGGTATCAAAAATCATTTCATTAAACGCATTGATTCAAGAACACAACTATGCCAAAAAGTAGATATCATTCCATTAGAATTTATAGTAAGAAACTATATTGCAGGCTCAATGGCAAAAAGACTCCAGCTAGAAGAAGGAATCAAAGCAAAGAATACGATTTTTGAAATTTGTTTGAAAGATGACGAACTAGGGGATCCCTTAATTAATGATCATCATGCAGTTGCACTTGGTGCTTGCACGTATGAAGAATTACATATTATGTATAAAACAGCAAATAAAATCAATGATATTTTATCCGAAACCTTTATCAAAGAAGGTATCATACTAGTTGATTTCAAAATTGAATTTGGTAAAAACGATCATGGGGACATTCTGCTCGCAGATGAAATCAGCCCTGATACATGTCGTCTTTGGGATTCCGAAACGTTAGAGAAATTAGATAAAGATCGATTCAGAAGAGATCTTGGTTCGATTGAAGAAGCATATATAGAAATTCTAAAAAGAATACAATAGAAGGTGAAACTGATGGGCGAAATTGATATACTTTATCGAGATAAACCAAATGAAGAATGCGGTGTATTTGGTGTGATTAATGTTTCCAATGCAAGTGAAGTTATGTATTATGGATTACACGCATTACAACACCGTGGACAAGAAGGGTGTGGGATTGTCTCAACAGATCATAATGAGATGTACCATATTAAGGGAGAAGGACTGGTTACTGAGGTTTTTAGTGAATCGACATTATCAAGTTTAAAAGGTGATACAGCAATAGGGCATGTACGTTATTCAACAACTGGCGGTGGAGGAATTGAAAATGTGCAACCTTTCTTATTTCGTCATCACACAGGTGATTTTGGCCTATGTCATAATGGTAACTTAGTCAATTCAAAAGAACTAAAAAGACAACTTGAGAATGCAGGAAGCATCTTCCAATCAACATCTGATTCTGAGATTTTCGCTCATCTAATTAAAAAGGACCGCAGAAACAATCGCAGAGAAGCAATCAAAGATGCTCTAAACCGACTAGAAGGTGCCTTTGCCTTTCTTGCGATGAGTAAAGATAAATTATATATAATGAGAGATAAAAACTCATTGAGACCCCTTTCTCTAGGTAAATTAAATGGTGGATATGTTGTAAGTTCTGAAACATGTGCATTTGAAATTGTTGGTGCGAAATTTATACGGGACATTAAGCCTGGAGAAATTTTAATCATTGATAAAAACGGTGAAGTATCAAGCGACTTCTATGCTCAAAAAACTTACAATAATATGTGTGCAATGGAATATATTTATTTTAGCCGTCCAGATAGCGATATTGAATCAATGAATGTCCATGCGGTTAGAAAGAAAACGGGTCGTATTTTATATAATACTCACCCCGTTGATGCGGATATAGTAGTTGGTGTACCAGATAGTTCTACCAGTGCAGCTATGGGCTATAGTGAAGAATCTGGAATACCTCTAGAAATGGCTCTTATCAAAAATAAATATGTAGGCAGAACATTCATCCAACCATCACAAAAAATGCGTGAAAAAGGAGTAAAAATGAAACTATCTCCTGTACGTAGTTTAGTGAAAGGCAAACGAGTTGTTCTGATTGATGACTCAATCGTCAGAGGAACAACATCGAAAAAAATAGTACAGTTATTAAAAGACGCTGGCGCAACAGAAGTCCATATGAGAATTGCTGCACCTCCAATAACGAATCCATGTTTTTATGGGGTAGATACTTCGACATATGATGAATTAATCAGCGCTACAAAGAGTGTGGAAGATGTGCGTAAGATGATTCATGCTGATTCACTCGCCTTCATATCACCAGAAGGACTATTAGAAGCTTGTGGTAGAAATAAATTATGTCTTTCTTGTTTTACTGGTAAGTATCCAACATATATTTATCAAGATGTAAAAGAAGCCAACAAAGACGGAAAATTCTAGGAGGCAACAATGAGTAAAAAATACGAAGAATCTGGAGTGAATCTACAAAGTGGGTATGAATCCGTTAGACGTATCCAAAAACATATAAAGAATACGAATAATCTAGGTACTATGGGTAATATTGGAAACTTTGGTGGTGCCTTTGATTTGTCCAAATATAATATTAAAACACCCGTTTTGGTCTCTGGAACAGATGGGGTAGGGACGAAACTACTAGTAGCACAAGAAGCCAATATACACCATACGGTGGGAATGGATCTTGTAGCTATGTGTGTAAATGATGTATTATGTATTGGGGCAACTCCCTTGTTTTTTCTTGATTACATCGCAGTTGGTAAAAACAATCCACATATAATTGAACAAATTGTTCAAGGCATTTCAGAAGGATGTATTGATGCTGGATGTGCTCTAATTGGTGGTGAAACTGCAGAAATGCCTGATATGTACCAAGGAAATCATTATGATTTAGCTGGATACACAACTGGTGTTGTAGATAAACATAAAATGTTGGATGTATCCAATGTTGCTCAGGACGATATTTTAATCGGATTAGAGTCGTCGGGAGTTCATTCGAATGGATTTTCATTGGTTAGAAAGATATTCTTTAAAGACTACAATTACACATTAGAAAGTTTCATCGACGAATTAAATAAACCTCTCGTAGAAGAATTGTTAACTCCTACAAAAATATATGTGAAAGGTGTTTTAGATGTTCTTTCCAAGGTTTCCGTTCATAGTATTAGTCATATCACTGGTGGTGGCTTTATAGAAAATATTCCTAGGGCAATTCAAGCTCACCAAGGTGTTGAGATTTATGAAGACACATTACCTAAGCTTCCTATCTTTTCCCTATTAGAGAGACTAGGGAATATTCCCCATATAGAAATGTATAATATTTTCAATATGGGAATTGGTATGATTCTAATTATTTCACCTGAAGACAAAGAACTTGTTTTAAACTCCTTAAATAAATTTGAATATAATGCTAGGGTTATTGGAAGAGTAACAAATACAGTTGGAGTAGAGATTGTATAATGAAACATATAGCCATATTTGCAAGTGGAACAGGATCGAATTTTATCGCAATTTACAATGCAATACAAAGTGGATACCTAAATTGCTCCTTAGAATTATTGGTCTCAGATAGACCAAAATCAAAAGCGGTTGAACAAGCAAAAACATTTGGTATCAAACAGTTTGCCTTTTCACCAAAACAATATGAAAACAAAGAAGCATTTGAAATAGAACTTGTAGCTTTGTTACAAACTCACCAAATAGACCTCATTGTCTTAGCGGGATATATGCGTCTAATTGGTCCAACATTATTATCTAATTATGCAGGAAAAATAATAAATATCCACCCTTCATTATTGCCTTTATACAAGGGGAAAGACGCAGTGGGACAAGCATTATTGGATCAGGCTACAAAAACTGGTGTAACAGTTCATTATGTAGATAGTGGAATGGATACTGGAACCATCATCAAACAGGTCGAGTGCAACATTGAACCAAACGAGCAAAGAGAAACACTTGAAACAAAAATTCACGCAATTGAACATAAAATATATTCAGAAGTAATCAAGAAACTATTGGAGGAAATGTAATATGAAAAAAGCATTAATTAGTGTCAGTGACAAAACAAACATAGTCTATTTTGCTGCATCTTTAGTCAGACTTGGGTATCAAATCATCTCTACTGGTGGAACAAAGAAAGTATTAGACGAAGCGGGATTGCCAACTACTTCAATAGATGAATTGACAGGGTTTCCTGAAATCTTAAACGGAAGAGTAAAAACATTGCATCCTCTTGTTCATGGTGGACTGCTATCTTTAAGAGATAATGAAGAACATATCAAACAAGTTCAAGAAAACAACATCTCTTACATTGATTTAGTATGTGTCAATCTCTATCCATTTAAGCAAACGATAGAAAAACAAGGTACCACATTTGATGAGGCAATTGAACAAATTGATATTGGTGGTCCATCTATGCTTAGAAGTGCTGCTAAGAATTATCGTTTTGTTACTGTTGTGACCGAAATTGCAGATTATGAACAAGTTCTATATGAAATTGATCATTACGGGGATACTTTACCAGAAACAAAGAAAAAACTATCTGCCAAAGTATTTTCTAAAACAGCGCAGTATGATTCATATATTTCTAATTATTTGACACAAGAACTTGGGCAGGATTTCCCTTCTGACTTAACCCTAACATATACATTTGCTCAAGAGTTACGTTATGGAGAAAATCCTCATCAATCAGCAGCATTATATAAAAGAAGTGACAATCCATATTCTTTATTAAATGCTGAAATTTTAAACGGAAAGCCTCTTTCATATAATAATATCCAAGATGCAAATAGTGCGATTAATATTTTAAAAGAACACAAGCTTCCAACTGCGGTTGCCTTAAAGCACATGAATCCATGTGGAGTTGGTAGCGCAACAAATATAATTGATGCATATAAAAAAGCACATTCATCAGACCCTGTATCTATCTTTGGAGGGATTGTTGCATTGAACTGTCAAGTGTCAAAAGAATTAGCGCTTGAACTAAATAAAACTTTCTTAGAAATCGTGATTGCTCCCTCATACACTGAAGAAGGATTGCACATCTTAAAGAAAAAGAAAAACCTTCGTGTATTGGTCTTAGATGTTACTGCTACAAACATAGATGCATATCAAATGGTATCTGTAAATGGTGGGCTCTTACTTCAAAATACAGACGATTACATTGTGAAAAAAGAAGAGTTAAATGTTGTGACCGATACTGTTCCTTCTGAGGAAGATTTAAATGATTTATATTTTGCATGGAAAGTTGTAAAGCATGTGAAATCAAATGCAATTGTCATATCAAAAGACAATCAAACAGTCGGAATTGGTGCAGGACAAATGAACAGAGTTGGAGCAGCTGAAATTGCTCTTGAATGGGCAAAAAATCATGGTCATACAGAACAACTCACATTATCTTCAGATGCGTTTTTCCCGTTTGATGATGTGGTTAAGTTAGCACATTCCTATGGGGTAACAAAAATCATTCAACCAGGTGGTAGCATTCGAGATAACGATTCAATCAAAGTTTGTAACGAATTAGGAATCACCATGGTATTCACAGGAAATAGACACTTTAAGCATTAGGAGAACAATATGAATATTTTAATTCTAGGTAGTGGGGGTAGAGAACACGCCCTAGCACATGCAGTGAGTAAATCAAAACAGTGTGACAATCTTGTTGTGATTCCAGGAAATCCAGGTATAAAGAATATTGCAAAGTGTGTTGATATTGATCCGTTTAATAATGATAAAATCAGAGAGTTTTGTGGAAAACAAAAAATCAATCTGATTATTCCAGGAAGTGAAGCGTTGTTAGAAAACGGAATCGCAGATGCATTTTTTGATACTGATATTAAGGTGTTTGGACCAAGTAAGAAAGCAACTATGATTGAATCAAGCAAACAATATGCAAAAGATTTAATGAAACGATATCATATTCCCACAGCGAATTATGAAGTGTTCGATAATTATCTAAAAGCTGTTGAATATGTCAAAACAGTCGGTGTTCCGATTGTAATAAAATATGATGGACTTGCCGCAGGTAAAGGGGTCGTTGTAACGCATAATTTTGATGAGGCTATCTTTACTCTCGATATCATGTTGAACCAAAAAAAGTATGGAAACAATCCTGTCGTAATTGAAGAGTACTTAGAAGGTCCTGAGTTTTCACTCATGACTTTTGTTCATGAAAACAGGGTGATTCCAATGCCAATTGCTCAAGATCATAAACGTCTATTGGAAAACGATCAAGGACCAAATACCGGTGGCATGGGAATTTATTCTTCTGTTCCTATTATTCCCCAAGAATCAATTGATTTTGCCCTTGAACATATTATGCAAAAAACCGTTGACGCTATGGCGAACGAAGGGACACCATTCACAGGATTTCTATATGGTGGATTAATGAATACCAAAGACGGACCAAAAGTAATTGAATTCAATGCTAGATTTGGTGATCCTGAAACGGAAGTTATTCTACCTAAGTTAAAAACTGATTTCTTAGATATAATTGATTCACTATATAATGGTAGTGATATTAAGGTCGAATGGGATAATACCTATTACCTCGGAGTGGTACTTGCATCCAAAGGATATCCAAACTCGTATCAAAAAGGATATCAAATTAATGGAATACCTAATGTAGGTGATATGATTTATCATATGGGTACAAAAGAAGAAAACGGAAAGATACTTACAAATGGTGGACGTGTGTTACTTGTTCTTGGTAAAGGCGACACCTTACAAAACGCATACAAAGATGCATATATGCATGTTGATAGGATTGAGTGTGACAATTTAATCTATCGAAAAGACATTGGATATAAAGCATTGAAAGGAAAATAATATGGATAAAATTATTGTTCTAGATTTTGGTAGCCAATACAATCAATTGATTGCTCGTAGAGTACGAGAATTAGGTGTGTATTCAGAAATCCTGCCATTTAACACAAACATAGAGGTATTAAGAGATGATTCAATCAAAGGAATCATTCTAAGTGGTGGACCAAATAGTGTTTATGATGAGTTTGCTCCACATATTAATAAAGAGTTATATAAAATAGGAGTTCCTGTATTGGGTATTTGTTATGGGATGCAGATAACACAATATTTATATGGAGGAAAAGTTTCTCCTTCTGATAAAAGAGAATATGGTAAAAGTGAACTTACAATCATTGAAGACTCAATTATCACAAAAGGGGTACCACAGTCTTCTACTGTTTGGATGAGCCATGGAGACCACGTTGATCTGTTATCTGATGATTTCACATTATTAGCGACTACTCCTTCTTGTATGGCAATTGCTAAGCATAAGTCGCAAGATATATATAATCTACAATTTCATCCAGAAGTAACACACACCGAGTTTGGTGAAACGATTATTTCTAACTTTGTACTAGAAGTATGTAATGCAACGTCTTCATGGAATCTCGATGACTATATTGATCAAACGATTCAAGGAATCAAGGATACAGTAAAAGACGAACAAGTGATACTAGCATTATCGGGTGGAGTAGATAGCAGTGTAGCTGCAACGCTAATCCATCGAGCAATTGGGGATCAATTACTATGTATTTTTGTTGATACCGGTCTTCTTCGTAAAAACGAAGGAGATAAGGTAATGGACTTATATGCTAAAAACTATAACATTAATGTAATCCGAGTAAATGCCAAAGATCAGTTCTTAAAAGCGCTAAAAGGTGTAAAAGATCCAGAAGAGAAAAGAAAAATCATTGGAAATCAATTCATTAAAGTATTCGAATCGTTCAAAGAAGAACACAAAGATGCCAAATTCTTAGCTCAGGGAACAATTTATCCTGATGTAATTGAGTCTGTTAGTATTAATGGACCATCAGAAACAATCAAGTCTCACCATAATGTAGGAGGTCTCCCAAGCGACCTTGAATTTAAACTGTTAGAGCCTTTAAGAGAATTGTTTAAGGATGAGGTTCGTAAGGTCGGACTTGCACTAGGTATCCCAAAACATATGATTATGAGACATCCTTTCCCAGGACCTGGTCTTGGAATTCGGATATTAGGTGAAGTGGAAGAAAGTAAAGTTACAATTTTACAAGAAGCTGATGATATCTTTATTGAGGAACTGTTAAAAGAAGATTTATATGATTCTGTATCACAAGCATTTGTTGTTTTGTTACCAGTGAAATCCGTTGGAGTAATGGGAGATAAAAGAACCTATGAGTTTGTTTGTGCAGTAAGATCGGCTAACACATTAGATTTTATGACAGCAACATTTAGTCGTCTACCTTTTGAATTTCTTGATAAAGTAGCTTCCAGAATCATTAATGAAGTAAGAGGAATTAATCGAGTAGTGTATGACATTACATCAAAGCCGCCTGGAACAATTGAGTGGGAATAGTAAATCAAAAAAATAACATCAAATTCTGATGTTATTTTTATATTATATCAATATTATCTTTATTCAGGTTCGCTATAAATCCTATAAATGTTTCGAACTATAGTAACATCTATTCTTTTTGCAATAAAGCTATTTACTTCAGTTCTATTGTATGTTCTTTCTCCCATATATAGAGCTTGTGTTGCACGACCTCTTGGCTTAGATTTATCTAGATCATCACTCAGATTTGAATGCAACTCATCAATAAGTTTACTTGCATTATCGGAATGCAAGACACGATCTATCATAGTAAGGAACTTAAGTTTCTTAGACATATAGTAAGCATAAAAACCTGTGACTATTAACATTAATGGATTAAATATAAAAAAGATTGGAAAGTATAGCATTAATATAAATGTGGTAATGAATCCACCTATCAAAATTAATAATGTAATATGCGTGTTTGTTCTTACTGTATTTAAATATTTTATTGCTCTTTTATTTTTATCCATTATAACACCTCTTCACTATAATATTCTATCATACATCAGGATTATACTAATGACAATTTTGTCTAATATATTTTTGACAGAATTTAACAACCTTTTCCCAAGATTATGTTGTATAATGGAATAAGTACAGAGGAGTGGTAGTATGCTTATAGTATTAACAAATGATGATGGAATACATTCAGAAAAAATAGAATATACCAAAAAGGTATTGGAAAAATTTGGGACTGTATACCGTATTGCACCCAAAGAACAAATGAGTGCGAAGAGTATGAGTTTATCGATTGGTGGATTTGAGTTTGATCGACTAGATGAGTTCAATTATGCGATTCATGGTACACCTGTAGATTGTGTTGGATTTGCACATTATGGATTAGGACTGAAGCCCGACTTAGTTGTATCAGGAACAAACAACGGATATAATATTGGTATAGATACGAGATATTCAGGAACTATAGGCGCAGCCTTACAAGCTCAATATTTTGGATATAAATCATTAGCATTGAGTGCAGATAGAAACGGTAATTCAGTCTTAGAGCAAGAATTAGAAAAAACATTACAATATATAATTGATAACAATATGTTGTCGGAAGAACATACGTTAAATGTCAATTTTGCAAGAGATAAATTCACTCAATCAAAAGGAATCAGATTAACAAATGTCTATTATCAAGTGTTTGATTTTGTTCCAGAAATTGTTGGGAATAAAATCTTACCAAATAGAATTTTTGTGATGGGACAACACTTGCCTGAAGATAGTGATGCGTTTGCATATAAAGAAGGATATACGTCTATTAGTAAAATTAAAATATAATACAGAAGGTGATACTATGAAATACTTCTGCGTCTCAGATATTCATGGGCATTATGATGTATTAGTGAGAGACTTAGAAAAAAGCGGATGGGACCCAAACAATATTGGCCATAAACTTATTGTGATAGGCGATATGTTTGATAGAGGTCCGCAAAATAAAGAAGTTTTAGACTTCTTGTATCGACTATACAAGAAAAATAAAGCTATTATCATTATGGGAAATCATGATATGTTTTTATTGGATTTCTTAAATGGAAATTTCGCAAAAACAAGTTTCAATTTCTTATACAATGGTCACTTAGAAACCATTCAACAATTATTGGGACATGCTCCTGATAAATTGTGTAAATTTGAACAAGATCAGAAAGAACTTCTTGATAAGTATCCGTATCTTCACGAGTTTCTTACTTCTTTACCTGGATTCTACGAAATTGGAAAATATATATTTGTTCATGGTGGTGTGAATGCAACATTATCAGATTGGCGTATTGACACAATGAAAAATTTCACTTGGAATAGTCAAGCTACTATGCCACCTGTTCCGGGGAAGATGGTTGTTTGCGGGCATAAGCAAAATGTATCATTACGAGCACCAAACAATTATAAAGAATATCTTCAATATCCAGAGATTTATCCAGACATGTTTAAGATACTATATTTGAAAGGATCAATACACATTGATGGAAGTGTTGTAGCAACCAATAAAATCAATGTCTTAGTTTTAAATATGTAATAAGCCTTCTACAGGCTTATTTTTTTAGCAATTCACTACTTTACTGTAGCAAAGTAAAGTGTTTTAAAAAGAAGAAAAAACAAGACCAAATATTGAGTTTCATGTAAGCGTTTGCTATAATTTGATTACAGGGTGAAACGCATTTTTTTCATCTATTTTTCTAAACTGTTCAAAGGAGTGTTGGTATGAAAAAAATATTAACAGGGAACCAAGCTGTAGCGCGCGGAGCGTATGAAGCTGGAGTGCATTTTGCAAGTGCATATCCAGGAACACCATCAACAGAAATACTAGAAAATATCGGAACATATAAAGAAATTGTTGCAGAATGGGCTTCAAATGAAAAAGTAGCATTAGAAGCTGTTATTGGAGCAAGTATTGCAGGTGGTAGATCGATGGCATCAATGAAACATGTTGGTGTAAATGTAGCAGCTGATCCGCTTTTTACCTTTGCCTACACAGGTGTAAATGGTGGAAGTGTATTGGTTACAGCAGATGAGCCGGGAATGCATAGTAGCCAGAACGAACAAGATAACAGAAATTACGCTAAATTTGCTAAAATTCCAATGTTAGAGCCTTCTAACAGTCAAGAAGCAAAAGATATGGTGAAAGATGCATTTGATTTATCTGAAGAATATGATAGTATCGTTTTATTTAGAATGACAACTCGTGTTTGCCACTCTAAAGGTAGTGTTTCTTTAGGTGAAAGAATTGAAGTTCCAATTAAGAAGTATGAAAAGAACTTTGATAAGTATGTTTCTGTCCCTGCTATTGGTAGACAACTACGCCATAAAGTAGAACAAAGAACAAATTTATTAAAAGAGTATAGCGAAACAACAAAATGGAACTATACAGTAGATAATAAGAGTAAAGTTGGTATTATAGCTAGTGGAATGTCATATGAATTTGCTTGGGAAGCGTTGGGAGAAACTGTGGATTATTTAAAACTTGGATTTACATACCCGCTACCTAGAAACCTAATTGATGAATTTTGTAAAACACACGATACTGTTTATATTATTGAAGAAAATGATCCATATATAGAAGAGTTTACAAGATTAAATAATAAAAATGTGGTTGGAAAAGAACTGTTCCCATATTCAGGAGAAATGACTCCTGATGTAATAAAGAGATGTATCCTAAGTGAAAATATTGAAGGTGTGAAGACTGATGCAAACCTTTTTGTTGGGCGACCTCCAACGTTTTGTAGTGGATGTCCACATCGTGGGTTCTTCTATGAGTTAGGGAAGAAGCGACGCAAAATTGTCGTTGCTGGTGATATAGGATGTTATAGTTTGGCTGTTGGTGAGCCGTATAACATGATGGATTGGTTGATTTGTATGGGTGCTGCCTATTCAAGTGGACACGGTGCGCAAAGAATATTTGATATGAATCCAGAAGAAGATAGAAGAATTGTTTCTGTTATGGGGGACTCTACCTTCTTCCATACTGGTATCAATAGTTTATTGAATACTGTTTATAATGGTGGTAACACAATCAATGTTATTCTCGATAACAGAATTACAGGAATGACAGGACAACAAGATAATCCTGGAAGTGGGTATAGTTTACAAGGTGCTAATACTGTCATTGGAGATATTGAAGGTATTTGTAAAGCGATTGGAATCAAACACATTAGACGCGTGAATCCAAATGAACTAGATAAAGTTAAAGAAGTGATTAACTGGGCTATGGAATTACAAGAAGCAAGTGTGATTATCACAGACTGGCCATGTGTGTTGAAGAAAAAATACAATCCAGAAGATTACGAAACATATAGTCAAATGTGGCAGACGAAAGATTATGTAGACCAAGATAAATGTGTAGGATGTAAAGCATGTCTCCGTTGTGGATGTCCATCTTTGGTGTTTGATCCAGAACGAAAAAAAGTAACAATTGATGAAAACACATGTGTTGGATGTGATGTGTGTCTACAAATCTGTCCTTACGATGCAATTCAAAAGGTAGGTGAATAGGTATGACGAAATCAATCAAACTTGTTGGTGTAGGTGGACAAGGTACGATTTTAGCGACTACTTTAATGAGTGCTGCCTTGGTAGAAGCTGGATTTGATGTTAAAATGACTGAAATACATGGTATGAGCCAACGAGGAGGAAGTGTTTCTTCTGAAATACGATATGGTAAGAAAGTATATTCTCCTGTTATTATGAAGGGGGATGCAGATGTCTTAGTCTCATTTGAACAAATGGAAGCAGCGAGACACATTGATTATCTAAAGACAACTGGTATCTTGGTTGTGAATGATCACAAAATCAACTCAATGGTTACTTTGAATGGTAAAGTACAATACCCAGAAAATATCATTCCACAATTAAGTGAGAAAGTGAAAACATATAAAGTAGAGGCTACAGATTTAGCTGTCGAATTGGGTAACAGTAAAGTGATGAATGTCATTATGCTTGGAGCTGTAGTAAAAGCAATGGGATTAGAACATCTTGACTTTGAAAAAGCAATTAGAGAGAATGTCAAAGAAAAATTCATTGAATTGAATTTAAAAGCATTTGAAATTGGGTTAAATCAAGTATAGAAAACAAAAAAAGGAGATAGGCTTATCTTCTTTTTTAAATGATGGACAATAATGCATTTAAAGAGCATAGCAATGCAACCGAAAATGTTTTCGATTTTTCTTGATTTCTATACAAACTTATTATATATTAAGCACGAAGAGGTGATTATATGTCTAAGCCAAGAAGTGAAATGAAATATTTAAATGTAAACCGTTATTTATTAAACAAACAAGCTGATTTAAGCTATGATTCAAAAGAGTTGCAAGCGTTGATGAAAGACATCCTAAGTAATACAATTCATGGAATCGGATTTAGTCCATATTTGGAAGGACAAGATCCAAGTATTAAATCTCAAATATCTGAACAACAAATCGCAGACAGATTAGAAATTATCAGACCATATACAAAATGGGTAAGAACATTTTCTTGTTCATGTGGAAACGAACAAGTTCCACGTATTGCCCGTGAAAAAGGATTGAAAACAATGGTTGGAGTATGGCTTGATAGCGATGAAGAAAACAATGAACTTGAACTTGCCAATGCAATTCGTATTGCACAAGAAGGTCATGCAGACCTACTTGCAGTAGGAAACGAAGTGTTGCTTCGCAAGGACTTAACAATAGAACAATTGATTTCTTATATAAGAAGAGTGAAACAAGCAGTACCACATGTTGAAGTGGGATATGTAGATGCATACTATATGTATGTGAATTATCCAGAGCTTGTAGATGAAGTAGATGTGTTATTTGCTAACTTATACCCATTCTGGGAACATTGTGCACTTGAAATTTCAGTGGAATATATGAAGAAAATGTATGAGTTAGTACAAGAATACGGAAAAGGGAAAAAGATTATTGTTTCTGAAACTGGTTGGCCTACTAAAGGGGAACAGTATGGTGGAGCAATCCCTTCTTATCAAAATGCAATGAGATACTTTATTAATTCACAAAAATGGGCACTACAAGAAAATATTGATATGTTTTACTTCTCCTCATTTGACGAAGTTTGGAAAATCAATCATGAAGGTGAGTATGGAGCATATTGGGGACTATGGAACAAAGACGGAAAATATAAATTCAACGAAGAATAAACAAGAGGTGCATCATGAAATTACAATACGGAAAAGCAATTTGTTACTCAGGATATCGTAATGGACAAAGTCCAGTACATAAATCTTATCCAACATATGAAAACGTAAAAGAAGATTTGCTATTACTAGAAAAAGATTTTGATTATATTAGAATGTATGATGCTTCAGAGCATGCAGAAACGGCATGTGAAGTGATTACAAATGAAAACATCAATTTAAAAATTATGCTAGGGATGGATTTACTAGGTGAAATCAGCAACCCTGATTGCGCATGGGGTGGAGAATACTCTATCGAAGAAATTGCAAAGCATATTGAATATAACCAATCTCAACTACATAGAGTAATTAACTTAGCCAATCGATACAAAGATATTGTTTATGCAGTATCTGCAGGAAACGAATCTGTACCAGAATGGAATGAGAATTTAGTTAGTCCGGGAAGAGTGTTGTATTTTGTTCAAGAATTAAAAAAATATACAACAGTGCCAGTTACATATTGTGACAACTATGTATATTGGACAAATAAATTAACTGAAGTTGCAAATGCAGTGGATATTATTAGTGTTCATTCATACCCTGTATGGCTAGGGACACCAATCAAAGAAAGTGTAGAGACTTGTAAGAGAGAATTTAATATGATTCAAAAACGCTATCCAAACAAACAAGTAATCATCACAGAAACTGGTTGGCCAACAAGATCAAACGACAATGGTATACCGGCATCATTTGCTAACCAAGCAAATCAATTATATTACTTTGATCAAATTCACAAATGGTCTGAGAAAAATAAAATTACAACATTTTTCTTTGAAGCATTTGATGAGTTTTGGAAAGGTTCAAGCAGTGTAGATGAACCAGAGAAACACTGGGGATTATACTTTATAGACAGAACTCCAAAAATAGTAAAAAGTAAATAAAGACATTCTGAATGTCTTTATTTTTTTGCTTTTCTTTTAGGTGCATACTATAATTAAACAGAGGTGATTTTATGGACTATGGAATTATGTTGTTATTCGCATTTGTATTAATCGTTTGGTACATTAGACCTATTTACAATGTATTGGCAAAGAGGAAATATTTACTACTAGATACTGAAAAGTTGTCATTGTTTCAAAAAGTACAAACCTGGCTCCCAGCTTTATTGTTCTTTATGATTGTGTTTGGATTAATGTTTGTTCCTGCCTTAACCAATGAAATTATAAACAGCTATGAATTTGCAAGTATTTTTGTTTTACAAATCATCGCAATTTTTGCCTTAACGAGATTTGATAAATGGCAAACAAAATATGAGGTAACAAATGAAGCCTTGAAATTTAAGTACAGAAAGATCAAATGGGATGAACCATATTCAGTTGAATTTAAGAAAACGGTCTTTGTGTTGCTGCATAAGCCACGTTTTATTATTCGATCTAAGAGGATGAAGATTGTTGTTCCAATGCTTTCACATGAGTTCAAACATTTTGCACATACGATTCATTCAAAAAACAACGTAATTGGGGAACACATTTACAAGATATACGAGAATACAAAATCGTATTATGTTGATAATATTGAGATTGTAAAACAATTAAATATATTAGGAAAGAAAGCAGATTAACTGCTTTTTTTGTCTGACAAATGTGTCTTTCAAAAAATTTAATACAATGCTATAATGTATAGGAGTTGAAAAACAATGCTAAACTGAACTTTTATAAAAGGGGGACTTGCTTGATGAAAAGAAAATTACTAATAGGTGTAACATTTCTGTTTGTAATAATGCTGACAGGATGTTTGGGTTTTGGAAATTATAAAGAAGGATATAAGAAATACAGTAGAACGATTGATTCGTATGACTTATATTATCAAGAACTTGATATGGACGCAGAGTGTCCCAAAGAAGCAAATTATTTATATACCCTTTATACAAGTGATGGGAATACATATAAGTATGAGGGAATTCGCACTGGAAATGGATGCTATGTTCCACTTTATGTCGATTCAGGATCTAGATTTGTAACGATTGATAAAATGCTAGATGACAATAAAATTAGCTCAAATCAATTGGAAGATGTTTCTTGGACGTTCAATTTTGTCATTGAACAAAGTCCTGATTTTACTGTAGGAACAATTGAATTTATAGAGTATTTTCAAGAAGTCGGAGACTATGATATATATGTAATCGATCATGGCGATATGATATGTCACGACTTAAGTAGTGTATTGTTATTTGAGTACGGAGGAGCAGAATATTATGTTGAAGGTTCACCGTCGGGAGATGGCTGTATTAGTGGATATTACATATACTATATAGAAGAAGTTGAAGATGATGGAACACATCAATCAGATGCGGGTACTGATGCGGATGATGGAACCTTAATTTCAATTAACGATGCCCTTCAATTTGGATATATTACATTAGGAGATATTGTCAGAAGTGAGTATGAGTCTGATCTTAACAAAATATATATAGAAGAACCAATTTTAGCAATAGAAGCAACAATATTCTTTGTTGATGATACGAAAGAGTATAACACTTCTAATCCTTATGTATTGGATGAGGATGAAAGAACTGATGTACTAAAAGTGCTAGCAGCAAATAAATATTATTACAATATTATTAATCCTGAAGAGGATGATACATATCTTATATTAACTGATTCATCTGAATTGGAACACAGATATTCTATTATTGGATTGGAAGAGAATACGACTGAATCTGTAATTGCCATATTAGAATTACAAGACGCGGTGGGCAATGATTATGTCTATGAAATATATCCAAGTGGAATGCGATTGGTAAGAGGAGATCTAGATGTATTTTCTGATTTTCAAAATCAAACATACATTATTACATTATTAGAGACATTAGACGAATAAAAAAGGAGCGATTGCTCCTTTTTTTATAGTGTTTTTATGAAGTAGTAGTACCCTTTGTCTTTAATATCAACTGGAATATATCCTCTTTTCATAAGAAGTTCAATTACTTCTAATTCTTCGATGTGTGCTAGATATTTCACTTGTGATACTCCTAATGATTTGTAGTATCTTTCTACTTGATAGAGTAGTCCATTTGCAACGACATAAGGATTTTCTGCAACTTCGATAAAATAAATTCGGGCTTGTTTAATGTCTAGACTAGGGTCTAGTTGATCATAATCAGAATGTAACAAACCAAGCACTTCTCCTCCTCTTGTTACTTTCAAATTATATTCGTTTTCTCCAAATGTCATTTTGTTTAGGTAATTTGTAAATGTGCTTTCCATTTTTTTAATATCTTCTTTTGTACAAACAGAGTATTTTACTACTGTTTCTCCTTTTTTGAATAGATTAATGAGATTAACATCTTTTACTTCAATTTTAAGAATGAATTTTAAAATACTAATTGCTAGAGCGACATATGTAGCAACTACAAACATTGACAGTGCTTCGTTATCTAATTCGGGTTCACCTAATAATAATGCACCAAATAACATACATATTACAATTATTAAAGAAGTACGAATATAGAGTAAAATTGTCTTATGAGTGTAGGTTTTGTTTATTATACTTACCACAAAGTCGACAATAATGAAAAATGGCAAGAATATTGCAAACGTCATAATTATTTTGATTTCTCCATCAAATTGATTGAGAGCGAATCCCGAGAGAACAATAACAATAACATAGTTAATGTATTTGAATATAGTGTGTTGTCGATATGATAATATCTTGTATAAAGTAAATAAAACAATAAATATCATAATAATGATAAAGAAAGTTTTCAGGAAGGGCTCATAAGAAGTATAAGTAAAACAAGAGTTTCTAGAATTAAAGGTACATCCTTTTACTCCATAATAGATAGTATCAAACACCAAGTATAATGGTAAGAATATCCAAAGTTCCAATGGTTGTAATTTTTTAGAGATTAAGAAATAATGTACTGCTAGTACCACCAGTAAAATTAAATATATTGTAATAATGTTATCAATGTTCATAGAGTTTTGAAATGTGTATAAGAACATTACTATATTTCCTACAAAACCAAATATTAGATATTTGACTTCTTTTTCTGTAGGGTAGTGTAATTTCCCTGTATATACTCTAATTGCAATAATGCTAGCAAGAATTAGTAATAAGATAATATTTACAACTAAACCATATAGGTGTAAGTTAGTAAATGAATCTCTATAAACCAGTACCAAGCCCGCAATGAATGGCGGGTAAATAAAGAACAAATATGTTAAAACATAATAGATTTTACTTAATTTTTTCATAACATTCACCTCTTTTTCGATATATAAAATACACTTCTAGTATATCATGAGTTTTTATTTATCACACATTAAATCTGAGAGATTATCAAATTATATATGTTATAATGAGTATAGAAAAATAAAGGAGATTATTATGATAGAACTCACAAAACAAGAAGCTCAAGAATTTTTAGTAACATATCAAATGATTAACACAACTTCTAGTTTTTCTGGAAAAGAAGGAGTTCTTTGTGTTATGAATCGACTCCATTCCATTCAATATGATCCATTAGACGTAGTTGGTAAAAATACGGATTTGGTGATGCAGGCAAGGGTTCTAGATTATAGGAAAGCATTGCTCAATAAAATGTTATATGAAGATCGCACAGTAATTGATGGTTGGGATAAAATGATGGCAGTCTATCTGACAGAGGATTATCCGAAAATGGAGCATATAAGAAAGTGGAGATTTGAAGCTCACAAGAATACCTTAAAGTATCGGTTACAATTAGATGCTTTGGAGAGTATGGATGAGGTAAAGCAATATATTATTGAGAATGGCCCGACGTATTCAAGTGAAATAAGATTTGGGGCATCTCACAAACATCAGTGGGGATCCACAAAAACTTCTAGTGCAGCGTTAGATTGCTTGTTTCATAGAGGTGAAATTGGTGTTAAGGCGAGAAGAAACACACAAAAACAATATGATTTAATGGAAAATCTGATTGGAAATTTATCACTAGCGAAGAGCCCGTTTCAATCAGAAGAAGATTTTATTGAATATTATTTGTTAAGAAGAATTGAATCATTGGGACTTTTTCGCAATAGAAGTGGTGTTCACATCTCCGGACCGTACATCAATAATAAAAAAATAAGAGATAAGTATTTACCTATTCTTGTTGAAAAAGGTTTGATAGAAGAAGTTATGATAGAAGGCTTTAAAGACATACTGTATCGTCCAACTGGTATATTAGAAGATCAATTGATTGAAAAAGTCTCAATCATTGCCCCTTTAGATAATTTAATTTGGGATCGAGATCTAATTGAGAACTTATTCGATTTCAAATATCGTTGGGAAGTCTATACACCAGTTGTAAAAAGAGAATACGGATATTATGTTCTGCCACTTTTATATAAATCAACTTTTGTGGGAAGAATAGAATTCAAACAACATAGAAAGAATGACAAGTTAGAAGTATTAAAGATTTGGAGAGAACCCCAATTTGAGGGGGACAAATATATTGGTAAAATGATTAAAGAAGCAATCAAGCATTTTGAGAAATATGTAATAGAATTATAGGTGGAGCGCTCCCGATTGGGAATGCTCTTTTTCTTATAATCACATTAGAAATCAAGGAAAAACCATGCTATAATTAATATAGATTCGCTCTGTAAGGAGAATGGTATGAAGGACAAGTTTGATGTATATAAGAAGTATGAAAGCAAAGCAATTATGATCGGTTGGGATTTCTCGTTTTTATCTGACAAAGTCATGGAAGAACCTATGCCATGGGATTACAAAGACATTATCCGAACCTATTTGCGAAAAGAAGACAAGTTACTAGATATGGAGACTGGTGGAGGAGAATTTCTTCTCTCTTTGTCACATCCATATGAAAATACATTTGCCACAGAAGGATATCCACCGAACTATGCTTTGTGCAAAGAACGACTTTCCCCTTTGGGAATATACGTTAGAAATTCACTTGGAGAAAATCCCCTTCCTTTTGAAGATAACTCATTTGAAATGATTATCAATCGACACGGATCTTACATTCCAAGTGAAATAAAGAGGGTATTAAAAAAAGATGGTATTTTTATTACCCAACAAGTTGGATCATATAATAATAAACCATTGAGCGATAAACTAACTCCCTGGAGAGAAAGTGACTTTGATTCATTTACTCTTTCAAAGGAAATCGAAAAGTTTAGGGAATGTGGATTTACACTCCTTCAATCAGATGAGAGAAAATTGTATTCAAGATATAAAACAATTGAAGGTGTTATATTTATGGCGAAAATCATTGAATGGGAGTTCCCAGAGTTTTCAGTGAAACGATGTTATAAAGAACTGTGTGAAATTGATCAGTTAATAGAAAAAAACGGCTATTTTGAATCGTTAGAGCATAGGTTTTATTTGGTCGCAAAGAACAATAAATAGGTAGGAGGAAACATTATGAATATTAAACTGTATGATATAGGAAGAGCAGATTGTGTGTTGTTATCGGACCGTAATCAAAATCTGTTAATAGATTGTGGTGTAAAAAAAGAAGATATTTCAAACAGTGTGGATATCAATAATGATTTATCGTATTCTGATTGTCATTTATTAATTAGTCATTATCATGATGATCATATTAGAGGGTTAGACCATATATATGGTGATGTTTTTGATACCATTTATTTGAGTCGCTTTCCAATATACTTATTTCACGAGAAGTCAAAGAGTGCATTGGTGAAATTGATTAAACTGTATGCATATACTCCATCTAAAACAAAAATAAATATTTATCTTAAAAACATTTTAAGAATATATAAGAAAGTATCTAAAGTTATTAAGAAAGATGGATATATTGAATTATTAAACAAGGGAGATCAAATCTCTCATGTTCGAGATTTCACAGTGCTTCATCCAGATTTGTCATGTGATGGTCTTGTTCCAAAGGAACTTCTCAATATTGCAACTTCATATATAAAAATAATGGAGCAATCCGTCAACCAAACAGCTGTTAAAAAAATCACACAGTATGCAAATCAATATGCAAAAAATGTGAACGGAATAAACATTCAAGAAGAGGATATTAAGTTTAAATTCAATGACAAAGTTACCAAAGATATAATCAGAGAAATTGATAAAATCTTATACAATATAAAACAAGTGAAAAAAGGAATTGAAGAGTATTTGGATTTTGATCCAATCAACAAAGCATTTGGGAAATATATGAATAATAATTCTTTGGTATTTCATAGCGAGAATATTTTATTCACTGGTGATATAACTAGAAGTGTAATTACATCTTTAAACACAAAAGAAGCATTTTATGAATCATACAAAGTAATTAAGATTCCATTTCATGGATCGAACACTCACTTTTCAATGAACTTACCATATGCCGATTTCTTCTTATCTTGTTCAGATTCGACAATTTGGGATATTAATGAAGACAGCCAATACTTAAATCTATCTTTAAAATCAATGACAATATTCAGTAATGGAGATGTATTTCATAACGGAACAATCTTCCCTAAATTCTATGATAATCAAATTAAAATTAATCTGTAATTAAAACGAGGGATACTATGAAATGGATAGATCAATTGGATGATTATAAAGTAAGACAACGATTTCGATATTTTTACCTTATCGTATTACTACTTTTATGGATAGCGACAATAGGGGCAAACGTTCGTGTTAAAGAAAACGAAGAATATACGGACTTCAATCATGTAGCTGTCTATATTCTGAAGTATAATGACGTTCCTAGTAATTATGTTCCAAAAGCCCAAGGTGCTCCTACTGGATCTTATGAAGTGTCTGTATACGATGTGTATGATAACACGAGAGATCCTGTCAAATTACCAACAGGTTACACATATACAGAAGTCTATATCAATGCGACAATTGATAATGTAGGAAGTGAGCGATTTGTCTTCTCAGATAATGGCTTGTATTATACAATCAATCATTATGATTCTTTCTCAGAGATTACATCTACTAAAATTCTGGGTGGGTATTACATGTTTCAAAGTATCCTCATAACATTTCTAATTGGTGGAGTGGGTTTTGTAGGGTTGATGATTGTTGTATCAAAACAAATTACAGCACAAGACTTGAAGGATGATTTGATCTTAGATTATAATCTGTGTAGAGGTAAGATACAGTTAATAAATGATAAGATTAAATTTCAAATACAAAAGAAAAAATATATACGTCAACAAAACAAGAAGGAGGAGTAATATGGTAAAACGATTAATGATAGGAATTATCTTAGGTTCACTCTTGGGAGTGGTTTGTATTATAGGCGCACAAACAAGATATGAAACTGCAGTGGATGGAACATATTTATTCAGTTTCTGGCTAAACAGATTTTTAATGGGATTTGTAATTGCATTATTACCAAATTGTAAGGTGCTTTGGAGATTGCTTGTTAGAGGAGCATTGGTTGGTCTGTTTATTGGATTTACGTTCTATAGCGCAACAGCTTATTTTGATTTAATAGGATTTCTTGTAAGTGCAATATATGGTATTATTATTGCTTTCGCATTATATAAATTTGACGAATAACAAAAAAACTCATCTATCTGGATGAGTTTTTTAATGGTATACTATTCACATACCTTTAGAAAGGACTTTACTTATGAAAATAACTGATATTGTTTATAAGTCATATGACGAAGTAAAAGCTTTGCCTCAATTCGATTTACAATCAATGCCTAAAAAGCCTAAGTGGTATTTACAACTACTTGCGTGGGTACTTGCATTTCCTGAAACTTTTAAGGTAAAGCCGAAGATTAGGAAACACAATATGGAAGGTGTTAAGGGTCCTTTTATCATGTTATGTAATCATAACAGTTTTTTAGATTTTAAAATCGCAACAAGAGCTGTATTTCCAAAACGTTCAACATATATTGTAGCTGTTGATGGATTTATTGGAAGAGAAGGGATTATGCGAAACGTTGGATGTTTCGCAAAAAGGAAGTTTTTCAGTGATAGTGTGATTGTGAGACAAATCAGACATAGCATTGAAGAAAACAAAGTGATTTGTCAGATATATCCGGAGGCAAGATACTCACTGGTTGGTACAAATTCCGAACTACCAGATGCCTTAAGTAAATTGATTAAAATGACTGGATATCCTGTAGTTACACTGGTTTCCCATGGTCATCACTTATACCAACCTTTCTGGAATTTAAAGAATAGAAAAGTCAAAACAAGTACAGATATGACCTATATTCTTTCCCCACAACAGATTAAAGATACAACAGTGCAAGACATCACAAAAATAATAAACACTGCTTTCACATATGATGATTACCGATATCAAGTGGACAATGATCTTCATATCAAAGAATCATTTCGTGCTGAAGGACTTCATAAACCTCTATTTATGTGTCCACATTGTGAAACCGAACATCAAATGGATTCCAAGGATAATACCTTATTTTGCAAGAAATGCGATGTTACCTATGAGATGGATACATTAGGGAGACTCGAAAATACGAATGGTGAAACAATCTTTTCCCATATTCCTGATTGGTTTGAGTGGCAAAGAGAAATGATAAAGAGACAAATATTGAACAATCAATATGACATCACTTTGGAAGTTGAGATTGATATGTTACCAAATAGTACTGGATTTTATCGAGTTGGATCAGGAACCTTAACTCATAACAAAGATGGATACACGTTAAAAGGTAATGGATTTGAAATTCAAAAGCCTGTCAAAGCGAATTTTGGTGTTCATATTGAATATGACTATTTTGGTAGAGGTGATGGAATTAGCTTTTCTACAAAAGATGAAACATTTTATGTCTATCCAAAAGATCAAACATACTCAGTCACAAAGTTTCATTTTGCGACAGAAGAACTATATAAACTCAGATAAACACATACCAAAAGCTGTTTATTTTTGTTACTCTATTTTTTTTAGTAATTAGAGTAAGAAAAAATACAATATTATAAGGTAAGAATAATGAAAAATGGTGATAACATGACAGATTTAAAAACCAATGAGGACAGAGAACATATGATCAAATTCTTTTTCTTCTCCGTATCAGCAGGAATTATTCAAGCTCTTTCATTTACTTTATTGAATGAAGTGATAAAGTTTGAATATAAGTATGCATATTTAATTGCCTTAACATTATCGGTATTATGGAATTTTACTTTAAACCGTAAGTTTACATTCAAATCTGCTGCAAATATCCCAATTGCAATGACAAAGGTTGCTATATTCTACTTGATTTTTACACCATTATCTACTTGGTGGGGAGATAGTCTAACAGAAATTGGATGGAACGAATATATCGTCTTAGGTGGAACAATGGTTACCAACTTACTATCTGAGTTTCTTTATACAAAATATTTCGTTTATAAGAATCAAATAAATACAGCAATAATTGAACATAAACTACCAAATGAATAGGTAGTGTGTGAATAGAATGTCCGATACGATACTAATTTGGATGGAGATATGATTCATTACTGTCTATCTCAAGACAATTGAATATGAAAATTTCTTCTGAAGGGTTAGAATCAAAATACCAAGTCGAGTATTTAAAAACATGAAATGTCGATGGAATTCAAGGGTATTTTTATTCAAGACCAATACAATTTGAAGTCTTTGTTGAACTACTAAAAAAATATAACTAGCAGTCCCTATGATTTGGGACTGTTTTTTTCTTACATAAATTCATATGGAAATGGAGATTATATCTTGATATAATATAATAAAATAGGCAAGGAGGAAGAGTATGAAGAGGATTGTGAGTTTTGGCTTATCTTTGATAATGATATTTACTGCCTTAGGGATGACAGAAAATGTATTTTCAGATACAGAAGAAATAATCGGATCATATAATGTGATTGGACTTGAAAACATGGATTATGAAATGGATTTGAAAGTAATCACAAGAAGCACTGAGTTTGTTATGGATGATGAAAAACTTAGTTTTTATATGCTTGGATGTGATCTTGTAGAACAGGGTGACGATTACTATAAATTTATTGTTCGCGATAACGAATATGGGGCAAAGTTTGTCTTTATTTCTCCAGAAGCTGGTAGAGTATCTGGGGCTTTTTCTACGGCTGATTTCTACCCTGATCGAAATTCTATTATGAGAGTAAAAGATGTCGACTACATTACGTATAGAAATGTAGACGGTACTTGGATGGTTGAAATCGGAGAAGATGTCTTAAATCCAAATATTATTTATGTGGAAACGGGTGTAGATGGAGATAAACTGAAAACTGAAAACGGAGTTGGAGAAGAGGGAAACTTTTCTTTGAACTTAGACAACTATACACTTTCAAAAGAAAACGCTGAATTTGTCTTTTTCCATGGATTTGATAATGGCAGTGTAATTGATGCGGTTATGGATGATGCAGGGATTACCTTCCGTTCAACGGAAATTATGTTTCGAACATTTGAGTCTCGATTAAGTAGTGATGCTACATTTGGTGTGATATACACAGACAGAAGACCATCCGATGCCTTAATTGGACAAACAATACGATTTACAGGTAATTCTGATGATGGAGATAATCTAGCAACCATTCAAAGTGTTGATCCTGAGCATAATAAAATTTATATTGATCGAGTTAATGGACTTTCATATAACTTACATAATGAAGGTACATGGATTCGTACTTATAACGATTATTCAAACGGACAAGTAACTCCAAATGAATATCCTAAAATATCTGTTTCTCCTTCGTTTTGGACCATACAAGAGTCTGAATTTCAATCGTTGATGAATACCATCACAGGTGCAGATCCTACTGGCCTTTTAGGTACAGTTAATGTGGAATTAGATACCAATGATAGTTTCGGATACTCGTTGAGAAATGTGACATATAATAGCGATGGATTGAACTTCACAGGAGGATTGAATGGGGCGTTTTATATTGGCTTTGGATTTGATTTCTTTGGAAGAGATGTCTCAATTGATCCAATCCGTATCGATTATGGGAGTGCCGCTACTTCTCTTACGGATCAAATATTAAGAATAAACACTTATAAATCAGAAGCGATTCGATTTAACTTTAATCCTGATGATTTTGGTGGCTATGCCCAGTTTGCAGATATGGGATCTTTTAATCCTCCAGATACATTCCCGCTACGATTCCGTATTTATTTTGATAAAAACATGGAAGTAATTGGAGGAAATGTTCGTATTAATTTACCAGGCAAAGGAATTCCTTTACCTGGAGGACTTATTTATATTGACAATATTGGTGGTGGATACCGTATTCCAAATACATATGAAGTGGGAGCACAATTCACGTCGTATGAATTAGGCGCAGGATTTGCTTTGTGGCAAGCAGAGGCTGAGATGGAATTATCAATTGATCAAAAGTATTTAGAAATTGAAGGGTCAAGTTGGATTTTCGGTAAGAAAATTCAAATTGGTGATTTTGATGCGACAGTTGCTTGGAGCTACTATACTGGAAAACGATTCAAAGGTGTAGAAGTATCTGGAGAAGTAGGTGTTAGCAAAGCCAGTGTTGAATTGATTGTTGAATTGACATTTAAAGTGAAGAGATATAAATCAGATGGCGAAACAAAGACGTATGTTGGAGGAAAAGGAGAGGCATCCATTGAAGCCTTTGGATATACCTTTGCTGGTGTATCGGTGTCTGCCAATACAAGTCGCTTTAAAGCTGGTGTAAAAGTACCTATCTTAGGATATAAAAGTGTCTATGTCAAATACGCAGATGTTGTAAGAAACATTACGAGTTTATCTCCTCCAGAAGGAATTGAATCTAGCTATAGTCTAAACAATGAAATAGACTATTATGGTGTTGCATCTTATTATGATAAGATTGGAAATTATATTATTTTGGTCCCAGAAGCAACCAGATTAGAACACTATTCAAGTCCTGAATATATGTTGAATACAATTACCTTATCCAATAATATTGTCGAAGGAGCAATCGTAATTGACTATACAGGAGACTTAGATGATATTTCTGTGACCTTACCAAACGGAACTACAAAAGATGTTTTAATCGCAGAAGAGAGTATGACATACGATTCTGATTACTTATATGCGATGGACTATGAAATATCTGATACTACAAGACAATTATATATTCAACTTGATAGTCCACTAATTGGAGACTATGATGTGGATACGGGTGATACTGTCATTAGTGAAATAAACCTATATGAAATCACACAAATTCCAAATGCGGAATTGTTTGATGTTTCGGTATCTTCAGATATTGCCACCTTAGAGTGGGAACTGAATGAAGACATAGACAATACGAAGTACCATCTAACATTACAAGAAGTTAATGATCAAGATGAAGTAGTTGAAGAATACTTGTTGTATGAAGATTATATCAATGAATTAGAAGAAGAATTTGAAATATATGTTCCAGAACAAGCGATTGTTGAAAATGGGCTAGAAAGAACCTTAGACATGCTTCTTCCAGATTATTTACCTGATGGAAGCTATCGATTTGTATTAGAACCTGTATTGGTAAATGGCGAAGATGAGACTTTCCCAGGTGAAATGGTGTATTCGAGTATGTTTGTAATTGATAATCCAGAAGGAGTACCACAAACAACCTTACTCACATCTGATTATATAGGTGATGGTCTATCTGAAATTCAGTTTACCAATGTGGTAGATGCAACTGGATATGAAATCATATTTACTGATTCTAGTGGTATTGTAGAAACAATTAGTATGACAAGTGCTGATTTAGTCGCAAACGGAAACATTGATGGTGGTACAATCACAGTTACTCTTTCATTAGATCAAGAAGCAAGCGCAGATTATTATTTATCTAATCTTATTTATGAACAACCGTATACATATGTAATAAATACAATCAAAGAAGTTGTTGAAGTTGCTTCCGATGAGTATGATCCAATCAACGGGTATCTAGTGATAGAAAATATTATGTTAGTACAAGATGGAAGTGTTTTATATATTACTGAAAGCAATGCTTCTTCTATTACCTTTAAAGAATATAATAAAATTCAAGTTTCAGCGAATCTTGAATCAGGTACATATGTTCAAGATACAGGTGTTGTAAACGAAGATATCGTTTTAACAACGGAATACGAGTATGATCCAGAAGATGATACAGTTGATATTGAATATCTAACAATCAATGTACCAGATCAAGTATATAGTATGCCAGGACTTTCTCAGTTAGAGTTTTCTCCTGATCAAGAAATCAAAGAATTTGGAATTAAAATACAAGGACCACAAGGAGAAATCTTATTTGATTTACCTGTGATACAAATGAGTTTGTATCAAGATTATGCAACCTATCTTGCTTTTTATTCTCAGTTGATGACTTTGTCTTCTCAATATACGACAGATCAAATCAATGTATTCATTCAACTCTATAATGATGATGTATTTTCGTTTTCAGGTAATGCAATATCAATTGATTTGAATGCGATTATAGAAAGTGGATTAATGGATGACTTTGATGATGGAATATATACTATCCATGTAGATATGTATAATGCGAATGGAGACCATAGTCCTGCTGATTTTAGCGTTAGAATTACTGACTTTATTCCAGGTGTATTTATTGAATCAATCATTAAAAATGGTGATTACTATTACGTAAATGGACTTGTGAATGGGGCGACATCACTTACCTTAAATGATGTCAACGCAAGCGTGGTTGATGGATATTTTGAAGCCATAATTCCAATCACAGAATCTAGTATTGATTATGCACTATTTAGTTTATTCAATACACAATTCACAGGTACAATTGTTTTGAATGATGATTTAAATGTTCCTTTAATAACACTTTCAAATACGGATGATATAACGATTACAGAAGGAATGGAATACACATTACCAACTTGTAGCGCAACGGATATTGAAACACAAGATATGGAATGTATTGTGACAGGAGAAAGTGAAATCACTGATAATCCTGGAATATATTTAATCACCTATAGTGCAATCGACGACTATGGTAATCAAGCTGAGGATATTGTAATTAGACTTGAAATTCTAGACGACACATCAATTCCAACAGTTACCTTAAGCAGCTACGAAAATATCACAATTACAATCGGAGATTCTTATGATTTACCGACTTGTATTGGATCAGATGAAATCTTTGGTGAAGTGCTGTGTGATATTTCCTATAGTCCGGTAATTGATGATACGGAAGAAGGTGTATACACGATTTCCTATTCCGTTACAGACATTAACGGAAATACCTCTGAAGCAGTAGAAATTATCTTAACGATAAACGAGCAAGAAATAGATCCAGTCGAGAATTGTCAAGACGGATATCATTTAGAGGGTATTGACTGTGTAGAAGATGAAAGTCCAAGTAATGTCGGACTCATTATTAGTGTGATATCAGGTGGTGTCATTGTTATTGGTGGAGGAGTTGTTTTACTCTACTTCAAGAAAATAAGAATATAGCAACCCATAGTTACAACAAAAAAGCAATCCAAACGGATTGCTTTTGTATTATTCAAGTAAGTCTTTTGACATTCCATAGAATTCTTCTGTATAGAGGATTGAAAGTATACTATCAGTTAGTTTATCATCAATGAAATTGTTTGCTTCTATAGCTTCATTGACGACATTGTCTAGGTTTAACATGAGCTCATCTTCAATCTCTAAAACATCCTCATAGTTTAAAGGCAGATATAATTCGGTGTTATCAACTTCAAAGCCAGTTGTTGAATCGATATTGTGAAAGTATCCAGTTAGGTAAATGCCACCTTCTGGCTTGACATTAACTATAATACTTTTTGATAAAACAATCAACTGCCCTGTTTCTTTAAATAGGTAATTTGTTGAACCGTATCTATTGATTGAATACCAACCACCAACATACAACAGATTGAATTCAAAGTTGAAATAGTCGTCTTCTCTGTTGGTTTCATGAATGATTTGATTGTTCTCATCATACTGGATAATGCTTGTGCTTTGTACATCATCGTGTCTCAAAGTGATTTCTGTATACAGTTTGGTATCATCATTATATTCTTCTACACTCTTAACGACGGGCTCGCCTTCACCATCATATAAATATATTTTTTTATATCTTCCATTGTCATAATCGTATTCGGTATATGTGATTTCATCAAAGCCACCTGGGCGGTGATATATGGTTTTTTCATATTGTATGTCACCTTCTTTGTAATGAAATTGTGACGCTTTATTGAATTGGTCGTCTTGGTAGAAATATTCCATTGTATTGATGGTGTATTCTAATCTTTGATTTTCATCCGACATATTACCATAGATGCCAATTATATTATTTTCATTACCAATATAATAATATTGGAAGACTAGATTTCGATTATTGATGAACAATCTATATTGAATAATCCTCATCTCAGAAGAGTTTGTTATTTCTTTCCATGTATCTTCTTGATATTGTTCTGTTTTATCCAAATCATCTTTCATTGTTTCAAGTATCTGATATAACCGTGTGTCATTTTCGTTAATAACCGACATATAAGCGTTCCTTTGATAAGTATGAGATAAATCATCTTTATAAAAAGGAAAAGTGATAGTGAAATCACTATCTGTAGTATTTGTGTTCTCTACCGTTAACTCTCTTGTCTCTGCTAAATACAAACGAAGTATATTAATAATATCTTGTTTGGTATCTTCTGATTCATTTATGATAGTTTCAACAGGATCTATTTCAGGTGTACAAGAACTAAGTATAGCAACGAATATAACCAATAACAATAAAGATGTTTTTCGCATAATACATCACCCCTTCTCGAGTATTATACCATTTAAATACATATTAGGATATGACAAATATGACTAGGTTATTACCTTTTAAAATGATATTTAATTTTTCGCTATTTGTTAATAAAAATGATATGTTATAATTATACTATGATACGATTTTTATTTACTAGAGATTATATTAATATGAATATGAAGGAGTTGGGATTATGAGAAAAGGATTGGTTTTAATTTTGTCACTCACATTTTTTCTGAGTGTTTTTTTGACAGGGAATCCTGTACAAGCAGATATGCTTGAAGCAACAACAGAAGCATATGAATATTATGAAGAAATAGAAATAGCTAATGTGGAATATGGATATGATGTTGGTAGCATCATTTCAACTGACGGAAGAGTATTCATGTGGGGAGCAAACTACTATGGAGATATCGGAGATGGAACCAAAGAACGAAGACTGTTACCGGTGGAAATCACTCAAAACTTTAATCTTGAAGAGGAAGAACAAATTATTAAGATTGATTTTGGTGAAAGTCATACTACTGCCTTATCTTCTGAGGGAAGAGTGTTTGCTTGGGGAGATAATGATTATGGACAAATAGGGAATGGGACATTTGTTAATGAATTGCTTCCAATAGATATTACAGATAATTTTGTACTCTCACCAGAAGATAAAATTATTGATATTGCAATTGGAGCATACCATTGTGCTGCAATATCAAGTTTAGGTGAAGTCTTCATGTGGGGAGATAATGAAAACGGAAAGATTAACGATGGGTCTGATGATTATTTTGAATTCCCTACAAATATCACTAGTACTTTTGTTTTAGATATGAATGAAACAATAGTGAAGATGAGTCTTGGCCTAGAACATACTATGGCTTTAAGCTCTGAGGGAAAAGTATTTACTTGGGGAGCAAACGATGCAGGAGCATTGGGGGATGGATCAACGACAAGAAGTTCTATTCCACTTGATATTTCAACTCAGTTTGTTTTAGATTCAACAGAGACAATAACTGAAATCGTTGCAGGTAATTATGTTAGTTTAGCGTTGACATCAAATGGCAATATTTTTACTTGGGGTAATTATGAGAATGGTGAGCTAGGAGATGGTTCTGTTGGCAATAGATTGTCACCAGTACGCATCACCTCAAGGTTTGGTTTCTCAGAAGATGAATATATCGCTCAAGTGGATTATGGACAGGATTTCTTTGTCGCACGAACCAACAAAAACAGAGTGTTTGGATGGGGATACAATAATGATTACCAATTGGGAACACCGACTAACGATACACAGTTTGTTCCATTTGACATGACATTGTTTTTGGGCTTGGAAGAAACTGAGGACGTGATCGATATTAGTGCAGGAGCATACAATACTGCTGTATTAACATCATTAAATAATTTATATGCTTGGGGATATAACGGAGATGGTCAGATTGGTAATGGGGTAACGATGGATAGTGCTCTACCAGTTAATATAAATCAAAAATTTAATATCACTATAGTGAATCAATTTTCTCTTGCAGAAGATGAGACCATATATGATGTTGCGATGGGATACTTCAATTATGTTGTAGTAACGTCATATGGACGAGTGTTTACTTGGGGATTAAATGATGAAGGACAATTAGGAAATGGAACAACAATTAATTCTAGTATTCCTATTGATATAACAAGTAGTTTGAACCTTGATGTTGGCGAAAAAGTACTAGCTGCTGAATGTGGAGAAGAGCATGTGGTGATTCTAACTAATACTGGAACAGTATATACATGGGGAGACAATGAGTTTGGACAATTGGGTGATGGAACAACAACATCTTCACTTGTTCCAGTTGAACTAGATACCACCTTATTTAATTCTGAACCTGTTGAGTATATCTCGTCATATGGTGACGTTGTTTCAGCAATCACATCAACTGACACATTATATACCTGGGGAAATAACGGTCTTGGGCAAATGGGTGATGGAACGACAGTTTCTAAGAGTGTGCCAACTGATGTTACAAGTAGTTTTGGTCTTGCTGTAGATGAAACAATCACAAAGATAGAATTTGGACTATATTTTTCTACTGCTCTAACAAGTGATGGAAGATATTTTACATGGGGATATAATAATAGTGGACAATTAGGAAATGGATCTATATCAACTACTCCTATTGCAACACCAATTGAAATGGATTTGGCTGTATTTGGAGGAGAAACGATTACAGATATTAGCGCTGGATACTCGCATGCTGCTGTTATAACTAGTTCAGGAAAATTATATACATGGGGACTCAATAACAATGGACAATTAGGAGACGGTACACAAGTAAGTTCTTCAACTCCTACTGAAGTGCCAGCAAGTAATTTTGGAGGAGAAACAATTGCTAGTGTACAATTAGGATTTGTCTATAGTACTGCCATTACTAGTTCAGGTAATTTGTATACGTGGGGAAACAATTCGTATGCTCAACTTGGTCTTGGCGATAGAACTCATCGATATATTCCGACAGCCGCAGATACCTTCTTTGATGGTGAGAATATAGTAAAATTAGGACTTGGAAAACAAAGTGTTATTGCTATTTCTGATACGTTTGAATTATATCGATGGGGAGACAAAAGAATCGGACCTAGTGGAGAAGCTCATTATGATTTAGTACCGGTTAGATTGTTAAATATGAACCAAATAGAACGTGTTTATTCACCTTATACAAATGAGTATTATAATGATTTTATTCCTGTATCAGTATTTCCAACATATGATATTGGAAATCAGTTATACAGTATAACAATAAATGGAGTTGAATACCTATCAGACGTATTAACTGTTTCTAATGGTAGGATTGATGTGATGATACATAATGTTGGAGTGATTGATCAAACATTTGATATTGTTTTAGAATCGATATCATTCATACAGGGTAATTCAATTGATGTGGAAGGTATGAATTCTACATCCACAACATTATATGATTTTGAAGCACCAACATTTAGCATAAGTATTTTAGCTATTGTTGAAATAGGGGATACCACGTATGATTACACAACTCATCTGTTTGACATTGAGGATAACTCAGATACACCTGTGACATTAGAAGTGATAGAGGATACAGTGTTATATGACACTATTGGAACGTATAGTGTAACGCTTAGAGCTGTAGATGCTTCGATGAACGAGAAAATAGGGACGATTGTAGTAGAAGTTGTTGATACTACCTCTCCAGTAATTACCTTATATGGTAATGACACTGTTTATATTGAACAAGGAGATTCATATACAGAATTAGGTGCATTATTTACTGATAATAGTGGATTATCTGGAGATGCGACTGTATCTGGAGATACAGTTGATACAAGCACACCTGGAACATATATTATAGAGTATGATGCGGAGGATACAGAAGGTAACATTGCACTTACTGTACAAAGAACTGTGATTGTACAAGATACAACAGATCCTGTTGTTTCGGGAGTCATTGCTGATAAAATGTATGAAAAAGGTACCGAAGTAACAATTACATTTAACGAAGGAACTGGAACATTGAATGGAGAAGTGTTTGAAAGTGGATCAATGGTCTCTGAATCTGGAGAATATACTTTGGTTGTGACAGATGCTTCTGGAAATATTACTACAACTACTTTTACCATTGAAGATGGAACAAGTGTATTGGTTTATGTACTAGTTATTGGTGGACTGATGTTGATCGGTGCAGGTGCATTTCTTGCTAAGAAATTTATATTTGATAAATCATAATCAATAAAATTATTAAAAAAAGAACTAGATCTTCAATGAGATTTAGTTCTTTTCATTTACTTGAGATTGCTTTTCTTATTGTATTTTGCAATTTGAGATATAGCATACATAATGACACCAACATCATCTGTAAGACCTGCAAAGGGTATAAAATCAGGAATAACATCAACTGGTAAGATGAGGTATGCGAGTGCCCCTACTGCGATTGCTTTAACTGATAAATCAACTTTCGGGTCACTTAATACATTCCAAAGATTTAAAACTTGTCCCCACACTTTTTTAACAGGACCTTTGTTCATATTAAATAGTTTCTTTTCATCGATATCTTTGGCTTTGCGTTTTCTACTGAATTTATTCATTAGTTTGATTGCTTCATGCTTGATGACATTATCATCTTTATCATTGAAGACAAATTCTTTTACATTAAAATCGTATGCACCATATGAATCAATAAGTTCTTGAATGTGTTCTACACTTTCTGGTGATAACATATCAAAGAAGGATTTGATGATCGATTTTTGATTTCTTGAAAAATCATCATCTACCATTGCAAGTAGAATTCCATGTGTTAGAATGCTGACTTTATCTTCTTCGCTAAAATCCATAAAGAAGCTCTTGATTCGTTCTTCGGAATACTCTTGATATTGATATTTAGTATGTCCATAAATCTTTTTCCACTTCTTGATAAGTTCCATTTCATTAAATGTGATTTTTCCGTCTACTTCTGCGAGTAATTTAAGTAGTTCAAATAACACTTCTTTTTGTTGTTGATCTAGATTGGCTTGAAACATAATGAGACCTCCTTATGTATTTATTCTATTATATCACATTAATGGGAAAGTGACATTTATGTCTTTATCACATGACTTTTTTATACTATACTAGTATATAAGGGGAGTGAGATTATGTCTAGAGATAATCATTTAAAGGAAGAAAGAAGACAAGGAATGCGTTATAATGACACCAAGAGGGAAATCAATATTGTTAGAAATAACTATATGAGATTTCAAAATTCTACAGACAGAATGTTGAATGGAAGGGCATTGTTTGAGTTTGATGGTGGAGTGAAGACACTAAAATTAGCAATAGTGATTTTGGCTCATCTGTTTTATATCGATGATCAAAAAGTTGATTTCATTGAGAAAAAACTATTTTCGAAAGCAATCAATTCAATTGCTGAATTTTCTTTAAGAGATAAAGAGGATTTATTGAAATTAATTAATGCAGAAATAAGTGAGAAGTTTGTATTTGATTATATTACAAGAAATGAGTTATCAGATGGTGTGGTAAAAATGGCAATTGAGTATTTGAAGAGTGATGTTAAATTATATGGAAATGATTCAGGCAGATTGTTGCTTTTTACAAAGCATTATAATACGATATGCAAAAAAACATTCAAATAAAGCAAAGAAATAATCGTAACAAAAATATTATTCTTTGAAAGGGGAGAATTTATGAGTATTGGCAGAAAAAGTCACATTTATTTGATGCGCAATGTGTTGACGGCAAAGGATAGAGGGTTAGACCACTATCGTATCAAGAAAGACGAACCTGAAGGAACACTGAATCAGGTGTATGGGCCTGGTATAGTTTCGTTTAAGTTGTCTTTGGTCCTATTGATATATATTTATTCTAAAGACCAAGTTATTTCATCTGAGGAAAGAGAATCTTTTAATGAAGTAATAGATTCTATTGATGTATTGTCTGAAACTGAGAAGCAAGAAATTAGAGAACTTTTAAATACATTACCTAATTTGGATTATGTTGTTAGATATGTATCAGAAAATAATATTACATATAAACAAGTATTATCTGCAATAGACTTCTTGAACAATGAAGTTAAAATAGACAAAAAAGACAGTGCTTCACTAATTGTAGTAAAATATAAATGCGAAAAGTTAATTAAATAAAGGAGGGATAAATTTGAATAATAGATATATGATGCTAAACAACTTTGG